>JBEKGM010000097.1:0-4006 GCA_050012795.1 Bathyarchaeia archaeon | reverse complement strand
GGCCCCGGCCTCGGTCCCTCGGGTTTGCCTTCTCCTCAGCTTCCTCGCATTCAGGCAGGGCATTGTCTCCAGTGCGGCGCCCTTTCGCCCGTCGACATCAAATTCTGTCCCCAATGCGGCGCCAAACAAGCACCATAAACGCCAGACCCGCGACCCAGTTCTCGTGGACCTGTTTCACTGAAAGGGTGAAGGTTAAGTCTCCTCAAGCTGAGATACGGGCAGCCAACGGGGAACATTATTGATATCTGAACAGGAGGCAGTACGCAATGCTATCGCAGCATTCACAACACTCCATACCGAAGCTCAATACAGGGCTGGCGTTCGCGGGTTAGACCGCGGAGAATTGAATCTGCATGATATGAAATGTGTTGCGAGGACGGCACTTGGATATGCACTCTCCCTCATATTCACTTGCCGCTATTGAATTTGGTCCACGAATTCTCCTACACCGTCAAGGACGACGTGAAAAACCGAATATTCATGTAAGAACACCAGCCTCCCTGAGTCGAACAAGTAGTCGGGTAATCCTCTGCGCGCAGGCTGGCTCATGACAGAGCCAGTATACGATCGAAATGAATGTGACCTACATTCAGCAAGCAAGATAGCGCCTACGCAACCAATCGCACGTTGTTAGAATTAATAGCTGCTGGTTAGGAGCGCGAACGAAGCTTAACGAACCTAATAAATAGCCGACAGAAAACTTGGTAGCTATCTGTTTTCATTGAGAGTGAAGAATCGTGGTTGACGATAAGTTTCAGATTCCGGATGACTTGAACGCTAGGATTAGGCTCATTGAAACCGCTGTGAAGCGTCGGTGTAGAAGCCTTCAGGTGAAATCTCAGCAGCAACATATTGAAATCACTGGTCATGCAGGGAGGTTGGAGAAAGAAGAGAAGGAAGCACTGAGAAGCCTAGGAATATCGCACTCAACTTATGGCGTGAAATTATACGAGGACGAATACGAGGACCTGATCAAGTCCTTGATCAAACGAGGAGTGATAACCTCTAATCAGTAATCGAGTCACCATCAGTTTTTCTCAAATCTTTCTCTTCGCCGTAATGCGAGAAAAGAAGCAGGGGAGCTATGTATGTCGAGGAATCAGTAAGTTTGCAATTGGGAGTGACCATTGGAATCGAGGAAGAAAAATCGATTTGTCCCGACCACTGCGTGAACGCAAAACTTTGGAACCAATTGCTCAGAGGAGCATCGAAGCGCTGGACCTAACAGAACCCTTGACCGCATGACGACGCTCGCATACTTGCGGAAATTCAGGGTCATGCCTTACTGGAATGAAGAGCGTGGACTGTTCTTCAGACCAGACATCGGCCAAGACGCAAGGCAGCGGTTTCAGGAAGTGCTCCACCTATACGGAAAAGAAGATGTGCAACGTGTTAGGCATGAGGCAGGGATTCAATCCGCCACAAGGAGAAATCTCAACAGAATGCAACCAGGCCAACCTGAAGGAGGATGAAATTGAAAATGAAATCGAAAAGAAGACGAGGACGCGCAAACGAACTCGGGGGCCCTATAGAAAATTTGCTCCTCTCCCCTCATCTTTCAGGTGTGACTTGACGTGTGAACTCTGTCGATTACAGACATCAGATGAGTTCTCTAGCATGCCTCCACACATAGGTTTCATTTGAACTCATAGGCACATGACGACAACCCTAGAGGTTGAAGGCTAGGTTAATGTCCCATAAACGGGAAGTAAGCACGTCCCATCGGCCTAAGAACGTAGAATACCGTAACTGATACTAACAGATTAGCGCCGATGGCAAATTAGAAATAATCACGTTAAGTTAACTCCTGCGGAATGACTGTATCATGATATCGAAGCGATTGAAGATTGGTGACTTGGAAGTTCCTGAGCATTTGATTCAGTACGTGGTTTTCTCGACAGGTTCGGTGCCTGTTAGTTTCAGTATTGTGGCTACGGAGGAGGATGGGAAGAAGATGGAGGAACGATTAAAGCACGATGCAATATACTGAATTTGAAAGTTGAAGCGGATTCTTCCGAAGCAAATTTAACTGAATGTACTCCAGTGCTGTATCGTATTCAAGGGCAATTAGAACCGGTATCCTAGTTCATGTTATCAACAGGTGCAGTCGTTCAGACCAGTGCTACTATAATCAGTGGGATATTCAATTTTGTATGCCGTACGTAATCGCTTCAGACTCGGTCGATGAATCGGTGTCTTGAGTAAATGTAGGCCTAGGGTCCGT
The DNA here is from genome assembly GCA_050012795.1 of Bathyarchaeia archaeon. Classification (GTDB taxonomy): domain Archaea; phylum Thermoproteota; class Bathyarchaeia; order 40CM-2-53-6; family 40CM-2-53-6; genus FEN-987. Next base: position 1,782 of record JBEKGM010000097.1, on the reverse strand, counting down.
TTGCGTGGAAAATATTACGTGGACCAGTAACTGTTCAGTCTACGCTACAATCGTATTGTGGCCGGGTTCGAGGCAGTTTTAGTCAATCGATGCCCAGAGGATTATCGGGGCTAGCAAGTAGTCGAATCCCGCCATGCGGAGTGGCCAGTATGCTTTCATCGCAGCCCGAACAATCTTCTGCTTGGACAATTCTGGACGGATTTTGCCAGGCATTGATGGAAACATGTACGCCATTGTTCTCTGCTCCTGGGATTCAGGATTTCTTTGCAAGCTCATAAGCGATGTTCAAGAGATCGTACTATTTCGAGAAACAGATTATGTCGGATGACAGATTATTCACATATTCGACGCGAATATTGGCCGTCGTGAATATTCTATCCACGGACAGACGAATTTGTAAAGTGCTTACGGCTACTCCCAATCGAAACGCAAGACCGCATCATCGAGGCACTGAAAAAAGTAAGGTAAAATACTCGTAGACGTGATGTTATCGAGGTTATGATACTCTTGAAGATCTTGGTTCCTGTTGACGGGTCAACCCAAGCCGAAAGAGCTTTGGACTATGCTATTTTTCTTGCAAAAGCCTGTGGAGCCTCACTGGGAGCTGTTCACGTGGTTCAGCCTCCTACGACTTGGCCTGTTTCTCCGGGTTGGTCTCTTCCTACGCCCGCTTCCTACAATCTCGTCCACGACGAACGTCAAACGTATCGCAACATGATTGAGGTGATTGAGGCTAATGGAAAGGGTATACTAGCAAAGGCAGAGGCGAAGGTCAAAGCCGCTGGATTAACAGTGGAAAAGATAATGGAATCAGGTCATCCGGCAGATCGTATTGTACAGGTCGCGAGCGACAAGGGATACGACCTCATTGTGATTGGAAGCCGTGGAAATAGCGGCATAAAAGAAATGCTGCTGGGAAGCGTAAGCCACCATGTATGCCAACACGCGAAATGCTCAGTTCTCATAGCTCGCTAAATCTGAAGATCTGAACGCGTTGACTTTGGCAATTGAGGACGGAACGGTAATGCAGTCTGCACCGTCACACTAAAGGAGACTGCTTTAAGATGTGTGCGAAAGCTAAACAGAAAATGAAACGACGAGGAAGACAACAAGTTCAACCACCTCCGCAAATTTTCATGCAGAAGAACTTAGGTGACCGATTACTTCCACGATTAAGACGATTCATAATAAGTTGGGAACATTATATGAATAGCGGACAATCACGGTGGATCCCTCCAAGTCTTGACAATATACAATCTGCTGCTAGAGTTCTTTCACGAGAACTGATCAGCATAATGGCTGATTTCGATGGCTCAATTGACCTAGTGCTCAAGAACAAAATCTACCTTTTAACGAATTATCTGAATCAATATGGAACTTGGCAAATATGGTCAATTGGCAGCTCGGATGTCGAGAATATGGATACTGTTGGCAAGAAAGCCTTTGAAATTGCAAAAGACGTAGTGTTAACTTTCGACAAATCAAATTGATCAAACGAATCTTGACACGTCAACACACCAAACAGCAACTTTACAGAATCAAATCTAGTGCTGAAGGTTGGAGGCAGGAGCTAACAATTCAAGTCTGGAGGAAGACATTCTAGGAAGGAGAAAATCTGGGTAATAGCATGGTTGCAAGAGGCCTCCGTAACAGCTAGGGAAAGAGCGGAATCTACGTTCTCATTTCTCAAACGATTTGGCTATACCATCTGCGAATGCCTTGAAGACTTTCTCTAATTCTTCTTTTGCGATCTCCCAGCTCTTCCATCCGTAGAGCATCACA
>JBEKGM010000096.1:0-3219 GCA_050012795.1 Bathyarchaeia archaeon | reverse complement strand
CAATGTCGAATTCGTAGAGGTTTATCTCGGCTGGGCTTCCTGCTCCTTCAATGATTATTACCTCATATTCCTTTGACAATCGTTCGAATGATTGCTTCACTCCTTCGAAGCCGACTGTCAATGCGAATTCGCGCCAATAATCCTTAGCGTGTATGTCTTGGAATGGTTTGCCATGAAATATTATCTGACTCGTCATATCACCTTTCGGTTTCAAGAGTATCGGATTCATATCGGCTTTGATAGCTGTTCGAGCAGCAAAGGCTTGGAATGCTTGGGCCCTTGCTATTTCTTCCCCTGACTCAGTAACGAACGAGTTAAGCGACATATTCTGAGATTTGAAAGGGGCTACCTTGAACCCTCGATCAACTAAGATCCTGCACAAAGCAGCGACGAGGGTACCCTTCCCAGAATGGGACGATGTCCCTTGGATCATTAGCGCTTTCGCCAAGGTTGATTTGCGCCTCTTAGAGCATCTCGAATATACAGATTAGGGCTTATGAAACGACGATTCGCCTGAGATCATATACTCTAAGAGATGAGATCGTTTTTAATCTGATGCGCCTCCTACGCTGGGGACATCCCGCAGGTTCTGCAGAACTCCATTACTTCAAGAAGGTATGCTCCACAGCCTCGACAGATTTTTGAGCCTTCGCCAAATCCTCGCGGGCTGCCAAATTCTCTCTCATAGGTCTCATAGTAGAATAAGTGTTCTTTGTCTCTGATGTGGACACCATCAGATTGCAAGTATTCTTTCGCTTTCTTACTAAACTCAGCATCAGAGATCTTTGAGCTAAAGTAGTTTGGAAGCGTTGATGTTCCCGACCCGCGTTCGATTGGCATCTTTGTTCTCCAAATGATTTCAGCCGGAAGCAAGTCTTCAAAGGCTTTTCTAAGAATCCATTTCCCATACGTCTGATCATGTTCCTTGTGTATCTTCAGTTCTGGGTCTATGTTCATTGCGAATTCTTTGAGAGGCTGCTCCAAGAAAGGCATCTTAGCTTGCATACCTAGGGATTTCGCTATGGAAGCTGACGCGAAACGCATGACCTTCCACATGTTCCGTAGGCTTCTAACGAGTTCGTCGTGACTTCTACCAAATAGGAAGCTGTAGCCGGCAAACAATTCATCGCCAGCGTCGCCCGTCATCACTTCACCGATACCATGGTCGTTAGCTGCTCGGAGTCCAATTAGGATTGTTGCATCGTTCCGAATTTCCATCGGATCAAAGGATTTCATAATCTTGACCGCGTCTTGAGCTGCAGCCTCCGCAACTTTCTCATTAATGGGAATTATAATATGATCAATGCTGAATCTTTCAGCAACAATCTTCGCGAATCTCAGATCGGGCGCATCTCCTAACAGGACCGTGACACCTGTAAGCTTCAAGTTTCTGCTTGCGACTGCAGCAACTATAGATGAGTCAAGGCCACCTGACAAAAGAACACCTTGCGCGGAATTTTTCTTAACTGCCAGTTCAACTAGTTCTCTTAACTGCATGCAAGTTCTCTCTACACCACTGTCCGACATAGTCCCAATCCTGGATCGAAATAAGAAAGAAACCCAAGAGGGTTATATTCTTACAAAGAAACCGACAGAGCGGCAGAGAGTTCAAGCCATTCTATCGTGATGCTGCTGCCTCTTTGAGGCGGTTAGCGAATCTGCCAAAACGTATGTGTCCTGACGCCTGTTGACTTAGTAAAATGGTGCGGGGGGATTTGAACCCCAATTTACTAGTAACATAACTGAACTCCCGCGAGCCTCACCGCTAATGGAACAGATGCGTTATTTTCTTGCAGGCCTTTCTGGTTTGACCGAGTGCCAGTATTTCCTTGCACTCCGTTGATCCTGGTCTATCTTGGAGGATGTTTTTCGGGAACCTGCAAGGTAATGATAGTCTTAGGTGGTAGCAGATGAAACAGAACGAATTAACCAGGGAAGAGGAAGGAGTGATCGTTCACAAAGGCACGGAGCCACCTTTCACCGGCAAGTATAACGATTTCTGGGAAAAGGGCGTGTATCTCTGTAAACGTTGCGATACGGTGCTGTATCGCTCAGAAGATAAATTCAACGCTGGCTGTGGATGGCCTAGCTTTGACGATGAGGTTCCCGGTGCTGTGAAGAGGATTCCAGACGCTGACGGAGTCCGCACGGAGATCGTCTGTACCCGTTGTGGCGCGCATTTGGGTCATGTGTTCCTAGGAGAAGGGTTCACCAAAAAAGGCGTTCGACATTGTGCGAATGCGATTTCTCTTACCTTTATTCCGGCAGAGAAAAACCGCGCTTCGAGTAGCTAAACTCGACAACAACTTCAAAGGTCTCCAACAATCCGGAGCAGCGGCGATTCCACATTGAGCAGCACAAGGGCACCACGAGGTCAAACTAAGAGCTAGAATTAGAAGAAGGCGACACCGTTTCGGTCGTTTACTCGGGCGTAGCCCTGTGTTGATGCGTTTGAGTTCTGTTGTGGCTGGGTGGACGTTCCGTCGGACGTGGACTGGGGCGACGCTTTATGGAAAATTCGGACGTACTGAGAGAATACCCATTGCCTCACTTGCGGATTGAAGATGTAGAGGGCGGCGACCCCAATTCCGACCATTACGAGGGCGGTTAACGCTTGGTTGCGTAGGTTATGGTTCACGCTTGGTTGCGATTTGAGAAATGTATCTTCAGGATTTACGATGATACCTTGGACGTTCGACTGGTCGTTCGGCCCTTCGTTAGATTTCTTATCTTCAACCTTCGGCGGTGGTGGCGGGGCAGATGGCGCATCCATATGATTGGTGTGTGGATCGCTGGGAGTCTTGCCGTCGCTGGGCACGAGCGGCAATCCCGGCGGATTAACGATTTGTAATTGATCTATGGCGGGAAATTGGCCTTGAACTGTGATAGTTCGGTTACCCGTTGAGTTTTGTTCGTCCGGCGGTTTCTGTACCGTATTCTGCTGGGTCGAACTTGAGCTTTGCTTGGTGAAAGTCTCATCTGGAGTTTCCGGTTTATCTCGTGTTCCTTCAGAGGGTGGCGTAGTTAACGTGTTCAGTTGATTATTCGTTCCTGGACCGGCAATTACAGCTAACCCTAACGGTGGGGATTGAGGGGTCTTTGGTGACTGGCTTGTGTTATCTGAAACGGATTTTTGCGTCGGCGAGTTCTGTTGCCCCTTTGATTCTGGTGGTACTTGAGGCGATGTAAACGCCGGCGGCGTAATGGGAATATTATCGC
>JBEKGM010000095.1:0-3947 GCA_050012795.1 Bathyarchaeia archaeon | reverse complement strand
ATGGGTCAAGAATTCATGAAAAGGTTTAACGAAATGAAGGATCGTTATGAGATCGTCGGCGACGCCAGAGGCCTAGGGATGATGTGTGGACTAGAACTCGTGAAGGACACCAAAAAGACACCGGCAGTCGAGGAAACAAAGAAAGTCGTCGAGTACGCGTTGAAGCATGGAGTCATCCTACAACCACCTGGAGGCAGATTCGGAAACGTTCTGAAACTCTCACCTCCCCTAGTCATCACGGAAGAACAACTTGAGTTCGGCCTAACAACAATAGACGATGCACTCCACTCAGTAGAGAAGTGACGGAATAACTTATACCCGTAATGAACGCCCAACCCGACTCATGCTTAGGCCCACGTGTACATCGAATTAGATTGAGAAAATGTGAATTCACCTAAGCGCATAATTCTCTCCGAAGTCATTCCGCATCGATGTTATTGCTCCTGTTTTCGTAACAGGTTCTATCTAGAGAAATTCGATGGATGTGCCGATGCCTTTCTCACTAGCTAGCTTATACACGACGTTTGCCACTGCTAGGTCACATATAGCAATGCCAGTTGAAGCGAAGATGATGAGTTCGTCATCCGATCGTCTTCCAATTTTCTTTCCTGTGACTATTTCACTAAGCTCGGCGTAAATCTTATCCTCGGATACGATTTTCTCCTTGAAGAATTCTGCGAGGTTACCATCGATCTTGGCTTGTCGAAGATCAGTGACCACGATCTTGTTAGCCTTTTCCACCAATCCGATCGTTATCTCCTTCTCTCCTATTGCGGCGATAAAGGCTCCTTCAGACACGCTGTTTTCATCGAGAAACCTTTTGTGTGAAGTAGTCGCCGTCAAGATTATATCGGATCCTAGTGCTGCGTCCTCCACATTCTTCGCAGGTTCGATTTGCATGTCTACTAGTCTACTCATTTCATCAACGAATTTCTGGCGAGCCTCTCCAATAGCGTCGTAGACTTTAACTGTGGAAATCGGCAAAACCTCCTTGAAAGCGAGCAGATGGCTTCGAGCTTGTATACCCGAACCTATTACGCCTAGGACTTTTGAATCCCTCTTAGAAAGGTACTTAGCCGCAACCGCGCTCATAGCAGCAGTCCGAATCGCCGTTAAAGTACCGACGCTCATAATGGAAAGGGGCGCGCCCGAGATAGCGTCATTGAGGATCATGGTTCCAATTATGTTTGGAAGGCCACGCTTCTCCAAGTTCCCTATGACTTCTGAATGCCACTTTATACCCATAACGTTTGCAGTCTCAATATAGGCGGGGAGGGCGCCAGTCCAGACCCCTCGTTTGGGGTCGTCTATGACCGCTTTCACCGGCATCGCAGTCTTTCCTTGTCCATGTGCTGTAAAAGCGTCTTCAACCGCTTCTATCGCATCCCTCATCTGAAGGTTCGCAGCCTTAACATCCTTCTCTGAAAGAACGAGAATCTTCAACATTATCCAATCCTATGCTTCTGTTCCAATTCGTTCGACAAATTTTTTTCAGGTTAATTCGAATGTTTGATTTAGGTTGCTCACTTTCTCCGTTGCCCACAAGGGACAAACGTTTAAAGTGAGCCAAACGTGCTACGACGTTTAGTTCAATTTATCTCAACTCGAAGAGTGGCTCCTTGGCTTTTCGAAAGTTTTCGAGGAAGTTCTGACATTGAGTTTTAGTTGAAGTCGATTAAGAGTGGCTGAAAACTCACGTGAAGTTTGCCCAAAATCCTATTGGAGAAGCTTCTCAAAGGGTGAGATCGCAGATAATCCTCTCTTCAGTCCTGATCGTGACTGAGAGCGAAAATAGGTGAATGCGTAATGCTGAGTGAACAAGAACGATTTCGCTTCTATGTTTCGGTATTCGTTGCTAGCCTCGGATTCGGTATGTACCAGTATTTCATGCCTGTATTCGCTCAAACTTTTGGCGCTTCGTATTTTGATCTGGGCGTGATCGGTACTGTTTGGTCGCTGGCTCAAGCCAGCACTCCTATGTTAGCAGGTCATCTGGCAGACAGGCTTAATCGTGCATGGATTTTCTCTTTTTCGCTGGGTCTCAATGGGTTAGCAACTTTCATGTTGATCTTCTCTCGCTCGGTCTCTGACATCGTCGTCTTACAATTTGTTGGAGGAATTGGATTGGGAGTTTTTTGGCCTACAGCGGAAATGATTGTGACGGATTTGACGCCAATAGACAAGCGGGTGAGAGAGATGGGTAGGTATGGTATAGCTTTGGTCTTGGGTTCTTTGATTGGGCCGTTGATCGGAGGTTTACTCATTGAACGTCTTAACTACTCGTATCTCTTCGTGAGTTCTTCGGCCGTAATTACTGTATCATTCGTGCAGGTCATCATATGGGTAGTCCCATCGTACTCTAGTGAAGAATTCTCACATCCTCAAAACGTTTCAGGTAACTTGCGCATCATCCGCAGACTCATCCCTTGGTACCTGATGCTCATATGCGATGGTGTAATATGGGGACTAATTACGTCAATCTTTCCTGGCTACGCGTATTCTGTCGGCATTAGCGCGCTCTTCATTGGTCTACTCTTTACTGGTTTCGCTTTGGCAAGAATCTTCTCTTATGCTACTGCACATCGTTACTTAAGGTTCGGTGAGAAGAGAATGTTAGTATCCACTTCACTAATGATCTCTGCAGGAATCATTGTCCTGGGCGTTTTACCTAGTTTCCCCGCATTTTTGCTAGGAATAATGCTGATTGGCGGAGGGACCGGAGTAATCTTTCCAATCACGATAAGCCTCATCTCGCGTCAGTTTCCGGAAGACAGTGCAGGCGCGGGCATTGGTTCGTATGAAACCTCAATGAACATCGGCCAAACCGGGGGTCCATATCTGGCAGGGGTCCTTGCGTCCTTGACGAGTATTAGATACAGCTTCTTGGCAATGTCGATCTTTGGAGGTTTAATGGCCCTTTTCGCAGCTAAAGGGCAAACGTATTCGAGTGGCTGCAAGAAAGCTAAGGTTAGTTTAGCGAAATAGAAAAATCTCGAGCTCCGTGAAGTAAGTTCTATCTATACCTGCATAAGTTATGCAAGAAGATCAACCAAGAAAAATTGCATAATTATCTCTGATACTGCAGCGTATCCCCTGCAAAACGACATTTTAGTTAGTCAATTAGAAGAAGGCGACACCGTTCGGGTCGTTTACTCGGGCGTAGCCATGTGTTGATGCGTTTGAGTTCTGTTGTGGCTGGGTGGACGTTCCGTCGGACGTGGACTGGGGCGACGCCTTATGGAAAATTCGGACGTACTGAGAGAATACCCATTGCCTCACTTGCGGATTGAAGATGTAGAGGGCGGCGATTCCAATTCCGACTACTACGAGGGCGGTTAACGCTTGGTTGCGTAGGTTATGGTTCACGCTTGGTTGCGATTTGAGAGGTGTATCTTCAGGGGTTACGATGATACCTTGGACGTTCGGCTGGTCGTTGGGCGCTCCGTTAGATTTCTTATCTTCAACCTTCGGCGGTGGTGGAGGGGCAGATGGCGCATCCATATGATTGGTGTGTGGATCGCTGGGAGTCTTGCCGTCGCTGGGCGCGAGCGGCAATCCCGGCGGATTAACGGTTTGAAATTGATCTATGGCGGGAAATTGGCCTTGAACTGTGATGGTTCGGTTACCGGTTGAGTTTTGTTCGTCCGGCGGTTTCTGTTCCGAATTCTGTTGGGTTGAACTTGAGCTTTGCTTGGTGAAGGCCTCATCTGGAGTTTCCGGTTTATCTCGTGTTCCTTCAGAGGGTAGTGTAGTTAACGTGTTCAGTTGATTATTCGTTCCTGGACCGGCGACTTCGGCTAACCCTAACGGTGGGGATTGAGGGGCCTTTGGTGACTGGCTTGTGTTATCTGAAACGGATTTTTGCGTCGGCGAGTTCTGTTGCCCCTTTGATTCTGGTGGTACTTGAGGCGATGTAAACGCCGGCGGCGTAATGGGAATATTATCGC
>JBEKGM010000094.1:0-4109 GCA_050012795.1 Bathyarchaeia archaeon | reverse complement strand
TTCGGTGCACTGGCAACAGGCGAATTAACCGCTAACATTTCACTTACGATTTTCTCGACGACCGTGATCATTCTGAGCTCGATGCTGCTATCTGGCATTATCACTGCGAGAAAAATCACTATAATCTTATCAAAATCATTAAGCATCAATGCAGAAAGCAACAACAAGAGACTGTAACTCAGCCGGTTATGAAACCGGGACCGTTCACGGATCAGGAAATCGTGATCCTAAAGAAACTCGTACACTCTCTAGTCTAGCTTGGCTGATTCATTGTGGAATCTGACCCAATCCGTAGGCAACTCAAATCCTTCCTAGCGGATCTATTCTTCGTGCACGACGTGCCCGGCCAGTCCTACACTATTGCGCCAGTCAAGATTGAGCTCTGGTCTGAAAAGTGGCATCAAGTCAACGATATAATCGAGAAACTTGGAGGTGGCTGGGTTAAGTCTACGAAGTTTTCGAACGGTCACTGGAGAATCCCAAGGTGTACAAGTCTTGAACGAATCCGATCCGCTTTTAAGAAATAGATTTCGATCGTAGTCTAAGCTCAGTCAGGACACTAACCCTTACCTCACCTTCTAGCATGATTCTGGTCGAAGCATTAGACCAGCTAGATAGTTTGTATGCTACATGCCAATGTTTCATTTGTGTGTGACCTCAAGATTCGAAGTTCGGTTACATCAAACCTTAGTCTTCTGTTGCAGATTTGGTGGTGACAAAATGGTTACAGTAAATGATTCTTGAGAGGCTACTGAAGCACCAACTACTAAGTGGCAATCACATGCTACTCCTAGTCCTAGTGGGGATTGTCACATTTTCTCCGTTACTTCTCGGCTCTGTGTCGCATGATTTCTTCAAGAGTATTGACAAAAACTGTCCTGCAAATAATAGGAGTGAATGAGTTATGTCTCCCTCATCGAAGAGAAGATTGAATCAGTTGTGGAAGAGAAGGATGAATCTGGAAGTCAGAGTGAATCTGCTCATCAAGCGAAGATTGGGTCGATTTCGAGAAGGCACCATCTCAAGTGAGGATTTTGAGAAAGCTACTGGACCAGAGCGAAACTTGGACAGAGTGAATGAACAGATCGCCAAAATCGAGAAGAGATTACGGCGACCACAAAATGGGTTTTACCGGATCTTATCCCCCGCAAGAACTTACAGGTCTGGCTAATCCTAATTCGCGACTACGTTTCGATTAGCACACGTTGTGGCGACTTGTGACAATCTTGCATTCAGAGTTAACTGAAACTGATCTCTATGATGTACATAAGAATGCGATATGTTCGATTTCCGTAATGCCCGTTTAAATGGGATGCTGCGCTTACCGGTCCAATGTTTCAATCACTCAGACGGTTCGCAGTGACCATGCGAGACCTGTTCATTGCGTCAATCGCCACAAGCACAATAGCGATCTTCCTAGTCTACTATCTGCATTTCTGAGCTGCATCAATTAGCCTCTAAACCGATACGGAAACCGTCAGACTCATCCTGACTAGACTACGGGCCCAAGTGTATCAGCTGGGTGTCGAACCTAGATAAGGTATGTTTACCATGTCTACCAAACTGTTTCTGTACTGATCCGAAGCATGGTTCTTCTTGAACCGGAAGACGGAGAAGGGGTCCTTCCTCAATGACAAGTGACCGCGCAACAAACGATTCATGGGCGCCGGTTTCTGCATCCAATCTTCACGTAGCCGGAACTAATGAAGCCGTTCACGTTAATCGTGCCTAAGTTAATGTGTCGTGACTGCCCAGTTTGCAGTGGCTGCATCCTACAGACAAGCGGAATGAACTTGGTGAGGGTCAAAGATGGTTATACTCGTTCGATTAGGCCGAACTTGATTTCGATGCTTGGACAGCGCGTTCCAGAGCGCATGCAACGTTCTCGCTTCCCATCGCTTTAATGTAGGGCCCCAGTCGAGGTCCCTTTGGCGCGCCAAGCAGAATGGTGTAGAGAAGCTTGAAGAACTCCGGTGGATCAACTCCATATTTCTTTGCAAGGTTGAAGATCGAGTTCTGAAGTACTCGCTCATCGGTTTCTGATCTCACAACTCCGATTAAATCCTCTACTGCCAGCCGCTGAGGTCCAGCGAGTTGGATAGTTGACTCCGCAATTGTTTTGAAATCTTCTGCCCAATTAGCGGCATACTTTAGCTCTTCTTCGATGTCCGATGGCATATTTGTCTTCACGTAGCCATATTCGCGAAGCTTGGCTTCTACGTACTCGCGACGCTTCTCAACCGGAGATACAGCCACAAGGTAGACGAGCAGGTTGTATGGCACGTAAGCGGTGTGATTTGGAGGGGGCTTTAGGAAATAAGTATACTCGAATAACCCCTTCAGTTTTGCGAATTCCTTAGAATCAGAGATTGTGCGAGTTCCGAAGTATACGTCATCAAGATAGTGTAGCTCGTTGACGTAACCGGGTATGTCCTCGACGCCTAGATTTCGTGCGCCAGTAATCCGCTTGAACATGAGCAGATTGAGCGATGCGGGAGGTCCGTACCTGAACCAAGTCTGCGGTGTAATCACATCGAGGGCTGATTTAGATTTGGAAATCTTCTCTCCGCTCTTGTCCAGAAATAGCTCGTAGCGCACATGGAACGGCGGCGGACAACTGAGGATCTCTTGACACACTCTGTCGTTGACTCGCACCGAGTCAGTAAGTTCCTTCCCGTAAGCTTCAAAACTAATTTTCAACGCGTCCCATCGTGCGGCAAACTCAGCCTTCCATGGTAGTTTACCATGACCATCTTTAATGTCAACTTCCCCTTTATACCCGCAGCTTTCAATTGATTGACCTTTGATCTCTCCAGATCCTTCGCACGCGTAGAGGATCTTGTCGGTGCTAGATTCGAATTCGTGTGCTTGAGTAGTGTAAATTCGTCCGCACGAACCGCATACCGGAAAGTACGGAAGTATCAACGTGTACTTGTCCTGTCCCACCTCTTCTTTCACGATACGGCCTATCTGATCAGCATTAGTCAGAATCTTTCTAATCTGTTCATTGAAGAGTCCCTTCCGGTAGTCTTCCGTTGCGGAATGAAAGTTGGAGCCAACACCACACTTGTCCATGGCGTCCCGAAGAAGGGAGTTCACGTGAGATGCAAAGCTGCCGTGACAGTTATACGGATCAGGAATTGATGAAACTGGATGGCTGAGGTACTTCTTCAACGAGTCAGGCATACCTGCTGGAACCTTTCTCAGGCCATCCATGTCGTCTGAGTACGCGATGAACTCCGACTTCCGACCTTGCGTCTCAAGGGCGAGTTTAACGCCGTAAGCTCTAATTACGTCTCCTAAGCTTCCGACGTGAGGAACCCCAGATGCGCCCAATCCGCTTTCCGTTCTGAGGATAGATGCATTTCTTCCAATCTTCTCCTCGCGTAAGAGCATACGATATGCAACCATGTCAAGCCATGTGCCGCGCCCGACTATCTCGGGTTCTACGCGTCTACCCATCTTCATCTGCCCCTACAATTGGTTCAGCTATGAGATAACAATTCTTTATAGCATCCCGTGCAAAATTGCCGCAATATAGAGGTAAGCGCTTGTGCCGAAAAATCCAACATCAACAAGAATATCAACCATAATCGGGACGACTGTAGTAATATCCCTGTTGGATTGGTTTTATCTAGCCTATATGGCCTCAAAAGGATTTGAACCAAGGATTCATGAATTCGTGTTCGGCACGTTCAAGTTACCTATTCCAATCCAATGGCTGCCTGTCGCCGGAGTCGTGTTGGTTTCTTTCGTGGTATGGTACGAAGTATCATTCACGATATTTCCTAGGCGGGTTGCACTGGAACAGGATACTCTCTCAAACATCCGACTGATGAGAGCCATCGTGCTGTCGCTTGCAGTCTTCGTTAGTGTGCTTTACGTTCCATACATTATTGGTTCAGATTGGTTCTGGGCAAGACTGAGTAGCGCTAGTAGCATTTCCCAAATTCGTGGTCTAGGACAATCCCTCTTGAACACGGACCAGACGCTAATGGGATTGGACCAAATATGGCAGTACTCAATATCACAATCCGCGGCTCTGATGTGTATGGTCCTCTTCGCATTGGTTTTCGGTCGGAGTCCAAAGCGAATCAGAAAATAGCTCA
>JBEKGM010000093.1:0-4177 GCA_050012795.1 Bathyarchaeia archaeon | reverse complement strand
TGCATTCCCATAATGACATTGATCAGCGTTGTCTTTCCAGACCCATTTGGTCCAAACATGATGTAGTTTTCATTCTTCTGCAGAGCCATATCTACGCCATTGAGAATAATCTTTTCCCCAAGCTTAACAACGAGCTCCTTAACTTCGAGTATATTCAACTAAATCAACCAACCAGAATTCTGCACAGAGATACGAAGCATTCTAAGATGCATATGGATTTAACGATCCTTTGAAATGATCTTGTGACGGTTGGCACTGATTGGTAGCTCTTGCCTACGAATGGTAATTTTCAGCCTCATCGTTGATACAACTCATTCAGTCGTGTGTGGCCATTTCGTTCGCTCACGATTATCACTTATGGTCAGCCGCAGACGGGTCGGTGGTGGTCTGCTTCGGACCCGAAGCTCCGTCCGGCAAGGAAAACAATTGGGTGCAGACGTGCCATGGCATATTCAGCTTATCTGTACCCTAATTGGAATCAAGTTCATTTATCCAAGGGGATAAACAAACTCTGAAGCCCCGTTCATGAAACTTACTCTGGTTGAAGAGTTAGACTGATAACTATCGGCTTGGATTGCAGCTTTTTCTGCGAAATCTGGGAAGCTCGATAAAAGAAAATACATTGAGTACCGATTTGCAGCAGTATTACGTGCGGTCAGGGAGCACCAACTCGTAATCGAAAGTCACTTCTTCATTCTGTTCAATGTCTCGCAAAGCAATCAGACTTGCAATGTCGCCCTTCCACTTGACGTACGTATTCGGTGTCTTCGAATGATTGATGAAGCTCTCCGCATAGTCACCTCCGAAGCCCACCAACCATCTTCCTGACGGAACGCGCAGGTAGTAGCCGGCAGAATCATCGTCAGGCAACTTATCGCTGTACGGTCCATCCCAAACAGCAATGACCTCACCTTTCGCTATCTTTCTCGATGCAAATGCACCATACCCATGAATCTTTGACGGAGCCTTATAGAGTGGAACGGCAGACATACTTCCATCTTGTCGTTTTAGCGACATAATAACACGGCTGGCTTCAGCACAAGGAATGCTTTCGGCTGCTCTCTGCCGCGGATACTGAGGACGCCGTGTTCCCTGCAACTGAGTTCTATGAGGATGGATGTTGCGGCTTATCTTATTTTCAGCCGCTCAGGGAGTCAACGGTTTGCCTTTCACATTAAGAAGATCATCAGCGAGAGTCTTGAGGCCGTAGGTCTTCACGAGGAATTCGTCAACAGGCTACCAAGACAATTGAGCGGGGGTCAGAAGCAGAGAGTTGCCATCGCGAGAGCTATTGCGCCCCATCCGAAGCTGGTCATACTCGACCGTTGGCTTTCAAATACCTACAATGCATACCCTTCGACTGTGACGGATGATTATGTCACGAGTTAAGCAGAACGGGTTTTCTACCAAAGCCGTGAGGGCCGGGGAAAATAGGGATCCGGCGACCGGAGCCGTGGTCACTCCCATCTACGAGACATCAGTCTTCGCGTTCACGAGTACAAAGCAGTTGGTAGATGCCGTTAGCGAGAAGAGTAGTCGCGATGTCTACACGCGATGGAGTAATCCAACGATAACGGCTGCTGAGAAGAAGATTGCTGAACTGGAAGGCGCGGAGGAGTGTGTAGTATTCTCCTCCGGCATGGCAGCCATCTCAACCGCGATCATGAGCCTAGTCTCCTCAGGGGATCACATAGTTTCTGTCAGAGATCTATACGGTGGAACAGTCGGTCTATTCTCGGATCTAATGAGCAGATTCGGCGTGCGAACAACGTTCGTTGAAGCGACGAATGTTGGTGAGATTAGCTCAGCGGTAAGGAGCAACACAAAAATTCTCTTCTTGGAGACGCCGACGAACCCAACGCTCAAACTTGTGGATCTCCAAAGGGCAGCGGAAATAGCAGCGGAGCACGGTGCAAAGGTTCTTGTAGACAATACGTTCGCATCCCCATACAATCAGCAACCGCTCCAATTCGGCTGCGATGCAACCCTTCACAGCGCCACTAAGTATCTGGCGGGACACAATGATGTGACCGCAGGAGCTATAGCTGGACCCGGAAAACTTATCGAACCGATGAGGAAGCTCCGCAGAACTCTCGGAGGAGTGCTTGACCCACATGGTGCTTGGCTACTGCTCAGAGGGATGAAGACACTGGCACTCCGAATGGCGAGGCACAACTCGAACGGGCAGCAGATCGCAGAATACCTTGAGAATCATCCCAACGTAGAGAAAGTATACTATCCTGGCCTGAGAACACACCCACAGCATACGCTTGCGAAGAGACAGATGAAGGGGTTCGGAGGAGTCGTCAGCTTCGAGTTGAAAGGCGACCTTAATCAAACAATGAGATTCGTTGACAACCTCAAACTAGCACTTCTTGCCCCCAGCCTCGGTGGTACTGAGACATTGGTCAGTCAACCAAGCACAGCATCTCACTTCTTCATGGACCCTGACGAAAGACGAAAGGCTGGAATAAGTGACTCGCTCGTCAGGCTCTCATTAGGCATAGAGGACGCAGAAGACATAATCTCGGATTTGGCACAGGCATTAGACAAAGCGTAAACGCTAGTCGTCCGATTGAGAACTGGTCTATAAAGCCAAGTTTGGAAATGCATGGAAGACTTCACTTCACCGTTCCACGCGTCACCAATTTCAGTCCGCGACCACACGGGCTATCCTTTTCGACAATCGTGAGAAACCTGCTTGAATTATCAGCGGCTCGTTAGACATCCTGATAGAGGCTGACTCGGTGTGTGTGCAAACTGGAGTAGAATAACTGGTACGCGTCGTCGTGTGTGTGGGTATAGTGGTGCGCACACACACACTTGAAAGTCGCTGGTGTTCTTCCAGCTCGTAAATCAATCACGGTAAATACAAACCGCGTAGCTTATCACATTAGACGATTCGACTTCCATGAGTGATTCTGGATGGTAAGCAAAAATTCGGAGACGATCGGACTTCGCAAACTAGCCGTCGATTCAGGGATGATCGATCCAAAGATTGTCAGGGTCAAAGATATTGTGCTGGGTGAATGGGTTCGATGGAAATGTCAGTACGGCTGCCCCGACTACGGTATGTGGTTGACCTGTCCTCCTTGCTCCCCGACTCCGACCGAGACTCGTGCTCTGTTAAGAGAATACAAGCGTGCCCTGCTTTTTCGTATGAAACCAGACAAGAGAAAGATGAAGTCGCTGGCAAATTTGGAGCGGAGTCTCTTTCTGGGGGATCATCCCAAAGCGTTGGCTTTCTCAGGCGGATCCTGCAATCTCTGTAGAGTTTGCAACGTACAATCACGTACCTGTCGAAACCCCGAGATTGCACGGCCTTCTATGGAAGCATGTGGCATCGATGTTTTCGAGACTGTGAAAAAGGTAGGGTACCAAATCTCCATCATGAAAGACAAGAATTCAGAATTCACCTATTTCGGAATGGTACTCATAGACTAGTTGAATGCCATCTGAAATTTCAATCGAGGATCGCTGATTTCTCTCGAATTCTCCCGTACGAACAAGGGAATTTGAACACGTCGTCGTGTGTGTGGGTCTAGTGGTGCAACAGAATTTGAACCGTAACCTAAGCACCCTCTACACCACGAACCATCTAAAACCTCGCGAAAACAACTCTAAACTTAACCCACGTCAACAAGGCACGATCGAGCCCAAGATTCTAACAATACTTCGTTGTTTTCCCCCCCGAGAACACTGACCTAAGAGGTCAAGAGATACATTCCTCAAGGCGATCGTTCACCTAGAGCTCTTGTGGCTTTCGATCACTCGCTTGATTATTTTTTGTTGAAATCCGAGTAAAAACTTATGTCAGCTCTGCATCGGTGTTTCATACAGTTATATTTTGAAAGTTAGTAGGCGTAAATTTATTGCTGTTGCTGGTGGCGCGGTTGTTGCGTTGGGTGCTGCTACTGCATTCGGTTGGCCCTATCTCGCTAAGGAAGGCAAACAAGTGTTTACCATCCTGCATACCAACGATATGCACTCTAACGTAATCGGTATGGCACCTTCCAGCGACTACACGCCGATGTCTTTGAACGATGATTCAACTATAGGGGGTTATTCTCGAGTAGGGCAGGTGTCTGGCTTTAAGCCCATACGATATGTTCTCACGGACGGTCATGTGCGGGAAAAGGGCATAGTCCTGAAACACGTAACCGACCTTCCGCTCTGA
>JBEKGM010000092.1:0-4220 GCA_050012795.1 Bathyarchaeia archaeon | reverse complement strand
TTTCCTGACCAACCACAACGAGGGCAATGTCTGATATGTGGAACCCAAAGTGCTGCTGACGCGCGCTTCTGCGGCTTTTGCAGTTCACCGCTAGTCAGATACGCCTGACTTTATCAAACCCACTCAACCTTCCTACTTCTTTCAGGCGCATAGGTTGAGACCATCAGAATAGCACAGGGTACATTGACGATGATGAGATACTTTTTGTGAGGGAAATGGATTGGTGAGTCTAACATCGTTACTGGACGAAATCATTGTAGACGTCATACTCGTCGCGCCATTTCTGTGGCTTGTAGGTCGAGCGATGGTCGGCAGGGAGAAAGCGAAGTTCACGGACGCACTCTAGATAGTAGTGCTCGGAGTTATCATAAACGCGCTATTGGGCATGTTCGTCTCTGTTGGGGTTGCTGGTAACGCTGATCGTTTGGGTGTGGTTGATCAAACATTTCTTCGACACCGGGTGGAGCAAAGCCGCACTAGTTGGCATCATAGCTTTGGTTGCTCTCGCAACAGTGACGGCTGCGCTCGCACTCCTTCTGGGGCTAGCTATCGTAGCACTATTCTGATCCGAAACCTCTAGAGGACACTGACAGCACAACCCTTTCCCCACCGCCCAACCGGATGGTTCGCATCTCTAAGACGACTGCAATTCAACGTTATCTCTCGCAGCAGAAACGACTGCAGAAACCATTACACGAAGAGTCCGTCAGGACTTTCATGGACATCTACCCTCTATTTGATAACTTGCCCGGAGAGCAGGTTTGCAAGCAACGGGAGAGTACGCTACTCATGGTGCGAACGCACACACAAAAATGACTATCCGGCTTAATGCTACGACAACGAACCGCAACGTTTCAAAAACGTTCTCAAGCGATGAGGTTTCTTCCATGCGCCTTTAGAGATGATCTCTTCAGCGCAAAGTGGACTAGTAGGCGAAGCAATGTTTCGTTTCATGTTCCTTCGATTACAACAGATCTGTGGAGGAAGTGAGTGGCCACTGTTAGTTGGTTTTGTTTTCCGGCTGGCAACGTGACGAATTGAGGTGAGTTTCCCGAAGCCAGGACATGTAGAGCGAAAAGATCTAGGGTTGAGAGGTTAGGGACCTCTTTGGCCCGTTGCGGTGTGCCTAGTGGGTCCATTATATCTTGGCGGTCGAGCACGCTTCCTAATCCCTGAATCCTGCCCAATTCATGCAATGCCAAACGAAAGGCGTATCGCCAGGCCGTCACGTTCCCGCTTTGCGACTGGTTGAACACTTCTGGGTCAAGAAATGTTTGCGTCCCCACGATGGCCGTTCTTGAACCGGGAGCAAAATCGTAGTTAGTCCACCCAACCGCAATACCCGCGTAGGCTTTGGGCATGCTGAAACTGATCGTGGACGTTGCGGTCCCATCGTTCGTCTCAACGAAAGTGTAGCATGACGCAGAGTTATTGTTCTGGTTCTCCCAGAGCTCAGCGTTATTCCATGCGATCGCCGCCTTCAATACAACATTATGCGCCCACTTCGGAGAGGGAGGAATGT
The DNA here is from genome assembly GCA_050012795.1 of Bathyarchaeia archaeon. Lineage (GTDB taxonomy): Archaea > Thermoproteota > Bathyarchaeia > 40CM-2-53-6 > 40CM-2-53-6 > FEN-987. The sequence continues at coordinate 2,698 of JBEKGM010000092.1, read as the reverse complement.
ATAGGGGAATGAGTAAAGTCGAGTACCGTCCGATAATCGGTATTGAAACATCAGCATGAACTGGAACTGCCGCCACGAAAACCAATAGAAAAAGTACGATTCCAAGCGCAGAACGCTCAATAGACCGGTTAAACGTCACGAAGAGCCCCGCGTCGAACTGTGATAAGCATTTCTTGAACCACAGTTTTGATGCGCTCACCAAATCTGTTAAAGATAGTTCCACTTGGTAGAAACTACGCAGTCCTAGTGGAAATCTCTAAACCCGTTCCGTGAATTAGAATTCGTTATTCTAGACTGTCACGTGAACTATGCCACAAAGAAATACCATCGACTTATGCCACTAGGCAGATTCGGTGAACCCAGGCTCCGAACGTGGAAACAATTGCATCCAGCGAAGGCTACAAGGCGAAGGAAGGACGCACGAACGGAATTCTCTCCGTAACTAATGCATTGAGGGTGCTTTCTAGATGAAGTGAAGTATCAGACCCAACAAGCCGCCCAACAACACTAAGATACCTCCAATGCCTCCGCCGAGAAAACCAACGACGATCAGAACAATAGCCCACAAGAGTTCAGTGACACGTTTGGCTAGGATAATTGCCACGATTCCCAGAATCAAGGGGAGGAAAGCGAACCCGAACGTCATTCCTAACAGTGGGACGCTGAAGGGCAGTGAAACGGCATGTCCGACAAGTGCCAGGAGGCTGAAGATTACGAGTAGAATACCGCCAATGAGGGCAAGGTAATAGGCAGCCTTAGTCAACCCGTGTTGTTTAACCAAGTTTCTCAATCAAGGTTGTCATACGAGCTACTAGATAGCTTTATCTATACTTCTACGCGGCGATGTTGATCCACACTAAGTGTACACATAGAACGGAGGCGCAAACAAATCGATTAGAGGCCGGTGTGAGCTTTCAATGGTGCGAGCAGTCAAATTTGAACCGTCGTCGTCCGTCTAATTGTGTGTGTGGGCACCATTAGACCCTCAGTGATGAAGATCTCTAGATCACAAACCCTTGCGCAACTTACCAGTTCTGCTCAGTCAATTCTGGTAAGCCATCGAACAGCAATTGCGTCATATTGTATGTAACCTAGTGACGGGTATCACAATTGTACCAAGGGTTCTTGTGTGTGGCTACATCCATAACGACCAGCTGATCGCATCCTCAATTTGAAGCAGAGCAATTCTCTGGTCGACTTTCATTCGTTGCAAATTATTAACCAGTCCCAATTGCAACGGCAAAATTACCGAGCACGTTAACCTCAACGTCACCAAGATTCTCTCACGATCTCCAGTAATCTTGAACCCGCGAAATTCCCCCCATACCTCCTCGCACTCCTACAAGACGCGCGGTTCGCTTTCATCTAATCGAACCACATATACTAGTTTTTCTAAACTCGTGAAAATGGGAGATTGCTCGGGTCTACGGGATTATAGTTAGGCTCTCTTTCCTTAACCAGTCCTCGATAGCTTCCTCTACACCGCGGCTCAAATTACCTTTCTTACCACCAAGTCTCAAAACAGCTGCGAATCGCAATCGTCGCTCCACGTTATCCGACAGCACTATGATGAGTTTTCCCAAGTATAGATCAACTGCTACCTCTACATGAGTATAGCAACATGTAGATAACGTATCCTGCTTGCAAGATGCTTTTTTCGCTTGTGAACTGTTAAACGCGTGCGTTCACTCCTTGCTTGCATTTTGTATAAGCGTCATCAACTTGTTTTGCCCTTTGACTTTGATCTTAAATAATCCTAACGGGCAAGTCCTGTAACCGTTCTCAGATGATTACATCATTAGGCATTTTGAAGATTCTATCTGGTCTCTAACATAGAAGCCGTCTCTTCAATGGGTCTTAAGGTGGTCGAAGTTTTGCCGACAGTTCGTGCTGTGATTCGTTGGCATTCCTTCGTTCACGCAGCTGCTGTGTGGTCTGCCATTTTCGAGCGTGTAACACTGTTGGAAATTGGTAGCGTCAAGTCTTAGTCTGCCGAGCTAGTTTGGTTGGTCTGTCAAGAATCGTCTGCGTCGACTCCGCCTTTACGAGTACAACATCGCCGATCTTCTCAATGTCGTCGAACGAAAGAAAAGACTCATCTTCTTCACCGGATTCGATAACTAGGGCCAAGTGGCCTTCGGAAGACCATGCCAGATCCTTCGTCACGCCAAGCTTGTTTGCGTCACCATTGATTACTTCTTTCCCTATGATTTCTTCCCGTCTTCTCCATTTCATCAAACCTAAAACCTCGTTCTTCCGTTAACTCATCCTATTCGCTCTTACCTGGTACGACCGAAATGGCAAATAACCATTTTAGCGCGTAGAAATCAAAATACGACAATCGCCAAAAAAAGGAAAAGCGACAGGGTCGCTGATCAAAGCCCTGGATCCTTTGATGGGATTACCGAAACGAAAAAATGCCTAATCCAACGTTCTTTACTGCTAGAGTAAATAACTGTTGGATCTAGTTTTCTTCTTGTTTGTTGCGCGAAAATATGCTTTGTAGTTTTGACTTAATTCTTTGTGATATGCCAGTTTTGAAACGTGTTTTCTCGTAGTCTTTGACTTCGCCTGTTCCGGAAACGGTCACGTTAGCGTATTGGGTGCCCTTCGTTTCTTTTGTCTGCGTTTCCATTACCCACATGTTTTGTCGTTCTACTGATTTGATTTCTGGTTGTGCGCCTGATTCCCTTGTTTT
>JBEKGM010000091.1:0-4894 GCA_050012795.1 Bathyarchaeia archaeon | reverse complement strand
ATAAGCTTCTTTAGTTTAGCTAACTCTGGACGTCAGCACTCCTCTTCGGGTGTAGTCGCCGATTACTCTTGAGACGTATGGGCGATATGTCTCGTAGTCCTTGTTCAGTATATTGCAAGTGTCGGGACAGCATCAGCGTGTCTGGTCGTCGGGGATGGGGTGGGTTGAGACGTATTCGCTCAGAATCACGGAGTTAACTTGTCTCTGATGGCTTCTTCTCCTGAGGGTGAGCGGCAATGTACTCAGAAATGATCATCCTAATGGTGTCCTGAGGCGTTGGCAAGCACCTGCGCTTCGTCTCCGACTTCAGAAATTCCTTCATCTCATAGCTAACCGTCACGTTGTACCTTTCCGGAAACAGGCTTCCACCTCCGTCACTTAACATCTAAAGCAGCGAAGGTGCGCCTCCACATGCGTCCGGAAGCGCGCTTGTTCGGGCACGCTCTGGCATCCTCCGCGATACTCCGAGATACTCCGTAGGTTGACGATCGAGATCAAATTTGATGACGAAATGTGTTGCAATCTCGTGTTAAGATGATGAAGTGTTGGTTCCGCGTTGATTTCGCTTGACGCAAGACCATGCGCGTACCTCTCGAATGTCATCCGGGGGCTTCGAGTTACTAACAGCAACCTATCAACTCCTGCTCCTAGATGTTCAGATATGATCTTCCGTGCATCATTAGGCTCATTTAACCGCTCCAAAGACGCATAACACTCCATTTTACTCCCATAAGTAGTATATCGCCATGTTTTAACGCTTTCTAACGTATGATTCGCTAGCTAGCGTGCATCGGAATGATTCCCTAATAGACACGTGCTGCTGACCTGTTGAATTGTTGCGAACACACATGCATAGTGCGTGATGAGTTCGAATCAATCGCTCGCCTTATGTTGGATCGAAGAGAATTCACGCGCTAACCGTGATTGAAATCACTATACCCCACCTGCACGCAAGGGGGGTATAACAAACTTCCAATTCGTTATACCCCACCACACCCAAAGGGGGGGTACAATGATTTTCCCGATCAAATTTCATTGAAATCAACGTTCATGAACTTGGATAATCGTCTAATCTCCTCAAAGTCTTCCATGATTACCCGTTCTCTGTCTGAGTAGAGCGCGTGCGCTTGAAGCAGCGATCGCAACTGCTTGTGAAGTCTGAAGCCAGTGCTGAAAGGTGTCCGCGCTATTGCGAGGTCCTGCAAGACCACAACATCTTTCATGAGTGAGTCTAGTGGTGCGGGCAACCGAATTTGAACCGTCCTTCTTGTGTGTAATACACTAGCTTTTCATCGGTAAATCCTAGACCTGCAGTTATTAGTTCAACGTATGTGATCCTTGAAATTTCTATGATTCTTTTCTTTTGCAACTCCCATTGAATCACGTTCCAAACCTGGTAATTTGACGCGTCGAGACGCCTAGACAGGTACAGGTTGCAGTTTCTCTCTAACCTTCGTATATGGCGCGTGTCTCCCAAATCAATTTGGCCAAGATGTATGAGGAAGAAGTCTACAATGACCTCCAGAAGCTCCTTTCAATGCTAGCATCTGCAGCACGTAAGGGAATGTATTAGGTTTCTAACAATATGCAAGGGCAGTTTACACCGCAGGTCGTCGTTTTCGTGTGTGTGTGCGCGCACCACTGGACCCACACCTATGAAAAGTCTGTAGACTATGCATGCGTCTCCGCGATGGTCTTCTGCCGACACACTAAAACGGCGGTTCAAACTCTGTTGCCCGCATCGACAATCCCACACAAGAAAAATGCTTTAGCAGCGAATTACAACATTCACCCAGAGCATGTTTGAAAGCAAAACCCGAGAGAACGTATCCTGAACAGAACCAAAACCATCAAGCCCTGCAATTCTCGCGGATCACAGATTACCTAACTATCGGAGCTCAACCTTCTGGTCCTGCATTACATTATTTGAAGGAGTCAGGATTCAAACATGTCATCGACTTGAATGCTGATCCGAAAGAAGCGGATGAAGCGTTGCGGGTAGGGATCAGCTATCATCCGGCAGAAGTTAGAGATAACGACCCAAATCAAGTGTGGCTTTCGAAATTTGATCTGGCGATCAGAATTATCCGTCGTGCCTCGGAAAACGCGGAACCCGCCTATTTGCATTGCACTTATGGCAAAGGTCGATCTCCAACAATGGCAATGGCCTATCTCGTCACTCGAGGTCACACGGTTGAGCAAGCAATAGCGGTAGTAAAGTCGAAACATCCCGACGTATGGTCGCCGGAAAATCCAACGTCGAAGTACACGGAAATGCTCGAAGCATACGCAAAGTTGAACCTCAAATCAGACAAATAACGGAATGAGTCTATTTTCGTATCGTGCGCACCACTATACTCACACACAATGAATCGATGGTTCAAATTACGGTACTCGCACCGCTAATATACACCATCAACGAACGCAACAGAAACTTTCTCTCTCCCATTTGGTTCTTGCAAGTCTGAATGTTAGGAAATGCGAGTATTTGCTGGCGTCAGGCTTTGAAACCTTTGGAGTATTGAAACAGCTCGATGAGGTTTCCTGAAGGATCTTTGAGGAGTATCTGCTTGCCGCCCATTCCGGTAACAATCTCATTACGAAATGTGCATCCAGCTTTCTTGAGTCTCTCTACTGTGGACTCAAGATCCTCAACTTCGATCTCAAATCTGTTCCAGCCTCCCGAGGTTTGAGTTGTTCCATCTGACATTCCTTGACCACCGCCTCCCCGCCCGCTAGGCTTGCTTAGTAACAACCGCAGATTTCCTCTCGATAGTATCGCAAACTCCGCTGCTGGATGCATCTTCACTTTGAAGTCAAGCATCTTTGTATAGAACTCAATAGCCGCATCCACATTATTCACAATGTATCTAACGCTAACTGGTTTTGACATCTTACCAACTCAATGATAGGAATGATTGCTGCCTTGTATCTGCTATTCCCGTGATCCTCACAAGCGTCCCGTTACGTCAGAACAGCGTTCCTAGTGATACGTGGAAAGGGCGGCTTTTCGTTCCTTCTTCTTCTCGCGTGCTTTCGCCACCGTCTTATCTCTAGCAGCCGTCCACGCTTTCTTAGCTCCCCTACTCTGCTTTGGCATACATTAGTCACCTCTCAGATACAATATAGCACTCACACTCGAATAAGCAACTTCCGACGCCCTGAAAGAGTTCTAGTCACGGAGCCGCTCTTGCTGTTTCTTCGAGTACCTGCAACCACAGACTGCACAGCCATGAAATCCAGAGTGAAAATGACAAACATTGCAGCACCATCGTCGATGAGTCGTCCAATGATGTTCATGCAGCCGGTCGATCCACAAGCACCTTAGCAGCGTCTAGTAGTAGCTGTATTGGCAACTATCTGAAAACAGTTCTGTGTGTGTGCGCCATTATATCCACCCCCCAGAAAAATCAAAGCCATATATTCTCAAGCGTCAGAGTTATGGAATCGTGTAGAAGAATGCCTCATTACATAGTCTTGGTAAAATTCACTGAGAAGGGAATACAGAACGCGAAGCAAGGGTGGACACAAGACCGACCAAAAGTAAAAGCGCAGGTTCAGAAGATGGGTGGAAAGATGACGGGATACATGACCTTTGGTCAATACGACGTCATCGAGCTACTAGAACTACCGGATGACAAGGCTGCCGCGCGTTTCGCAATGATGGCCGGAGCAACAGGCTTGGTACGCACCGTGACTCTCAAAGCCTTCTCAGAAGATGAAGCTGACAAGATGGTTCAGGAACTACCTTAGACCCTGGGCCACCACTTTTTTCTTTAGATCTTGTCATTCATACAACAAGACAAAAAACCGTCGACCGTCGTCGTTCCAGTCATTTTGTGTGTGTGAAAGGATGAAAAGTCTTGCAGATCAGAACTTACCATTCTTTGCGGAGGTCACTGCAGGAGGAAGAATAACTATTCCTGAAGAGATTCGCAAAATATTTGAAATCAAAGATGGCGACGCTGTCTTCTGTCGATTGAAGATAGTGAAGAAAAAGAACGGTCAAACAAAAGTCGAACAACTATCAAAATGAATATGTCAGGCAAATGTAACCAAGATGCCGAATTACATGCTTGGCTTTGGCTCGCGTTACTTTGCAACGTCTAATAATGGAGTACACTGGACCGTCGGGCTCGACCCAGCTCATCAGATGTAGAACTCGATCATTGAAGATAATTATGATAGAGAAAAATGGGGGTTTTCGGGTGCTTCACCTTTTGGGTTTAACGGGGTGGTGGGGGTGGGATCCAAGTTATTGGGGTGGGTTGTTGTCTTCGTCCGTATACGACGATTAGGCCTGCGGTTGCTATTATGACGGCTGCGAGGATTGCTGCGATTGCAACGTAATCGAATAGCCGTGAGCTATTCCGGTATCCGTACGTTTGGTACTGTGGGTGCAGTGAATTGTTCTGGTTTACGTACGGGTATGACTGGGGTTGTGAGTACGGATAGGTTGACGGGGCCGGGTATGAGATTGGATACTGGTTTTGGGGTAGGTATGCGTTTTGGTATTGGGGGGCTGCTTGGGTTACGGTTGTGGTGGTGATTTGTTGGTATTGTAATTGGTTTCCGGTTCCGACTTGGATTGTTTCGCTGGTTGTGGTTATTTGATTGCCGTATTGGCCGTTGTAGATTGAGACGGAAAGTTGCACCGTATGACCTTGCGTGGAGGGGGGTAGGTTGAAGCCTAGTTGCCCGTTGAATGTGGTGCCGCCGTCAGGTGATTGTAGTACCGTACTAACTGAACCTAAACCGGTGTTCGAGGTGACGTCGTATGCGTTTCCCGTCGCGTACAGTTGACTGCCGTAGTATGTTGAGCAGGTTGCTGACATAGGTACTACTACCTGGATGTTCGAGTAAGAGTAGCCTGTAGGCATAACCGGATAGTTCA
>JBEKGM010000090.1:0-6285 GCA_050012795.1 Bathyarchaeia archaeon | reverse complement strand
AGCAGCGTAAGGATCTCGGAGCGATTCACTTTAACGAGGTACCTGACGCTTGCGCCTTCGCGTGTGGTTTCAATAAGCCTGGCTTTAGTTAACCTCTGCATATGCCAGTTTATCGTGCTGGGGGAAACCCTTGCGAATCCGGAAAGCTCCTTCTGGGTTGCAGTAGGATTCTGCATCAGGAAGAGTAAGAGATCTCTCTCCGTCTCTTGAACCAGCACGTCCATGATCTCTAGCTCTCTGTCACCAAACAGTAGGGTCGGATAATATCTCTTGTAGAATCCTCTCCTACGGGAGACTACCTTTCTTTCCTTTTCAAGCGTGTAAAGATGATACTGAATCACGCCCATCGCCAGGTTCAACTCCCGTTTTATCTTCCGCAGATGAGCTCCCGGATGCTCCACGATGAAGCCGAGGATTTGTGTGCGTTTCGATTCAGAACGCTCATCAATGTTACCCACACTTCTACCGCCTTAGATGATCCCCTTACCCACGTGCGTGACTCAAGCTTTCCAGGTCAGATGCACGCGTGGACCAAACTAAAGCTTTCGCAGTTGGGAAAAGAACTCTGCAAATGGTATGAGGCTTATGGTACAAGCATACAAACCGGCCATATTCACATATTCAATGCTGAGGATTAAGTACAATACGCACGCGGATTCAGAGGCGGTAAGTTCACCTTCGGAAAATTCCGATCACAATTCCTGCCCTCCTACGATTTTCTTTTGTGCTGTAACAAGCGGAGGGATGCTGATTCAAATGAGGAGGATGACGATTAATCGTTGGATCTTAGAAGAGAGCTGGCGTATTGCGTAGTCCCATGTTGACGTTTTGAAAACTCTATTCAAAGTTGCAAGCTCTCGGACCAAGTACGTGAACTCTATGTGTGTTAACACCATACTTCCCAGAATGGCTCCAAGCATTAGAGTCGATAGGATCAGGCTTGCTGTAGCAATACCCAAAGCCACCTCAATCCCAGCGTAGTATGAGATTCCAACTGCGAGACCGCTTATGGTAGAGCAGGCCAGGAGGTGCGTTGCCTTCAACCATGAAGACGATGATTTTCGTTTGAGAATTCGTTTCGCCAAATACAACGGGAGTGCGAGATAGGCGACCCCGATCAGTGCAGCTGCAACTAATCCCGATGTCACAGCTGCAATCTCAGCACTGAATGGTGATACAAGTATGTATGAGTAGTATGAGGCGTATAGTGCCCCGATAAGCGGATACAAGCTATAGCGGAATATTGTTCGCTGGTTTTGATGGCTCCCAATATGGGAAGCCAAGCGCGGGCTGAAAGAGTAATACCATGTGTTGAAAAGTGTCATGAAGGCTATTCCCGTCCGTGTTTTCATAATCGACTGGTCACGGAACGTCCTCAAAGCTTGAGCTAATGGCGCTAGCGCGGATCCAGAAGTTGCTGTGGAAACTGGACACACAGTTGGAAGAGCCGGAATTGAAGTCGTTATACTTGTACTGGTACTGGTTGAACTTGCAGAGCTTGTCATTGTGCTTGTGTTGCTTGTTGTACTCGCAGATTGAAGCACCTGAAGGAGAATGGCGGAAACCAGATTATGCGTCAGCATACTACTCGTTCCAGTTACTTGAAGAGCGAACGTTCCTGTGGAAGCAGTTGAAGATGCGGTAATCGTTAATGGGACGGCGACTGTGCCGTTCGGCAGAGGAGTTATTGGAGATGTGATGGATAGGTTGACGCCTTGCGGCGTGTATCCCAACCATGACGCGACTAACGTTACAGTTCCGTTAAATCCGTTTACTGAGGTAACGGTAACAATTGCTGATCCACTTCCGCCTTGAGTCAAAGTGACAAGGGATGTCGATGTGAGTAAGAAGTCTGGGGTAGCGGTTGTTAGGCTTGAGCTGCGCGTTGTGTTAGTACTCGTTGTTTCCGCGCTTGACGGAGAACTTACCGTAAAGGTCGCTGAAACAGAATCATCACTAGGGCCACTGAGGGCGGCGATGGCGTAGGAGCCAGTCGTCACGTTTGCCACAATGAAAGAACCCGATAATGCTCCGCTTGAGATTGAACAACTCGGAGAGCTTACAGCGCCACCTGAGAGCGAACAGGATGAGTCGGTTGAGGGGAAACCGGAACCGGATACTTGAACGGTAGCTCCGACTTGGGCAGAGGATGGATTAAGCGTGATAGATCCGGCAGAACTCGTAACGGTCAATGTTGCTGAAGCAGAATCGTCCATTGGACTGCCTGTAACGGTAATCGTGTAAGAACCGGTTGCCACATTAGCGACAATGAACGAGGCGCTTATCGATCCATCTGCAACCGAGCAAGTCTCGGAAGCGATAGAACTACCGTCAGAAACTGAACAAGCTGAGTCACTCGTCGAAAAACCTACTCCGGTCAATTGAATAGTAGACCCAACTGACGCGGAAGTCGGGTTAAGCGTGATGGATAGCGCACTGCTGCTGACGGTGAAGGTTGCTGAAACAGAATCCTCAGCTGGACTACCCGTAGCCGAAATTGTGTAGGAGCCAGGCGTCACGTCACCAACAACGAATGAACCTGTCAACGTGCCATCGGAAATTGAGCAGGTCTCAGAAGTTACAGAACCACCGGACAAACTGCAAACTGTATCGCTTGAGGAAAAACCCGAGCCAGACACCTGCACGTTTGCTCCAACCTGCGCTGAAACCGCGTTCAGCGTTATCGATATTGTGCCGCCATTAACCGTGAAAGTCACTGAAGCTGAATCACCATTCGGGGCACCTGTCGCAGTAATCGTATAGGACGAGGCTGCCACGCTAACAACAACGAAAGAGGCGTACAAGTAGCCGCTTGAAATAGAACAGCTTGAAGTACCGACTGGACTACCCGATAATGAACAACTTGTGTCGGCTGAGGAGAAACCGGAACCGGACACGTCAACACTTGCACCAACCGAAGCGGAATCAGGGCTAAGCAGAATAGAGGCCGCGCTAGTAACTGTGAAGCTTCCTGAAGCAGAGTCGCCACCCGGACTACCATTCGCCATAATCGTGTATACTCCTGACGCGACGTCACCAACCGTGAACGTTGCGGTCAACGTTCCACTTGAGATTGAACAGGTAGAGACTGTGATGGGATTTCCAGACAGCGAGCAGGTGGTATCAGTAGCTAGAAAACTGGAACCGGATACTTCAACGGTAGCTCCAACCTGACCAGAAGACGGGTTAAACGTGATCGACGGAGGAACCGCATTGACGGTGAAGCTTGCTGACGCCGAATCATATTCCTGACCGCCTGTAGCAGTCACACTATAGGAACCCCCTGCTACATTAGCAACGGTGAATGCCGCCGTCAATGCTCCATTAGAGATCGAACATGTCTGGGAGGCAACTACGCTGCCTGATATTGAACAAGTCGTGTCGCCTGTCGAGAAACTGGTACCGGATACGTCAACAGTCAAACCAACCGAACCGGACGCTGGATTAAGAGAAATTGACGGGACCGTAAGAGTAGTCGTCTTGGTCTGACTAGAGCTCGTAAGGCTGGTCGTTGATGAATTCGAGGAAGTACTCGATGATGCCGTGGCCTGAGTTGAGCTTGTTGTCACGGTCGCGCGTGAAGTTGAACTAGTTATCGAACTTGAGCTTGTTGTCGTAGTTGATGACGTAGAGGCTGTCGTAGAAGAGCTCGCCGTAGTAGTAGATGAACCGGTACTGCTCAGCCCGGAGCTTGTTGAAGTCAAATTCGCGCTCTGATCAGCCTCAAAACTTAGAGGAGACGCATGCAAATCATTTAATGAACTAAGATCAAGAGCGACTGCCGTCTGATTGATTCCCAGATTACCAAGTGACAGTAGCCCGATCAGAATGAAAATGACTGAAATGACACGACGCGAACTCAGCAACCAAGATCACGCCGCACAGCGAGTACACCCCAATGACACGCAGTTCATCCTTGTTCTTCCCACCATAATCTAAGCACTTGATTCATGATACCTTCCCTAGCAAAGGGAAACTACACGTCGTAGTGCTTCCAGGTGCAGTTGCGCAAGAAAGTCTGGAAGTTATGAGGTTTATGGTACAAGCATACAAATCAGCACGTTCATTCCGTTACTTGAGTAACTAGCTGCAGCTACGGCTGTGGCTCGTCGAACGATTCTAATTTCTAATCGCCTCCAAGCGCGGCCGGCATGGTTTTCTGCCTCATCAAGTGCCGTCGCAAGAATAATCGCGGTAATGAAAACGACGGTTTGTTCAGGTCACGGTAGCGGTAGCTTCGGACGGCACCAATAGTCGTGAGGGAGCACGAGTCAATCTTCCATCGCATAAGCGACTGAACGTGCGCTTGTCAATGGCGGTTTGAGGCTTGTACCATTGAAATCTGTGTATATTTCGATCTGGTGATCAATTGTTTTTCTACAATGCTCCGTTATCGTGCGTGCTCACGGTTAAAAGGCTGAGCGACTGCGCGTTTCGATGAACGTGTGAGATGTTGACTTTGAGGATTCAACTCGTTATCTTTCTCGTACTCTTAACCGTGGGATTCGGCGTCGTCAGTCCGGTCGCTGCGCACATTAGCCTCGTGAGGAGGAGGGAATTAACGGACACGGAACCAGGGTCTTCAATTCCACTAGACGCGAATCCTTCTATGATTAACGCGCCTGGGGGGGGTTACGTGTTTGTTGGCGGCCAGAACGGGACATGGTTTGAACGGGGGCAGTCGCCTAGAGCATATCAAATTTACCTTCAGAATTTCTCCTCTGTCCAGCTAAACCCCGTCAGGAGTGGGGGTACCGTGTGGGGTGGAGGCTTCAACGGGTCACAGTTGCTGGTTTCCGGTTGGGGTACCGATGACGCTTCCCTCGGCCCATACATCTGTTTGTATAATGGCGTGAATGTTGTGACTGAAGGTTCGCTTGATGATTATGGTCAGGCGGCCTCGTGGAGTGGCGGAGACGTCTTCAGCGCCAGCTATAACGGGAAGGAATGGTTACTCTCAGGGTTAGGCTCAGGCCCACTACCATATGATGATGAGCCGAATAATCATATGAGCCTCGGCACCTTCAACGGCAGTACCTTCACAGACCTATCCAGCCTTGTTCCGGATCAGCATGATGCGATCCTGTACGCTAACGCGTGGAACGGTCAATATTGGCTGGTAGGCGGCGGATACAAGCAAAGTGGTATCCTCTTCACTTTTAATGGGAGCTCATTTGTCGATCTCACGACGCAAGCCTATAGCGCGATCTCTAACTTTGGCTCAGTACAATCAGTCGGCTGGAACGGTTCAGACTGGCTGATTGGAGGAGTCGGATTTCTCGCCGAATACGACGGACACACATTCACGGATTTAACCATGCAACTCGAACGTACAGTCTCGAACCAGATTCAATCCGTAAACGCGATCGCGTGGAATGGCCAATCATGGATAATTGGGGGTGGAACGCCTGTAGCCCAACTAACGTCAAGCCATGCTTGGATCGCATCCTACACTTCCACCGGCCTGGTTGATCTCTCCTACATGCTTCCATCATACCTTTCTGACGCTACACAATCTTCAAGCATCCTGACAATTACGGTAGCCAATGGAGCCTGGACGATTGGAGGATATTCAGGAAACCAGGGCATCTTACTCGCATACAACTATGGAATCTTAACAGACTATTCCAGACTCGTAAGCAGCCTAACATACGTCAACTGGGTCTCCAACACCCAGACCCTCGAATTCTAAACAACCCCACTAGACAACAACCCAAGTTCGTGAAAAATAGATAGCTCCCCTCTGCCAACACGCGTGGACCAAACTCGTCTCTCGCAAATACGGGAAACAGTTTGATCCCCAGATAGTGGTTTACATGAAATTCACGTTTAACTAAGATGCTTAGAAAAGACTGCAATTAACATTAGTTGCAAATGTTGGAAGAGTGAAAGGTGCATTTCGAGTAGTGGTGTTCTAGGATCTTTCTTGTTGTCTTGAACAGTCAATCAAGTTGTGGCCGTAGTAGTGATTCCAGTTCGATAGCTTCTGCATTGGGGTTTAGTGTTTGATCCACTACTATTCGGTTGCGGTCGTAGCGACCATTCCCGAGTTTCCGAAGAATAATTGACTCGGACTTGCCACGGCCAATATACGTGCCGGCAGAGTAATGCAGACTAAACCCGATAAGGACTATGAGCGCGTAATGGTAAGAGGTAGGTGCCTCTGCCCAGAGAACGTTGTAGAAGATTCCTAGCAGACTGACCAGTATGTTGAGACCGATAATCGATCCAAATACGGCGGTTAGAACAGTTGAGTGAAATGGTCCTGAATTGATGCCGATAATC
>JBEKGM010000089.1:0-6072 GCA_050012795.1 Bathyarchaeia archaeon | reverse complement strand
AAACCAAACTGTGGTCGATCAGGAATTGGCAGAATGCTACGTTCAACCTTAACCGAATCAGCCTTCAATGATGACATAAAAGTCAATATTACACTAGCCTCTTTCCAGAAATAACATTTTGCACATTTTGTGGAAAAATCCTATCAGGATAGCGGAGAAAAAGGAGGAAGAGCCCTCGACTCATAGGGCAATCTTCCAGTAGCCGTTATCGTCCGTCACAACATCAACCTTCAAACCAACCTTAGGAAACTGCTTGTATCGTTGCTTGAACTGCGCCAGCCTACTCTTCGATGAAATCTCGTCGCCCTGCGGTTTTGCGAATGTTGCGATGCGCATCTCGCGCCCTTCAACACGCCCATAGCAGGGCGAAAATTCATTGAATCGGTGAAACTTTTCTCCCACCTCGCTAACATTGGAGACGCAAAGAGCCTCGTCATACACCCTGCCTCAACGACCCATCAACAATTGACCAGGCAAGAACAAGAGGAAACGGGAGTCACAGAGGATTATATCCGGCTGTCCATCGGCCTGGAAGACGTTGAGGACATAAAAGACGATATTGACCGGGCCCTGAGAAAAGCTGTGAAGTAACCATGGCAACCACGCTCCACTGAACGATTACAATCAATATTTAGATGACCACCCTTTGCCGATCAAAATCCCGGACAGCCTTCCAGCGGCAAAAGTCCTCACCGATGAAAACATATTCGTTATGTTCGCGGAACGAGGTTACCATCAAGACATTCGACCCCTGAACATCGCCATTCTGAATCTTATGCCCACGAAAATAATAACTGAAACCCAGATCCTGCGATTACTCGGGAACTCTCCTCTCCAAGTAGATGCTACACTGTTACACCCAAAGAACCACAATTCCAGACATACCCCCAAAGGAACACTTGGAGGCCTTTTACAAATACTACGAAGACATTAAGGACCAAAAGTTCGACGGAATGATAATCACCGGATCACCTGTAGAGCATTTGGATTTTAGAGAAGTTGACTACTGGACTGAACTCGAAGAGATTATGGATTGGTCGACTCACCACGTTTTTTCCACGTTGTATCTATGCTGGGGAGCGCAGGCTGCGCTATACTATTACTACAGAATACCCAAGTACCCTTTGAATGAGAAAATGTTCGGCGTCTTCCCTCATTCCGTCAATGATAAAAGCGTTAGACTCTTCAGAGGATTTGACGACATATTCTACGCACCGCACTCACGCCTTACGGAGACACGAAAAAGCGACATAGAGAAAGTTCCAGATCTCCGAATACTCTCGGAGTCACAGGAAGCAGGAGTGTATATTGTCGCCACCAAAGATGAAAGAAGAATATTCGTAACTGGACATAGTGAATATGACGCGTTAACCTTGGAATTGGAATATGATCGTGACATCGCAAGAGGATTAGACCGAAAAGTACCCAAAAACTACTATCCTGACGATAATCCGAAGTTACCGCCGATGGTGTTATGGCGAAGCCACGCCAACCTATTGTTCTCAAACTGGTTGAACTACTATGTATACCAAGAGACGCCTTACGACCTAAACGAAATCAAGTAATGACGATCTAAATTGTTAATGCGAATGAATTGACCCGGGATTTATCCGTTGTCTTACTCACAGGGTCTTTCGCGTGTGTGTGCGCACCACTAGAGGCACACACACAGAAAACCACGACGGTTCACTTTCTGTTGCGTAGAATGCTCGAGGACCACTTGAATAGGTCTCGCTCGGTGACGATTCCGACGAGGCGCCCCTGATCCACGATTGGCAGCCTTCGTATTTTCCTAGTGACCATTAATTCGACCGCCTGTCGTATAGGGGCGTCAGGAGGTACAGTGATGATCGGGCTGCTCATTAATCGGCCCACTATGTCTTCATAGATATTCTGGCCTGTGATGAGACGCAGTGAAATACGTGTCACGTCACGCTCGGTGATGATTCCCACTGGGTTTCCGTGTTTCAATACGATGAGACTTCCTATATCTCGGTCGATCATTGTTTGAAGCGCGTTTCTTACAGGTGCGTCAAAGTCAACCGTGATCGGATTCTTCGTCATGATTGCCCGAACTGTCTCCTCTGGCCTCGGAACTGTCATACTGTCCATCTTGAGACGCGTCTGTTCATTCTAGGTAAAATAGGCTTCTAACCAATTGGTTACGAGAGACTACATAAGACCGCGCCAATTGACTTCAGCCGGGAACACTGTCGCTTTCTCTGCAAACTCGACGAGAAAACCTTACCTCTCTTTCCGGGTTAGACGGGTCTTGGATAGGGGAAGGAAGCACGAAATAACGCCTGAACTTAACAGTTCAAATTTGGTTGCCCGCACCACTAGAGTGCCCTTGTGACCTCTTTCAGATTGTCCATGATTTCGGCTTCGACCTTAGCGAAGATGTCGTACACTCCATACACTGAATAGGATTCCTTGACGTTTGAAATCTTGCGTAGTTGTTTGACCACCCCGTCTTCCGACCCTGTTTCGGCACTCATCAGGACGAGGGTTAGCGGCATTACAAAACCTCATGTAGCTTTGCTCTTTGCGGCATTAAAGGAGTTGTTTGTCATCATTGCGGATAGTACGATTACTGTTCCTGTCATCCAGGAATCATAGATGCGGGCGTTAGTGCATCAGGAAATACTGACTAGAATAGTAACAGAAACAGACATGATTTGTGTGTGTCACTACTAGTGCACTTCGTTCGTGACTAGCTTGCCAGAGTTTTTCTGATGAATGGTCCTAGGATCATGTCTCTGTAGCCTTTCCCGATAGGTATTCTCGGATAGATCATCTCATTTCTGTCGGTCACAATCTCCAAGAATGACGGCCCTGTTGCGCCAAGCATTTCTCTTAGGCCCGGTTCAAGATCTTGTCTATCCTTGATTTTTCTGCAAAATGTGAAACCGCATTCCTTCGCAATTTGTGCAAAGTTTGCGTCAAAAGATCGTTCTGTCGCTGTATGCAACTGTTGGTAGTCAGCGTCTTGGATGTTTCTAACCATGCCATCTCCGTGATTGTTCAGGAGTAGGACTTTGATGGGGAGTCCTAGAGAGCCAATCGTGTGTATCTCCCCCATGTTCATTTTGATGCTACTATCTCCGTCGATAGCGATTACTGTCGCTTCTGAATTAGCATAATGAACGCCAATCGCGCATGGCAGTGCGAACCCCATCGTGCCAAAGCCACTTGCCGCGAAAAACGATTTTGGCTGTAAGATCTTGAGATATTGTGCGGCAAGCATCTGATGGTTGCCAACCCCCGTGGTTATCTTAGTTTGTTCAGTTAGGAGACTTGAAAGAAGATCTAGGGCCTCCGCTTGCTGAATGCTTTCAGTGTTCCTGTTGTAGTTCAATTGGAAGGCTTGTTTAAGATATGATGCTCTTTCTTGCCATTCCTTTATGTTTAGTTTGATGTTGTTTTCTTTCGCGTACTCCAGTAGATCCTCAAGAGCGATCTTTGCATCTCCAATAAAGGAGAACTTGGGTTTTCGTGTTACTCTGACCTCTTGAACCTTCTCGGCATTGATATCGAAATACGCAATATCTGCCTCAAGCCCTGGGTCACCTACCCTTTGGGTTACACGATCATCCCACCTTACACCAAACGCGACAAACAGATCCGTTTCCTGAATGGCCATATTCGCATATGGAATTCCGAACATTCCCAGCATGCCGAGTGACGTGTCCAAGCTCTCATTCAGAATCCCTTTACCCATTATACTATTGATTGAAGGAATATTGAACAAGTGATTGAACTCTCTAATCTTCTCACTTGCAGCTATGGAGTTCAGTCCGCCACCTATGTATAGAAGAGGCCTCTTAGCGCCCTGTAATAGTTGAAAGAACTCTCTACACTGATTCCTACCTAGGTGGCTTTCATCTTCGTATTTCAAGCGATAGATATCTGGATCTTGTTGTTTATAGTGAGCCATCTTTCTCTGCGCATCGAGTGGAAAATCAATAACCACGGGGCCTGGTTTCCCAGACCTTGCAAGAAAATACGCGTCCTTCACCACGGTTTCAACATCTGAATTATCGGTTATCAATATCACCTTCTTGGAAGCCTTGGCAAAAACCTCCGTGACGTTAATGTGCTGGAATTCATCACTCCCAAGCTTTCTTTGGGGTACCTGTCCTGCGACTACCAGTATCGGTATAGAATCCGCATTACAGTCAGCGACAGCTGTTAGAGTATTGGTAATCGCAGGTCCAGAGGTTACTATTGCTACACCCACTTTATCGCTGGAGCGTGAAAAACCTGCAGCACTAAATGCACATGATTGCTCGTTTGAATTCACGATAATCTGAATGTGAGTCTTCGCTAACGCGTGGAATACTGGAAGTATCGTCGCTCCCGGGTATCCAAAAACATGAGTTACATTCAATTGCTCTAGGCTTTTGACTAAAATTTCCGCGCCTGTTAGTTGCAAAAATGCTTCAATCTCGTTTATGCATTAATAGGAATGTCTTGGTCGTCTCGTAGGCCACAGCTAGAGACACCTGCTAGCGAATGGGGAGATAATAGTCTAATGGTGGGCACACTCATCATATTTCACTCTCCTTGAAGTATTCCGCGCCCGGCAATTGGGGTGAATTACGCACACACTTACAGCCTTTAGGACTCGACTGGAATGAGGTACATAATCAGATTAGACCAACGACAACTCACCCAGCAGCAGAGATTGAAGTCAGAAATAAGTTGGATGAGCTGCTTTCTGCAATCGACTCTCGGTTCGCTAATATGTTAGACGGCGCTTGGGAGGCATATTACTCTGACAATCCTGACAGGTATAGGCAATGCCTTACTTCCTGTAGAGAACTCCTCCGTCAAGTTCTTGACCAGCTTGGGGGAGAAGGAACACGACGCCAAAGAATTGTACGGATAATCGGTTCCAGATCTACCGCAGAAGTTATTGATGCAAGCGTCCAGATGGTGGAATCAATCTACGCAGCACAATCCGCCGGAACTCACGAAACAAGGGCACAGCATCAGGCGTTATTTGTACTAGTGGAAACGGAGCACGTATTGTACTATCTCATCGGACAATCTGACTTGAACAATAGTCCGACCACCTAGGCCGGATCTTATCGCTGTGCTTGGACCGAATTATGTAGTTCTAGGGTCAAGTTTGCCTAAACGTGATGGCGGTGATGTTCTTTGGGGGCAGCTAGCCCGCTCGACTATCCGGTATATCCTAGATTGTACGGAAGGATTTGCAAAAGCAGCTTGCAAAATGGCAGTGATACATTACCGTCAGCTATTAGGAAAACCCGGTAGAGGAGCATCTAATGAGAAAAATGTCCGAACAAAGTTTGCTTGGCGTATATATCAGAATAGAGTCCACGACGTGTTCGTCAAGTTAGGTTGCAAAGTTGAAACCGAGAAACTGGTATCAGGCGTTCGAGCGAAGCACAAGATCGACGTATGGGGGGATGAGGAGGGATTTTTGAGCATGTTAGGCCGACTCGAAATGGTATCTATGGCACTCGAAAGATCTCGATTAGGTGAAAGATTCCCGGTCTTCCTAGGAGTCAGGGTTACAGTACGAATATTGGCTCATAATTTTGAGGAGCTGTTTGCTGAATGCACGAGGATTCTCGCCGAGATCGATTCGTGGCTAACTACTCAAGAGACCGCAATCGAGAAAGCAAAACAGCAGGGTTGGAAACCAGAGCCTGCTTGGTAACAGAAGTTCAATCCTGAAGTGTTTCAACCCGACGCCAGTTATGAGTCAGCCAATCCCTTGAGGAATATCGGAAGGTTGTTGCTATTTGCAATCAGGATATGCCTTCTTCGCAGGAGGTCTTCGCGTTGAGAGCTCCATCCGTGACTTCCTATGTCCACGGGAAGGAGAAGATCGGCGGTAAGCAAATATTCATAGATTAACCAAGGGACAGATCTGAGTTCAAGTCCTTCGTCAACAAGTTTTCTGAAATAGAAAAACGGGGTAGGCTGGGAGCGTATGTCCCCCAGGTTACTACTGGTTATGCCTTAACGTTAGGCTGGTACGCGAATAGTGTTTCGCTTCTCAAGATGCCATCAGTATGGGCTAGTTGCTCGACAGTC
>JBEKGM010000088.1:0-6256 GCA_050012795.1 Bathyarchaeia archaeon | reverse complement strand
TCTCCCGGGTCAGGCGTTCCACCTTTCATCATCAGCTCGAAAGCCTCTTTCACTTCAGGATTGGTGGCGTTCAGTGCGAGGTAAGTAATCGTAGCTACTGCTGTTGCATTTTGCAGGTCTGGCAGTTTTCTCAGTTCTGAAGCCAGTTGAACGTATGGTGCGGTACCGTTCGCTTCGACTAGATTGAGGTAGTAATCGACAGATTTCGGCTGCCCAACGGTGACCCATTGAATTGGAATTGTGGTGGTGTTCGTTTTGCTGCTGGTGATGGTTGTCTGTGCGGTTATCGATGTTAGCGTGCTTGATATGGTGGTTGCTGATGAGATGGGTGTGACAATGTATGATCCAGTTGTTTTCGGGTAGGTGAAATAGACAGCGACACCGCCAACCCCAACAAGTGCCAGAATGAAAACAGCGACCAGAATCTTCCGAACGTGGGAAGTTGAACTCACGACTCTCCCCTGAACTGAACGGTACCCTGATTGAAATAGCCCGATTTTGTTCTATTACTACTTTACAATATACGGTACTTATTCTAACGGAGATGGAGCAGGGGATTCTGATCTCAATTTACCGTTACATATAACGAGCTCGTGGGCTATCGTGGGATCGGTGATAATCCCGCCAATTCCGTTAGCAGCAGAATGCGAACTACTTTGTATGTTGGTCCAGAACTGCCTTCAACCATTTGTCGAATATGTATTTGCCCATTTGCTGGTAACCCTTTGTGTTTAGGTGAAGTCCGTCGGCAGAGTAATCCTCTGAGAGCCTATTGGTCTGTTGGTCAGCAGTTGCCGTGAAAAAGTCCACGAATGGTACGCTTCTCTTCTCTGCTTCAGTGCGGATCATTCTGTTGAGCTGGAGTCTGGGAGGGATCAGTGCGTCGAATCCAAGAATCGATGGCACCGAGCATGCTACAGGCGCAATGCCCTTGTTCAGAGCCGCGTCATACATGGTGGTCAGGTTGTGAGCGATTATTGCCGGGTCGAACCCCCACCCTAGGTCATTGGTTCCTCCAAGTATGACCACGTAATCCGCTTTCTCATCAACCACGTCCCTTGAGAACCTTTCAAGCATGCCCGAGGTTAGATCACCGTTAATTCCCCCGTTCAGCACGTTGACCTCCACACCTGATTGGAGGCCAGTCAGATGTTGTTTAGCAAGGGTCTCAAGATATTTCGGGTACGAGGCGGATTCATCAGAATCAGAGAATCCGGTTTCCCCGACCGTCAGACTGTCCCCGAAGGCCACGATCTTCATGGTTTTCATGCTCACGATCTCAGGAGTCCTGCAGCTTAGATTGCTTCTATTGCCATTCTTGCAGTCATAGGTTAGACGATCAGGTCCCAGGTCGTCCCCGGAATAGAACTTGCTTTATAGTTTCTATTTCCTTAGGAACGCTCAACCGGTGACTCTTTCTCAAGGAGCCTGAGTCTTGCACGTCGCAGCTGTTGCTCGTCCAGCTTGTTGAAGTATTCTGTTAGCGCTTGTCTTATTGCCTCTGGCTTGGAGCCCACAACCCCTCTCTGGATTATTTCGTCAAGCCGCCTCGCCAGCTCGCCTGTGAGGTCGAAATCTATTCTTGTACTATAGCGATCGTTCTGCATTCTCACCCTTCTCCTCCTTTTGGTCCACGTTTATCTCGAGTGGATCGGCAGCTACTTCGGCAAGCAACACCTCCGCATCCTTTGCAGAAAGCTCGCATATTTCATGAAGCTCTGATTCCTTTGCAGATTCGGACAGTACTTCCTCCTCCAACTCGCCTTTTTCTACTGAGCCCGACAATGCTTCTCTGAGATTCCACAGCAGTTGTGAGTCTTCTCGTGTGCCCTCCCAATCTGCTCTTTCGAATTCGCGTAATTCCGTAGCATGTTCTTTGAGCTCATTCAGTCGATCGCTTCGTTCCGATGTTTTGTCCGTGACTATTACTGTTCCCTCCCCGGTTCCGCCTCAATATTCCTCTCAGGCTGCACTTCAAGGGGGTTAGCATCTAATTCAACAAGCAGAAGTTCCAGGTCCTTTACTGGAAGTTCGTAGAGTTCTGCAACTTTGTCGATGACTGGGATAGCCTCTTGCGAGATTTCCACTAAAGGTTCTGCAGGTTCAGTCAAATCAATTTCAGGTGCTTTCTCGATTGTGGCTGGCCCCGTTTCCGCAAGTCGATTCGCTTCGAGGTCTCCTACCTCTTGCAAGTTAGATGGACTCTCTGAATCGAGGTGTGTCTCAGTCTGAGATTGTGATTCCCGCTTCTGCTCAGAATCATTGCGAAGATACTTCTCAATGGTCCGTCCCACGACTTGCTCCAGCGAAGCCTGATCGGGCTCAGGCCGATAGAAAGTAGGTTGTCGATAGCTTTCGGTAGAAGGCCTTTCGATGACTTCGTACCGAGTTTCCGTCTTTGTTGGTTTCGGAGTTGGTTCTCGCTCGTATCTGAAATCGTGAGTTCGGAGATAATTCCTCGGTCCTCCGTAGCCACCTCCTCCAAGGCTGGGCATGTAGGGCCTTTTGCGAGAATACGACTTTCCAGCTCTTTTTCGTTTGCGTCTGTACTCTGCCATTCATTACACCTTCATTCCAGAATCGTCATGATTCGGGTTTGTTCCGTCGATGGGGGGTTGATGTCGGACGTTCCATGGCCTATTATTAGTACTATTTTCACGCAGGAATTCGTTTACTTTCTCTACAGTTACTTTCTTGATTGCGGGACGGGCCCTTAGGAACGTTATTCCGTCCCGCAAGCTTTCCTCATCTTTTACAAGTATGACTAGGCTGTCAAGCTCATCTATTCCTTCAACTTTCTCTTCGATGTTCGTTGTTGTCAGTTCTATTTCTATTCCAGTCTTCCTTTTGCCATCATAGCAGTAGATGTCAAGTCTTCTTCCAGAAGCCAGTTTCTTCTCAATTATTGCCTCGTAGCCTTTCTTCCTCAAAGAATAGGCGATAAGCACTTGGTAAAGTGAATGCTCGAACCCAACATTTCCAATTTTCTTCCAGAGGTTCGTATCGTACCCGAAATCTCTGAGAAGATTCAGAGCGTCATTTGTCGGAAGCAGAAACTTCACAGGCCGAAATCTTCCTAGCGGGATGTCAAGACTCACGATTAGGTGCCGGTCGGCAAGTTCCTGGATTGCCGATTCAATTCTTCTGCCAGAGACTTTCAGAGCGTAGCATCTGGACCGAATGCCAAGAAATGGGTGTTGGCAAACGTTTGCGAGTACGCCCCATGCATCTGCAGAAAGCTGACTCTTGATTAGCTTCGGTGCTTGCCCTACAGTCTGAACACGCCCAACTACTTCCTTTCGTTCTTCAGTTCTCAGTTCAGGAAGCAATTTCCAAAGCCTCTCAACCACAGTTTGGTCGGAAACATGCTTGTCAACTGGATAGTCAGCTGTTTGAATCATGAAAGGCTCAGTGTATTGGTCAGAGAGTTTGACTAGCCATTCGCCCCGTTTGAGCTTGTGGATTACGTCCTGTTCTTCCTCGTCTAGCCCCATTGCTTCAGCGATTGAATTAATGTCCGTGCCGTTGCCTAGATTGCCAACGATCTTCACTAGCGTGTTTGCATGAACGGAGTGTGTCATCTTCGAAGGTTCTTGTGAGGTCATGATCAGTGAGGTCCCGAAATCCCTGAACTGGGTTGGGAAGAGATTGATTGTAGGCATGCCCATCTCTCTTGTTGTGTCTCTCCATTCCTTGTTGGCATCCCAGATTCTGTGTGCTTCGTCGCAGATGATTACCTGCCTTAGTTGCTCGCCTCTGTGCTGCTCAGTCATTCTGTATGCATAGAGCCACGTCAGCATGACTTCAATGAGCCAGTTTTGTTCTTCAGCCCTCAGCTGATCTAGTTCAAAGACAACGAAGCGGTTCACGAGGTCTTCGAGTTTGATGCCGTTCCTTGAATTTAGCACGTTGCCGAGAATGCTTTCTAATGTTCGTGTCCGATTATACATCACGTCATAGTACTCGAGTCGCTTTCGGCTTGTCTCTTGGCTCGCAACCATCAGCTTATGCAAATCGCCTAGTGTCGGAAATACTCCAGTTTTCTGATAATCTTCGTAGAGCTGATCTAGGAATTCCAGTAGGTAGTTTATGCCAGCATGATAGACTCCCCAAGCGTGGCCGCAAACTTCAGAAAACAACTGCCACCAGAGCTTCACATCCATTTTTGGGGGTGGCCTTAACGGATTCCAGCGCAATTGCTGCCAAGGAATATCTATCAATTGCTGATGATGAAGAAGCAGAGCTCGGCCATCCTGTTTAACGTCGAAGAACCAAAAGCCGACATTGTTTTTGATCAGCTGGTCTGTAAGAGTGTAAAGCAGAACGGATTTTCCGTGGCCAGACTGGGCGTAGATGCCGGTGTGTCTGCATAGGTCAGAGCTTCGCACTGCGAATTGTCCAACACGTTTGTCTCCTTGGACTACTGTGCCAAATACAATTTCACCGTTGAACTCTGGCGGCACAGGCAGGAAGGGGCTTTCAGTATTCAGTAACAGCTGCAGGCCGGGGCCGAGAATTGTCTCGATATCTTGCCTGATGCTTGTTCTATCTTCATCGCTGTCAGTTATGACGTACAAGTCCAGCAGCATCTTAAGACTCTCAGCGTTAACATGTTCTGAGAGCTTGTCGATAGTTTCCTTTGTTTCCTCAACCCATTCTTCCATAATTATTCCTTCACGAATATTTTTGCGCAGACTACGACCAGAATCAGCATCAGAAGACCGAAGACAATGACGTATGCTTCATTTGGCATGCGGAATTGAGCAAGCTTCGAATATATCCACGATAGAATGCCGTACCAGATAATGAGAATTGATGTTAGGACCAGTCCAGAGATGAGAGCTGCCTTAGGTTCCATGATTCTTTTCCTCAGTCTCCTCTTTCAGCTTGTTCTTTACGTCGGCTACGTCTTCATCTGCATCGAAAATTTTGGAATAAACCGAGAGAACTCTAATTCCATCGCCAGTGATTTTCCTGGAAAGAAATGATAGAATTCCAGATTCTGTGATGTACTTCAATTCTCTGAGAAGCGCTAGAGAACTTTTCACATCATCCTTGTCCATTCGACATATTTTGGATATTTGCGAAACCGATCCGATTTCTTCCCTAATGCAGATGAGAATTTTATAACCGTGCCGTGAGAGCGGAGCGACTAACGCTAGATGAGGCCTGCAATACGGCACGCCGTCAACTTTCGTCGAACAATCGGAACACAACTTGCATCCGCACGTTCGGCACAGAAGGAAGTTCTCCAGTGGATATTTGCCGCAAAAGTCGCATGCCATTAGGAATGTAGTTCGATTGATTTTTCCGGCATTAGTTTCTATCTTCTTACCTCCAAGCAGACCTCTGCGTTCAACGACTGCATGTTCTTCGAATGATGTGTCAGACAAATTCATCATCTGCGAAGCATTCACTTCGCCATCTTTGCAGAATTCTTACGGCAAATACGAAGACAAGTGCCATGAAAAGAAAGGGGAAGATGAGAACGGCAAATAGGCCCACTGCAATTGTTATGAGCAGTTTTTTCGGCGTCAATCAAAGTCATCCTCGAATCTTTTGAAATGTCTAGGCCGTTCGATGTGCACGATCCTGCTAGAAGTTCTGGTGGATGTTCTTCGAGGTTCCCAGTGGTCTGTGCCTTCCCACTCTTCTGAGATTATGCCAAAAAGCGTGAGGCCGGCAACCCCGCTGATCAAGATGAGAACCCAAATGGCTGCATTGTAACCGTTAACGAAACCTAGAACAGTCCCCCAAAGCAGAAGTATTGCCATTACCATGCCGAATGTGATCGGAAGCATTGCCCGGATCGCCATGTTACTCACAGTACCGCTTTCCATGGTGGAGCGCTACGTGGGCCCAGAAATACTTGTGATTCAATTCGTAGTCGGAAACGTTTTTCGCGATAGCTTCAGCGTAGTCCCGCTGCAGATGCCGCTCAATTGCTAGATGCTCTGATACTATCTGAGCTATTTTGCCCTCGTTCCATCCTTCTCGGTAGCGGACGCTCCTTACTTTTCGGTCCGTTTCTGTTTCATTGTCAGCTGAAAGTTTCCGATATTGCAGATATTCTGACGAGGGGCTGTCTCCTTCCACTCGTCCGCCAGGGTAGTGTGTGATTACTGTGGTTCGTTCCGTGACATCATGGCGGCTAGGAGTCGAGGGAACGTCTTCGTCCGCCATCCATTTGATTGTGGTGCCTGTGCCAGCTGCAGCAGCTCCATAGAAGAGCAATAGAAGCAAAGGTAGCATTCAA
>JBEKGM010000087.1:0-7577 GCA_050012795.1 Bathyarchaeia archaeon | reverse complement strand
GGGGTAGGCTGGGAGCGTATGTCCCCCAGGTTACTACTGGTTATGCCTTAACGTTAGGCTGGTACGCGAATAGTGTTTCGCTTCTCAAGATGCCATCAGTATGGGCTAGTTGCTCGACAGTCGTCTTCATGAGTTGCTCATAATTCTGAGCCTTGTAACTCATGATAATGTCGAACTGACCTGGAATACTCCACGCATCGTATATGGCTGGTACGTTCTTCAGCTTCTGTATAACTTCCGGTAATGGCTTGTTGATTGATAATAGGCTGAATCCCCAAACGCCCTGTGCGTCTAGCTTCTGACCGTTAACGAATCCATCATTTGCAGTGAAAGTATTGGTTGCGTTTACGCCATGGATGCTGCGTATTTTGTTAATAGTATTGTATAGTTGTTCTGGGTTACTGGTCTTTATTCGCATGACAATATCGTATCGACCGGTCACTGGTGCACTGAACTCTATCTCGCTGTACTTGCGTAGTTCCTCAACCACTTGTGGCACACGGTCACGCTGGACCTTGCAGAACACGTAAGTCGGGAACATTTTGTTTGCTTGCATTGTATTCACCTACTAACTCCAAGTATTGTTAATTCAAGATATACTTGTGACTCACATATAAGGCTTATTACATAAAGTTATAATTGTAACACGCACCTAATTCAACCCATGAACACTACTAAACCTACAATTTCCCAGGCCGTCGGGGACCTCCTAACACGAGACCATGCCGTTAACCAGCATCTCCGGATGGGAATCATCAACTACCATGCATTAGCTCTCAGGATCAAGCCCACGATCGATCGACTTACCGAGAGAGACGTGAACGTTAACACGATAGTAGTCGTCATCAAGCGGTTTTCAGACGCCCAATCAAAGCTCGGCCTACCACCCAAAATGCCAGTGCTCAAAGACGCAAAGATGACGCTAACCAGCGGAGTAATCGACCTAACCATTACCCCGAAACGAGCAAATTTCATCAACGAACTAAAACGACTAGTAGAACTATCCGCTAAGCTAGAGGAACATCCAAACATCTTCCCACTCGTCAGCTCAATCAAAATCATCGCCGACGCAAACGATTATGGACAGTTGAAAGCAGCCTTGAAAGGCCAATACTCCCTCAAACCAAGAATGAACACTGCGAAACTCACCATCCACCTACCAGAGGAAGTCGAAAAGAAACGGCATAACCATCGTAAACCTATTCCTAGGATACGAGGAAATTATCCTAATACTCGACGAGTCGGACGGGGCAAGAACCTATACAATACTAAAACAAGCAACCAATGAGAGTAAGTGAAGAGAGAAATTATCCTTTTGTTTGTTTTCTGAAAATCCCAATTTTCGGACACAAGGCAAGAAAAATGGTTATGGAGTATGCGCATAAAGCTCGGTGTAACCACAATTCTTGCATACCTTAGTGTAGAGTCTCATTTGTGCTGTTGTTCCAACCACTTCCCTTTCAAGAATTACGATACTGCCTGTACCCATGTTAGACTGGCACTTGGGGCAAGGTGTTTCTGACATTTGGATTTGCCAATAGTAGTAAGACTGGGTTGGATTCTTATTGCTTTGGCTTACTGGCGTTCTGAATGGGGGTTCTGTTACCGTTCGTTTGGTGACGATCTTACTTAATGGAAGGTTCTGGTGACGTCGTTTAACGGTTCTTAGTGTTTCGTCAAATTATGGGGGTTCTTCTCATTGGACTACCGGTTTGCGACTGCAAAATATACTTCGCCAGATCGCTCAGCATGTATAGCCACGATTGCGTCCTTTCCCATTAGAGTGTCTAGTATCCGTTCAACTCTAGCACGTTCTGGGCTATCTTCACTAACAGTATTTGAGTCAGGTCGAATAACCTCACGATAAACTTCGGATGATGTGTAAGCCGACTGATAGTTTCGACTGAGAAAATCTAGAACTGCTTTTTCTAATGGTTCAATTGAAGTACCCTGTTTAAACGCTTCCCTAGAAATTGGCAATTTCGTTCACAGTAAATTTGCCAGCAAGAGCTTAAGAAACTTTGCGCGAAGCGTTCTGAATCAACGTTAGCCACTTGTTTCTTCATTAAACTAGATTCCGAGACGTTCCTGACCAGGAGCGACATGAAATACTACAAATCTTGAACGGATGGAGATACGGGGAGAGGAGTTTGAAGATGTGGTGAGTCGGTGCGGGCATCGTAATTTGAACCATCGTCGTTCGTCGTTTTCACGTGTGAGTAATGCGAACACACGCAACTGAACTTGTACTACGGAGGTGTTTCATAGCAAGGTTGGTTCCAAGGCCAAAGCATGATAAACTTGACAAGAAGATGATCATCAGAAGGGTCCAAATTAGCGAGAAGTGATTACGAGTGGAAACAAGGCCAAAGGTTGGTGACACGGCACCTGATTTCAAAGGCCAAACGTCCGAAGACACATGGGTTCGGCTAAGAGATTACCTTGGAAAGAGGAATGTGGTCCTTTACTTCTACCCGAAGGATGATACCAAAGGTTGCACAATCGAAGCCTGCAGTTTCAGAGACAAGCTCCAATCATTAGCAGCTCTCTGGACAGAAGTTGTAGGCGTTAGCGTGGACACCATCGAATCCCACAAAAAGTTCGCCGAGAAAAACAGTCTAAACTTCCCGTTGATCAGCGACCGTGACAAGCAGATTTCGAGGACCTACGGAGTCTTGAGTGAAGACGGCTCGCGTGCGGAAAGAATGACATTCATAATCGACAAGGAAGGCAAGATTATCAAGATTTTCACGAACGTCGACATCACAAAACATACGCATGAAATCGTTACTGCACTCAAACAACTTCCGCTCAAGAAGACAACCTGAAGAAAAACAAGGCATAGATGAACCTCGCCTAGCAGAGGGAAGTTTGTCGATATATTGGGTATGGAGCTATTATGGAAAACCAGGGAAAATTGCAGAGTACGCAGTTGGTGTTTGTGAAAGAGACACAGTTTCAGCTGGGGGGTACATGAATCGTATCAATGAAGTTGTTTCGAAGAGTGTGGGCGCACAGAAACACAAGACCCTCTAGGACTCAACTACTCCATACGAGAAAGAGGGTGACAGATTACGGATTTAGCCGACAGATCCCGCCATCTCCATTTGGATGAGGCGGTTGAGTTCTATGGCGTATTCCATTGGCAGTTCCTTTGTGAACGAAAACCGCTGCAATAATTGCAGGGCGATTCTTCGATTTCAAAAGAATGAGGGGGAAGTTAGTGGAAATGGGTTTGGTAGAGTTCAGGCGTATCTGATTAGCGGTGAACTGCAGTGGCCGCAGAAGCGTGCGTCAGCAGCGTTGTGGTTTCCACATATCAGACACATTCCTCGTGGTGGTGGTTGGTCGGGAAAATCGCTCAGCGTAGTTCTACACCAGTTGCAGTAATTATTATTATCCACATTCTGCTTATTGCAATATCTACATGTTTTCAAACAAAGAACACCTATTGACCCGCTAGAGATGTCTGCGTTATATAAGGTTACATATTTAACGTTATACGCGTATAGCTTTATCGCTGCGGCTGAATATTAGTAGTCTCGGATGCTGTTTTGTCAAAGACGAAGGAAGAGAAAGAACTCAAGCAGGTGCGAAAGGTAGAGGGTTACGTCAAGGACCTGCGCAGGGACATGGATAAACGCTTCAGTGATCTCAGAAAGCAGATGGGTCCGGTAAGACATAGGGCTGAGGAGACGATATCTGAAAGGCCGCTTTTGGTCGTGAGCGTTGCGTTGCTCGTAGGTGTAGCGCTCGGCGTCAGCTTCGGCGTGGCGCTTTCGAAATCCAAAGATTAGGCGCGGTGTACGCGCAAAAATAGATGGACAACAACGGTTCTAATTACCTTGCCCACACGACCGACACGCAAAAACGGATCAAGGGTGTCCTCCGTGTTGGAATATGGGAGAGGCGTAGACTTGATTTACAAAGTCACAAGGATTGATGGAAGCCGAGAAGAATGAGGCCCCATCACTCAGACTCATTTGGTGCGAGGCTGTTGACGCCGCGGCAGAAACTGCAGTTTGCGCAGGCCTCGTTCATGAGGAAGATTGGGGGATTACGATTTGATCCAACAGATTTCGAGATTGTTCATGTGTCTGTCCCTCTTCGAGGGCTTGAGAAGGTCTTCGACGAGTTTCGGATCGTGCATATCAGTGATCTTCACCTTGGTCAGTGGATGTCGCCGGATCGTTTGACAGGTGCTGTCGGGCTCGTCAACGAGCAGTCTCCTGATGTTGTGGTGATTACGGGAGACTTCGTTTCGTTTGCAGTCGACCAAGTCGCTGCCGACTTGGTAAACTCGCTCTCTCAGTTGCGTCCCAAAATCGTCACTTTTGCAGTGTTGGGAAATCATGATCACTGGATGGGGGCAGAGAAGGTTCGTCGTATTCTGCGTGAGAGTAACATTATCGATCTAAGCAACGAGGTTTGCACGTTGCATCGAAGAGAAGCTGAACTGCACTTTGCGGGTATCGATGATGTAATGGCGCAGGAGCATGACCTTGATCGGGTTTTGAAGAAGTTGCCGCCTTCAGGTCCAGCGGTCCTACTTGTACATGAACCCGACTTTGCTGATGTCGTTGCGGCGACGGGTCGTTTCGTGTTGCAACTCTCCGGGCACTCGCACGGCGGCCAGTTTGTGCTGCCAAAGATCGGCCCTCCCCTTCGCGGTTCTCACTTCAAGAAGTATCCTCTAGGGAGATATCAGGTGGAGGATATGGTTTTGTATACGAATCGTGGGCTTGGGACGAACACTTTTTGGTTCCGGATTAACTGTCCTCCAGAGATCACGGTTCTGAGGCTTCAGGCGGCACACTAGATGAATCGTGTGAAACAGCAAAGTCTACGCTCGATCGCGAGAGTGCTCGTTGTTTGGTTTAGCGAGGCCGTAGGACTCGTGCTCATGATACACTTCGTGCCGGGTCTGAGCGTTGATACCTGGGAAACGGCGATTCTAGTTGTATGCGTGATCGCGCTGCTAAACGCGATCCTGTGGCCGATCTTGTCCAAGATTGCATTGCCCTTTCTTTTCTTCACGTTTGGAATAGGCGCTTTAATCCTAAATGGTCTAATAGTCTGGCTGTCAAGCCTGGCCGTTCCCGAATTTCATGTTGAAGGTTGGGCGCTAATTCTAGTGCCCATCGGCATAGCAGCAATTAACACGGCGGTATCAGGGATCCTAACAATTGACGACGACGCACGATATTTCCGCGCAGTCTTGGTGCGACAGGCAAAACGTTCCTCGAAGACGGCCACGACAACTAAACCGGGCGTCGTCTTCCTCGAGATTGATGGCTGTTCTGAGTATATCCTGCGTGAGGCCATGCGCAGAGGATACATGCCCACGCTCGCAGGCTGGTTGAAGAACGGCAGCCACAAGCTGCGTCAATGGGAGACCGACCTCTCCTCCCAGACGGGTGCCTCGCAAGCAGGCATTTTGCACGGCAACAACGACAATATGCCGGCGTTTCGCTGGGTCGAGAAGGAGAACGGAAACAAGATAATTGCGTCAAACGGCCCCTCTGACGCGCCTATGCTAGAGAAACGCATCTCAGACGGGAAGGGGCTACTGGCAACGAACGGAGCATCTCGCTCGAACCTCTTCTCCGGCGACGCTCAAGACGTTATCTTCACTTACAGCAAGTTCACGAATCTAAGAGGATTCTACACGAAGGCATGGTACTTCTTCTACTCGAATCCCTACAATTTTCCGCGAACGCTGGCGCTGTACTGCTGGGACATTCTCACTGAGCTCAGGGGTCAACTACGACAAAGGATCGGAGACGTTCAGCCGAGGATACACCGCGGCCCAGTTTACTTAGCAATGCGCGCGACAACGAACGTTTTCATGCGGGAGATAACAACGTACACGATCGTAGGAGACATCATAGCCGGGCAGGTTGATGCGCTCTACGCCACTTACATGGGTTATGATGAAATCGCGCATCACAACGGCGTGGCCGATCATGACGCTTTCCACGCATTGAGACAATTGGACAAGCACTTCGCGCGTTTGCAGAAAGCGACGGAGCTATCTTCACGAAAATACAAGTTTGTGATCCTGTCAGATCATGGCCAAAGCAACGGCGCCCCATTCACGCAACGCTACGGAATAAGCCTAAAGGATCTCATCCAGCGACTTGTGCCAGAAACTTTCATCATACACAGTCACCTTGACACGAATCAAGATCACTTTGGTCACGTCGTGACCGCCCCAATTGAGAAGATTGGACAGAGAGTTCTTCGCGAAAGAGGAAAGCGACTGACAAGAAGGGTCAAAGGAACGCTATTTAAGGATATCACAGAGCATCGTCCTAGCGAAACACTGGACGAGAAAGCCCCGTCCAAAAACCCACATGTTATTGTGCTCGCGTCAGGTAATCTAGGCCTCGTGTATTTCACCCAATGGAAAGAACGCATGACGTATGAGCAATTGAACAAAGCCTTCCCAGACCTCATTCCGGGGCTAGCAAAACACGAAGGGATCGGCTTCATCCTCGTACGGTCCGAAAAATACGGCCCCTTGGTAATTGGTGCCAAGGGCATATACCATTTGGCCGATGATAGTGTCGAAGGCGAGAATCCGCTAGCAGATTTTGGCGCCCATGCTGCAGGTCACATCCGCCGAACTGACGGCTTCAAGTACGCTCCCGATATCCTGGTGAATAGCTTCTATGACGCTGAAAAGAATGAAGTGGCAGCTTTCGAGGAATTGATTGGCAGCCACGGAGGATTAGGGGGTAATCAGTCTAAGCCTTTCTTGATGACCCCATCAGAATGGGATTTTGGTGGAACCGAGATCGTCGGAGCCGAGACCCTGCACAAGCTGCTGAAAGTTCGGTTAGAACAGTTTTGAGATAAGCAGTAGGCTTCAACGGTACCACTGCCAAAAGAGACGATCTACAACGTGAGGAGATTCGAGCAATCCATCACAGTAAGCCCAATGGCGAAGGAAGCTAAGAAAATCCAGAAGGCTACAGTGCGAGCATCGTATCCATCCCGAATTATCGTTTTGCTTGCCACCAAGGGGATAACCAATGGAAAATGGAACACTGATGAGACATAGACACTGACGGATAAGGCGTAAAAGGTAAGCTCTTCGCATTTCGTCTCAACCTGAAGGTTACGCGATTGCATTTCCTAAGAACGTTGCGCACAGTCAACTTACTATCATTCATGAGTTAGTTTCCTCACAACTGCAAAATGTCGTTCGCCCGTCTGTCTCGAGCGGTCAATCTTCAAGCTGTGGTCGCAGCAGTGATTCCAGTTCCATGGCTTCTGCGTTCGGGTTTAGTGTTCGATCCACTACTATTCGGTTTCGGTCGTAGCGACCATTCCCGAGTTTCCGAAGAATAATTGACTCGGACTTGCCACGACCAATATAGGTGCCGGCAGAGTAATGCAGACTAAACCCGATAAGGACTATGAGCGCATAATGGTAAGAAGTAGGTGCTCCTGCCCAGAGAACGTTGTAGAAGATTCCTAGCAGACTGACCAGTATGTTGAGACCGATAATCGATCCAAATACGGCGGTTAGAACAGTTGAGTGAAATGGTCCTGAATTGATGCCGATAATC
>JBEKGM010000086.1:0-7313 GCA_050012795.1 Bathyarchaeia archaeon | reverse complement strand
AATCCTCCGCCGATTATCAAACTCAGCACTGCAAGCGGAAACACGACTATGCTACCGATAGTACCGTAACCTAGTAGCATGAGGATGGATCCGATCACTAGGATGAGTCCAATAATTGCACCGATCGCAAAGATGAGACCGTGTGTTGGAGAGGTATCGATGACTGGTATCCAGAAGAACACGCCTACCCACATATTGTAGAACGAGTTTGAGAGAAGAGCCGCTGCGTTGAGGATGACGAGAATTCCTGCGATCATTGAGAGGATGAATCCCCAGAGAGCTCTCGGTGAGGATTGTTGCATTCCGAACATTGGGGGTGGATATTGCATTCCGAACATTGGTTGTTGCATCATAGGTGGTTGTTGCATCATAGGTGGTTGTTGGAAGGATGGTGCAGGTGGTTGAGGAGCCGCCATTGGGACTACTCCCTGATAGCACTGAGGACACAGAACCAAGTCCATGTAAGTCTTCGAGTCGTCGCGACAGATCGATCTTCCACATCGGTTGCAAACGTAGACGGCTGGTAGGCTCGGGTGGTAGAAGCATTGGCCTGGAGCTGGAACTCTGACTGGGCCGCCTGGACTGACTGGAGTTACGACGCGCACGGACGGAACCGGTTTCAGAGTTGGTCCCATCGTACCTGTGCCGCCAATAGACGCGCCGCAACTGGAACAGAATGTTGCGTCGTCACGGTTGTTGTAGCCGCATGATGGGCATCTTTTGACCATTTTCCT
Organism: Bathyarchaeia archaeon; assembly: GCA_050012795.1. Taxonomy (GTDB): domain Archaea; phylum Thermoproteota; class Bathyarchaeia; order 40CM-2-53-6; family 40CM-2-53-6; genus FEN-987. Next base: position 6,579 of record JBEKGM010000086.1, on the reverse strand, counting down.
AAATTGCCTCCTTTAACTGATTTAACACGAAGAGAATGTGCCATTGTGAATGCTCTTAAGCGTTTGGTAATGAATTGCGTGATATTGTTACGAATTTGACACTAATCTTGCAATTTTGGAGTAAGGATTGCGGTATTTTCGGTGCGGAGTAGGTAGGCCGTTTTGAAAACAATCAAACTCAGATTTGATTGGTTTTCGAAGGTTGCGACTGGTTTGAAGACGCGGAATTGGGAATTTTGCGGCGGCGCTCCGTTTTTCTATCCTCAACTGTCGACGTTAACGATTAGTTGAGGATGGTTCGATTGTGCGCTTGAATAGTCAAAACCGAATTTGATTAGATTCCTGAATCTAATCGTTTTGAACGAATTTTCATCATTTCGCCCAGGAATTGAACTACAGGTTCAGTAATGTTACGATTTGCGACATTAAGAACATTAGGCCCAGTCCGAGGATGATCGCGAAGGGTAGGCCTGGAAACATGTCCCTTCCTTCCAGCATCTTAAAGCCGAGGTAAGCACCCGCGATGAGCCCTGCTGCAGCGGCGAAGAACGGGAGTGTCCCAAAGTTCATCATGGCGCTGCTCGCGAGCATAGAATAGAACACCATATCGCCCATGCCTACGGTAAGGTCCCCATAAGTGAAGACTGCTCCAGTGAAATCTTCAAGATCAGTACTTTGCGCGATCTTTCCTATCGGCCCCCTGTAAACCGCGAACAAGTCATATGCTGCAAGAGCCAAGAGTAGAACTATAGCGGTTAATGTTGGAATTGAGACTCCTAGGAAGGTCCCTGTGAGTCCTCCAATTGCGATAATTCCGCCGAAGTGCAGCATTCCCTTTGATTTGAAAATCGCGAACCCTAGAGCAACGGTTGCTGCGACACTGATGAAGATCCAGTTGAGGTCGGAGGTTAGAACCGGAGGTAAGTAGGCAGCGTATAACGATCCATACCAGATGAACAGAAATAGTGTCAACGCGATGAGTGCAAAGTTGATGAGGTATTTGACTATGCGCTTCAAGCCGAACTTTATGAACAGATACATGAAGGTGCCTGCAGCTGCCATCATGACTACAAAGATGGTGGTGTTCATGGTGACACCGCTTGTTGTTTCAGGGAACATTGTTATCGGTGTGATTGGCGCGCTAGTTGCGCGCAGGCCGTAGGTCAAGACACCTGCGAGTGCAATTGCGAGAATCTCAGGAATGAGTTGACTTGGTTTCGCTTTGAATTTCTCGCTCAATGACGAAGCTCCTTCAGAAGGCTCTGACACTTGTCACAGTAATGGTCGGATTTAGCATCAGTATCCTCAACACTTTCAGATTTGTACATTACACAGCTTAGAGATGAGCAATGGTCAAAGCCAATCATGTGCCCGAGTTCATGAAATACCTCTTTCTTTACGCGGGTGTCAAATAAGAGGCTGCTTGGCAGGTCGGAACCTAATCTGAACGTTGAGACTATTCCAGATCGCCCTCGAAGGCGTGCCTCACCAAATACGAAACCACCCCCATCTGCCCTTGGACTTGGATTGAACAAATCCAATGATGTAACTCCAAGAATCTTCTCAAATCCTGTGAGGATACTCTGGTTCTCTAGAATTGCAATAATCCGTGTTGAATGATACTGCCCGCGACGTGTGTCTACCGCTTCTCCAATATCAGTGACAGGCGGCGTGACGCTGACGTTCAAGTTCGGTACCATATGTGACATCAACGACGGGAGTTGATCGAGATGAAAAGCCAATATGGGACCTACCTGAAGGAGAGCTAATGATTCAAACGTCGATTAAGTCACCCGACTTGGGAATTGAGGCTTCCAACCCCAGTTCATGTGACGCATAGTCCGCAAGTAGTTTGCATTTTTCCTCTTCCCCATGGACAACGAAAACGTGAGTTTTCTTATCTAGCTCACTGAGAGCTTCGTGCAGCTGCGTCTTTCCGCCGTGCGACGAGAAATCGAATTTTTCGACGCGAGCTTTCACTTTCCTTCCTTTTCCGTGCAGAATGAATCGTCCTTCCTCAAGCAGTATTCTTCCAGGCGAACCTTCAACTTGATAACTGACTAGGAAAATCCCGTTATGATCATCGCGCGCAATATTCTCCATGTAGAAGACTGAGGCTCCACCCTTCAGCATGCCGGCAGGCGATACTATCACGCCTGCGGTGCGTGCGGCTTTTCTCCTCTCATTCCAGTTAGTGATTTGATCCGCCTGCCTCATCGCCCGTTTAAACTGCTCTTGATCACGGAGTGATTGCGGATGCTGTTCTAGCATACGGATTGCGTCTAATGCCATGCCGTCTACGTAGACTGGATATGAGAAGTTGTGGTCTGATAGCATGCAGATTATTTCTTGTGATCTTCCAACTCCGAAGGCTGGCACCAGGACGGTTCCACCACTTTCAACCACCTCTTTGCAAGCAAGGACAAAACTACGTTCTGATTCTTCTCTGTCAGGATGGTCTTCTGAAGCGTACGTGCTCTCGATTATGATCCCGTCCAGGTTCTTGTATTCTCGGTCGGCTCCGGGCACCAGATGTGTGGGAATGAGGTTGAAGTCGCCTGTGTACAGTACTCGTCTGCCTTCAGATTGCACAATGATTTGGGCGCTGCCTGGGATGTGACCTGCGTTGATCATCTTAACGCTTGCTTCACCTATTTTGAAATCTGCATTATAGTCCACGGGAACCACATGATTCAGCATCGTTTCTAGATCGATGTATTCGAAGGGAAGAAAGTAGCCACTCAGTTTGATCATATCTCTAACGAGAACTTTGGTCAGTTTGAACGTTGGCTCGATACCATACACTGGTAGCTTTGACGCGTGCAAGTAGAACAAGGGAATAAGTCCGCTGTGATCAAGATGGGCGTGAGTTAGTACCACTGCGCTTAGGTCTTTGGGTGAAATATGGACGGGGAAGCTTACGTCATGATTTATCATAACACCGTAATCCATCAGAATCTGGCCATTCGCGGTCTTTACGGCGAAGGCTGATCTTCCAACTTCTTGGCATGCCCCTAGGAATCGTATCTGCATATCAAATTCGCCAAGTGCGGCTATCCGTACATTCCACGAAGGGATCGGGCAGTCTGCTGCATTCGCTTGTCGAGTTCCTCTTCGATGTCTTTCGCATCGTACATCAAATCCTTCACTTCCACCTTCAAACCGTATGCCTTTGAGACAACCTTGATCGCTGTCGCTGCCGCTTTCGGATCAGCATGGTTTGCGGAGGCATAGGGTAATATTGCCACCGCCGGGAAATTCCTCTTCTCAAATTCACACAGCATGACAGCCAACGGTCCGTAAACGAAGAGCCCAGCTTCAAGCATCGGATGCTTCATCTTCATCTTAGTTATCGGGTAATTATTCGTCGGGACGATCCGCACGCCATCAGAACCAGATTGCAAGGTCCCATCTAATCCCCCAATCAGAACGGCGTCTCTAAATCTGCCGTCCATAACCCAGTGGGCGACTGATTTAGCGAATTCAGCCTCTTCAGACCGATGCGGGGAAAACTCGAGTTTCACCAGAACTATCTTGCCTGCCTTGTAGACTTCAAACGGAGTCACTAAGCCCGTTTCTGAGGTCGCGATGAACGGGGGAGGGTGGGCCACATCGACGAAACCGATTCTCTGTGCATTAAGTGCGTGAACCAGGTAAGATACTGAAATGTATCCTGTTTCACCAACGCCATGGAATCCCGTAATGAGTGTGGAATTCCTTAGGTTGCTTGATTTAGCTATGATATTTACCGGCAAATGTTTTTCCTCAAAGCATCGCTAGGAGCTAACACCCCTACGTTTTCTCGTCGACCGATATGGAGACAGGTATAATAACTTCCCTAGAAACGTTTCAACGGCATTTCTGAAGCTAAAACCGCTTCCAAGCACCGGTCTAGAAAAATACTTATAGGCCGAAGTTTCAACAGCACTCAATTACTAGAGGTAACAAAAATGGCGTATCTTTCAGGTCAACCAGTTCTAATATTGAAGGAAGGTTCGACGCGTAATCGGGGACGAGATGCACAGAGAAGCAACATAACTGCTGCAATAGTCGTCTCTGAAGTTGTGAAGAGTACTCTTGGTCCACGCGGCATGGATAAAATGCTCGTTGATACTCTGGGCGACGTAACCGTCACAAATGACGGAGCCACCGTTCTTGACGAGATAGATATTCAGAACCCAGCTGCAAAAATGATGGTTGAGGTCGCGAAAGCGCAGGATGATGAAGTTGGTGATGGCACAACTACTGCTGTAATCATATCCGGCAACCTGCTGAAACGAGCTCAAGACCTGTTAGATGATAAGGTACACGCTACAACTATCGTTGCAGGGTACAAGAAAGCAGCGGATTATGCCATTGAAGTTCTAAACAAGATCGGAGAACCGATAAAACTAGAGGACAAGGTTGCCCTCAAGAAAGTAGCCATGACGGCAATGCACAGCAAGGGCCTCGGAGGAGCGCGTGAACACTTCGCTGACATAGCTATTCAAGCTGTTAAACAGATCGCGGAAAAGAGAGGGGACTCTATGTACGCCGACATTGACAATATCCAATTAGTGAAGAAAGAAGGCAAGAGCCTCCTGGACACTGAATTGGTGAACGGCGTCATAATAGACAAAGAAGTAGTCCACCCCGGAATGCCGAAACATGTGAAGAAGGCGAAAATAGCTCTCCTGGACTCGGCCTTGGAAATCGAAAAGACTGAAATTTCCGCTGAAATCAGAATCAACGATCCTACACAGATGAAGGCATTCTTAGATGAAGAGAACCGTATGATGAAGGACATGGTTGATAGGATCAAGAAATCAGGAGCAAACGTAGTTCTCTGCCAGAAGGGAATCGATGACACAACGCAACATTACTTGGCGAAAGAAGGAATTCTTGCCGCTAGAAGGATCAAGAAGTCAGATATGGAGAAGCTTGGAAGAGCAACAGGCGGCAAGGTAGTAACCAACCTTGACGACTTGAAGGCTGCAGATCTAGGCGAAGCGGGTGTAGTTGAAGAGAAGAAGCTCGGCGACGACAAAATGATCTTCGTACAAGAATGCAAGGATCCGCGATCCGTTAGCATACTCATTAGAGCTGGATTGGAGAGACTCGTGGACGAAGCTGAGAGGTCACTCAAGGATGCCTTATCAGTTGTCGCGGACGTTGTCCACACGCCCAAGGTTGTCACCGGTGCCGGTGCCGTCGAAGCCGAACTCTCCAAGCGCCTCCGGGACTACGCAACGAAAGTCGGGGGCAGAGAACAGCTCGCTGTAGAAGCATTCGCGGAAACATTAGAGATGATACCTAAAACTCTCGCTGAAAATGGAGGACTAAATCCAATCGACATAATGGTATCACTACGGTCAGCCCACGAAAAGAAGGGCGGCGCAGACATGGGTGTCGACGTTCTGAAAGGAGGCGTCAAGGACATGAAGAAACAAGGCGTCATTGAACCATTGCGCGTGGTAGAGCAGGCCATACGATCAGCTGCGGAGGCCGCATCGATGATACTCAGAATTGACGACGTAATCGCAGCAGCAAAACCACCACCTGCCCCACCACCGCCCCAAGGCGGAATGCCCGAATACTAAGCGCATCCTACGCTTCACCATCGGTTTGCACACGGTTAAAATACTGTGAAGTCTCGTTAGTCGGATTGCTCCGGGCACTGATGGGCTCCGGTAGAAGCATTAACTACCGAGTATAGCCCGGTCAAGATGCGTAACGCCGAAAGTATGCTGGCCTCTCGAACATCCGGGGACAGTCAGCGACGCGGGTTCAAAAGCGAGTAATCGCTGAAAATCCCGCCCGGAGCACCATTCAACCTCCCAACGAAAAGCATATTCAACCTTAGCCATTGTGTAGTGCTGGGCCCGGGCCCGTATGGATTCAGATCCAAGTCTAATCCCGGGATGCTCAGCTAGGCTAGAGCGACAGAACGCCTGTCGAAGCTCATAAGCCGAACGAAGAAACCTGCTGGTCGAGGGTTCGAATCCCTCCGGGCCCACCATGAAAATTAAATGAATTCTTATTAGCATTCTAGAACCAACGGCTCCTCTTGTATGCTATCGAAGTATCAGTATCTCCTCAAAGATGACGATGTTAGGCGTCGGTTCGAGAATCTTAACACTCGATCAGTGATAACTGCGACTGTGAGCCTGAGAACACTTGGATTATTCTGCGAACTGAGGCATACATCACCAAAGGAAATTGTGGGAGCTGCCAATACTAAGCAGTTCAAGGATGAATTCACAGATTTCGTTCGTTCACTCGAAAAGGAGGGGAAGGCAGGTTCCTACATTATTCGTTTCAAGAAAGTGCTTCAATCTTGGCTGGCTTACAATGATATTGAAATCAAATTCAATGTGAATATTGCTAGAGCATATGACACCCACTCTGGCAAACGAAAGAATCCCTAGTAAGGACGAACTCAACACGATCCTGAGAATGGCTACTCCAAGGAAAAACGGGGGTAGGCTGGGAGCGTATGTCCCCCAGGTTACTACTGGTTATGCCTTAACGTTAGGCTGGTACGCGAATAGTGTTTCGCTTCTCAAGATGCCATCAGTATGGGCTAGTTGCTCGACAGTC
>JBEKGM010000085.1:0-7520 GCA_050012795.1 Bathyarchaeia archaeon | reverse complement strand
TCTTCTGCAATTCGAGCAATGACTGCTTGCTGAAGCAGTACGGTTTGTGTCCAGTGTCATCGTACCAGAAGTGGATCTTATGAGAAGATGGATCATATAGACGAAGGAAACACTTCTTGAGGCTTCCGTCGTAACCTATCGATATCAGGTACGAAGGTGGAAAGTCTACCGAAGTCGAAGGGATAAAAAGAAGTCCCTTGCGATTTTGATCTGGCTTGGCCGATTGTACTGAATTAGCTTTGAAGTAAGTCTCAAGAGTCAATTTTCGTCTGTGCGAGGTGAATGCATAAGCTCTACTAAATAGTTGCGTGACGTAGATCCATACGGTTACCTAGGGATGAGGAAAAACTCTCTCGCCATCGCAATCGAAGCAATGAGCTGGATAGCTTATGCTAGGCTGGGCGAGAGAACAGCGCTATTTCGTGCAGCTGATCAATTAAACGCGAGTTCCGATGAGCTCCGGGAGGCTCATCGTCTAATAATGGAGACTACACGGTTCCAAAATCGACTTGACAATTACGTCTCGCAGGTTTCCGATGCTAAACCTGACAGGGTGGCGCATGGGGTCTCAGGATTTCTAAGAATCCTCGCTTTTCTGAAATTTGTTGACCGAATGGACGAGAGACAGCTTCTATTGGTAACTTCGTCCGCCCGGCAGATTCTGGGTTGGAAGACGTTGCACCCATTTGAGGAGGCTATAGGGGGAATCATTTCTCAGACGCTTCGGATTCACCCCGCTAACGATTATGAGAGAACAGCTCTGGAAACCTGTCATTCTGAATGGTACGTCAGACGTATCTTACTGCTGTTCGGTCGAGATACGGGTCTCCAAATCTTGAATCGTGACCTCAAACCTGTTCCACTATACATTCGATCTAATCCACTACGGAACGTTTCCCTAACGGAGCAAGATGCAATTGGTATTACTGTCGACGAGATGGAAGGTGTGTGGAAGGTAAGTGACCCACACAAACTTGGACGAAAACAACTGGATCTTGTTAGGACGGGAAAGATGGTGATTCAAGATCTTTCCTCCATCGTTTCATGCCTAGTGGCCTCACCTCAACCAGGTGACAGGGTGCTCGATGCATGTGCTGCTCCAGGCAACAAGACAGGGCATTTGGCGGCTTTGATGAAGAATGAGGGTGAAATATTCTCTGTCGACTCTTCTGCTAACAGGATGACCTTCTGGAAGAAAGAGACCAGACGTGTCGGTTGCCTAATAGCTCACGGCATTATAACCGACGCGACGAAATTGGAATTTAACATGGAGGCTGACATCGCGCTCGTTGACCCCCCGTGTTCCAATTCAGGAGTGTTCGCCAAGAATCCTGCGATGAAATGGACGCTCTCCCCCTCACGCCTTCAGGCCCTGATTGCGAAGCAGAAAGCAATCTTGGACGCGTCGTCGAAACATGTTCGCACCGGGGGAACTCTAACGTACTCAACCTGTAGTATCCTGCCAGAGGAGAACGAAGAGGTAATTGCCTCATTCCTCCGCAGAAACCCCGATTTTGCGATAGAACGTCAAACTCCCTTCGTGGGCTCAGTCGGCCTGAGAGGACTCACGGAATCTCAACGCTTCTATCCATATTTGAACGAATGTAACGGGTATTTCATTGCGAAACTGCGAAGAGGTTAGGGCCTACGCGCGTTCTCGGCATTAGCGATAACTTCGAAGATTAGTCGGGACGCCGCTACAGCCGCCGCGCCGAAATCATAATTCGGACACACCTCAACAAGGTCAAAGCCAATCATTCTCTGCGTTGCAACCTTGCTCACAAGGTACGTCAATTCACTGGGGGTGAGACCATCGAATTCGGGATTGGCGACACCCGGACAAAACGCAGGATCCAGAACGTCTGAGTCGATGGTTAGATAGGTGTGTTGGAACTTGCTAAGAAATTCTATCAATGTCTCTGCAGCTTTCTCTACGCCCAGCTCGCGAAGATTCCAGGGGGTGAGATTTCGGACTCCTTCTCTCTCGATGAAATCAACTTCTTCCTTACATAAGGCACGAACGCCGCAGACGAAGATAGCGTCAGGGCCCACCACTTCACTAATCCGCCTCAGAACGGTCGCATGGGACAGTTTACCACCTCCATATTCATCACGGAGATCTCCATGTGCATCAAAACTGATCACGCCCACGTTCCTTGGCAAACTCTGTACGACGCCAAGAGTTATCGTGTGCTCTCCACCAATACAAATTGGCGTTTTCCCCGCAGACAAAACGTCGCCAGCCACAGCCTTTAGGCGACGAAGTGTTTCCGAAACGTCATCAACAATATGCAAATCTCCCGCATCGTGAATCGGGACGGATTCTATGTCAACTCGAGTGCGAAGACTGTAAGTCTCGATGTTCAATGACGCTGCCCGAATAGCATTGGGACCGAAACGTGAACCTGGCCTGAAAGTACTAGTATGATCAAACGGAACCCCAAGAACTACATAACGGGCTTGCTCGAGCGGTTTCGAGTAGCCGGAAAAACTGCCGTTTGTCGATGTGTAAAAAGACAGGTTCTCCATTCGTCTAGCGCCCCTAACCTCATAATTTCTGTTACTTGGAGACAAGACCGCGCTGCTTTTAACAGATGTGTCTTCGGCCGTGTTATTTTAACTCTATTTTCTGGAATAGTTAAATTGAACTAGCTACGAAATGGATATGATGATTCAGTTGAAGGGCAATCTGACCGCGGCTCTACTGTCAACCCTCATTATCGCATCGTTCATAGTGCCCGTGATGGCTCAATGGGGAGTTACTGCTGGATTTACGATTCAAGTCAGTTTCTTCTATCCTTGCGTTTGCTACCTCACAAACGTGCGAGTGGTAGTGAGCGATCAAAGTGGTAGAGCTGTTGCTTCAGCGGTAAGTCCCGATGGGAGTATGCTTGTAATCACGTTCAGGGCGGAGACCCCTGAGTACTGGCTTATTGCCAGTGCATTCGGGTACGGAAGCTTCTCGTATAATTTGCCTTGGCTAGTACACGGCTCCAGCATCATTACGGTTCAAAACATCGGCGGATATTACTACGCTACAATATTCCTGAAATCCGCGGCTTGAACAGGCGTCCCAAAGAACGCGGAGTATCAGATACTCTTTCCGTGCAATCTAACGTGATGTTTGCGCAAGCTCTCTTATGCACAAAGTTTTATGCCACACCCATAGGGCGTTATTAGACTTCGACGAGTTGAGGATGAGAGCTTGAGTAACCAAGTGTCGAATGAGCGTACTGCGGGTGTTTGGGTTGCATTAGTCATCTACGTGCTCGGTGGAGTGTATATGCTTGCGTTTTGGGCATTTGATCTGACCGCATATTATCTTGGGTTACTCGGTATCGTCTCGTTGTTGATTGGCGTTGCCTTGTTTCGTGTCTCACGCTGGGCTTGGTGGCTGGGCTTATTCTCATTTCCAATTTACCTAGTCGAAGTAGCCTACGCTCTTTTAACTTCAGTGAATTTCGTCGGATGGTATCCTGACCTCGCCACGGGAGCGTTTAATGCCTCAATGATTGTTTACCTCGTCTTTCTATGCCTCGGGTTCTTGTTGCTGATCGACCGAAGGAACGTGTTGAGGTCAGACAATATACTTGACTTTCTCAGTAAACCGCTGTCATCAAAATCTGCAACGTCAGCAAAGAGTCAACAGAAGTAAGTCTAATCACGAGTTACCCGGATACTCCCCATTTTCGGAGTCCGATAGAAGTAGGACGTTCTCGAGAACAACCCTTCAATTACGGCGCGTGAATTACTAAGGAGCAACCCGTACAGAATTGCCCCCAAATATCCAAGGTGAAGGATTCGTCTCAGTTTCATAACTCCTAATTGGGAAAATTCAGAGATTGTGACGCTTGAAGCCGCGAGCGGTGCGCTGTAGATGACCAAAGAAAGCAGGAATGTAATTAATGCGACTTGATATCTCCAAAATCCCATCAGCCAAAACGATGGTGGAAATACTGAGTAGTACAGTAGCCCAACGACGATCGCGATTATGGTAAGTGGGCAAACGAAAAACGTCGAGAGGTGCAGGATGGCCTCAACTTTCTGAAAGAAGTTCAACCTTGCGCTTCGTAGTATTGATCCGCCGTGCTTTCTTAAACATTCAGAATATCCCTTAGCCCATCTGTACTGCTGACGTCTGAGGTTATCGAAACTAGGAGGAATTTCGCCGGGGCAAACGACGGTAGGAACATAAATGTACTTCCATCCTTTGAGATGAAGCCGGATCGATAAGTCTAAGTCTTCTGCCAGCGTGTCAGAGCTCCAGCCGCCAGCGTCTTCAATGGCTCTTCGCCTGAACACACCGCATGTGCCGCTAAAATGGGCTAACAGGTTCCCCACGTATCGGGCACGCTGGTCTACAAATGCGTATACATCAATCGCAAGGGACATCGCTTTGGCGATCCAAGAGAACTGTCCGTCGAGGTAACTCCATCTTGCTTGTGCGAACGCGACACTTTCGTCCAAGTATAAGTGAGGAATCATTTTCTTTAGGAAATCAGTGGGGGGGACGTAATCTGCGTCGAAGAGCGCGATGAATTCTCCGTTACTATTCTGCATTGCTACTTCAAGGGCTCCTGCTTTGAAGCCTACGCGATCTTCCCGATGAATCACTTTCACGAGATTAGGATATTTGATCTCGAGTGATTTGACAATTCCAGTAGTGCTGTCAGTTGAGTCGTCGATCACAATGATCTCTAACTTGCTCGCTGGATAGTCGAGTTTCGCGCAAGCCTCGATGAGGCGCTTGGCGACTCGTTCTTCATTAAAGAGTGGAAGGTGAACTGAGACTTTGGGCCAAGTATCTAGGCTCGGAGGGGGTGCGAGTTTGCTTCTTCCCCGGATGGAGAGAAGTGTGAGTATCCACATGTTGAATGCGTATATCGAAATAAGACCCGTAATCAGGGCGACCGTAAACAGGACTAACTGTTGCAGGTTCGTTAGATTACCGGGGAACAAATACAAGCTCTCAACCGACCAAGGCTAGCGCTCGTACCCAACCATCATGTATAAGCCTATTCTTCAGTTACAATTTAAGGTCTCGCAAGTTTTCCTTTTGAATTGACGAGTCTCCTGTAATTTGCCGCTTTTTGTCCTTAGATTCGTTAGCATAGCAATTTGGACATGAGATAACAGACCGACTTCGTTGACCGCTTTTCCATTTCACCCGCATCATTTGAAAGCTGCACGCAGGACAGCGTCTTTCAAGGAAGTCTAACTGTGCCATGCGAGTGGGTGGGAGAGGCAAAGAGAAGGAGCAGCCAGCCCTAACTTTATGACCAATGAAACGCTTGCCGTTCTTGCCAGTTATCCTGATTAGAGTCTGTCCACACTGTGGGCACGGCACGTTTAACGTGATCTTGTCCATCCACGTTATTCCGACAATCGATGTGAGTTCTGAACCGATCTCCTTTTCCTTCAGCTTCAAATCCTCGAAGATCGGTTTCAAGTATTCAATTGTCGACTGTACTGCGTGTTCTCTGGTTTCCTTACCGAGCTCTATCTGTTCTATCTTAGCTTCAAGTTCACGCGTAAACTCAACATCCATTATCTTTGGACAATATGCCATCAGAATTTCACTCACACGAAAGGCTAGAGGAGTTGCCACAATGCTTCGATGGACCTCTCTGATGTAGCGACGCTCGAATAGGGTTTGTATGATGTCGGCTCGGGTCGCCTTGGTCCCAATCTGCGCATCTTCCATCGATTTTAGCAGACTACTCGGATTGTAACGAGGAGGCGTCTGGGTGTATTTCTCTTCAAAATGAATTCCTTCAACCGGAATCTGTTGTCCCTCTTTCAGCGGCGGAAGTGAAGTTTCATCGAACTTCGCGTATCGCCCGTAGAATTCGATCCATCCTCTTATGAGGATACGAGAAGCTCGCACGAAGAACTGATGCGATCCGATTTTGATTATTGCTTTGTCACTTTGCCTAGTCGCGGTTTCTCCGAACGTGGCGAGGAAACGCCTGACAATTAAGTCGAATAGTTTCTGCTCTCTTGAATCCGTCTTTCCTGGTAATGTTCCAGTGGGGTATATTGCCGGATGCGCAGGATCATACTTGTTACCCTCGTGTGGAGTTAGTTGTTTCAAGGCCAATAGTTTTGCAGTCATACTTCGGTATGTTTCAATCCTGCTCAATCCGGTCAGGACCGTTTCAAATCCTACTGACGGCGGAAGCTTCTGACTTGATGTTCTTGGGTATGAGATGGTTTGGCCAAGGTACAGGTGCTCGGCAACTGTAAGCGCGTCTCTTGGCGTAATTCCGAAATGACGGTATGCTTCCGCTTGGAGAGTTGACAGATCGAATGGTGTCGGAGGAGTCAGGCTACTAGTGTGTGATTCGATGTTCTCAATGATTCCTGTTTTCCCGCTGCATTCGCTTACGATTGTCTTAGCTTCCTGTCTAGTTCCTATTCGTCCAAGTTCAAATTCGGCTTCAACACTCTTGCCGTCTATGTTGACTGTCGTTCTCAATATCCAGTAAGGATTAGGTACAAAACATTGTATCTCTCGTTCTCTCTCAATTATAAAACTCAGAGTAGGGCCTTGCACTCGGCCTGTACTAAGTGTGAAATAACGATGGCTCGTTTTCAGGGCGGATTGCGTGAGCGCTCGCGATAGATTGATGCCATATAGCCAGTCAACTTCATGCCGACACATTCCGGCTTGCACGAGTTCAAAATCCAAGTGTGGCGCAAGTCTTGAGTATGCATCTCGCAAGTCTATGTCTGTCAGCGTTGAGAATTTCATACGTTGGGCTTTTTCCTCTGCTCCGTTACATGCGTACTTCAGGATAGTGTACCCTATGAGCGATCCTTCCAGATCATAATCACATGCATTGACGAATCGGTCTGCGTGCTTGGAGACTTCTGATATAGCTCGAATCCATTTCTCCTGCCGTATTTGGCCACGTTCCACAAGATACTTAGGTTTCCAACTGAAGCCCCAAACAGGGTACTGTGACCTTTCCTTTGTTTCACCGGCGACGGCGTAGAGATGGCCTAGTGCTGAGCATACGAGTATTCTGGCCTCGTTGTCGTAGACTTCAAAGAAGGGGACTCCTTGCACAATTAGCCTTCTCGGATTGCGTTTTGCACCTAAGGCCTCGGCGACATGTAAAGCTGCATCGGGTTTTTCTGTGACGATTAACGTCGTGCCTGATTTCAAACAGCCATCTGCCCGCGTTGAAGGTATTTGATTACTTCTTTTACTGCGTCACCCGTCTCCGGGCGTTTCTCTAACTCCGAGTAGTACATCTCTTTCGCAATACCACCAAATGCTTCAATCCACAATTCGTATCCCTGCCGAAGGTTCCATAACGCAGTGTTATGGAAGCTGCAGAATTGTTCCGTCTCGTGTTTTCGTCTTTCACAAAGGGGACATCGTTCCGGCATATAGAGAACACTGGTTACCAGTCGCTGATACCCGTGAATTTAGAGGTTATTGGAAGATTTGAGTATAGATTGACGACGCCTGAGCTATTTTCTGATTCGCTTTGGACTCCGACCGAAAACCA
>JBEKGM010000084.1:0-7605 GCA_050012795.1 Bathyarchaeia archaeon | reverse complement strand
CGCAAATAGCGCGCAGCTCGACAACAAGAAAGAGACGAATACGCACAATGAAAGATCTCAAAGTCTCCAAAGAACCACAAAGAGGGTTGAGCGGAGAATCGTGAAATGAAAGTTCTGGACATTCTTGAGTTAGCCGTTGGCGGCCTAGTCGATCGTAAGATACTAACTGCCCTTACTATCATTGGCGTATTGATCGGTTCAGCTATGATCCTAACCCTAGAAGCGACTAGCGCAGGCACAACTACTGGAGTCCAAGCAGAAGTCAGCAAAATAGGTGCAAACACGTTAATCGTTCGCGCGGGGGGAGCTAACTTTCTGTCGGGCAGCAGCTCATCATATCAACTTTCAAGTCAAGATGTAACAACCCTCAGCCGCTTGTCGAACATAGTTGAGATTGTTCCTTACTATTCTAGGCAGGTTGAGATTTCGGTTGGAGGTCAAACAGTTTCAGGAACCATGATTGGCATTGACCCACAGAAGTTAACGAAAATCTACAAGGGACTTACCTTGGCGGAGGGGAGTTTTCCTGCGGATTACGATCCTACAGCGTCATGTATCGGTTATGGCGTAGCCTATCCAGGCTCTGCAGGAACCCAACTTGTCGGACTTAATCAAGCTGTAAGTATGAAAATTGGCGCGAGCACTACAAATGTCGGCTTCCTTGTGAAAGGAATCCTAACTGAATATGGTTCAGCGTTATTCAACAACATTGACAATGACGTGTTTGTATCGTTCAATGCAGCTCAGCTGCTATTGAAGACGCCATACTTCTCAGCTATCTACGTCATAGTCGATAATGTGGACGATGTTAGTGCAGTTCAATCAGCCATAGAGAACCTGTACCCAGCAAACACAATTAACATCATGAGCGCCGGTTCAATCGCTAGCAGCCTTTCTTCAGTAAGTTCACAGTTGACAACCGTATTTGGAGAGATCGGAGGAGTAAGCCTAGTTGTTGCAGCGGTCATTGTGACATGCACGATGTACATGACGATTGAGAAGCGAACAAGGGAAATTGGTGTCCTTAAAGCGCTAGGATTCCAACGCACTCAGATTCTGTCGATGTTTCTCACGGAATGTGCAATTATCGGGATCGCGGGAGGAGTACTAGGAACACTTGTTGGGATAATCGTATCCTATTCGATTGGTGGACTATTCAGCTTCGGCCCAGGCAGAGGAGGACCCGGCGGATCGACTGTAAGTACCGCGGCATCCGGACCAGTCTTCACAACTCAACTATTCGCTATCGCTCTTCTCTTACCGGTCATCGTCTCGGTAGGAGCAGGAATCTATCCTGCTTGGAGAGGAGCACGAATGAAACCTGTTGACGCGCTGAAATATGAGTGATCTTTCACGAACATGATCTCTCCGCACGACGCCCCCGCAGTTCAGACAATTGACGTTACGAAAGACTACGCGGTCGGAAATCTCAAGTATTCAGCCCTAAGAGGCGTGAGCCTGAGGATTGAGAAGGGGGAACTCACTTCAATCGTCGGACCGTCCGGCAGCGGAAAATCGACCCTCCTAAACCTTATCGGAGCCCTTGACAAACCCACTTCAGGCCACGTTTTAGTCGACGGCCTCGATCTAAAGAAGCTTAGCGAAGAAAAACTCGCGCGGCTCAGAAACCGGCGGATCGGATTCATCTACCAATCCTTCAACCTTATCCCTCGTCTATCTGCAACTAAGAACGTGGAGATGCCTCTCGTCACACGCGGAATTCCTAAGCCAGTTCGTAGGCGTTTGTCGATGAAGGCTCTGAAAGCTGTCGGTCTTGAGAAGATTGCGAATAAGCGCCCAACGCAGTTAAGCGGTGGACAGCAGCAACGCGTCGCGGTGGCAAGGGCGCTCGTCACAAGGCCCGCACTAGTGATCGGTGACGAGCCCACAGGCAACCTTGATTCGAAAACGACGAAGGAAATCCTCAACTTGATTGTGCAAATAAATCAGAACTCACGGACGACCTTCGTTCTAGTAACGCATAATCCTGAAGTTGCAGCGGTGACTCATCGGATTATCAGCTTGAGAGACGGATTGATTGAGAAAGACGAACGGATTAATCGAATTGACTCATTCTCATCATGATGGCAGGGCGGAACGAAAATGAAACAAGAGTTTGGTATTGAAAGCAGAGATCGCATTTCGAGGAGAAGGTAAGATGAACTGGAATAGCATGAGCAGAGAAGATCACATGGGTAGTCATTATTCTGACAATGATACTATTCGATCTCACTTCTTGCGTTCATGATTAAGCGGCAAAAATGGCTAGCGGAGGAGTATGAAAACGGCAGAATTACCGAGAAGCAGTTCTTGGAAGCATTAGTAATCGAGACTTCAAATCATCTGCTGTCGAATGATGAGGACAAGGATGCGACATGACACAGAAACAGAATCTCTCCATGGCTATTTTGCGGAGCTTCTTGGTTCGTGGTCACAGTCAGTTAGTATGAAAGCTGTTGCTGCACTGAAATATGAATAACTCATGAGGCCCGAAAAGTGCTCGACCTGATACTCTTCATTATTCCGTCGTGGCTCCTAATGGGCCCGCCAATTCCAATCTTCATAGCAGTAATCTTCGCAGCGTTCGCTTTACTATCCGCCCTCAATCACAACTCCACTTGCAAGACCATCTTCTTACTGTCCATGATGAGCATCATGGTGGTCCAATGCATACTGTTCGTGTTCGTCATTCATTTTACATCGTGGATAATTCCACCCCCAAATCAGGTAGTGCATGAGTATTGGTTTCTTTCTATCCTATTCACCGCAGATTTGCGTTTGGCCGAACTTGGTGCAGTGGCAGCAGCCTGCGTTGCAACCTACCTTGAGTTCGTAAGTTCAAGGACGGACTTGTCGAAAGCATTTCCTAACCTGAGCTTCTCTAAAGCGCCGGATGATCTTACAAAAATGGTTGAGGAATTGGCGCAAGCTGCAAGTATCGAATGCCCAGAAGTAGACTTACTCGACTCTGGTGTACCATCCGCATTCACAGTCCGCACACGCGGCCACTATGCAATAGCTGTTTCCGTTGGCCTGCTAGAATCATTCGACGCCTCTGAAATTAGGGCGGCTTTGGCCCATGAAATTTCCCACATCAAGAATAGGGATTTTCTCGTCCGATCAATTGTTACCGTAGCGAAAGTTGCTATCTTTGCGAAACCATTAAGCTACTTCACAGAAGCTGGTGTCTATAGAGCTCGAGAATTTCTTGCGGACAGGACGGCAGCTCTTCTCATTGGAGGGGCTGGACCGTTGATCTCAGCATTAACTAAGTTACATGAGGCTGATCGTGAAATCTCAGACAGCCGAATTGGGAATCTCAACTGTTGTTTTAATGGAAAGAGAAGCCGCTTCTGGTTGCTCAGCAAGCATCCGGACCTCGCCACGAGAATTCGAATACTGAAGAGGATTGACCTGAAAGTCTACCCGTAAGATGCTTGACCTTCAAGACAATGAACGAAGAATCCTGGTGGGAGATGAATTGAACTCGTTAACCGCGAACCTTGCAGCGTTAACTCTGAGAATTCGGAGCGGTATCGCTGGGATGACAGTCCATCACATGATTCCACCTAAGAACACCCTAGAAATACTTCACGTAATAGCTCCTGCGACGCTACACTTGCAGCCCTTTTCGTTTGAACCTGAAGAATTCATTCTGGACACGTTTTAACCCACGTTAAGAAGGGTTCAAATCCCACCGGCTCCACCATATCATGGGTTTAACAGCCCATTTTTGACAGTGCTTGCATCATTTTGAGCCGTTTTCGAACGCTCCCTCACGCACTCAAGGTCTGAAATCATATCTGAGCAATTCAGGTTATAGAAGTTCGCACCACAGATTGAATCCTCGACGTACTTTTCCAGTTTGTGAAGCATTTCATTCTCAACCTGATCAAGTGCTTTCCGACAGCGACCAATAAGCGTCAGCGCCTCCTGACTCGGTTCGCTTGCAGTAATCCTCTGTATGTCATAGCTTCTGGTCGAGTCACATTTAACATGGCAGATCTGATTCAAAATCCCTTCTTTGCGCAGAAACGCTGGCAGAGCTTTGAGAGGTATTTCGTGGAGTAATCCTTCAACAGTTAATGCGGGGGATGTGGGGCATTCTACGATTGTATAACCAAGTCCATGCTTCTTCGAAGCATTAGCGAGTTCTCTTCTCCAACCGTCAAGTCTCGCCCTTATGGGATTCAGGTGACCAAGTTCATAATCATATCCCTTCATTCTGTCCTTGAAGTCGGTCTCAGAAAGGTTGCTCCCGTAACTGAACCACACTGAAGATGAGTTGAAGTCAGATTTGGAGAGCCCATGTTCTCTCCCATATTGCGTGATGAGTTCATCAAGCCAATCTAACATAGCCAATGGGATAGGACGAGCACAGTAAAAGCGTATTTACAAGTTCTTTTCGTTGTGGCTAGGTGACAAGAACTTCACCCAATCGAAACTCGCCCGCACTCAGCATCACATACTCCAACCATGTTACCGAAACAAAGAGAACTCCTTACCGGCGACGGGCATCCATGATAACTATTCCTCTGTCGAAGAGAAACAAGATCGCCACAACAAGGACGATCACGCCGAGAATAATGAGAGAGGGTAGGAGCCCAAGAACTAGATAGGGAGCGTGAGCAACCATCGAGTATTGAGTAACCGCTATGGTGTTGTAACCCAATGTTGTTTGCATACTAGGCTGTGGTACGTTAGCGGTTATCACAATCGAGGTTACTTGATCTGTTGTGGTTCCGAGATTGTCTACAGCTATTTTGTATTGACCCGAGTCAGGGACTATGAAATCTCCAGAGGAAGAGGAGCCCGAGACAGAATACACAGTTGCCTTATCGCCGAAGTCTTTCGATATGCCTAGGTCACAGTTTTGGCATTGATTAACCTGTACTGCCACTGATGAGTTAGCTTGAAGCGCAACATCTCCCAAGTCTTGGTAAACTTGACTGGCTGTCGCCCCGCTTTGGAAGAAGCCTTGGAGAGTTATCGGTTCCGGGAGCGTGTAAACATTCTTGGATTGGTAGGTCACGGTTGGGACTTGGTATGTGTAAGTGAAAGACTCAGCCACATTCCGACTCGTCACGGCTGGATACCAAGGTGCAGTCAGAAGAACTAATGCGAAGACGATAATCGAACCAATGATTACGGGTTTCAAGCCAAAAGCCGAACTAAGAGGACAGTTTAATGACGCTTAAGACTTTGTATGCTTCATGCTCTATCGTGCATTAGGTGTTAAATACGACAAAATTCTCATGAGATAAAACATGACAAGTCGAAACATGCGCAGCAAAGCCCGGATTGTCGTTACTCCGTTTGTCTTGGTTTTGATTATCCTTCTTGCGGTGTCACTTGGAGGTTTGGGCTATTTCTACTATCAGGCGTCATCTCTACAAAACCTCACAAATGCAGGAGCCTCTATCAAGATTGTCCACTGGGAGGCGAGTTATAACTCGGCAACCTTGCAAGCCTTGTACGAAGTAAAGGTTACGAACGGTAACAGTTTCGATGTTACATTATCTCAACTGACGATCAGCGTGGTCGATAACACGGGCACGCAGGTTGCCGGCAATACTCTAGCCCCTCAAGCTGTTATCACTGCAGGCAACTCCGTCACAACCGAGATTTCCGTCAACTTTCCTGCTAACGGGGCAGGACACAGCGTCCAAGCCATTATCACTACGCCGTATGGTCAGGTTATCATCGGTAGCGTTTGAGAATCGTCCCGGGCATGTCTAAGTTATACCTTCGCACCATCATTGACGATTTACAATCTGTCAATCGACACTCGGCGGGTTGCCGCCAAGAAAGGCGGGGGCTGTAGAAACATGCGTAAGCTAAGCAGGCAACTTAGTGCGAGAGACTAACGTATTCGAAGATGAGCAAGGTAAGGTGCTCGGGTCTCAATGTCAGTGCTTAACCAAGGGAAGAGGCTAGCAAAGAGCGACCACAAATCGAAAAAGTGTCTGGCAAAATGTGCAAGGCGGAGCAGAACCGCTGATCACCAAAACAACGAGAAAGTAAACCAGCAGAGGGAGACAGTGAAAGGGGCAACAATAGAGGGGTAAAGACGCAGGAAAACTAGACTCTCTGAAAGGGTGGGGGATCAGCCAGCCAATGTGATGAATAAGACAGGAATCTCCAAATTAAAAGAGCCTGATTGTCGAGCGCCTTGAGACGGAATTTGAACCCGAAATCGGTGACAACAGTGACAGCGGATTCCGTGACAGCAGTGACAACGGTGACAACGAGAAAGGTTCAACAAACAGCAACAGGGCTACGTGTGGAAGCCCATCTCATCGGGCTGTGTACAGGTTGGAAATCTGTGATGACCGGATTGACCGCACTCGCTAATTCCGATGTGGTATTAAGGACTAATCGCTATTTGCGGAACGAGATTCTCCTCCGTCTGTTCAAGCGCTTTTTCAAATTCAAAGAGAGCTGCGTTCTTGATAGCCATCTCGGCTAGCAACTCCAACGAGATTGTTGGGTTATCCCAAATTTCAGCTAGTGTCTCTCTAACCTCGGTTTCATTTCGTGCCCTTGTACAAACCTTCTGGACGGTAACTCGCTTCTCCACTCCTCGGGTGTGAAGCATTTCGTTCAAGTCTGCCGCTTTCAAGAGCTGAATATTCATTCTTGCAGCATACTGTGCAAGAGACAGAGCCTCACTCCCTATCGCCACTTTCTCTTGAGGATTGAAAGCTGTGCCTGCAAAGATACCAATGATGCCCTGCTTGATGGTCCGGCCTTCTGTGGTGTCAACGCCGAAGTCGTAGCTCCATTTCAATATGTTCAGGAAATCTTCGAGCTCTTTCCTTCTCACCAGCCCCCATTTGCATTCCAGGACGTATGTGATTGATTGGCTGATTGGGCTTGGACGAATCATCCAAACTCTGTCCACTTCAGCAAACTGCCTTCGTTCGCCAATTGGCTTAAGGAGTTTCAGCGTGATTCTTCGCTTATCCATTCTTGACCGATGCGATTGTTCCAGAAATTCTGCTCCCTTTGTCAACCTGTCAACGAAGAATTCGACGCAGGCTTCCCAGTTGTGGCCTATCCGATTGTCTTTGCCTTTTACTCTGCGAATGTAGTCTTTCTTGTCTTCGATAGCGATTCTGAGGTCTTCCTCGTCTAGGCTTGAATGGTAGCAGTATGGAAAGTTGAAGACTCTAACTTCCTTGATTTCATCTTTGTAAAGTTGCATTGCTCTGTCTAGGGCTGTTCGCATCTGATCCTCGTTACAGCGAAGTTTCTGTTTCAGAAAACTGAAGCTCACAATCTCTTTCAACTCCTTTGCCTTGAGAATCTCATCTCTGATTACACGAATTCTCTCTGCTAGCGGATTAATGTGAGAACCGCCTTCGAGAAGTAGTTCAGTGCGCTGTAAGGCTTCGGCGATTGCTTGGCCACGAGTTTTTGCTGAGTCTAGATAAGTTACGATAAATCCGGCTGCGAACGGTGTTTCGTGCTCTGCCGTTCTATAGCCACGAAAGAATACGTATCCTCTCTTCTCGTATCTGCGCAAGGTGGCTGCAACGTCGCGAATCGTGATGCCTCGGTCCTTGAGCATCTTGGAAATCTGCGTGGTGTAGAAAGCCTTGT
>JBEKGM010000083.1:0-8133 GCA_050012795.1 Bathyarchaeia archaeon | reverse complement strand
CATTCTAACCCACGACACCCGGCAACGGGCGTCAGGGTTGGACAAGGGCTCCCAAAGAAGATGGGTTTGATGGAGCAGGCGTGTACGCGCGAAGACTTCGGTCGACGCGTTTAGCGCGCTGCTACCAATCGCTCAAGGTGCTGGGCTGAAAACTGGATTCACACTCGGGCGTAATTCGAGGCCATGCATGGTAATCTACTTCCCAAGTCGATTAGAACCAGCTGACTTTCGGCGCCGTTTCGTTCATTCATTTCGAATTCAGTACGTGTCGTGGGTTCGAATTTCACTTTACTGAGGGTTATTGAAGATCAGGCCGGGCGAAGTTGAATACGCTAGAGGGATGGTGGGCCTGGCCGGATTTGAACCGGCGACCCCACGATGTCTGATTTACGGATTATCAGTCGTGTGCTCCAACCATGCTGAGCTACAGGCCCGATGTGCGGTCACTGTCAGGCTTTTGCTTTAAGCATTTATCGTAGACTGAGTCGATGGTGAGTTATTACCGGCACTAGGAATCACGAGGCACTATAATTAGCGGTTTGAGTTGGCTCACTTCAGGTTGAGGAGTCTGCAGAAGAGTGGATGAAGTACGATTTCACGGGCGAGCAGGTCAGGGGATACTGACCGCGAGCCGCATTTTCGCTGAAGCAGCCATATCCGACGGGAAGTACGCGCAGTCCTTTCCAGATTTTGGTCCTGAACGATTGGGTGCGCCAATAGCTGCGTTTGCGAGAATTGACAGTCAACCGATAGAGATCAGAAGCCAAGTGTACACGCCAAATGCTGTAGCGGTTTTCGAGGATTCGCTACTAACAAAGGTTCCAGTCGCACAAGGCCTGGTAGCGGGAGGAAAGTTAGTTGTGAATTGGACCGGGGAAAACACGGATGAACTGAAGAAGTTCGGGGACAAGGCTGGCGCGTCCACGTTATGTTTGAATGCTAATCGCATCGCGATGGAGCTCATCGGGTCGCCAACCGTGAGCACGATTATGCTGGGTGCATTGGCCCAAGCTTCTGGCTTCGTTAGCATCGATTCTCTTGAGAAGACCGTCCGAGAAAAGTTCCATGGTAGCATGGGTGAGACTAACGCGAAGATGATTAGAATGGGATTCAAAGAGGTTAGACAGATATGAAGAAGCCGGGATGGCGTGAACTACCGATCGGAGCCACTATAACTCAGCCGGGATCAGCCAAACAATTCCAAACGGGCGATTGGCGCACAAAGAGACCTGTGCTTAACGAATCAAAATGCACAGGTTGTCTCTTCTGCTGGATCTGGTGCCCTGAGCCTGCGATCAAGCGGGGAACGGGGAAGGCCGTCTCGTTTGATCTCCACTACTGTAAAGGATGCGGCATCTGCGCCGTCGAATGCCCAGTCCACGCAATCACGATGCAGGAGGAGAAGTAAATGTTACAGAAAGTGCAACTTATCCCGATGAGCGGATCAGAAGCAGTCGCCAAGTCCGTGATGCAATCGAACGTGGACTTCGTCTCCGCCTACCCGATAACGCCTCAGACGATCATTGTGGAGAGAATCAGCGACCTAGTTGGAGAGGGAGGAACCAAAACCTGCTTCGTCAACGTAGAGTCTGAACACTCAGCCATATCTGCCTGCGTAGGAGCAAGCCTAGCGGGCGCACGCTCATTTACCGCAACTTCAAGCCAAGGCCTTGCCCTCATGCATGAAGTACTCTACTTAACCTCAGGCCTCCGTGTTCCACTCGTCATGGCTGTTGCCAATCGAGCTCTTTCAGCACCAATAAGCATCCACGGCGACCATTCCGACATGATGGGATCACGTGATTCAGGCTGGATTCAATACTACGTGGAGAACGCTCAGGAAGCATACGACTGGGTAATGCAAGCCTTCAGGATCGCTGAAGATGACCGAGTAATGCTACCCTTCACCGTGAACATGGACGGTTACGTGATCACTCATTCAGTGGAACCAATCTCACTGATAGATCAAGCCGCCGTCGACAAGTTTGTTCCACCGAGAATAGCGAAGACTCGGCTCGACGCGAACAATCCGATGACATTCGGGACACTCACCTTACCCGACTACTACACCGAGTTCAAGAGGCAACAGGAGGAAGCGATGCGCAATACGCCTGCAGTCTTTGACGAAGTGACAAGCGAATTCTCCAAGCTCATTGGACGCGAATACAAACAACTTGTACCATTCGAACTTGACGGCGCGAAGGTGATCGTAGTCTCACTGGGGAGCGCATCTGGAACAATAAGGTACGTGGCAAGAGGCTTACGAAAGAAAGGGTTACCCGTCGGAGCCCTCAGAGTAGGACTCTTCAGACCATTCCCAACCAAACAGTTCGCGAAACTCGTTGAAAACGCTGACGTCATAGTAGTCCTGGAGAGGGCAATGAGCCTAGGATCAAGAGTAGGTCCACTTGGGAGCGAAATAGTGAATTCACTGTACGATTCCCCTTCAAGACCAAGAATCTTAGACTTCATCGCTGGTTTGGGAGGACGCGACCTAGCGCCCGAAACCATCGAGAAGCTCTTCCGAAACGGAGTTGACGCGGCATCGAAACCTTCAGGATTAGAGATGGACTTTCTGGGAGTGCGTGAGTAAAATGGTAACACTGAAAGAACTACAAGTCGAAGAGCTATATGGTCCAGGACACCGAATGTGCGCGGGCTGCGGCGCAGCAGTCACGGCTCGAATGACCTTAAAATCGGTCAAGAGACCGGCAATAATTGTGAATGCAACAGGATGCCTGGAAGTAGCTAGCACAATATACCCCTACACCGCGTGGAGTGTACCCTGGGTCCACAGCCTCTTCGAGAATGCTTCAGCAATCGCGAGTGGAATCGAGGCGTACCTCAAATCGAAAGAGGGCGGCAAGATGAATGAAGACATCATCGTCTTCGGCGGAGACGGAGGAACATTCGACATTGGGTTACAAGCACTCTCCGGCGCCCTTGAACGCAAACACGACTTCGTCTACGTATGCTACGATAACGAAGCGTACATGAACACAGGCATTCAACGTTCAAGCGCCACTCCAGAAGGCGCGTGGACCACAACTACGCCCGTGAAAGGGCACTCATCAGGCAAGACCGGGCTCAAGAAGGACCTCGTTGGCATAGCACTAGCACATCACGTGGACTACGTTGCAACCGCATGCACAGCGTACTGGAATGACTTCGTAACAAAAATACAGAAAGCAACAGCCGTTGAGGGACCAGCACTCATACATGCCCTGGCTCCATGCCCGTTAGGCTGGCGCTTCAAGACCGAACAGACGATCCAGATTGGGCGTATGGCTGTGCAAACAAGATACTTCCCGCTCTACGAGGTCGAGAAAGGAAAATACAAGATGAACGTGAATCCACACCAAGAATCTCTCGACAACTTCCTCAAAATGCAAGGAAGATTCAAACACCTATTCCAACCAGAAAACATCGCTGAATTGAACCTGCTCAAGAGCCAGATTGAACAGCGCTGGCTAGCACTCCAAGAACTCTGTCAGGGAAAGCATCCTACGTGGTCCTGACAGACACACCCCATCTTTCGTTTTCGATAAACTGTTTAACCCCCGGCATATTCTGTAAAGCAGGGGGCCGGTAGTTCAGCCTGGTATGCCTGAATAAGGGCCGAAGAACGTCCGGTTCGCATCAAAGAGAAAAACCGGAAGGCCGCGGGTTCAAATCCCGCCCGGTCCACCATTAACCGAACCCGGCCCAGTCCCTCTGGGTGATATCATCAACTATAGATTATGGGTACTGAAATCTATCGCTCGAGATGTAGACCCGCTTGATTCCCAAGGAACGCTAGACTATCAAGCCAATTCGGTTGCTAACCCTATTTTCTGCGATCGAATGGTTTCTTGACGCTGTGAAATATCGTATTAGGACAGACATAGATTAGAATCATGCTGATGATAAACATCAAATTTCCTATCATGAGTGTGGGCACGACCATAGACACGAAGTAACTGTTTAAGAAGTATCCAGTCCAACCAGTCGGTTGAGAACTCAACAACACCCCCGCAATGCCAACCAATAAAAGATATGTTGCCCTACAATCCGCCAACATCAGTGACGACAGAAACAACGCCAACGGCAACACCCCCCAAGCGTAGGGGTAGATTAGGGAACGAGGACTAAAGAAAAGAATGACTAACCCGTTCATCAGAAACATTGCCTCTGCACGAATCGTCTTTTTGGCGAAACAGTTTTTCCACCTGTTAGAATTGACATAGAATGCGAAAAGAGCGAACACGCCTACACCCAGCATCGAAATAGCTTGCAGCTCTGCCTTGCTCAGACCAAGATACGAGAGGAATCTCACAATTGATTCACTTGATTCCAGAGAATATTGTGAGTACAGCGTGGGAACAACTTTAACGATGTAGTACCAGTACCACTGAATCGGAACAATGAATAAGGACACGCCAACCAGTCCCGCCAGAAAAACAATGAACCTAGCTAGATACTTCAAGTCTCTACGAAATATCACGAAATAAATTAAGAGAAAAACAGGGTCCATCTTCAACAAAACTGCAAGTGCGAGTAGAAACGCCGACAGATAGCGCCGCTGCAACCTCTCAGCAACCAAAGCTAGAATAGTTATGCTCGCAACGAGCAAATCGGCTTGACTTAGCTCAACCACTGCCAGAATCGGATATGAGCTGAAAAAAAGCAATACGGTAAGGCAAAGGAACAACGATCTCCCCTCGCCTTTGATCGTATATGCCAGAGCTGCTCCCGCTATTACGAATAGAGAAAAGTACGTGACCGTCCAGAGTGAAGCAGCAGTTTCGAAGTTAAACAGTGCAAAGAAACCGAAGAATGGAAGCGAAGTGGGAGGGTAAACAAAGACTATGCTTGAGTTTGCGTATGGGTTGGCCTGCGATAACCATGATTGTCCAGCAGTGTAGAAGTTAGCTAAGAAATCAGACGTTGTAGCAAAGAGGAAAAGGCTCGTCGCGAAGAAAAGACTAAGCCAAAAATTCCAGAACATCCAAAAGGAAAATGCTAACAAGATGGCGTTGATTTTTGACCACTGCTGCCTAGCCAAACGTATCGACGTAATCTGGCTGAGAAATTGGCGATATTACGATTTCTGACTCATACTTGCTTCTTTGAAGCGATCTGAATATTGTAATCGACTTGTTCTCACTTAGGACTTTGATTCCTGCAACTTGTTCACTGCTAGAATCAAAAAGTGAAATGGTCAAGGATACGTTACAATTCTCTCATACGCATCTTGCATACCGCTTAATCTGTTACACATCAATATGCCTCAAATTCTTGTTCGAGTTTGTGTCGCCGGGAACGCTTCATTTACCTGAAGGCACGTATCTAAGCCTCAGTCGGAATTGAGCACAATTACGCGCGGCTGTTGGAGGATTTTCCTTTGCGGGTTGCTTCTATTAACGGTACTCTTCGGGTTATGCTCCGGAAAGAATCAAATTTCGTTCCAGGTTGGCGTTACTGGTGATGACGCGTCGAGAGGTAACATGGGCATTCGCGCCGGTGTCCAAACGCACCTATATGACACATATCCAGTGGTTTTCGATTATTTCTGGATAGGAAGCGAGCTTGCTAATGGAGCGTTCATACAGTTCGGTTACGGGTTCCAGCCCGGTCCCGCAACTTACTGCTTAGAAGCCTTCGTAAAAGGTGGTGTCACCACTTGCTTGGGAAAGTCCGAACTCGTATCTAATACTGAAGGAAGATGGGAATGGCAGTATTGGCCCGACGCAAATGGACGTGACTTCTATTACGCGATTGGCACAGCAAACTCTGTAGGCGTCAATGGAACATGGCATGAATATTCAATCGTAAGATCAGGTTCCCAATGGGACTTTCTCCTTGACAACGTTATTGTTGGCAATTTAACTGCTGCTGCATCAATCTCGCGTGATCCGCCGTTAATGTTGGCAGAGAAAACTGGCACAGACCAATTAGTCGGTTCCCTGGGGCCAGTAGCATTTCGAGATTTGGATTACTTCAAACAGAACGTGTGGCGTCCCGTCGAATCGTTGCTCGTTGTAAGATCATGCTCTCCAACTCAAGCTTGCAACCTAGACCAACCGTACGGTGTAAGTGTTGTAGGAGATAATGTACTGGCAGGGTCTGTGGGTGAGCGGCCGGAAAATGGAGAATTGCTTTGGACAAGCGGTTTCGTAACCCTGAACATCTTGGCTCATCCGAATGCCCAGTTCACCGTTTGGACTTATGCGGGGCAACGGCTGTTCGTTGGCAATGCGACGACGAAAGTTCCGAAGGGTATGCTTGCCTACGTTTCGTTAATTGACTCCAATGTGCCCTCACCGGGTATTCTTGGTATGTTGGGAGCAAAGGATCAGTTTGAAGGATGGATTGGAGAAGAATCTAGCAACTCGTCTTTGCAAATCCTTATGGAAAATAACTTCGTATTGCAAGCTACCTGGCGGTCCGATTATTCTTCGCCCGTTTTGTTGATTCTAAGCGGCCTGTTGGTAGCGATTGGAATTTTGGTTTACTCTCTTTTCGGAAAGAGCCGAGTGCACGAGATCTAGCTAGGTCTTTCGGTATCCGCTTTCAGTGACTTCACGGTTCTGTTCTGATCTTTATGCTCTTCCCGGATAGCTTGGTAATCTCGTTCACGATCAGTAACTTTTCTTTTGAGATCGTTCCGGTTAAGGCTTCGATTCGTTTCTCGTTCTCTGCTAGTTCGGTGTTGAGTTGAGCGGTTTTGGATTGCGTTCGCGTAATTGCTTCCGTTAGCTCCTCTTTCTTGCGAAGTAGTCCAGTTGTTTGAAGTTGGTCATTCGTCTTATTGATTCTGTTTTGAGTCTCGACTTGTTCGATTCGTAACTGCTCGAGGTCACCTTGCTTAATTGAAAGGATGGTCTCCTCTGCCCTCTTCCGTTTTCTCTCTTCAATTCCTAGTTCGCCTCTGCTCAAAGCGCCATTGAGGGCGTTGAATATGCGTAGTAGCGTTTGTAAGTCGGTGTCGGAAACTGCGGCACGAGGATCTTCGACGAGTCGAATTAGGACTCGACGGTCGATGGATTTGTCGTCTGACATGATTCTTTCGTATTTCTTGAGGGCTTTGACTAATGGTTGGAGGAATTGCTCAATTGCTTCGGATTTAGACCTTAATGCGTCTTCTAACCGGATCAGTTCACGGAATTCAGCATGGGAAAGTAGCGTCTCCTGCTCGTGGAGTAACGCCTTCTCTTCATTAACCGAAGAGACGAGCGTTTTGCGTATCTGTCCGTTTTCAGCGACTAGTTCGTTCAGGGCATGCACTTTCTGCATGAGGATGTGGATGTCAGCTCTCAGCGATTCGATATCACTACCCGGAGAGTCGTCGAGTGCGGTTCCGAACTCGTTGATAGTCGCTTCGAGCTTTGTTAGTGAACTATTCAGTGAAGCGATCTCCGTTTTCATTGCCTTGTAGAGTTTCGGAACGTATTTTCTAATCGTTATTATGATCTTGTCGGATGCCTCGACGCAGGTCTTGTGTAAGCTCTCCAAACCGTTGTAATCAGACGGGATGCTTTGATTTGAAATCTGATGCGTGATCTCCTTTATCGTCTGAACCAAACGAAGGCCTTGTTCTGATGTTGTCTTGTCCAAGGACCCCCAAGCATTTCGGATAGACACTTCAAGCCTGCTGGCGACTGTCGACAACTCATCGGAGGCTCGTTTGACGCTCTTTATCCGTGCTTCAAATCGTTTCTCGTGGCCGCGCATCAGCTCCTTATATAATGAGTCGGCAAATGCGGGTAAATCTGCTAAGTTAACGTCTTCCATGATACATTTCTCAAGAATTCGATGCTAGGGAGTCTGCGTTCGGTTGGGTTCTTTGCGATGCATCCGTTATTGCGGCATGTATACGCGCGCAGGCTTGCCGCCTAACTTCCAACGCGTCGTCTTCTGCAATCTCGCCGCCACGGATTTTCTGCCTCAAGCTATCGATTTCGGTTACCAATCTCTGTCGGTTCGCGGCATAGTCTTCTTGGTTCTTCTGAAGATCATTTTGGAGGTTCTGCTCGCCATCTTTCAGCTGTGCCCTTCTAGAGTCAAGTGCAATGCCTGTCTCCGCAATTGAATCATCCGGCTTGCGAAAGAATCTCCGAAATATGTTCGTATTCCTGCGGAGGATTTGGATTC
>JBEKGM010000082.1:0-8149 GCA_050012795.1 Bathyarchaeia archaeon | reverse complement strand
TCATATTTGATTTTGAGTTCTTCTTCAGTCCCAATGTTAAGTATGACGCCTCCGATGTCTGTTTTGTGTGTGATCTGAGGGGAAATGATCTTCAAAACGACGGGGTAGCCAATCTCATTTGCTTTTTCCACAGCTTCATCCGCATTGGAGACAACGCTAAATTTTGGAGTAGGAATATGATGGAGATTGCAGATTCGTTGAGCTTCATCTATCAGTAACGAAGACCGTTTCTCCATTAGAGCTTTCTCTAAGATGATCGAGCAATCGTCTTTCTCAACCATGATCTCCCAGGCATCCTCACTTGGCTCAAGAAGAGTCAAGCTTTGGTATGCCTACATGGCTTCTCTTAGCTGTATCTTTTGATCGGAATACTCGTGATGCAATAGACTCGGTCTACGTCTGGTAGTAGTTCACATAATCTCTTGACTGCGACCGATATGGGCGAGTTAGAAGATTAGCCTTGGATCATTCTGCAATGTTCACAATATTTCTATCATCCTTACGAGGGAAAGAAGTAGGGCATCGACCGAGAAGGTACGGGGGCCTCTCCTTCCTTTCTGAATTTGTGTCTTTTTTTCTCAATTAACTTTTCGATCCGAATAATGTGGTGCTCAGAGAGTACTCTGTATCCTTCTTGGAGACCCATGTGACGGAGTGCATGCTTCACTTGTTCCTTCGCCTCCTTGGGACTTACGTGTCCACCGGTCTGATCGAGAAGGAGCTTTCCGCCTTTTATCGTCACGTCCGTTTTCAGTCTCTGCTTTAGCAAATCAGCAAATTCTTTCTCGACCTTCTTAATGTCACCCAACTCGACTTCTATCAACACCATCACTACCATGGATCATATCGGTCGTAATACGACTGCCAATCTATGAACTCCACCAGGCCTTACATTTGCTACAATGGTGATTGGCCGAGTGACCGTTCTCCCGGTCACACGTACCGCAGTTCGACAACGGGCAGGACTTACCACACTTATCCAATCAGGTTCACTACTCCTGCAACACTAATGGCGATTCTACTCTGAGAATATTTCGCCGACGGATGAAAAACGCTAGACTCTGGGGCAATTCTTCTTGTGTAAAGGAAAGATGTCCGAACTGTTCGTTTCGAAACCACACTTATCGCACACAAATCGTTGTCCTTCCTTTTCGAACTTAGACATCATGACTAAACACCATCAGTTATTCATGCATACACTAATACCTTATTGATTCTCCCACCTTTGCGCGTGGTGCGCATCAGCTTACCCACCACCACTAAAATGGCGGTTCCCCCTTTATCATAATTTGAACTGAAGTAGGTAACGCATAAAACGATACAATTACCCACGCGATAATGATGATCCTTGTCAGGCTATACACAGAAGAACTTCTCCAAGTCAACTGAAGTACGGAAATTCAATCACGGTACGATCGAGCTACTGGACATTGGAGGCGGCACGGTCGGGCGGTTCGTGTTGCAGGCAGGATGGAAATGGTCAAATGATGTGAAGCCGCTTGTCAAGACTGAATGGTGCGAGGCTCCCCACTTTCAATATCAAATTTCAGGTCGATATCGCATCAAGATGAAGGACGGAACTGAATTCGAGATCGGACCTGGTGATGTGACCCTTATTCCCCCTGGTCACGATGCTTGGGTGATCGGCAACGAGCCCGCCCGCCATAGGAATAGAATGGACAGGCGCCAGAACCGCCACAACCCCAAAGAAAACTTAGACGCAGACGTTTTTCGACGCTCGCCCGTGGGCAATCGTCGCCCGTTTTAGTGTGTGTGCGCACCATTATACCCACACACACTCAGGCATTGCGCAATTCAACGGGAGCTCAGTCGAAGCTGTAGAACACTTAAAGACATCAAGTAGATTCAGCTCTAATCATACACAGATGGGGTAATTCATTTGGACATTGAAAAATTCGCTGAGGAAGCGTTCAAACGAGATAGCAGGATTCGCTACGTTGGAATTGTGGACAGAAGCTATCATGTCCTCTATTCTAAGATGCGACCGGGAGAGAAGAGCATTATAACGGACGAACGTGACCGCAACTTCTTCCAATTGACGCCCCCGATCTTCATTGAAGCCGTAGAGAAACTTGAACCGTTTCTCGGGAAACTGGATAACGTGACCGTTCGATACGAAAAACAGTTGCTAGTCTTCTTCCGTTGTAAGACTCTCACCGTTGTCTTCAAATTCAATCCCGACGTGTCAACAGGATTCATCAGTACACTTTCCGGCATGGTTCAATCAATAAGCACCTATCTAGAATGATTCCGACTGGACGAGGACGCATTGCAACAGCCTCAACTGGAATTGAACCACTAGTTTAGTCCGTTATTTTTCGTGTGTGTCCTCTAGTGGTGCGCGACGACGACGCTATTAGTGGTGAGGGCAAGCAGATTTGAACCACTAATACATTCCGTTTTTTTGTGTGTGCTGGTATAGTGGTGCGGGCAGTCAGATTTGAACTCCAGTTTTGGGATTATCGTTTGGGTTTTTCCAAGTAGCTTGATGATTCCATGAATTATGTGTGCCATCACCAGTGCGCGTAAGAATTCAATTTGACCCATCAGTCCAGTTGTCTTTGCAGCATCGTTCGATTACTATTCTGCACGTGATAACGAAAGCCTAATCAGTCTAGAATACACCCGATTTCATAGGTGAGAGTCGTGCGAATTAACAAAGGGCGGGACAGCCACCAGAAGGGCGCATGGAGAGAGAACACGGGGAAAATGCTTGAATTCCTGCGTGCGCGCCCAAATGAGCAATTCCGAGTTTGTGACTTGTCAGAGAAAGTTGGTCTGTCCAATCCGACAGTCAGAAAGCATCTGTGTAGCCTAGAAAGTAATGGAGACGTCATTTCTGATGGAGGAAGGCCGGCCAAGTACAGGCTGCGACCATTATATCCTATGCATAAACCATTCGTGGAAAAAGTGCAAGAGACATTAGCGTATGCATCGCCGGACACACCTCCCGACAAACTCACGCTGGAGCTGTCTAAGAAGGAGCACTATCAGACTCAGGTTACAGTGGTGCGGAACGGCAAGGAATATTCACGCCGCTACAAGTTAATAGTAACCTCTGGACTATCTATCGCTGCCGCCGCCAAGTGTAAGCGTTGATGGCCCCCAAAATGTGAAGATGCGACAGTTACCGGAGCGTATTCCTGGTCAGTATTCGAGAATATTCTAGAATTGCAAGATGTTACTCGCATTCTAGTATATTCCAAAACGACGTTGACTGAGTCTTCGGCTGTAACTCCTCACCCTGAATTCGCGCTGGAATGATGAGGAATACGGGTTTCAAAAGTTCACAAGGTAGGAAACCGAATAGTACTAGCAAAGACGGTTTCAGATAATAGAGGAATCAAATTGGCTAGACGTAGACGCATTTACCTCCAGGCCGAGATTGACGCGATGGTTCGCCTCGTGAACGGACACAGTTACGAGGACGCGGCCAAGCTCATGGAGATAGCGTTCCCACCCGCGAAGTATTCTGCAAGTCAGCTGCACACGCAAGTCAAACTTGCAAGAGGATTCGTGCCGCCAAGGGAGACGGTAATGCCTCGCTTGGCCGGTACGGCTCTACCGCCTTCGATAATCTCACAATACTCAGGGGGTAGTTCAGTTCAGTCGTGGCCAGTTGATAAGGGGCTTGAGGAAGTTGACGACTATTCGCACATGGATTGGCTTAATCCGATGAGCGACCCGGCTGATGCGTTTCAGTATATGATTCCCAATTCATTCTCTCCGGTTACGGCACAGATCGAAGACCCGTCCACTATGATGCTTGAAGCAATGAAGGAAGTTCTTAACGCCATACCCCGAATCGGAATTAATTCAATGAAGAATACAATGTTAAATGACGTGTGGAGAAAGTTCAATCCCGAACCGACACCGCAACAACCGCAAGATAACGCCAACGCTGACGGAGAGGTTCAGGAGGTTCTGGCAAGATACAAAGAGTTCAAGAAACATCGGCAGGAAGAGAAAGAACAGGAGGAACGGGAAGAACAGAAGGAACAGGAAGAACGGACAAGGCATAATGAGAGCATGGTGAAGAGGTTAGATGCCTTACGGAAGAAGGTGGAAGACTTTAACAAGAAAACTGTCCCGGAAACCGTCGACCCGCTAGTGCCCCTCAATGAGAAACCACCGCCAGTCATTATGCAACCAAGCCTGCCAAACGGCAAGATTCTTGATACAGGCAATTCGCAGAAATCAGCGGGTTCCGTTGAACCAGCCGATAATCCTGGTAAAGAGTCCCTGCAAGAAAAAACGTCTACCTCTCAAGAACATAATCAGACCAATGATTCGAATGGAATGGGTCCAGTGCCAGCCTCACAAACTGACGTTGCTGACAAGCTGAAGCAACCAGGCGAAGAAGAGAAACATTTCCCGGGACTAGCTGATAATCATGATGGACCACGACTTCCATCAGCAGACAGTGCCGGTATAAGCACACGGCAGGCGGACCCATCAATCATAACTCAAAGATCAGAGTCAGGATTCACTGCCTCATCCAAGCCTTCTACGAGGACGGCGCCATCACCACCGTCGCCACCACCTGCGTCGCCTAACCGTGAAGGTGAAGGTCAGAAATCTAACGGAGCGCCCACTGATCAATCAAGCGTCCAAGGCTTCCAGGCGACGCCTCTGAAGCCTGAAGATACATTTCTCAAAGCACCAAACGTGAACCATAACCTACGCAACCAAGCATTAACGGCCCTCGTAATGGTCGGAATTGGGGTCGCTGCCCTCTACGTCTTCAATCCGCAGGTAAGGCAATGGGTATTGTCACAGTACATTCGCATTTTCCACAAGGCACCGCCACAGTCAACGTCCGACGGAACGTTCATCCAACCGCAACAGAACTCAAATGCATTTACGCATGGCTACGCCCGAGTAAACGACCCAAACGGTGTCGCATTCTTCTAATCTAAGAAGCCTTGAGGGAAGTCACCAGACTGTTATGCGCTTCCCGTTTTATGGATGCGTCATTTTTCTTGCAAATCTATAAGGGCCAGATAGCTCAGAACTTTGTCTAGGTCAGTTTCGGCCATGGCAAGAACGGATCTCGTGACGATGGCACACGGCACAGGGGGTTCAGTAATGCAATCTCTGATCGAGAAGTACATTCTGAAGCATCTTGGCGGCGCACAGGTGGATGTTCCTCTTGACGCGCTTGACGACGCGGCAGTCGTTCAGGGAATTGTTCTGAAGTCTGACTCCTATACTGTGAAGCCGCTCTTCTTTCCTGTGCAGCAAAACTATGGGTCGAACGTAGGATTCGGGTAATTCCCGTTCGCAAGAACGGACCTCGGCGAACGCTAGGATTGCCTCGAGGCTCTGCGCCATTATGGCAAATGGTTTTTTTCTTCTCTCTTTACTTCTTCTCAACCGTTCAACCGGATCGTCTTGAAGCGTCGAAGCCGCTAAGTGGAATCCACCATTACCCTTAAGGGCCAGAGTTTCGCCCTCTGAGAGTAATCTGCCAGCTTCTCTGATCGGATTAACGCCGTCAATTGGGTTCCCTGAGCTGTTGAGCAATGTGACTTTAGGACCGCAGGTCGAGCACGCTATGGTCTGGGCGTGGAATCTCCGGTCTAGGGGATCTGTGTATTCAGCTCGGCATTTGGGGCACATTGGGAACTGGTTCATGGTTGTGTTGGGCCGATCATAGGGAACCCCAACAATCGTTGTGTATCTGGGACCGCAGCTTGTGCAGGTGATGAAGAAGTAACGATGCCTCCTATCCGTATGAGACTTCAGTTCTTTGAGGCAGTCGTCGCAGATTGCGATATCGGGCGGGATAACCGAACCACTCCTGGTTCGCTCTTGACTACTCTTTTCAATAGTAAATTCAGCCAGACCCACTTCGGTTTGAGAATAATCGACCTGAACGCTATCTAATCGTGCAAGCGGCGGCTTTTCCTGCGTCAGTGACTGCAGGAAGGCATCAATTTGGGGCTTTCCGCCCTCCACGCTGATTTCGACGACGGCATCAGCGCGATTCCGAACGAATCCTCTCAGCCCTTGGCGCTTAGCCATCCTGTAGATGAATGGCCTGAACCCTACGCCTTGAACAATGCCTGAGACCATGATGGTTGCGTGCAATGGATTCGCCGATTCAAACCGTGATTTTTGAATAAGTTGGCAGACTCATCGCAGGAGCGAGCTTGGGTCTATAAGGCTTCTCTGGATTGTGTAACCCTACGAGGGTCGATGACATATCAGACAGTTATCTCTATTCAACTGAGTTCCTATCCGCCAAGCATATGGAACGGAACAGGTTCTCAACACGGCAGCTTACGGATGACTAGAAATTAGTGTCTAGATGGTGCGGCCGCCGAGAACCACCATTCAGACATGGTTCCCACGACTCGCCCACTACCGCAGAAACAGCCACCAAAACATCAGTAATACTCACCTTGATGGGCAAAAAGTCCCCAGAAGGTCTTCAGTGGCCTGACCGGTCAGGTTGTCTTGGTGGAGAGTGCCCTTAGCTATCTATCTTGATGCGAGTTCTTCACGCCACGCGCTCGATACATCTTCTCAGTGGAGTAATGATTATCGCTTGTCAACATCTACGAACGCCGCCTGTTCTTCGTGAATGCGTGATTTCCGTGATTTCTGCGGTGCGAGTGTCGAAAGTTCGAATGCTGGTTGTGTCGTGGGTAATGTCTGGACCTTCTGGGGAATGCGCGTCGAATTTGATCGTCTGATGGATTCGATCTTTTGAGGTTGGCAGCGAATTCGTCGTGGTCAGAGTTGGAGTCAAGTGGCTCAATTCGAGCTGCTGCCATTGATTGAATTGCCCTAAAGGCGATAACTTGCTCTGCGGACACTATTGTCACTGCCTTTCCGGCTCTGCCCCCTCGTCCTGTGCGACCGATCCTGTTGAAGTAAGTGTGCGGATCTGGAGGAACGTCGTAGTTGATTATGTGTGTGACTCCATCAATGTCTAATCCTCTTCCTGCCAGATCGGTGGCAACTAAAATACGGCTCTGGCCGCTCCTGAATGCGTTCATCGCCCTATCACGCTGGTGTTGGGTCATGTCCCCGTTTAGCGCTATGGCGTCTTGATTTCTTGCCCCGAGTGACTTGTTCAACGAGAATGTGTTGCGTTTGGTTCGACAGAAAACTATTGCTCGTTGTACTTCTTTGTCTTGCAGGATTCTTAGAAGAGCATCAAACTTTCTCTCATGATTCACATGACAGTAGTATTGGCGAATCTGCTTGACGTTGAGATCCTCCGGATCGATCAAAACTTCACGCGCATTCTCTGTGTACATGCGGGCAAGTTTCAGCATCTCCTTGGACACCGTAGCGGAGAAGAACGCGATCTGACGTTTTCTCCCAGTCTTCGCGAGAATGCGTTCAACGTAATCAATGAAACCCATGTCCAGCATTCTATCGGCTTCGTCTAGGACGATGAAATGGACTCTTTCAAGGTGAAGCGATCCACGCTCCAGATGGTCAATAATTCGTCCGGGTGTTCCAACTATGATCTGAGGACGATCTTTCAGGCCACGCAGTTGAGTCTCAATTGATTGGCCACCATAGATCGCCAGAGCGTGCTTGCGAGTGAACTTGCCATACGAGTTGATATCGTCGGCTACTTGCACTGCAAGCTCGCGTGTCGGAACGAGCACCAATGCCTGAACCTGCAGGTTCTTTTCGTCAACGGCCTCTAGGAGAGGTAGTCCGAAGGCAGCGGTCTTTCCAGTTCCAGTATGTGCCTGACCGATGATGTCACCTCCTTCCCGCAAAAGCGGTATAACTGCCTCTTGGATTGGAAACGGTTTCTCGAATCCAAGTACCTTAATGGCGTCCAATATCTCTGGGCTTAGCGCCAGTTTCTCGAAATCGTTCATCAATTCTCTTTCCCATGGTCCATTCGCATCGCAGCTCTGGAATAATGTCGAAACCTGGTTCCGCTCCCATCACTGGGACCATCGTGAGAACGAGGCTTCCGTCTCTTCTTCAGACTTCCGCGAGTTCGGTCAGTTGCAACAAGAAGAAGAACATGCGGGTAATCTTCGTAAATGACTCGCGTCTCTCGTTCTCGACAACTAACTTTGCACTGTCTCATCGTGGCCTTATATAAGGCTGAAAAGGCAGTGGGCTTCGTCTTTCATTGTTGAGCGGG
>JBEKGM010000081.1:0-8215 GCA_050012795.1 Bathyarchaeia archaeon | reverse complement strand
GATGAGAACTTGCCCTAAGTGCGGTCACGAGATAAATGGAAGAGTTTGTGTTGTTAAAGACTGTACTTGTGACTGTTACTATGGTTTGAAACAACCCTAAGCCGATGAGAATTTTGAACCGTTCAATAACCCAATTCTCAGAATAGATTCACATTAGGCGAAAGCAAGACTAGGAGAGAAGTCAATTTCGTTAGCTAGGAAAGCTCGGACAGATCATGAGTTGTGACGTGGGTTAATTGGTGTAATTCTTTCTGGAACCGTTGCGAGCACTGGAATTTGAGCCAGCCAAAAGTCGTTAGCTGATCTCCATCAGGCCACTAAGAACTTAGCAATAGTGAAACGAGATTGAGGCGAATCTATTCGTCGTTGTCAATCTGAAATGATTCTGCTCTCATTCTTCTTCTGTTTCTTCATCAGATTTGGTTCTAACGACGGGCCACTGGAATGCTAGACTACTCTCTGCAACTATGATCATCCAACTTCCCCAATGAGCACGCAAACTCACACGCTCGCCCTATTCTTCTCGTCTTTGCAAATGATCCATTCGTGACTGTGGATTTGTCAGCGCCGATTCTTCTAGGAAGGGACCCGCTGACATACACTGGAACAGAACTTGGGTTGGTTTCATACCGCCTTGTAGTTGCATACATAGACCAAAATCGCACTTCTCATGGTTGCCAGCTTCGCATTGAAGGCAAGTGCAGCTACAATCGGGCATACTTGCATCTTCGTGTTCAAGCAAGTTAATCGTCGAAAGTAACGAGAGGGCACTATATACGATCATCCAGTCGAACCCTCAAACTTGCATCAATTGACGTGAGCGGCTGCTAAGTATTTTGACAGGATTCAACAACGTCTGCCTTGTTCGAAAAACTATTTGCGGGCAATCAGATTTGAACCGTCATTGTGTGTGGGCCTATGGTGCGAGCGGTCAAATTTGAACCCCGGGCTACCATCTAGTACCGTTAGCAGCGCGGATTGGGAATCTCGGTCTGGCTATCCACGCGAGGTGTTGAGGTTGGTGGTTCGGGTTGCGCGACGGTTGGTTGCGAATATTCCTCAGGACCCTGTGTCGTTCATTGTCCTGTTGCCTTTCATTGACCTTACTTGGATTCTCTTGGAAGTCATCAATCTCTTCGATCTTCCTGATTACGTCTTGGAATCCGAATTTAGGCGCTAACAAAGAGGCTTTTTCGTCGACGCAAACGCGAAACCTGAAATGCTCACTTCAATTAGTAGTAAACGGTTCTCCTTGGATAATACTTGGAGACTCTTTCAATTTCTCCTTGTCGCGTTTTCATTATTATCAATGCTGCTTGGCTTCAGCGTTATTCACGCCGGAGTCAACGCGAGCATCATCCCCGTGAATAATAATCCTGGCATCCAACAATGTGGAGGGGGAAGCTGCCCCGTGCCCACTCAGACGGCAGGGGGAGGAGGAGGCTGTAACCCGGACAATTGGTATTATTATGGCGCACAGTATGAAGTCAAGATCCTCAGTGCGGACTCTGACAAGCCCGCTTATCATCCGGGAGAACCCGTTACTATCACTGGAACCGTGGAGCTGATTCACCAGGACTATTGGCAGAATGAATGCGGCGAGCTTGGAGCCCAGAGCCCAGTCGAGGACAATGCTGGGCAAGTCCAAATGGGGCTCACTGGACAATTCGGCGGAGACATCACTAATGACGGCGGCTCGTTTACGGGAAAAGTGAATGTGCCAGCCGACGCTGAAGCTGGACAAGTCACGTACACGGTCACCGCCTCCTATAGTTCCGCAAGCGACAGCATGGAAGTTTCATTCAAAGTGACGGAGTTCTCGCCGATTCTTACCGTCGTGATGGATCATGGAAGTTTCGTGTACCCGAGCGGAGAGTTCACGGTGTCAGGATCCGATTGGGCGCCAAATGGCATAGTCACGTTAGACTATCTCTCCCTCGGAACGCAAGCGTCCGTCACTGTTGGTCCCTCAGGAACATTCACCGCTCCATCAATAACGGTGCCATCGGACGCGGCTGAGGATTCCTACAACCTGATTGGGAAGGAGGCTCCTAACCTGGAAGCGTTCGGGTCAGTCACAGTTCAGTGGCGGAACCTGATCATCACCGAAACCTTCTCTCCTCCTTCCGTTCAGCAGGGGGACACCGCCTCAATTTCTGGCACCGTGACCGACAACGAGGGTAAACCGGTTGCCGGCGTCACAGTCACCTTCGCGGCGGTAGGCTTGCCTCCCCCGGCCTCCACGACCACAGGTCCATCTGGAGGATTCAGCACAGACATAACTGTGCCATCTGACGCCGTTGCAACTTCGCACGCAATCACAGCAATGGCCGAGAAGACCCCTGGATACAGACACGCGACGGCGGAGAGGAGCCTTGAAGTTAGCGAACGCCCCCGTTGCCAGACCTCACTGGTACAGTGGTGGCAACAGCAGGAGCAGCGGCCGGCCTCGGAGCTGGATACGTCGTGATGACAGTCACCACTGAAGAAGAGCATTGGGGCACGAGCACGGAGAATACAAATCTTGACGGTAGCGAGATCGACCCAGACCCTTGCCAGCCGGCAGAGAAGACGTTTCAGGACTTGTCGAAGAAGGAACAGGCAATTTGGGATGCTCTTCAGACTTTGCGAAATAACCTTAATGCCGTTGACATCGGCTATGGTAACGCGGTGCAATCCGGCTATAATTGGGCACTTTTCACCGTGTTAACTACGGCGGCGTCCACCTTTCTTACTTCGCTTCTTGGGGCCGCGGCCGCTTCAGAAGGAAGTATTCCCACGGTCAGTTCTACCTTTGAGAGGGTTCGTAATGTAGCTCAGGAGAATTTGGAATGGTGGCACGCGAAGGCGGAATTACTCCATAAAGCGGACCTAGCACACGGGGCGTATGAAGGTGGAAAACCCATGTTCGATTTGGCGGAAATGCGGGAGCGCATACAGGTACTGCGAGATTTAACCGGAGATATTGAGAATGAGCGCGATCGAGCCCATGCGGAAACGGAGGACGCACGTTTCAAGGTTAACCTCTGCCACGACACACCGGACTATAGACGCTGGTTCCGTCGCACGCACGATAACAAGGAGCCGCCGTCCGCCTTCCCAGCCAAGCCCAAGCCCCCACTTCCTGAAACAGCTGAGGAGAGAGACGCAAGGGAGGAGAAGGAGAGGGAGGAAGCGGCTTTTGCCGCCCGTGAAGCACTTCGTGATCAACGTTTCGAGGACAATGCAATTCGTGGGGGCGAATAATTGTCCACGGTTGAACTTTATCGGTATAAGGCTGCTGATGTCCTACAGTTCGCTCAGTTGAAACATGACGAGTTAGAGACGTTACACCAGGAACGCTCATCGATGTCAGAGTTAACGTTCCGTGACGAGGGAGGCGCTTATTGGATAGTGTATCCTGATCGTATGATTTGGCATCGCCATCATCATGGACAATGGCGTCGTTTTGACCCTCCCGGAGGAGTCCTAGAAGCCCCATTTTCTCCGGCGATCAGTATTCCCCCTCCGGGATTGCCTGAGCCCGGAGAAGTTGAAGCCCCAACAAGTAACGTAGTAGATCTGCTTGAAAGGATAACAAGACGAGCGCGGGAGGGATACAAACATGGAAGATTCACATCAACGATCGCAGAAGCATTGGTCAAAGGTGTGGTTGCGATTGATCGCGAAGGGAGTGCATGCGCGGTGGGTATCCATTCTGGAGATTGGTATTCCCTCAAGACGGAAAACTGGAAGAAGACGACGCGACCAGATCCTGTCACGCTGAAGAACCTCATTTCGAAGGAACTAGGTTTACCGGAACCAGTGACTAACCCGTGGAGCCCTCCCACAATCCCCAGGCAGAAGATTACAGAACCGACGCCGAGTAAGACGGTTGGTCCACAATTCTGCGTCGGCTGCGGTTCCCCCCTCGCGGCAGGTCAGATGTTTTGCAAGGAGTGTGGGAAGCAAGCTACCTCCACACCCAAACCGGTAACCAGACGACCACGGCCACACCTGCCCGCAACGCGTAATCTACTGATCGGAATACTCCTAAGTGTGCTCGTCTCAGCCCCATTCCCCTACATGTACTACTTGGTCGCGGGCGTCAAACTGGACGCGTTAATGTCCCTCGGGTCTACCTTCATACTCAGTTTGCTCATAGCGTTCGCCTTCTTCTCCTTCTCGTTGAGGGAGCGAAGATCTTCGGCTGCATCTGAAAACGTTCAACCTGTAGAAACCCCTGTTATGCAGCCGTCTGTCCCTGATATTGCGAAATCAGAGAATGTTGATTCAAAGCAATTCTGCATAGAATGTGGCAACGAAGTGCCAGTGAAGTCGAAGTTCTGCAAAAATTGCGGCACAAAACAGCCTTGAACAACAAGAATCGGTTTTCTTTTGCCCTTACATCGCATAAGGCTTCGCAATTTGCTGGAAAAACGTTTCCGTAATTCTCTCTCTTTCTCGAGAATCCGAAGACGCACACCTGCTCCTCGAAAAAACTAATTCCGGATGAAGAGTGGAGGACGTAGATAAGTGACTATTCGAGTAACTTTCTCTGATCGACACTAGGCGCAACGTGTCCTGCAACTGACACGTTTTGTCCATCCGGGTGAAACTGCCCTGTAGATATACTAGTCTCCGGTGGTAAACAGGGCGCACTAGGAATCAAAACATTCGTTATAGGAACGCTCGAGTTCGAATCCTGTCGAGAAGGAAGAAAGATGATAGATTTCAACGGCGGAGCGGTTTGGGTGTATACTGGTCGACTAGTCTACACGGGTAGCGACTAATGTGGGCTCTCGAAGAATTGCTCGTAGAATTGTGTATGAGATTATTGTCGCAGGACCCAATTGTAGCGTTATATACATTGGCAATGCGAACAAGTAAAACGTGAAGGGTAGGCTGAGAACTAAGACCACAACGACGTAAGTCAGTGGAATATCCAAGAGTGCGCAAGTGAGGCTTAGCAAAACAAGCCTACTGCGCAGCTTGATGTTGGGATAGAATCTTGAGAGGCTCAGAGAGACGATACCGACTACGACTGCGAATATCAGGTTGATGACGGGCCATAACCAAGATAGCGGGTTAGCTCCTGTAATCAGTCCTAAGAGTGCTTGAACCTCGGTTGTTATGACGGCTCCTATTGGGCCGAACATGGTCGCTGAAACAAGCAGCCAGGTGTACGTGTTTATGAATCCTAACGGGGTAGCGTTCCCACCCGTAACAATAGTGTCAGCCCTCTCAGCCATCATTGCGATAACCCCAGCGACTACTCCAAGCATGATGGCTGTTATCATTCCCTTGCGTCGCGATTTGAGGCTGACCGTATACATAGATAACAACCAAGTCATCGGGTTTGTTATCTTTTGCTACCTAGTTAGTTACGTCAGCTCTTCCAGGAGCGGCTTATGATTACCAAAGCCATAAACCGCGAACTTACAGAAATACTCGATAGCCTTGATGGAATCCAAGGTTAGTTGACTATCTCTCATACCACAGATCTGTATGTGAGGTCACAGAGATGCAGGAAGGGTAGTTATCAAAGCTCGCGAGTAGTGGAAATATATACATTAAGCATATAACGAATTTTCAGCACCTCGTTCGCGGGATCGATAATTGGTCATGACTTTCGTGAGGCTACGGGTCTCGTAAGAGAGGCAGGCTGGCTCGACGTTTTCATGTACAATCAAGCCTCTATGTGAACATCCACCACACTTCGAGTGGATAGGCGACTGGTACCCCATGGAAATAGAAGAGTGCCACCCACTCGTGATGGAGGCTAAAAATTCTTGCGCAGAGCAAGGTATCAATCCAGTCATCTGGGGGGGCTTCGGCATAATAGGCGATGCAATATACCTATCTAAGATTGGCCGCATTCCATGCATCACCTTTGCGCCGGGAGATATTGATGTCGCCCACAGCTTGGACGAGTTCGTCGCCGTCAATGAGTTGGTTTCAGCGACGAAGGTCATTGGATCACTAATTGCACGTTGGTGTGGATGAGTATCTACCAATCATTCGGTGCAAAATCCGTGCAGAGAATCGCGACGGCCAGACTGGAGTGCGCACATTTCCTCTTTACGAAACAAAATGCTAGGAGATAGTGAGTTGGACTCTAGAGAAAGAATGATGCAAGCACTTTGTCTGCAAGAAAGCGATAGAGTTCCCATAGCCGAATATGTAATAGATCTGAAATTCTACCAGGAACTGACCGGCAAAGTACCGTCATTAGTTCCCGAGACTTTTGCAGAGGATCTCAGATTAACCCACCAAGCCTACAAGAAATTAGGTTACGACTCCATTTCAGTCTATGGAGTGGAACCACGAATAGAGAAGGAGAAGTTCATCGATCACGATACGTACATTGACAATTGGGGAGCCATCCGGCGTAAAGTCGAAGTCCCCACCATAGAAGCACATTACATCGATGGCAGCATTCGCACCACAGAAGAATTTGATAATTTTGAGCCACCATCGGCTGACGAAATGGTAGAGGCCGTGAAAAGTGCAGAAAAAGTGCTTAGTGAGATAAGAGAAGATACTTTTGTCGTAGCAATTGGTCTGGAAGGCTTCCATATCCATCTCTTGATGAGAGGATTTGAGAGAGCACTCAGCGACTATTATCTAAATCCACAGATTCCAGAGAAAGTGATGAATATGGTTCATGCATATGACATGACCATACTAAAGGCTATGGCTGACATTGGCGTAGATGCTGTCATGCTGGACGATGATTATGCTGATTCAAAGTCTCTCATGATACCGCCCAAACTCTGGAGGAAATTCGTCAAACCAACCCATGATGATTTCATACGGACCTTCAAGAAAAAGGGCCTCTTCGTAATGCAGCATAGCGACGGCAACATCGCACCGATACTTGACGACATCGTAGACTCAGGTGTGGATGCTCTAAACCCTGTTCAGCCTCAAGCGATGGATATCGCGTGGGTTAAGGAGCATTGCGGTGATAAAATCTGCATAATCGGGAATGTAGATTGCGGGTACACATTGACACATGGAACAGAGGCCGA
This sequence comes from Bathyarchaeia archaeon, assembly GCA_050012795.1. Lineage (GTDB taxonomy): Archaea > Thermoproteota > Bathyarchaeia > 40CM-2-53-6 > 40CM-2-53-6 > FEN-987. The sequence continues at coordinate 1,202 of JBEKGM010000081.1, read as the reverse complement.
AATCAGGCAGGCTACCAGAGAATGTATCGACAATACTTCTTACGGAGGCGGACACATTCTCTCTTCCAGTAATAGTCTTCACTGGGCTGTACCGCTTCAAAACGCTCTGACTATGATAGATGAAGGTGAGAAATACGGACGATACCCGATCAGAAACTGAACAAGAATCCACATTGAGTAAAGAGAACCTTGACACGCTAGAGGATTTACGGACCGCAATTGTAAATGTCGATATCAACGAAACCAAGAAACTGACTGAGAAAGCGCTGAGGACTGGTGTGCCGCCATCGGACATCATCAAGATGAGCCTATCAACAGGCCTAAATGAAGTCGGGTCCAAATACGAGCAAGGTGAATATTTCCTATCTGAACTGATGATGTCCGCACTAGCAGCGCGCGCTATTCTTGACGTAGTCAAACCGTACATCGATTCAACCAACGCGAAACCTCTCGCGACAATTGCGATAGGCACTGTTGAAGGGGATGTACATGATATTGGAAAGAATCTCGCCTTGATGCTTGCTGAGGGAGCAGGCTTCCGGGTTTATGACCTGGGAACAAATGTTTCCCCCAAAGTATTCATGGAGAAAGTACGAGAAATTAACCCAGACATACTAGGCTTATCCGGCCTCTTATCCGCATCCGCCCCAAGTATCAAAGAAACAATCGAATTGTGCAGAAAAAGCCTTGATGACAGACTCAAGATCATAGTTGGTGGGGGTTCAGTGAACAAGAAGGTGGCCATCGAGTATGGCGCTGATGATTACACGGATGATGCGGTGAAAGGAGTTGAGATAATGAAGTCGTGGGCGAAGCAGGATGAATGATAGAAATCTCAAGTTTCGAGGGGAAGTACTGTCGATCGAGAAAACGGCCGAAACCCGCAAGGACGAGCATGGAGAAACCTGGAGCAACTGCATTTTCACGGTCAAGCTAACAGATTCAAATTCCGTCACGAAAGAGACAGTCGGCCGCCAATGGATAGGAAAGACGATCAGACTCAAACGGTGGTGTTGCTATCGGTGGCATTACAAGACACATGTCCGCATCACAATAGGTAATGAAGAGCTCTCGGCGCTCTGAAGCATCGGTTTATGAGTTGCGCTGTCAGCAGAAGATATCGATATCCGATAGTTGAGCTTACCAAACTGTCTGAAACATTAACCTTAACATCTTCCGAGAATGCTGACAAACTGACTTGA
>JBEKGM010000080.1:0-8604 GCA_050012795.1 Bathyarchaeia archaeon | reverse complement strand
TGTCTGGTTTTGTTTGGCTCTTCGCTTTTGCCTCCTGAGACACTTCACGCAGAGCTCCAGCTTCTTGTCAGCGAACTCGTCTTTGACCGGAACCAACACGCTAAACGCAAAGATAATCGGGAAGTGGCGCGAAATACTCGAGGTTGAATCTTATGAAAGCTAACTCAATCTTGGACGCAGAATACAAGAGTGTGGTGGATAATGGTAGAGGTCACAGTCTAGTTGTGGATCTTCCGAGGGAGGAGGGTGGGAGCGATACAGGTCCAACTGCACTAGAATTAGCGGCAATGTCCTTGGCAGGTTGCATAACCACAATCTTCAAGTTGATTGCTGTTAAGCGCGATTTTAAGTTCGATTCCGTGAAAGTTCAACTAGATTGTGAGAAGGCAATAGATGCGGTCACAATCAGTAAGGTTACTGGTACCGCTGAATTGGTCACGCACGGCTCCGAATCAGACGCCCAAACGATCCTGAATCTTACGTTGAAAACTTGCTCTGTCGGCGCGTTTTTCAACAAGGCAGGAATCCCAGTTTACTTGGACCTACGGGTTAAGAACCCGTGACCATGCTAAAACTAAGGGAATCGTCCATCAAAAATGTTAGATCCCAGCCGAATACACCAATATCCACTAGGAACTGTGAGGAAGTTTTGAATGAGCAAGACGATTCGCTGGGGAATCGTTGGCACTGGCGGTATTGCTAAAAAGTTCGCTGCAGGGCTGACCGTGCTCCTCGACTCGGAATTGGTCGCAGTCGCATCGCGCTCCAGAAAAACCGCTGACGCCTTCGGCGACCTCTTCCACGTGACGAAGAGATATGACAACTACGAAGGCCTTGCGCAGGACGCCGATGTTGACGTAGTCTACATCGCCACGCCTCACAGCCTTCACAAGGAGAATACGCTGATGTGTCTACGAGCGGGGAAACCGGTACTCTGCGAGAAACCATTCGCCATAAACGCTGAGGAGGCAACGGAGATGATCCGGCTCGCGCGGGAGCGTCGACTATTCCTCATGGAGGCAATGTGGACCCGTTTCTTCCCGCTCATGGTGAAAGTACGCGAAATGATCGCTTCAGAAACAATTGGCGAAGTGAGAATGCTGATGGCGGATTTCGGCTACAGGTCCGACGACCTCAAGGCTTGGATATTCAATCCGAACTTCGGCGGTGGCGGATTGCTTGACGTGGGCATCTACCCGCTGTCACTCTCACACTTGATCTTCGGAAATCCAAATCAAATCAAAAGCATACCACACCTCGGCGACACCGGCGTGGACGAGCAATCAGCCGTCCTACTAGGGTACAAGGACGGGAGAATTGCAATCATCGCATCGGCCACGAGAACGGAGACACCCCACGTAGCTTACCTTCTCGGAACCAAGGGACGAATCCACATACATTCACCATGGTGGAAGCCCCAAACACTAACGCTATCCGTAAACGGTAGAGCAGACGAAGTAATACAAATCCCATTCCAAGGAAACGGCTACAATTACGAAGCCGCCGAAGTCGCACGCTGCCTCCGCGAGGGCAGAACGGAAAACGGCACAATGTCACTTGATGAGACACTGTCAATAATGAAAACGATGGATGCAATTCGTGCTCAGTGGAACCTAAAGTACCCCATCGAATCCTAGCTCTTTGAACCACTGTCGTTCGTCGCCGTTTCTGTGTGGTATGGTGCGGGCAACCGAATTTGGACCATGATAAAGCAGGAATTCGTTCGCTTGAATTTTAAAGATTCGAACAATACTTCGTCGTTTTACCCCGGGCTGTAAATGATTCCTCATTCACCCCCTCAAGTCCAGTCCATTATTACATGTGAGTTTCTCTAGACACAGAGTGTTAAATGCGACCTCACGACTTAACACACCAATCATGAGTCTTCAGAAAAAAATAGTCGTATCAAAAGACGGGCCCTACCTTGTCTCAGGAAACATATCCCTCACCATCCCACTGTATCTTTTCCGTGATGAGTCCTCGCTCGCTTGCTTCCATCGCAACTGAAAGACAGTTCCCCGCCTCGATTGCGTCAATTCCGTAATCGTTGGTCATATCAACTAATTTTACAATGGCTTCCTTACTGCTGCATCCACAGTTCGCTCCGAGCGCCCACATTGACTCGTACTCGGTGCTCTCCATGTGAACCTTGTACTTACCTTCCTTCACTTCAACTTCCTTCTTACATGCAACGGGGCAGGCATGGCAGGTGGGATCGTGTACCAGAATCGTTTCTTTGATCGTCTCGCCGCCGAGTTCATCAGCTCAAACTGTGTCAATTGTCCGTTCTTTGTTGGTAAAGCCCCTATTTCGTTGACGAGGTTCATGAGCACATTTGTTCCGTAGACGGAGAGGCCTCCCTTTCTCGGAGCGGTGACTGCACCTTTCACGATTGCCATGTTCGCAGCTGCAACTGCTTTTCTAAATTCATCAGGCTGAGCAGGCGTTGGTTTATTCTTGATGTTGCCCTTGAACTCCAAATTCACTGTAAGAACGAAAAGGGTAATGATGGTTACCCATGCTCCGATTTGCCCAACTTCTCCAGAGGAAGTTACAGCTTGCGGGTTCCGTGAGATGGAGTAGAAGACGGCAGCGTTCGTAAGGATAACTACGAGCTTGGCGTTACTTTTCGTCAGGTTTTCGTCAGGTCGGGTTCTGTAACGTCGTGTACTAAGTCGGGTTTTGTGCATATGTACCTATATACTGCTATATACTGACCGCATGTAAGGAGTTGATACACACTTGAAAACAATTCAAATTGAACATGGGGATTTTGGAGAACTAGAGACAAATCCAGATACACAGCATTCAAACGATTTGGTTTGCTGGAATTGCGGCTTTCAATCGGGGAACCTCGACAGCTACGCATACCATGCAGAACTCTGCGTCATTCCAGCAGAGAATTATCCTTCCTTACTTAACCCTACTGTATTCCAATACGTTAACCTGCGGCATGAGCTAATCACTACAGCTCGAACTGTTTCTTTACTTTGGACAAGATATCTTGAGCAGAAATACCCGTTATCTTGAAGTAATCTTCCTTTCTGAGGAGTATGTCCCTAACGGGTGCACGGTTTGATACGAGTTAAGCAAGGACAGGAAATTCACGAACCAATTTGGAAACTGTGGCAGAAAGTCAATTTCATTTGCGTTGATACTTCCACCAAAAGAGTAGATTCACTGTAAGAGCGAAGAGGGTAACGACAGTTGCCAATACGGCAAATTCAGCGAATTGCCATGGTACAGTTACAACTTGGGGATTCAAGAAGAGATTGTAGAAAATTGCGGCATTTGCAAGGGTAACTACAAGAATCACTCGTGCGAAGAGATGTTGCTTGCTCGTTAATCCCATTTGGACTTCACTCTCCTTTCTCCTTCGTAGCAAGTTGCCTAAGAATTATCAGGAATGTACTGGTGCAAGACCTCTTTGCAATCGCCACAATCCGAAGTCAGCGAGAGACGACTTGAGCCAGGTACGGCTGGTGCGCAATAGAATTGAACCGTTTCGTGTGTGTGAATCTACAGATTTTCTACCAAGTGGAAACTCCATGTTAGAGGTAGATCTGTGCTACCTAAAATTAAGAGGCCGAGGGCATGGTTGTTCTTGATTGAGGGGCATGTGATTCATGAGAACGCGCAGATCTTCCGAGACGATGGATCACTTCGTCGAACATAACCAGATTCAGAGTGTGGAAGAAAGCATAGGCGTAGCGTCCTGGAAGAGACCAAACTGTTTAAAGCTAATTCTGGAACAGGTTGCGACAATTGTTAGGGTTTAACGCCACCTTCTCTTCCATTTTGGAGGTTGTCTGCTGATGTACTTGATCAACGTGGCAAGTTTGTATCAACCCCGTTAGCCAATATTCATGAGAGTGGCGTTAGGTCCCGTAAAAGAGGCACCTTGCGTTTTCACGTCGGGCTAACTAGTGCTTGGCCCTAATGGCCATAATGATTTAGCAGAAAAACTCCCAAATCACGAATTTCGTTGTGAACTCTCATTCGTCGTCGTAAAAGTGTGTGTGGGTATGCTGGTGCGGGCCACGGAAATTGAACCGTTGTCTAGTTTGCCAATTGTGCAGAACTCAGCCTACATGAGCTATCCACGGTACTTGTTCCATTCTCCCCCGCAATCGGCGGTCTCATGGTGCGCACACACAGAAAGGAGGTTCAAATTTCGTTGCCCAATAATCAGAATTAAATACGGCTAGGTTCCTGAATCTCAACTAGAGTAGAAACAATGGAACGATCTGGGCCGCCTCGGCGTCTTTTCGGTCTAATCGGATGGATTATGGTAGCGCTAGTTTTCGTTGGCGTCATCGTTTATGCCTTGTCGGTCTATTTGGATTGGGCCGTTCTCCAGTCCATGTATGCTTCCAAGGCAGGGCTTAACTGGTTCTCGATTAACTTCTACCATAACAATACCTTCATTGTTGCCGGACTCCTGGCTCTTCTCTTCATCAACCCCATTCCTAGGAGGAGTCATCTCTTCGAGGCATTTTCAGCACTCGGAGGAGCGTTCGCGCACATGAGAGGCCAAGAGGAGACGGTCTCGCTTGGTCCTGGGAAGATTGCGTGGTTTCTTTGGCAGGTAGTTAAGTGGGCTGTCGCTTTCTGGGTGATCACGACGGCGAACGGGATACCTGGATTTGGCAACGTGTCGATGGTGATCACGATGTTGCAGAGTGGGTTAGGCAACTGGGGGCAGGTCGGGAGAGTGTTTCAGCTGCCGTTGGTTCCTGTTTCTGGCGCTGAACTTGTCGCATTGATGCCAACTATGGAGGTTCAGTACCAGCTCATCTACGAGATTGTGACTGCGGTGGCATTCGTGGCGGTCCTCAGACTCTTCCTGATGTTCGTTCACGATTTTGGTCGACTTAAGACGAATGCGTGGGCGAGAGATCTATTCCTCATTCTGGCTCTAATGGTACTGATGGAGATTATTGATGCCCCGTACTGGGTCATGAACATTGCGACACCCAACGATTATCTAATCGCCATCACAGTTTTCTTCAGCTTCTTGGTAATCGCAGCTTCTTTTCAGTTCGGAGTCATTCGACGAACGATAGGCATGGCGCGTCGGAAACGGTGGATCGTTTACATCATGGGACTGTTTTTGTTCGTCGTACTCATTGTAAACGTGGGTTTCGTCGTAGGCTACTCGCTGAACTGGAACAATAACTGGACCGACTATGAGTGGAAGCCTATGACGATGAAGCAAATTGAAGTAACGCGATGGGCGGCGGGTATTCAGAATGTCGTGACGGCTCCTCTCTCGAGTCTTCCCGCAGGGAACACTACCACCATCATCTCTCTTGTGCGGCAGTGGGATCACGATGCGTCCTACACGAAGATGATAAATCAGATAGGCGTCAATTGGATGCAGCTTAGCGCGTCGCAGATAATCAATCTTAATGGCCACGAGTACTGGGCGGCCCCCACAACAATCAACTATCCAACCGACGACTGGATTAGCCATCACTTGATCTACACTCATGCCGCTAAAATCATCGTAATCGATAGCCATACGGGCGATTACGTTTCAGTACAAACCGCGTTCGGAGTCAAAGTGGAGCCTTTGATCTATTATGGCGAAGCACTATCTGACGATGTGTATGTTCATGTAACAGGGTTCGATGAGATCGGAAATGCCTCCTATACCGGCGCCCCTGACTACACTCTGTCAGGCTGGCAACGGAGCTTATGGTTCCTCGTGAAAGAAGGCCAAGTCGGCTTCGCCTTGACCCCTCCCCAAGACAGTATCATGATGCTGCACAATCGGGACGTTTACCAGAGAGTTCAAGACATTCTCATCGATGGATTAACCACGGACAGCGCAAGCTACCTGGTCACAGACGGTAGCCGCATCTATTACTGCGTGCAAGTCTACACGAACTATCCGATCCGTTCAGGGTTCTCCGGAAGCAACTACCTCAGATTCTTCGGCGTGGTTCTTGTCGATGTTGAGAATGGCCAAATGTATCCCTACGTCATTGCGCAACCAGACGGTTTTCTGGTCGACTTCTATCGACAATACTACTCTTCCTGGACAGCGCCGCCGAACTGGCTCATTAGTCAACTGCGTTATCCCGAGGACCTGCTCGGAACCCACGCTAACCCCGGACAATTGGACGTAGCTTTCCAGTATCACGTGAGCGACCCATTCATCTGGCGATCAGGATCTGATTTCTACGAACGACCAGAATCCACAGAGGTCTTATACGTGCTTGAGACTTTCGGGAATCGTACAGACTTCGTAGGGCTACAGCTAGTAGAGTATCAATCATCTCCTGGAAAGAACCTCGCAGGGATGTTCATAGCTTATGGAAGCGACCAGCTTGGCAGGCTGAATCTTTACAGAATATCCAACTCGACGACTCAGCTGATCGGGCCGTCTGCCGCACTGCAAGCCGTCGAGACAGACGATTACGTGCGCACACAGCTAACCCTGCTGCCGAACTATAGGCTCGGAAACATTCTGCTGTATCTGATCGGTAACCACCTCTACTACTTCATCCCCGTGTACATCAACACTCAAGTCGAGAACGCCGTAATCACGAAGATGGCGTTTATCGCAGTAGTCGACGCCACGACCGGAGCCAAAGTTGCGGTAGGTGCGGACTCAGCGCAAGCATACTACGCGATCTCTGGCGGAACTCCCGTCATACTAGGTTCTGCGGAACGCGTGGAGAAGCTTAACTCAATATTCACCGATAAGGGATATTCATTAATCAACCCAAGCCAGATCAACGCGAACGTGGAGATTCGAATCGCAAACATCACATACACCGATGAAACCCAAGCGACATCTGTCAATGCCACTATCAACAATTTCATCACCAGCTACTGTCAGAAATACGGTGCAACGGAAATCTACTATTGGACTGCACCGAACGGTGACCTTAACTTCGGCGTCCTAGTCTCTACAGCTGGGATTGTGAAACTCTACTACATCACGGTCCAGATCAGGTAGGCGCAAGCATGTCAATACTGCAAGAGGAATTTGAGGTGTGGATGAACAGCAAATACTCGAATCCTTTCTGGCTCGGACACCATAGATTCGAAAAGAGCACAACCGGAGAGATCAGAGTAGACAACGCAGTGTTCAGGAGAGAAGACGCGCTCATACTCTTCCGAATGCTGAACTCACGCGACCCCTTCACACGACTTAACGCGAACTTTGTCATATGGGAGAGAAACCGAATCCTACTAATCCTCCTCGTAGTGATCACAACCATATTGCTCGTATTAGTATTCACAAGAATCGAGAGATGACGTGCTAACGCGGAACTTCTCTGATCGTTCAGCGTGTATGGGCCTAGTGCTGCGGACACGCACGAAAACGATCTTATTAGTAAATTGAAGTAACGGAGGAGTCATGATTACCAGAATAGGCTCGGTCGCGGTTCTGGTTCACGATGCAAAGAAATCGGCGACATGGTACCGTGACAGACTAGGTTTCGAAATTGTTGGAATCGAAGGACACACCGTCTTTGTCAAGCCGAAGGGTTCTCAAGCCCCTCTCGTACACCTTTGTGAGCTATGTGAATCATGGGAGCAGGACAAGCCAAGAGGGCGTACTGGAATTTGGCTCCAATGCGGAGAAATCATGATCCGCAAGGATGATAAAACTGGCCAGGTCTTACCAGCGGGCAACCCCGAAAATGTTGAGAGGACGTTCTTCGAGTTAAAGAAGAATGGAGTAGAGTTCTCAGAGGAACTCACTGCAACGGACTGGGGCAAGTACGCCATCTTGAAAGACCCTGACGGTAACGAGTTCGAAATTTCATAGATTAAGCGCCCAAATTCTTTTGCGGACACTGAAAAGTTCAGTCCTTTGTGGGTGTATAGCTGGTGCATATACTTCTGTCAGCTGGAGCTTCGGCCTCTGTCTCCCCTGCATCTCGATAGCTACGTCAGTTCCAAAATTGCCAGGATCAATGTAAGCAGTACTCACGATCACGGCGGGACCGAGATAACGAAGGAAGCCACTCGTTACGAGATTACTCCACGCCTTACTGAGTTTAGCCGTGAACCTTCTCACACTTCTTGATGATAAAACAATACGAGTATCTTTAGATTAGCATGAAGTAGCGATGTTGGCTGGCAGCGCGGACAGAACTTCGTGGTGGTCGGAAGTGTTAAACCGACAACAGCCACATTATATCTACACGTGATTTCTGTGCCGAAAGCAAAGAAGAAAGCAAAGAAGAGATCGAAGTAATCAAAGAACCAAAAATTTCCTTGCAGCAGCGAGGAAGTTGAAGTAAGTTAGGAACTGCTTTTTCTCATACCTATGTTTCTTAGGCGATGAGTGCCGCATTCGCGGGTGCGGTGTCCTCGGGCTTGCGGCTCGGAGCCCCACTAGGATCTGAGCTGACTCACGCCTATCAGATTCTGGAGTAGACGACGTCGCTTCTTGGTTCTCTGGTGAGGCAGGTTAAAATTGAGAGTCGGGCTGTCACCTTGTAGGATAGGCAGTGTGGATTGGGAAAGAGAAAGGTGCTTTCAGAGGGAGACATTAATCAACTCGTTCTTCCAGGAACGGGTCAGCTGCTTGGGATTGTAACCCAAATGTTCGGGTACGATCGGATGATGGTGAAGTGT
>JBEKGM010000079.1:0-10121 GCA_050012795.1 Bathyarchaeia archaeon | reverse complement strand
GAATACTTGGCTTGTTGACCCATCAAGCAGGATCTCGCCGTTGGCCATTACGACTGTTCTATCAGCATATTGAGTCACTAAGTTCATGTCGTGTGTTATCATGATCACCGTGTGACCTTTCTTGTTCAACCTCTTTCCGAGCCGGGCAATCCTATGTCTTCCAAGATAGTCCTGAGCAGTTGTCGGTTCATCCATTACGATTATGTCTGGCCTCATGGCAATGACCGCCGCCACTGTTAGGCTTCTTCGATCTCCAAAACTCAGCCTGAAGGGAAATGTGTCCCACTGCTCTTGGAGGCCGACGAACCCCAATGCTTCGTCCACTCTGCTCTTGATTTCATTTTCCGGGAGCTTGAGGTTTCGAAGACCGAATTCAACCTCTTTCTTGCAGGAAATCGTGAACAACTGTTCATCAGGGTTTTGCAGCGCAAGTCCAATTGAAGTTGCGAGTTCTCCCGTCGTTAGTCTTTGTACATCATTCCCCTTGAAGAGAACCTTTCCCTTTGACGGTCGCAGAAGCTTGAGGAATTGTTTGACTAAAGTCGTCTTACCCGAACCATTCTGTCCGATTATCGCTATCATCTCTCCCCGGCGTATTGTTAGATTCACGTTCCGCAGAGCTTCGACAGGTGGAAAGCCAGGATACACATATGACAGGTCAACGCATTCTAAAATCACCTCACTTTTGAGTGGATCTAGAGTTGGTTGAGTGAAGAGGGCAGTGGCGACATGTTTCTGTTGAAGAAATTCGATTACGACTTTCTTCCCTTCCTCGATTGTCATAGGTACAGGTCTTTCTGGTGCTAATCTGTATCCGAGCATCGGTATCTGGGGAACTTGGACGCCCACTGAATCGAGTAATTTGACTTTGCTGAAGACTTCTCTCGGAGTTCCTTCAGCAACAATTTCCCCTTTGCTAAGCGCGATCGAGCGGTCCGCCGTCCTAAGTACTTCCTCCGAGGCATGGGTTGTTAGGATCGTGGTCATGTCGTACTTTTCTTTCAGTTGAACGAGGGAGTCGAGAACCTCACCTGTTCCGACTGGGTCAAGCTGTGACGTAGGCTCATCGAGCACAAGCAATTCAGGTTCCATGCTGAGGCCGGCTGCGAGAACGAGTCTCTGTTTTTGTCCTCCTGAGAGTTCGGATGGCGAACGTGATTCAAGTCCCGTGAGGCCGACTGCTTCAAGGGCCCATTTGGCCCTGCGCAAGATTTCTTCTCTCGGTACGCCCAGATTCTCAGGACCAAAGGCAACCTCCATCAGTACATCCGGATTGATCAATTGTCCTTCGGGGTCTTGCGTTACGAAACTGATTTTCTGGGCCAATTCGTAAACTGGGTGTTCGTAAACATTCATCTCTGCGACGATGGCCTGTCCCTCCGTCGTTCCTTGGTAGATATTTGGGATAATGCCTGTCAGATGATGGCAGAGGGTTGTCTTGCCTGCACCGTTTGCACCTAGAACCGCTATGATTTGTCCTTTAGTGACTTTAAAGCTGATATTCTTTAGCGCTTTAGCGCCGTCAGGATAAGAAAATGAAAGATTCTGAACATCGACTATCACATTGTCCATTCACCCCACCTGATATTTGTAATCTCCATAACTTACCAAGAAAAAGAGAGAAGTGAAGCCGGAATCGGGGGCGTTCACCAGAGAACGTCCGGTGGTTTCGCCATTCCGCTTCTTCTTAGAGCTTCTGTAATTGGCACCGTAATCAGGGTCATCAGTATAGCGAAGAGCGGCATGTACCAAGTGTAGATTCCCCAAGCCATGAGGTAGAGCAACGCAGACGGGTATGCGAAGAGTATCCAATATAGCCAGTAAGATGGGGAAATATACCACGCATTCATTGCCATCCATGTTCCGATGAATATTCCGATTGTTCTTTGTCTTGGGCTAGCGCTCCTGGACCAACTGTAGATGTATTTCGTGCCGAGTGGCGACAGTAGCACAATTATGGGAAGAAGCCAGTAGTAGAGCGTAGCAAGAAAGTACGAGCTTGTTGAAATCGGAGCCCATCCTCCCACGACACCTGGATAGAAGTATAGTGCTATGAAGAAAGTTGCTGTCATGAGAATCTGCCAACCTAGAAAAATCCACTTGGACTTCTTCATGTTGAGTGCCAATGCTATGAAGACCGCCGGTAGCACGACTACCAGTGTGGCGTCAACGATACCTAGCGGATAGGCGGGTGGGGCGATGAACATACCTATGATTCCTCCCACGACTGCGGCGATGATTCCTCCGACAGGGCCAAGGATTAGAGGTGCGATTCCTGCAAGTGGAGTTGCGAGGGGCCAGAATCCCCCACCCCCAGCGTAGGGTAGAATTGGTACAAGGGAGGTAACCCCAACCAAAGCGCCGTACACGGCTACCCATGCGATTGGAGTCCCGAAGATGTACAATCGACCTTTAGGCTTTGATTGCGTCAATTACATAACACCCTAACCTTTGACTGCGACAGATGTGCCGCATAGCACTAGACCGGCAACGATCAAGCCGACTGCGAATTCCCAGAAAGGCGCAAAGAGTCCAAGAGATGGATCAGATGGACCCCAGAACCAAGCCACAGCTCCGCTGTGGGTAGTCCACCAGCTTGACGATCTTATCATTCTGTTGGCAGCATCCTCAAGGTATGGGATGATGAAGGTGATCACACCAAGAAGTAATGCCGCAACACCTGAGTATAGTAAGAGGTTCTTTGTGGTTTTAGTCAATTTTCATCGTTGTCGTAGGTCCGTTTAACGGTCAAATATTGTTAGCGTCTCAGTTGCTACCAATCGCAACTTAAATGTATCAAATGAGACATTTGTAGTATGCCAATTGCTGACAAGGTGAGAACCCTTCTCAAGCAGCGACCATACATTCTGGAAGCACTCGAACAGGATATAGCAAACCAGAGTGCGCTGTCCAACAAGATTGCTTCAGAACTCAAACTCACGAGTCTTATTGCCATAAAGGCTGCCGTACGTCGATATGCTGATGAACTTCGCAAGCATAAGAAGAAACGAGAAGAAAGTGTGCGCCAGGTCCTAAGGCAAAGCACCATAAGCATAGAAGACGGCTTGCGGGTAATCGTATCAAGTAAAGCGGTTGACCACAATGCCAAGGTCGCCGTAAGTCTGGATAATGTTTTCGTTTATCTCATGAGCAAATCTGGTGCAATCGCAAAATCACGCCTACTTTTGACGCATGAACCGTGCGGTACCTTTGTAGTAACATCCCCTCCGCTTATTGAAGAAACTCCTGGTGTAGTGTCATACCTAACGTCGATTCTCGCCGAACAGGGAATCAATGTGATAGAATTCGTGTCATGCTATACCAAGACGTTGATCGTCGTTGACCGAGAGGACATCTCTCGAACTTATGAAATCCTAAGTTCAGTAACGAGATAGACTCCTGGCTAGAACTCAAATCGAGACGGCACAAGTGGGTCACTGGAGGCTGGACTTGCCGGAAACGGCGAGTTAGAGTTGTGGGCTTCGTTAAGACGAGGTCGAATAGACTTACTGGAAAATGCTGGTGCCCTTCTTTTCCCGGTCGCTTGATTTTTCCGTCATGTGGCTTAATGTGGTTGTGAAAAATCCGCCTCGCATTTTGCAAGAAAGATGGTACGTTACACGAAGTTGAGCGGCGCCTCGCCGACGCCAAGCTCACCTAACTTGTTGCGACATCGCTTGAATTAAATGCCGTAAGTCATTGAGCGTGATCTAACTCTTGAAGTATGCCTAGTAGCTCATTATCCGTTGAACAATGAGCATACGATTGGAACAACGAGCCCGAATGCGGTGGTTCCTTAGGGGATTCTCGTGAAACTTGGTGTAGTGTTGATTGTAGCACTTCAACTCACGCTTCTCCTTGAATTTTCACCTGCTATCACGGTGGTAAATGGGCAATCAGCTTCTCAATCTGCAAGTAGCTACAACCGCTGCAATATTCTAGGTGAACCGTCAAACTCTAGTCCATTGAGATTGCATTGCTTATTGGCGCCGTCAGATGATGCTTATGTTGAAAATCTCTCACCCTCCCTGACTTTCGGAGAGCTGCCGGTACTCGTAGTGCAGGCGATTCCTAGCATACCCACGTTGAGAGATTACGCCTACCTGAAGTTTGACGTTTCGAATGCTGTGCCTTCTCAGTTAATACAATCGCACGCGAAACCCATCGATGCTAACCTGTCAATGTATGTCGAATGGATCAACTTCTTCTACAACGCGACCATTCAAGTTCATTCCGTGAAAAACAATAGTTGGGATGAACGTTCCATAACTTGGAACAATCAACCCGGCTTTAATTCGAGTTTTTCGCAAACCACTATACGAACGAATGACACTTGGGCTCATTGGAATGTCACCTCTAACACGATAAGTTCACTGGATAATGCGAGTGAAGTTTCCTTCGCTGTCACTCCAAGTGCACGGTCATGGGAAAATCAAGTTTGGTTCGCGTCTAAGGAGTATCCGCTTGACAAAGCGCTGAAATGGCCAGCGTTAGATTTGACCTACGTTGAACCATACCTAACCATAGAGACGCCTTTTCCAAATTTGAGCCTAAATGTGGATAATGTGACCTACCAAACGGACGTCAGTGGTGTTTTCCGAGCGCCATTTTCCTGGGGGGAGCATCATGTTAGCGTACCAGACGCTATTCCGTATGGGAACGGTACGAGGATGGGGTTCAGAAGCTGGAGCGACAATAACACCGAGAGTAATCGGATCGTAACGCTGGGCAACAATCTGACCCTGAGCGTTGATTACGGGAAACAATTCAACCTACAAACGATCTCCCCTTACGGTTCGATGAGGGGTTCAGGCTGGTATTTCGAAGATTCAACCGCTAACGTATCAGTGCAACCGACGGCCGTACCATTTGACGGATGGTTAGGCTTCTTGGGTGCTAGGCATGTTTTCGATCATTTGGCTGAAGCATGCGAAACATCCCAACCGACCTGTTCTGTTAACATGGACAGTCCGAAGACTATCATTGCGGTTTGGCGAGATGATTACACTATATCTATCCTCATTGCGCTCGCAATAGTTGGACTATTAGTCTTCGTGAAATTGGCGTTACGCCCGCGCCGACAACACAATCGACGTAGTCGAAAGCACAGGCGGAGAGTGCGGTGACCATTTGTGGTAATCCTTTTCTGTCATATCTAGCTCGGATCAGTTGATGTGATTGCGATCAAGCTCTAGCGCCTTTCCCGTTCTAATAATACTCAGTCTCTTCTGCTCTCTTCCATTCGTGCTCGCGCAGCAGACTAGCATAACAAACGTTCAATTTCCGAAGAGCCTTCTATACGATTTAGAAGCAGACTCCACCATCCCACCTGCAACGATCACTGCCACAATCTCATACAGTGGGGCACAACCAGGATACTATCTTCAAGTCGGAGTTTTTCAACTGGATGACGGGAGCCTCGTAAAGGGCTCTGCCTCGGCAAGTCCGGAAAAATGCGTTCAGAATATGTCGGAAACATACGCGGCTTGCACGGTACCAGCAAGGACGTCAGCAGGGGCAGGAGGTTTCAGTTTCCTACTCCGTTCTCGACCCAAGAGGTCGTGGGATCTCGCGCTGGTTGCAATCCTCGCGAACAGCTCACTTGGCATACTCGACGATTCCGAGAGTGACTATTCATTTACCATTAACGTCAGCGTAGCGTTGACACTGCAAATTACCGTGCCAAATCCAGTCACGATCACTGTTGACGGAATCAACCAAAACCAGGGGAGCATCAACTTGACGCTAGTCACAGGCCCACACAACGTTACGGTACCTGAGATTGTCCAAGTAAACAATGATACTAGACTCAAGTTCGAAGAATGGTCTGATGGTGTGACATCCGCAAATAGAACGGTCCTCCTCAACCATTACGTGAGTTTGGAAGCGAATTACACCCGTCAATATCTCCTAACGATCGAGAGCCCCATACCCGTTTCAGGGCCCGATTGGTACGATCAAGGAACTAACGTCACCTTCTCAGTAAACTCAACAGTACAACCAATGGCTGGCGTACTAGGACTTCTTGGTGGCAGACTGGAATTTCAGGGATGGTACGATCATGACCAACTAATCACCACGGCAGAAACTGGTACAATTCAAATGAACGCGTCACATTCAATTCAGGCTCGGTGGTACGCTAATTACTCGATTCCGGCAGGCCTAGTTATTTCTGCACTAATTCTCCTTGGCTACGCGATTGTGTCCCACAATCGAAGGCCTCGCGGTTTGAAGACTAAACGTAGAGCAAGAAGGAAGTATTCGTAGTTCTCTAGATCGAGTTACGATTGGCGTTCTGGACGCCAAGAACCGTTCTCCTCACCTAGGGATCTGCTTCGCTCGTACGCGGCCCAAATTGCTCGCGACAGCACTGTTCGAAGGCTACCCTTCTCTAGCTGATAGAGGGCTTCGGCACTAGTGCCTCCTGGTGACGTAACCATGTTGCGTAGCTCTGAGGGATGCTTGCCTGATTTCATGGCAAACAGGATGGAACCCTTTATCGTCTCTGTAACGAGTTCATACGCTATGTGCCGCGGGAAACCTAAGTGCACAGCCGCGTCGATCATGGCTTCCATCACTAGGAAGACGTAGGTTGGGCCGGTTCCGCTAACTGCGGTTGCCATGTCCAAAAATTTCTCTTCCTTCACGTAGATCTCCTTACCGAAAGCTTGTAGGATGGATCGAGTCTGGCTGAGTTGGTCCTTGTCTACGCTCGGAGTCGCCGTCCACACGCTGATCCCTTCACCGATCTGCGCAGGAGTATTCGGCATGACTCGTATAACGCGGTCGTGATGTAACCCGTCCCGAATCGTGTCAATCCGGGCCCCTGCAACAATAGATATCACCAACTGATCAGGGTGGAGCGAACCACTCAACTCCTCAATAACCGATCCCAAATCCTGTGGTTTAATCGAGAAGACGATGATCTTGGATGCTTGAGCAGCTCGCCGATTATCGCTGGTTATTTTCACGTCATAATGCTGCTGGAGCTCCTTACTCCTATCCTTGCGTGGCTCCGCCACTGTGATCTCACTGGCCTTCACCAAACTCTTCGAGAGCAACCCCTGAATCATGGCTTCGCCCATAACGCCGCCGCCAACAAACGATATTGAATCCAGCAATTGACGTCCCAGCCTCCAAGAAGGATGCGTTCTCAAATATATGTAACGTAGTAATGACTCCGATAACGGCGGTCATCGCAGCTTGTCAACGCCTACAGTCTCCTTCCAGGGTGAACGCGGCGCGTACAGTGAAGAAGCCGCGACCATGTTCTTCGGGAGCGCGGTGACAAAAGCTTGCAGGACGTTCAAAGAGGTTTTCCAGTCAGTTGAAGAGAAGTCAGCCGAGTACGGTATAGCTCCGGCTGAAAACTCGCTAGAGGGAAGCATCAACCAAACCTACGACCTCTTACTGGAAACACCGCTGAAGATCTGCGGCGAAGTGAAAGTTAGAGTTAGACACTGCCTCCTGACCCTTCCTGGAACTAGACTCGAGGACCTCAAAGTCGTATACTCCCATCCACAAGCATTGGCGCAATGCGCCGGATTCCTTGAGAAACTTGGTCTGGAAACCATTCCAACCTATGACACGGCAGGTAGCGCTAAGATGTTGATTGAAAAACAATTGAAGGCGGGAGCCATCGCGAGCGAACGCGCCGCCGAAATCTACGGTTTAGAGGTGCTGCGAAAGGGAATCGAAGACTTCCCTGAAAACTTCACCCGCTTCTTCGTCCTCGCCAAGATCGATGCTCCCCCAACTGGGAAGGACAGGACCTCCATCGTCTTCGCCACGACGCATACCCCGGGCTCGCTACATAGCGCGTTAGGTGAACTTGCTTCGCGTCAGATCAATCTCACTAAGATTGAATCAAGACCAATACGGGGAACACCCTGGGAGTACAACTTCTTCGTCGACTTCGACGGACATCAGAAGGATGCAACGGTCTCCCAGGCGATTAATGCACTCAGGAATTCGACGGCTATGCTGAAGATTCTCGGGTCATATCCGCGTGCCGATTAGCGTTAGGGGATTACTTCGCAACCATTGTAATCTGGACTCTTGAAATCCTTCAGGCTTATCTTTCGATCTTCGATAAGCTTCCTGATTTCTGGCATGACCTCTGTAACGCCGTTTATTAAATTGCGAACAGTTTGGCAGACCTCTTCGAATCCTGTGGGGCCCCAGAGCTTGGTTACGTTAGCGTAGAGGCATCGTCCTCCACACAACGTCAGTATGTCACAGCTCGCGCAAGGTTCGCCGACGGAAACAGTTCTCAAGGATCTTGGAGTGTCCGTCATAATGCTGCCAACGTAGAAATCCTTCATACCCGCCATCACAGGGCACGGTGTAATGTGCCCGTCAGTTTGAACGTTGAAGACCCTCCATCCTGCACCACACCGCAATTTACTCGACTGATTCGCCAGTAAGGAGTGGAATATGCCATTGAACGGGTAGAGCGTCCATACTTCTCCTTCAGTGCGCATGTGCTCAACCCACTTCTCAATCAGCTTCCTGACTCTCGGATTGTAGCTCTCTCGAACCCATTCCGCAAACCGGCGTCTTGGGTAATCATTCTGCCAGAATAACGCATCCAACTGCCAATGAACCCCTGAAATCAATGGGTTCCTGACCAATTCTAGAACTTGTGTGTCTATGTCGGTAGCGTCACCCACTGTCATGCGTGCAACAATTTCGCCTAAGTAATCGTTTTCACGTAGAATCTCGAGATTGTTCATGACTTTACGGTAAGTTCCCTTGCCTCGATAATGATCCGTTAACGCTTCGTCCCCGTCAAGTGAAATGAATATCGACTCGAAGCGGTTCACGTAACTCGAATCCAGTTGGTCAAGAAGGATACCGTTCGTTTGCAAAACAAACCTGTCAGTAGGTAGAGCATCCATAATCTCCTTGAGCTTATCCTGCTTCACCAACGGCTCGCCTCCATAGAATATTACCTTAGAGTTCAACTCAGATTTCAGAAAAGTCAGAAGAAATTCCGTGTCATATGAAACGGAGGATGGCAACGAGTAATCTAAAGTGAGATCGTTGAAATCGCTTCCGAAATCCTCGCATGACTTACCGTAACAGTATAAACATTGAAGGTTGCATTCTGTGGTTAATGTAACGTAAAAGTTCAACACAGTCTACTCAGGGTTTGTCCTCTTGGAGATGCATGAGATTCATGTGCATAAACCCTGTCCATGATTGGCAAGGATTTCATTATCACTGAAAATGTCTAGATCTTCTAGTTGATTGTCTAGACTGTAGGCTCATCGGAAGCCTTGGCTGAGTATCTGGCAAGAGTTCAAAATCCATTGCCCCCACCAGCCTACCACACACACGAGAATCAACCGAAAAAAAGCCGATGTTACGTGGCTCATCATTTTGAGTATAACTTCGGAGTAAAGCTTGTTAGTGCGCGTATGCGGTTTTATGTTATGTCAGCAGCAAGGAATATTTTACCGCACGCCGTGACAACCGATCCCGATAAGTATAAGGTCATTTTCGAAAATGATCGTGTAAGAGTTATCGATTACAAAGACAAACCTGGCGATAAAACAAAGCTGCATCATCACCCGGACGCTGTACTTTACCTGCTGAGTGCTTTCAAGAGGAAACTTACTTTCGATAATGGTAAGTCTGTGGTTGTGGACATTAAGGGAGGAGAAGTCGTCTGGAACGATGAACAATCACATATCGGAGAAAATATCGGAGAGACAAACACTCATGTCTTATTCGTTGAACTAAAACAACCCCGTCCGCAATAAGCACCCAGCACAACATAACGTCACGTACTTCTAAAAGCCTGAACGAATTGTTTCAGCATTAGGTGTGTGTGCGCACCAGCCTACCCACACACACACGAAAACGAAACCTCTTTTGATTGCAGATTGATAAGGCTGAAGATTGCCGAGCGACTCAGATGGCCTCGTCGGATAGTTACTCGTCGAATACTGAACGAGCTTTGATGACACCTCATTCAAGCGAAACGGTCCTCGTTGCAGCGCGCGTAGCTATTCATGAGTTGAACCAAACAGGGCACGCTGAGCTTGCGAAAAACTCGAGTGAGGAAGATGACTTCTGGAACAGACCGTACGCGTATACAATTGCGGGTCCGTTCT
>JBEKGM010000078.1:0-19415 GCA_050012795.1 Bathyarchaeia archaeon | reverse complement strand
AAAGCCAGGATAGAGATCCATACTACACCCATGGCAAGATTGAGAGATGCGAACAGAGAATCAGAGAAAGCAAGGAAATCCGACCTAGAAATAAGCAGCTGTTCCTCACCTTCGTCAAATGGCTAAGAAGTGACGCCACCGCCGTTAAGAGCGAATCTAGGGTCTTGAAGTATTATCGCCACTTCTGGCTAATCCTCAGACTCTGCGAAAAAGACATGGAAGAGATGACAAGACATGACGTGGAAGAGCTACTCGACAAGATCAGAGGCGAAAGGATCTACGGAGGCAAATCATACTCTCCCGCCACCTATGCTGACTTCCTCCGTCTAATCAAGATCTTCTGGAAGTGGATGAAAACCGGAGGCGAGAGCCTACCATTAGAAGTCAAATGGATCAGGGTCATCGATCCGCCCAGCAAGATCAAGGCCGAGAACATACCTACAGAACAAGAAATTTACGCCATGCGAGAAGCCATGCGGAACCCCAGAGACAAGGCACTCATAATGATAATGAAGGAAAGCGGATGGAGAGTCGGCGAACACCTTCAAACCCAAATCAAAAACGTCTCACACACACAGGACGGAATCGAACTAAGCGTTGTGAGTCCCAAGACCGGTGAGCTCCTATGGACACTTCTAATCGAGGCTGTGCCTTGGCTGCAACTGTGGCTGGAAAATCATCCTGACAAAAACAACCCAGAGGCATATCTGTGGGTGACAACCTACAAGGGAATGCCTAATCGCATAACCCACAACGCAATACTCAACATACTCAAGAACGCCGCCACCAGAGCCGGCATTAGAAAGAGAATACACCCACACATATTCAGAGATTATCGAGTGAAGGAATTACTTCTCGGAAAACCTGAGAACGGTATCGCACCACTGCACCCCGAAACCGTCCGAAGAATGATGGGGTGGCGATCAATGAAAATGCTTGAACGATATGGACAATTCATGAACAGCGACCTGAGAGACATCTACATACGTTTCTCAGGCAAGAAGCAACTTGTAGTAAGACCTGCAGAACCTCCAACCAGATCATGCCCAATATGTGCGTTCGAAAATCCCAGCGACGCTAGCAGATGCTTAAAGTGTGCTAGAGCCCTGAATCTGAACGCGGCTTTGCAAGACGAACAGAGAAAAAAACGCGAACTTGCTCAAACCGTATTTCAAATACTCCGACAGTACGGTGTCCAGATAAACGACAAAGAATTAACGATGCTCTAATCCAAGGTGGTGCGGCCGCCGAGAACCACCATTCAAACGTGGTTCCCACAGCAGGCCTAGGTCACGAATCTCAGACGATAACAAGATGAGCGTCGAACATATTTCTACTTTTAGATGGTGCTTGCCCTTACCGGCGTAGCCTTAGCTTGATAGAGATCGGAAAAGCCAATTGGTTGTGTCTCCAAAAAAAGTGGGGCGCGGCGGAGTTCGGTCCAGCTATTTCTTCTTCACTCTAGTTATGAACTGGTCGACGGCTATCGCAGGCATACTCATCATCTGTATTGTTCCTCTAGATCCGAGCTCAACTGAGATTTGTGATATCGTTTCGTTATCAGGTGCTTCAACAATGTTGACGAAGTCGTATTGTTCCGACCTTCGAGGGCGGTGCCTTGAAATGGCCAGAGAAAACTAAACGATACCTAGCCGGGGATTATGACCCAGCCAAGCGTCCCGTTGTTTACTGATGAAAAGATTGCAGACTCTACGGCCTTGATAAGGCTAGATGCCAATGTGGGCTATAGGGTGAAGCCCCTTTCACTGACGGAGCGGTGGGTGGAAGGAATGTTCGCCATACGAGTATTACTGTGAAAATCGATAGGACTAGAGTAAACACGATGAGGACTTTGGTCAATTTTTCGAGTCGTTTTGTAGAGCGGTACATTCCAATAGCGGCTAGGCAGTTCGTGACTGAGATAAGTCCGTCAAAAGACAGTTGAGTTTCTCACTCGCGACGATCGCGAAGAGATGTCTCTAGGAGAGGCAGTAATTCTTCCGCGTATCCACCTATTATCCTATCCAGCCTCTTTTCATCAACCATATCCAATCATTTCCTCTTACTTGCATTTTGAATCAGTGTTAGCCACTTGTCTGAACCTTTAACAGTAATCCCCGCTAAGTCTGCGGGAGTTTTCCCATCCAAAGCCATGTGCGGTCGCACGTAGTTATGGTAGATTCGGTAGCCCTCAATCAAGGACTTGCAACCATCTGAGCGATGTTGAGCATGGATCCACGCGCTCCGGTTTTCGTCATGATAAGTCCGGAATTGTCGGTTTCAGTAACTTATCCTTTCAACATATCTTCTCTCCCCTGAAGCAGTATATGGGATTCGCGATCACTACGCTTTGTTGAATAACTTGTTGTCTTCTCATTTGTCGGGTTTGTTCTGAGTCTTCAATAATGCACAAAAGACTTTGGATTGAAAAATCCGGTCAAGTAAGTGGAGGTTTCTCTCGATTCGAGCTAGCTTTGAGCGTGTGTGGTACCTATGGTGCGAGCGTCGTAATTTGAATTGGATTCCTTCCGGATTCCCGAATCCAGGGAATTTAACTAGGTAGGTTTAGATCCCGCCCGGTCCACAACCACCTAGTCTAGGAACGCCGCAACAAAGTGGGGTCTCCCACGTCGCTCCTATGGAGCAATGGCTAATCGAAGCGACGGGTCAGTTCGTCCGTGGCATAGTCCGCCAGACGAGAAAAATTACGAAGATGTTATTCGCTTCTACGACGCAGTTCGAAAGGAAATCTATGGTGAACTTGAGAGATTGCAAGATTACGACTATGAAACCCAAAGTGGAGTGAAGATACGAAACACCTGGATACGAGTAATAGACAAATGGCTCTGGCTGAAAGGGATGCATCAAGTTCGAGTCACGGGAACAAGTTAATGACTCCTATATGGTAACATGGTATGTGTCCTCACTGCAAAGCCAAGAATAATCTGTCGTTCAATGTCTTTAGTGAACTTCATGATGTGGCTGGAGAGATCGATCATTTGTTATGGATTTCGTCAATCAACTGTCTAGGTGAAAACAGAGAGATGAATGATTAGCTGCTTGGTAACGATGACATTGAAGACAATACGGCTCTGATCCTTTAGGTGAAAGGTATTTCCTGAGAAACTGAAGATTCGTCAAAAATATATGCAGGGCCAAATTTGGAAAGCAGAAACAACCTCTGGCGCAGTGAATGAGGGAGAGAGTGTGGAGATTGTGGGTAGAGAGGGGCTAATCTTAAGAGTTAAACCCAAGCAATCAAATGTGAAGGTCTAGTTTTGGCTTTAGAGGATCTGCTTTACGATCCAGGATTCATCGTGAGCCTGGTCGTTATTCTCTTTGTCGTGATTTTGGTTGCTTCTGGAATCAGAGTGATAAAGGAGTGGGAGCGGGCGCCGGTTCTAAGGTTGGGTCGATTTACCGGAATGAAGGGACCTGGTATCTTCTACATAATTCCGTTTGTTGACCGGATACCCAACATAGTCTCATTGCGAATCCAGACTGTTCCGTTTAGAACTGAACAGACCCTTACGAAAGATAATGTTCCCGTTAATGTTGATGCCATAATGTTCTTTCAACCGATTGACGTGGAGAAAGTCATTCTGAATGTTGAACGGTACCTGGAAGCTACGACTCTCGCCGCTCAGACGACGCTCAGAGAGGTCATTGGTAAAGTAAGCTTTGACGAACTCTTGACTGAGCGTGATAAGGTTGGAGTCGAAGCCCGAAACATTATCGATGAAAAAACAGAACGCTGGGGCATCAAGGTCAGCTCCGTTGAGGTTAAGGACATTGGAATCCCATCAATGCTTCAAGAAGCAATGTCACGACAGGCTTCGGCAGAACGAGAACGCAGAGCTAGAGTAACATTAGCATTAGCGGAATTTGAGGCTGCACAAAAAATGGTTGACGCCGCTAATCTGTATGATAAGAACATACGTGCGCTTGAACTCCGCTGGATGAACATCCTCTACGAGCTGGGACTCCAAAGTAAGGGAACATTGATGCTGAACACTCCGACCGCAGGGGTTTCGATGGGCTTCCCGCCGCTTGGTGTAGTGAGCATTCAGGATTTAGCAAATCAAAAGAAAGATGAGGAGAAGAAAAGGCAGTAAAGCTACGTTTCTACGTCGAGCGTTGATGCTGCTAGAGATGAAGCATCAACCTTCATCGGTTCAGACGATCTACTCTCGCCCAATCGCCGATGTTGAACTATCTCCACCATAATGCTGACGGCGATTTCCTCAGGAGTTTCTGCACCCACATTCAGTCCAATGGGAGCATTCACTCGATTCAGTTGCTGCTGAGTGAATCCTTCCACACCTCTTCAGCTACCATCTCTCATTCTGGATGAGAATCTGAATTGGTTGTCACGGGCACAAGTGTGAGGTTTTGAACCAAGATGAGTCTGTGACCCGGTGCATTCACCATTAGACCCACGGCTACGAGAGGAGCAAGTTCTAAATTCTACGAATGATCAGACTAGAACTTTGACTACTCATGGTCAAAGCGAAAAGTAACATGAGTGGGGTTCGCAGTAGTAACGGTAAGCCCGCCCGAGGCTCCATCATAAAGCCTTCGTTTACCCGATTCTTGATCGCTTTTCGCCCGAACGCTGAGGAGTCGCCTCTTCAGCCTTGAATAAGCGATCACACCTGAAAGAATGCTGCAACGCTCCAACGTCGACGATTCAAAACGCCATTAGGGAATCGTCCATGATTGTTGCGGTTCGTGAAATCGATGAATTCTAGGCCGCTTACGCTCAGCAGATGCGGAGGAGCAAGTTTCTCGACGTGGTCTTGGGAAGGAACTGACGTATCTTGCCGTAACTCGTCCCTATACACCAACGCCACTTGGATAAGCTGAGCATACACTTCGGCGCAGCGACGATGTTTGTGCTGAGGCAGTAGCGTCGCCCCTTCGCGTCTTGAGCCTCAACCACATCCACCGTCACACCTTGAGTGGTATAGTTGAGGCGCTCCGCATAGCGCATTCAATGTCGTCCACGCTCAAGCTTCACTGTGTCACGGAGCGATAGGATGAAACGGATGCCACGCCTATGAAGCCTCAGAATCAAGTCGCTGCTCTGAAAGCCATTTTCGGGGACTATGTACCCTAACCCTTTCACCCATCTCTGGATCGCCCTATCAACGCAAGCACAAGGGTTGGGAGGCCCTTTGAGTCTTATCCACTTGTAAAGAGCACGACTTGACTATGCTTCAGAAGATGTTGACTGGCACGCCCGCGCCGAATCCAGACCCAGCAATAACGCTGAGAACACCGAACTCGACAAACAGGTCAAGCAATCGACTGGAAAAGGTAACATGGCTTCTTCTAGTCACAACCATCTTTCTTCTGCTGACATCGCTCTTACACCTGTGTGATTTAGACTACCCGCACTAGCAGACGAAGAGGTACCGTCACCTACAAAACCAACGGTAATATCGATCACGACGAGAATGGTACTTACTGTATTGCGGTGCAATTCCGTATGTTACTTGCCGCAAGCGAAGAAAAGACATAGCGCTATGGTTGTAGCTTCGACTAGTCGTTCATAACAAGAACTAAGAGTTGAAGACAGTGTACGACCATACGTCGTCAAAGTTGGTCAAGATCCTTCGTGGGACATAACAATGAACAGAAATCTGGAGAAACAGCTCGGCGAGCACGCATATTACTACAAACGTGGTCTTATCTGCGAATCACAAGGCTACGGAATAGGAGCATTTGCCTACTATAGAGGAATAGTGGAGGAGATAATTGAGAAGCTTCTTGAAGATATTCCCAAGTTAATGACTGGTGTAGATCAGGAGAAGTACCTTGAAGCTCTAAAACGAGTGGGAGCCGCCAAAAGAGCCGATGAGAAAATCAAACTAGTCAAAGACCTACTTCCATCAATCCTCAAGCCGAACGGTAAGAACCCTCTCCAAATACTGTATGACGCTCTAAGCGAAGGGATCCATGGGAAGACTGATGAGCAATGCGTTGTTTTGGCCCAGAACATTCGAATGGTTCTAGTATACTTAGTCGATCGCTTATTGATAGTCAAGACTGCAGATGCAGAGTTCACAGAGGGCATGAAGAAATTGAAAGTGTAGCGTATAGTGCCTGATTTGGCGGCATATACCGCTCTGCAAGGAGCTGGAACACAAAGATACTCCCCAGGGCGAATATCTGTGCGATGAGAAACGCCCCAAACCAATAGTTACCTGTTAGCCTGCCCACTAGAAAAATTAGGATCGGATACGCGGGAAAATACGCGTATTCTGGATGCGAGTAACCATGAATTGAAGCGAACAAAATGCAAACTATCAAAGGCGTTAAACAGCCACAGCCAGCCCCAAGCCGCGGGTATCAGGTTCGGATTAGCGTCCATCAAGGGAGTGTGAAATCTCCTGTTTACCGTCAGTGTTTGATACAGCCACGCAGCACCAACGATGCGGATGCCCAAAGCTAAGAGAAGCGGATAGCAAAATCGTTTCCAATCAGGTCGTTGCGGGAAAACGAAGGATTCGCGGGCTGGACCCATTCGATAGTCCACTAGCCGAAGTTTGAGGCATCTGTCATGTTATAACACCTGTTGAAATGAGAACAAGAGTCGTCGCTATCCTCCTTTACGTGTCTAAGGTTTCCAACAATTCCCCACCGATCGAACTTCAAGAAATCGCACTTCTCGATCTGGTAATGCTATGCTAACGAGACGCAGCACGTATTCCGATAGCTTAGGCCAAGCGATTGCTCGTTGGAAAAAGTGTGGGGACCACGATCATTACAACTCTCTGTCATTGGCGTCATCGGACGAAAGGGTCCGTTGACCGATGACGAACTATTAAGCGAGCTGAGGAATGGCAAAGAGGCCATGAACTTTCGCGAACTAAATCGAATACTTGAGATTAGAAGTCAACCGGGTAGTTCGCGTCTCGCGACAAATGAAAGGAAAACGACGCGTGAAACTCGTTTAACAGTCAGAACACTTGCTTGACGAGATCTGAGCATGTCAACGTCAGCGAGGTCCTCATTACCCCAACAGATCAGGTTACGTCGACCTTACTGCATCGTCGCGAGCAAGTAACGTGAACTAAATAAATAACCTCGGACACATCATTATGGTGCGCCCAAAACTTTCATGTACTTGGTAACTTCGGGCGTCGTACGTGATTAGCGTAGCATCTAGATGCTCAAACTTTATTAGCGTCCGTCAGGGTGGTTGTTCGGAAAGTTTCGGTAAGACTCGCTTTGGGGATTCATTGAATCTTTTCTACGTGAAGAGTATGCTAGATTGAAAAATACTGAAAAGGAAAGGTCGTACGGCTTTTTCGAACATCAACTTGTTCCTAAGCATGAACTGCTTTCAAAGAAGGAGACCGCGGAACTAATGGAGGGGTTGTACATTCAGCCTCACCAGGCGCCTTACATCAAGGCTAGCGATCCGACCTCTTTGGCTCTTACTGCAGAAGTCGGAGACATTTTGAGAGTCACCCGGAAAAGCGCTACCGCTGGCGAAGTTGTCGTTTATCGTTATGCTGTTGAAGGTTAGTGGAATAATATGGCTGTTCAATCAAGTACAATGGTTAGTCCGCAAATCTGGGAACTAATCAAACGGTTCCTGGAAGAAAAAGGTCTCGTTAGGCAACACGTGGACTCGTACAACGAGTTCATTGAAACCGGTCTGCAAGCGATAGTTGACGAGACCGGAGAAATCCCCATTGAGATTGAAGATTATCCGCTTAAGATTAAGCTTGGGAAGATCGAGATTGGGACTCCTCGAGTAATAGAAGTTGACGGGTCCGAGAGGCAGATCTTTCCAACTGAAGCGCGTATCCGCAATCTTACGTATGCAGCTCCTCTCCATCTAGAAATGACGCCAGTCATTGGGGAGCGTGAAGGACAAACTGAGATTGTATACATCGGCGACTTTCCAGTAATGCTGCGCTCAAAGATCTCTCCTCTTGCGCGAATGACTGCAGAGGAACTGATCAGTATCGGCGAAGACCCTCTTGATCCAGGTGGATACTTCATCGTCAACGGTGCCGAGAGAGTAGTAATCGCTCTGGAGGACTTGGCCGCAAATCGAATTCTCGTGGATAAGGAACAGACCGGAGTCCATCCTACATACAAAGCTAAGATCTTCTCAACGACCGTCGGATTCAGAGCTCGCACGGAAGTTACGTTGAAAACTGACGGCGCAATTTATGTTACGATGCCCGGCATCCCCTCAGACATGCCGATAGTTGTAATGATGAAGACTCTCGGCTACGAAGAAGACGCCAAAATCGCTGAGATGATCTCAACAGATGAAACAGTTCAGAATGAACTCGCTCCAACTTTCGAGAAATCAATTGGTGTAGTGACCCAAAGAGACGCTCTCCTGTACATCGGCAACAGGTTGGCTCCCGGTCAGGTTGAAGAGTATCGATTGAAAAAAGCGGAGGCAGCAGTTGACCGAAACTTCCTGCCACACATAGGCCGAAATCCGGAAGAACGGAAGGAGAAAGCTGCAGAATTAGCAGAAGTCATCTGCCGAGTAATCGAGCTTAAATTAGGAATGCGACAACCAGACGACAAAGACCATTACGCTAACAAACGCTTGAAACTTGCCGGATCCCTGCTTGCCGAATTCTTCCGAATATCATTACGAAACTTAATTCGCGATTTGAAATATCAACTGGAGCGAATAACAATCCGCAGACATGCCGAACTTTCAATCGGCAACGCTATCCGCCCCGGCATAATCACTGAAAGAATTCAGCATGCCATCGCAACAGGAAACTGGGTCAGAGGACGCGTTGGAGTAACCCAACTACTACCCAACTACTCGACCGAACTAACTACGCCTCAACATTAAGCCATCTTAGGAGACTGCAATCACCGCTCAGCAGGAGCCAACCTAACCTTGAAGCAAGAGACCTTCACCCAACGCATTGGGGAAGACTCTGCCCCAGTGAAACTCCTGAAGGATCAAACTGTGGGCTCGTGAAGAATCTCGCGCTCAGCGCCGTAATCTCGATTGGTGTAGATTCGAGGGATTTCGTTTCAAAGGTTAGACGACTTGGCGCCGTACCCGTGGAAGAAGCTGACGCTAAACTGCGACAGGTCGGAGCAAAAGTTTTCGTTGACGGCTTGATTGCAGGATACGTTCGAGACGCCGAGAAGATGGCCCAAGAACTCATACGAATGCGACGGGCTGGCGAGATAAGCTCAGAAGTGAACGTTGCCTACTCACCTCCTCAAGTAGAAGGGGGACGACCGGAACTCTATGTGAACTGCGACGCTGGGAGAGTTAGGCGACCACTCGTCATTGTTGACAACACCAAGCCGAAACTAACTCGAGAACACGTTGAAGGCGTCCAACGCGGAGAACTTCGATGGGAAGACCTCATAGACCGCGGCGTCATCGAATATTTGGACGCTGATGAGGAAGAGAATGCCCTCGTCGCAGACGCGCCGAGCAGGATAAGCGAAAGAACGACGCATCTCGAAATCGCTCCGTACACGATTCTAGGAATATGTGCATCACTGATTCCATATCCTGAGCATAATCAGTCACCACGAAACGCGTATGAATCGGCGATGGCGAAGCAAGCCTTAGGCATTTTCGCAGTCAATTATGCCAATCGAGTCGACTCGCGTGCGCACATCCTACATTACCCGCAAGTGCCCGTCATCAAAACAAAGCCGATGGAAATAATGAAGTACGATACTAGACCAGCCGGCCAGAATTGCGTAGTCGCACTACTCTGTTACCAAGGCTACAACATGGAAGACGCAATCATAATCAACAGATCGTCAGTCGATAGAGGCCTGTTCCGTTCATCATTCTACCGTGTCTACGAGGGGGAATGTAGACAGTACCTTGGCGGTTTGCGAGACAAGTTCGAAGTTCCAGAAGCAGGAATAAGAGGTTACAGAGGAGATCGATACTACCGCCTACTCGAAGAGGACGGCGTCATTTCCGTCGAATCTGAGGTTACAGGAAACACTGTATTAATCGGCAGAACAAGTCCGCCAAGATTTCTTGAAGAATATAGAGAGTTCGAAGTCAAAGGACCTACAAAACGAGACTCCTCAGTAGGTATGCGTCCATCAGAGGAAGGAATCGTCGACGCAGTATTCCTCAGCGAATCCATCGAAGGCAACCGACTAGTGAAAGTGCGTGTTCGCGATACCCGTATCCCAGAATTAGGGGACAAGTTCGCTTCCAGGCACGGCCAGAAGGGAGTCATTGGAATACTCATCCCACACGAAAATATGCCGTTCACAGAACAAGGAATCGTCCCCGATGTGATCATTAATCCACACGCCATCCCGTCACGTATGACGATAGGACAATTCGTTGAAGCTGTAGCAGGAAAAGTGGCAAGCCTACGCGGCGAAGCTGTCGACGGTACCGCCTTCAGCAACGAAGGACCCGAAGCATTACGGAACGCCCTGCTCGAGTTAGGCTTTGAACACGGCGGGCGGGAAGTACTCTACAATGGAGTTGACGGCAGAAAGCTAGTTGCAGATGTCTTCGTTGGAGTAGTCTACTATCAGAAACTCCACCACATGGTCGCAGACAAGATGCATGCACGAGCCCGTGGCCAAGTCCAGATGCTCACAAGACAACCGACAGAAGGACGAGCAAGAGGCGGAGGCCTCAGATTCGGAGAAATGGAACGCGACTGCCTGATCGGCCATGGAGCCTCAGCATTGCTGAGAGATCGGCTTCTCGAAGAATCAGACAAGTACACCGTTATGATATGCGAGACATGCGGCTTACTCGCGTATCATGACGTAAAACAGAACAAATACATCTGCCGAATAGACGGAGACAAAGCCGTCGTCTCCCCTGTACAACTCTCATACGCCTTCAAACTCCTCCTGCAAGAATTAATGGCGCTTGGGGTTGCGTCGCGCCTAGAAATCTTGGAGCGTGCATGAAATGTCAGTGTCAGATGAAGCAACAAAAGTAATCGGTAGTATCCACTTCACCCTCTTAGCACCGAGTGAAATTCGACGACTTTCAGCCGTAGAGATCCAGACGCCCGACACATACGACGAAGACGGTATGCCTATTATTTCAGGATTAATGGATGGAAGGCTCGGAACCCTTGAACCACGGCAGAAATGCAAGACTTGCGGAAATACTGCCTCAGCATGCCCAGGCCACTTCGGCCACATTGAATTGGCTCAACCGGTCGTTCACGTCGCGTTCGCAAAACTCCTTCATAAACTGCTTCAAGTTACCTGCCGTAATTGCGGCCGGATACTACTCTCCGCCGACAAGATCAAATCATATAATGAGCTGATGCAGAAGGAACAGAAGCAACTCAACGAGGTACCCTCCACTTTCTACGAAGCTGTGATAAAGGATGCTAAGAAAAGCCAGGAATGTCCGCATTGCGGAGCGCGCCAGTATCCGATCGAACATGGCAAGCCTACAACATTTCATGAAATGATAGAGGTGGCGCTTCACGCCTCAACCCAAGCCAGATTCGCGAAAGGCTTGAACGCATTACTGACGAAGACCTTCGACTATTTGGGATGGAGCCAACTGCTGCACGTCCAGAATGGGTGATACTTCAAGTACTTCCAGTCCCAGCTGTCACAGTCAGGCCATCAATTACCCTGGAGTCCGGTATCCGTTCTGAGGATGATCTGACTCACAAGTTAGTCGACATAATTCGAATCAACCAGAAGCTTGGAGAGTCGCTTGAGTCGGGCGTTCCAGTCAACATCATTCAGGAATTGCACGAGCTTCTTCAATATCACGTTACGACATATTTCGACAATGAAGTATCGGGCTTGCCGCCAGCTCGCCACAGATCTGGACGAGCCCTTAAGACTTTAACGCAGAGGCTGAAGGGTAAGGAAGGCAGGTTTAGAGGAAACCTCTCTGGGAAACGTGTAGACTTCTCGGCTAGAACCGTAATTTCACCAGACCCCAACATTGACATCAACGAGGTCGGGGTGCCAATTGATGTGGCTCAGAGACTCACGATCCCAGAACGAGTAACCCCTTGGAATATTGATGAACTCAAGAACCTTATACGAAATGGACCCGACCAGTATCCTGGTGCCTTGTACATCGTTCGACCGGATGGCCGTCGAGTTCGACTAGAATTCGTAACAGAACGCGAGAGCCTAGCTGAGGCGATTCAGCCGGGTTTCGTGGTTGAACGTCACATAAGAGATAACGATATAGTTCTCTTCAACAGGCAGCCGTCACTTCATCGTATGTCAATAATGGCTCACAGAGTCAAAGTCTTGCCCTACAAGACGTTCAGACTTAACCCGTGCGTCTGCCCACCCTACAACGCGGACTTCGATGGAGACGAGATGAATCTTCACGTGCCTCAAGGAGAAGAGGCAAGAACTGAAGCCAAACTGCTCATGCAAGTACAAGGCCAGATACTATCACCGAGATACGGAGGCCCAATAATCGGTGCAAAGACCGATCTTCTGAGTGCAGCCTACCTTCTAACAAGAAAATCAACCTACCTGACGAAAGAAGAAGTTGGAAAGCTCTTGGTAGCAGCTCGATATTCCGGGGAACTCCCGACACCCGAGGTCCAACGCCCCGTTGAGTTATGGAGTGGAAAGCAAGTCTTCAGCCTCTTCCTGCCCAAGGAATTCAGTTTTGTCGGTAGATCAAGCATGGTGACCAAGGAAGACGGCGAAACTGTGATCGTCAAGGATGGAACGCTGATTGAAGGAGTGATAGACAAGAACACTATCGGCGCCGAGCGTTCTGAGACTCTATTTCACAGAATCGTTAAGGACAGCGGTTCTGAGGCGGGCAGAGATTTTCTTAACAGTCTCATGAAGCTGCTTGACCGGTTCATAACCCTCCGCGGCTTCTCGTATGGGATCAATGAGCTTGATCTTTCAGATCCCGTTAGAGACAAGATATCAAAAGCCATAAAGAAAGCTGAGGAGCGCGTCGACGAGTTAATTGAACAGTATAATAGAGGAACGCTTGAGCGACTTCCTGGCAGATCGATTGAAGAATCATTAGAGCTACGAATAATGGATGAACTCTCCAAAGCGCGTGACCAGGCAGGAGAGTTAGCTGAGCAATACTTGCTGAGTGAAACTGACAATTCCGGAGTTATCATGACGAAAACTGGAGCGCGAGGATCCATGCTTAACATCGCTCAGATGGTTGCAAGCGTCGGCCAGCAATCAATCCGCGGCGAGAGAATCACGAGAGGCTATAGAGATCGAGCCCTTCCCTTCTTCGAAAGAGGTGACAAACGAGCTGAAGCACGAGGCTTCGTCTACTCTTCATACCAAGATGGGCTTTCGCCGATAGAATTCTTCTTCCATTCAATGGGAGGAAGAGAAGGCCTAGTAGACACTGCCGTGAGAACACAGCAAAGTGGCTACATGCAGAGACGTTTGATAAACGCTCTGGAACACATCAGAGTCGAGTATGACCAAACGGTGCGAGACTCAAGAGGAGACATAATCCAATTCAGGTACGGAGAAGACGGAGTTGACACGGCAAAGAGCGATCACGGCAAGGCAGTAAACACAGAACGTTTGGTGGAACGCGTCGAACTGACCATGGAGAAAGGCGAGAAAGCGAGCAAACTCTACACAGAGAAGAAGATTGACGACGTTCGAGCCGACTTGACACCAAGCCTCGCAGATCAATTGCAAAACAGTCTACTAAAGGCCAAGCTAACACGAAAGGGAGTCGACCAGGCAATCAAGGAAACTGTCAAGAATTATCGCAAAGCCATGATTGAACCGGGCGAAGCCGCTGGTATCGTTTCCGCACAGTCGATCGGAGAGCCAGGAACCCAAATGACACTCAGAACATTCCACTTCGCAGGAGTCCGAGAACAAAACGTCACTCTGGGTCTACCAAGACTTATCGAGATAGTCGATGCGAGAAAGATCCCATCTACCCCCATGATGGTCGTATACTTAAACAAGAAATACCGCACGAGTCGCGAAAAGGCTCAGGATGTTGCGACCAGAATAACCCATACGACCCTCGGGGATATCGCGTCCAGCCTCGAATCCGACATCACAAAAATGCGAATCGTTGTCACGCTGAATAATGACGGAATGAAAGAAAGAGACGTAACTCTGAAGGATATCAAAGCAGCAGTAACGCCCGGCGGTTGCGAAGTTGAAGTCGAAAAGAACACCGTACACATCATGCCGAAGGAGATGGATATTGCACAATTCAACAGACTAGTGATCCGCCTTCCCCTCATGCACGTAAGAGGCATACCTCAAGTCAAACGCGCACTCGTCATGGAAGAGAAAACAGGCGACAAGAGCGAATGGGTGATTAGAACAGAAGGCTCGAATCTTGAACTAACACTTGAGACAGAGGGTGTCGATCCGGCACGAACAACTTCTAACAACATGCATGAAGTGGCTGAAGTCCTGGGAATCGAGGCAGCTAGAAACGTGATAATAAAGGAAGCATCAGCTGTGCTCGAAGAACAGGGTTTGGATGTCGATGTGCGACATGTCATGCTTGTTGCAGACGCCATGACAGCGTCGGGCGAAGTATTGCAAGTTGGAAGACATGGCGTAAGCGGAGAAAAAGCAAGCACGCTGGCGAAGGCGGCTTTCGAAATAACTATCCCCACCATCGTCGATGCCGCAATTAAGGGAACAAGAGACATGCTCCGTGGAGTAGCTGAAAACGTGATAGTTGGACAACAAGTACCTATGGGCACAGGGCTTATAGAAGTCTATATGTCGATGCCAGAGAAGGCGGTAACTAAATAGATGCAATCAACAAGACTCGACGTCAACAAACAGATTCAGATAACTTTTAGGACAGGGAAAGTCGCTCTAGGCGCTAAAGAGGCGTTGGAGTCAGCGAAATTCGCCAAAGCCAAATTAACGCTCAGCGATGCGCCATCTACAATTATCGGCCTGAAGGTTGTCGGCTGTACCCGGCCATTTTCTATGAAGACACGGGAGAAACAGATCTCGATTCATACTGCCCACATCACGGAAAGTTTCAATTGACGCCATGCATTTCACGCGAAGTCATCAAACTCGTTCGAAAATTGGATGTGGAGACGAAGAGACGACTCAGATCCGGGAACCGCTGAACGTCGAGGCATCTGAACTCCTCAGCTTTCGCCGGCGTTCCGTGGCCGACTCTGTATGATGAGCACCCACTCTTGGCCTAGGTCGAAAGCAGTTGCCGCCTATGGCGACCGTTTTCACCTCACTTTGCTGTGATTCTTGCTAGAAGACGCATAACTAAGGAGTCACTAGTTCGCGGCTCTAACGAAGGTCGAAGCGAAAGAATACGATCAAGAGGGCTTTGTTGGAGGCATTGTCTTGGACGGAGGTTCTCGTATATCTGATCTGAAGTATAAGCTGATGACTATTGAGCTGCTCAATCTGGCTAAGAATTACTATACCTACCGGGAACTCTCACAGATAATGTCCTTGCCGGAAAGCGTTCTAAGCAGATACGTTAAGGGCCATGTACTGCCAGCAATGGATCGAGCGCTCTACATCAACAAGACAATGGAGAAAGTGATGGGGCTGGAAGCGGAAATCCAGCTGAGAATGCGGTTCGATGATTCAGGATACTTCGACAACACGAGGCTAATATCTGATACGCTCCTCCTCGAACGTGCGGTTCAACATGCAGTGAACAGATTCGCGGGGACACGAATCACGAAAATACTTTCACCCGCCGTGGACGGAATTCCACTAGCCGCCCTCCTCGCGCATAGGCTAGGCGCGAAGCTCGTTATAGCAAAGAAAAACAGGGAGGTAGGTGTCCGAGAGTTCATTGAGGAGGTCTACGTTCCCAGAAGGAGTGCGATGATTATCACCCTCTATGTTCCCAGAGACGCTCTCAAGAGAGGCGATTGCGTTCTAATCGTAGACGACGTCCTTGACACAGGCGAAACCCAGATGGCCCTAGCTAGAATCATTCAAAAAGCCAAAGCCGAAGTCACTGGTGTATACGCATTGATCGGCTTAAACACGGACTGGAAGACCAAGATGGAGCAGGCACTACACTGCCCTATCGAGATCGTCTATCACATAGGCGAGAAACCCCTGCAGAGAGTCTAAGGCCAAGTTTGTCTTTAAGTGGTCAACGCTATGAGTACTTCGTATAGCTTGGTCTGGCTTCCTGTACTGGGATGTACTTGCATATTTCTGAAGGTTTCTCCATGATACGGTTGATCGTGATTTCGCCGATCATTCTGCAGTATTTGCTTATTTGGCCTAGGTTGAGAATGATCGTCCTCAAACTCACAGCGGAAGTAACGTCTTCTACGTGGGTAAGCATCTTCTGAGTAAGGTTTCTTTCCTCGTTCTCGGCGTTCTGAACCCTTTCAACGGCATCGTTGGATAGATGAATATCGGACGTTAGAAGCGCCTTCATGCTTTGTTCTGAGATTCTTGCTACTTCGTTAGCGAACCTCGCGATATCGTTCAGGGCCGTTCTGCTTATCTCCTTGTCTTTCAACGCAATAACCTCATTCGCAATATTCTCCGCTGAATCCGCCATCTCCTCAAGAGTCTTAGACACAACTCTATTCCCTAGAATGTGAAGAGGTGATTCCATCCCTATTCTTGTGCAAACACTTCTATCCCTTATCGCAAGGAGCAGCTGCCGTACAATCAGCCAGTAGATTCTGTCTGATTCCTCTTCCATATGCATCACTTCTGAAGCTAGCTCAGGTCGCCTCTCCACTAACGCCCTGATCGACATGTCCAGCATTGAGGAGAGAATGATGTGCAACCTACGCATGAGGCCATAGATAGGGAAGCGGGTAGGGTCTACGAAGCTCTGCAACGTGACCTGACGAAGAGTCTGTTCAACCATACTCAAACCAGTAAGCCGTTGTGTTGTACCTCTTATCTCTTCGAGATGGTGCTTCTTCAGCTCTTCCTTAGCTGCGATCTGGATCGTGTCGTGCCCGAGGATGTAGTTCGCTGTTATTACTCGAGTAAGAAGGTTGGGTGAATTACACAGGTCCGCGTGGACTATGCAGTTCTTAACCTCCTCGCGCTTGTGCTCTGTCCCAGGGATAAGCTTCAGTGAACCGTCGTCTTCGCGCTTGATTGAGACAATGTCGCCGGCCTTGAGCTTCACATCCTCAACCCAGCCTCTGGGGAGAGAGACGGTAAGGGTAGAATATCCAACCCTCTGGACCTTCCTTGCTTCCAATAAGGGGCACGCGAATGAATATAGTCTAAAAACTAGAATATAGACTTCTACACATTTTGCCACAAGTCTAAACGTGGAAGAACGGCTAGACATCTTGCTACTACACGGTTCTGCAAGTCCCTATACGAGGTCTGGTAGGGTGGCGAGATGCCCGAAACTCTACTCTAGATATTGGTTTTACGTTAAGACGCTCTGAAGACACGTTCATCAGCAATACAGATATCTAGACTCTCCTTCCAGCCTCTTTCCGAACGACGTCTCTTATCTCACGAAACCTTGCTTTTACAAGCGGGTTAAGTTTCCAGTTTTTCGTCACATTAAGAGGCCGTTCTCTGTCCGCTTCGAATTTCTCTACCTTCATCATCTGTAGGTCCTGTGAATCACATTTCAAGTGCATAACAAAATAGTCGTTGGGCTGACGACGAATCGAAACCTCGACGGATGCCTGGATGTAGTTCTGACTCGGGTGAACATCCTCGGCGTACCTGTTCAGTACCTCAACCGCTTTTGTTAGGTCAATCTCAATTTCGTCATCATTCGGATTAGACAAAGAACATGGGCCCAGTCAAATCCCTGTTTGAATCGTCTATAAAGTGATCGGCTAAAAAACGGCTCAATGTGAGGTTATGGCTTCTTCACCTAGACTTCGCACTTTCCGTTTCGCTAAATGGTTCATCGCCATAATCACTTCTGTCGTAGCCAATCCTCGTGCCCTATAGAGTGGATGGGTAAATAACTCAGTGACTTCTGCCCTAACCGAATTGCCAGTGAGAAAGCAGGCGCTTAACACTCAAGAACTCATCATTGTTCAGCATCAGAGTACGTAGCGTCTTTTCAGATGCACTGACGCCTGCATATCTGTGAGTGTCCGAATAAGCTTCATACATCAATTCCGAGAGGATCGGTATGTCGCGTCGTGTGGGGTCGTCTGCTGGTGCGCTTCATCTTCTTCGTTAATATCTTTGATACCTTCCTCGGTTATTTTGAAAATGCGTTCATCCTCAGGGAGATACGGACTTGATACAAGCCTACATATTCTGACCGGCCCACTAGCTGTGCGTCTGAGAAATACGCGAGTGTGGCTTGTGTGCGAGACTATGTGGCCTCCGACCGCCTCGACAGCCATACCGAAGAACGGGTCGGGCTTGGACATGACCTGATTCGTAACGACCGCGCATGCATTGAAGGCCCGTGAAAGCCTAACCAATCGATGCAGGTGACTGTTAAGCTTCTGCTGACGTTCAACAAGCATTTCGCGCCCAAGGTATTCGCTCCGGAAGTGACTAGTCAAAGAGTCAAGAATGATGAGCCTCACATTATTCTCCTGAATGTACTTATCCGCCTTCTCCAGGATCAATATCTGATGATCCGAATTGAAAGCTTCTGAGTAGATAATCCTCTTCAGTGTTTGCACTGGATCCAATCCTAGGGCGCCAGCCATCCGGATTATCCATTCTGGACGAAAAGTTTGTTCAGTGTCTATGTATAGCGCTGAACCATTCAGACCGTCCCTGTCTTCGGGTAGCTGAACATTGACGGCGAGTTGGTGACAGAGAATGCTCTTTCCAACCCCGTACTCTCCATAAAATTCAGTTATGGTCTGAGTTTCGAGTCCCCCACCGAACAGTTCGTCGAGTTGCTTGCTTCCAGTCGAGAGCCGTCTGACATTTTCTCTCATCTTAACAAGTTCATCGGCTCTGATGAAGGTAAGCGCGAGGCTATCTCTGGCCTCGGCGATCATTCTAGCCGCCTGTTTCTCACCCACACTGGCTTGTGTTAGTTCTCTAATCGTCGCTGTCGCCAGTGATTCGACTGTATGGAAGCCCATCTCTTTCAGTTTCTCAGCCGTCGTAGGACCGACACCTGGGATGTCCTCTATGAATTGGTACTTTCTACGTTTCTCTTCGGCATCCTGCGCTTTTTCTTTCTGTTTTGCAGGCAGCTCTTCTTCTGTTTCGTCTTCCAAGACTTGCGTCTCATTCGAGATTAGCCGCTGCTTATTAGACTAACTCGATCCAGTTTCGGTTCTGCTTGCGTTTTGAATTAGCGTAAACTACTTGTTTTGACCTTTGATTTTGATTCCTGCCACTTCCGTAGGCGTTTCTATCAATTGACCGCCTTCGACGAAAGCTAACAGAACGATTCATCCGACGAAGATGTAACGAAGCGCATCAGCTGTCTGGATGTGGTCACGTGCTTCGTCGTCGTAATTTCAGTCACGAGTATTGGGTCACCTTTTATAGTGGCTTTGTCTCTT
>JBEKGM010000077.1:0-10864 GCA_050012795.1 Bathyarchaeia archaeon | reverse complement strand
AAATGAAACGGACATAATAGGGGCTCTGAAATCAGCTGGAATCGAGAAAGCATCTCTCGTCATAGTATCAGACATCAACGACTCCGATAACCTGCGATTCATTTTAACCGCACGAAAACTGCGTCCCGACATCAAAATACATGCAGTAGTTCATGACCCATCGCTGACTGAAATGGCAAAAGACGCGGGAGCAAACGTCGTTATTCCATCCACCGCCACAATAGGTGAACTGCTCGCATTTTCTGCTAACAACACGGACCTAGTCGGCGTGGTCTTCAGACAGAACATGAAGACTCAACGGATCGGCGAATTTACAATCCACGCAGCTTCCCCAATTATAGGTAAAAAGTTACATGAAGTAGCCGAAATGGGGAAGATAATAGGAGCTCTACGAGGTGGAAAGGTTGATGCGAAAGTCTTCGACGGAAGCTTCACTCTACAGGAAGGAGACACACTTCTAATTCTCGGTGACTCAGGAAGCCTTAAGGAACATCTCGAAGGGAGAACGTCTAGACGCCGCCACCACTAATTCTACTCCGATTTGTTACTGCAGCTTTCCACCAATCCCTGGCTCAATCATCTCGGGTCACATACTAAACCGAGAAATGTCAACCATCAGACTATTGTGAATTATCTATGATGTCTGTCAGTTTCCCTCATGAGTAGAGGATTTGGAATTACGTGCATGTCTTCTATCTCTTGTTCAATTTCGTCTTTGATCGGTATACCTACATTGCCTACGTTGCCTGTCAATTTGCCGTCTACTTCATGCAACTTACCCTTTACCTGCTCGTTTTTGCGATTCATGACTTCACCTTCTTTTAATGATCTATGGATATCCGTACACGCATGTAAGCATTATGCTGCATAGCCGAACCAGTATACCATCTCGTTTGATTGCGCAGTAGTTGTGTCAATCGGAGTCGTAAGAGTGAGGGGGAGAGAATGTCACGTTGATTTGGAAGTCCATGAATTGGCGTTCCCATCTACGAATTACGTCGGATAGGGCGTTTTCTCTCTCTTATTCTGCGCTTTCTGGAATTATCATTTTCTTCTGTCTCGAAATGTGAACGATCCAGTTTTGCGAAATTGGATGGCATTGAGCCGAGTTGTTTCGTCGTCAGCACCGCCTTCGAGATCGCATCCACCAGTCTATGCATGGTTCGATCGTTACTCGTACAAAGAAATCTGTTTTCCAATTGTTAAGGGCAGTTGTGATGTAGATAATTGCGACAAGGTATACAACGTCGGACTAAGAAAAATCGTGTTGCTGTTAAATCGCGTCGAACGTCCGAATTAACGATCCGTAATTATGAGGTTTGAATCTTCAAATCCGTAAGTCCTCAGACTGATTCGTATTTCGTTCTCACGAAGGAGTTCCACCGTGACATCCTCATAACCTTCAGGAACGTAGAGGCAGAAAGTTTCGCAAAGGGTTGAGTATCTTAGCCATTGAAGAGCCTCATTTTGATTAACGCCAGTCTCAGTCTCGACCTCTGCAAGCACCACAATTCTTCCATTCTCCAGAACTACAATATCTGGATATACAGGCTCATTCTCGGTTTCAACACCCATCATTCTTTGTGAACTAGTATTAGTGTAAGTCACCCAATTCGTGTGACTCGAATCCGGGAAACGAAAGCTTTGTTCTGCAATTCTAAGCACAAGCCTATCATGACGATCGATTTCTTCAGTCATTGAGTTCACCCTCTCAGCTTGTTAGCCTATTGGTGAGAG
This sequence comes from Bathyarchaeia archaeon, assembly GCA_050012795.1. Taxonomy (GTDB): domain Archaea; phylum Thermoproteota; class Bathyarchaeia; order 40CM-2-53-6; family 40CM-2-53-6; genus FEN-987. The sequence continues at coordinate 9,127 of JBEKGM010000077.1, read as the reverse complement.
TTCCATTCGTTTTAGTATCTTCTTAATGTTGCTCCACTTGAGCGAAGCGTTCTGAATAAGGGTTAGCTTCAACAATTCGAATCCTAGAAAGTTCAATCCGGTATCAGATAGGCTTGTGCGGATGCTGTTGGTTAGGGAATCGGGTAGGTTTGTGTTTCATCCTGATGATGCCGTTGAGAATTCGTTAGAGCATTTTACTCGCTTGTTCTTTCTGGAACGGAAGTGGATTGCTGAAGCAACTCAAAGATCGGTTGCTCCGCTCACCTACAGATCTATAAGTACTGCAAAGGTGATTCTGCGTGGGATTGAGTTGAAACAGGTCAAGAAGCCGTGGGGCTCATTCGATCAGTATACATTGAATGAACGCTCGACAGTAAAGATACTCACAATCAACCCTGGCGCAAGCACAAGCCTACAATCACATAAACATAGAAGAGAATTCTGGGTGGCTCTTGACAAAGACATTCGCGTCCAGATTGGAAAAGAAAAAAGACTGTTACGGAAAGGATCGAACATCCTAGCGAAGAAAGGAACAAAACATCGACTCCAATGTGAAGGAAGATTAGCAGCTCGGATCTTGGAGATATCATTTGGAGAATTCGCTGAAAACGACATCGTAAGGTATGAAGACGACTACGGCCGCGTCACCGCAAAAATCTCACGTAAACGCTGAATCACCTGCTGAGTCAATGAATACTAGGAGTTATTGGCGTGTGGACTCGATTCGTCGTCGGGTCGAGTGGGGCTTATGAGCACACGGAAACGAATTGGCGAGAACGAATCCCCAGTCAAGAGTTGGCTCACTATCGTGTGCGCACCATGATACCGGAAACAATCTTCTCTCATGAACTAAGTTTCTGACCGGCCGCGCCAGATCAAGTATCGTGTAAGCACTTGTGCGATCACCCAGAGTGGAGCGTAGACCGCAACAAAGAATAAGACTATGCTAAACAGATTCTGCGTTAGCATTACTTGTAGATGTAAGTAGAGAATCGGCATCCAAATTACTATCCAGCCGATAATTCCGCTGATTCCTGTGAGGGCCATTGTTCCTAGAAACCCTACATGTTCGGGTCCGAAAAGCGGTTTCTTCCTCAACCTACACCTCTCCTAGGAGCGTGAAAGCTAACATGCCCATCATGTATCGACTCAGCTTGAAACGAGTGACCCGCAAAAATAAAACTATTCAAATAATGCTCCCTAATTCATCAAGCAAAAGCTGGGCACGCGTTAAAGTCTGTTCTTTTTCGATCAACGTCGTTTTCCGATCATTGCTTGAAAGTCATCTCATTGCCTAAAGAAACCTGTCTCAACCTTTCAGCCCAAGACCTCTTCAAGGCTCAAACCTAGTGGAATGTGCTTGTTCATTCGATTGATTCAGAAGTCATGCCCCGATAATCGCTCCCGGTCCCACCACCGTAGCTGATGCGGCGCTGACTTTCCTTCCGTTCATACACTTGCCTCTTAGGATTCAAGTTTTATCTACGATATTTCTACCAGTATATTCAGTTGTGGAAATAGATACTTGGTGAGAGCCTTTTGGAAAAGCAATTGACTGATGAAGACCTAAGATGTTTCTCACTAGCCTTCGATAAGGATCCGAAAAACATTCTTGCCTTGAATGCTGTCACTGAAAACGGTATAGCCGCAGTTGCGCTAAGCAGAAAAGAGGTGGACAGAAAAAACCCCACGTTTAGTGATCTTATCGAATCTCCAGAGGTCACCAACCAAGAGAAGTCAGGGAGATGCTGGTTATTTTCCGGATTAAGCACACTGTCTTTAGAAGCCATGAAGAAACTGAATCTAAAGACCTTTGAACTCTCTGAAATATATCAGACGTTTTGGGACAAACTAGAGAAAGCCAACTACTTCCTAGAAAACATGATCGAAACATTGGACGAGCCCTTGAATGGCAGGCTAGTTAGCGCCCTTCTATCAGACCCAGTATCAGACGGTGGCCAATGGAACATGTTTGTGAACCTCATTAAGAAGTACGGAGTCGTACCAAAAACGTTCATGCCGGAAACAGCCAATAGCAACAACTCTGGGCCAATGAACGCTCTGCTCGTCACGAAGCTAAGAGAATACGCGAAAGCGTTCCGTGATATGAGCGAGCAAGGCGCGTCTGTCTTTGAGCTGAGGGTGAAAAAAGGAGAATTGATGGAAGAATTCTACAGGCTGCTGTGCATCAACCTTGGACTCCCTCCGAAGGAATTCTATTGGGAGTGGCGGGATAAGGACGGTGTCTTCCATAGAAGAGGAAACATCACACCAGTTGAGTTCTACGACGAGTATATCGGATTGGAACTAGATGACTTCGTGAGCCTTATCAACGCCCCCAACAAGAGACAAACCCTTCAACAAATTGTACACTGTCCAGCATCTCGGTAACATGGTCGGTGGACAAGAGATTCGTTACTTGAATGTCGACTTGAAGACGCTGAAGAAAGCAACAGTTGACATGATCAAAGGTAATCATGCTGTATGGTTCGGATGTGACGTCGCCAAGATGCTGCAGACGAAGATGGGCGCGATGGACCTAAGCATCTACGACTACGAATTAGTCTATGGAGCAAAGTTCCAACTTGACAAAGCTGCAAGATTGGATTATGGAGATAGTGAGATGACTCACGCCATGGTGATTACGGGCGTTGACCTCGATGAGCTGAGCAACCCTAAGAAATGGAGAGTTGAAAACAGCTGGGGCGCCGCCATAGGGGATAAAGGATACATGTTCATGATGGATGAATGGTTCGACGAATACCTCTACGAGGTCGTCGTGAGGAAGGAGTACTTGTCCCCAGAATTTCTGAAAATACTTGACACTGAGCCGATAGTGCTACCTTTCTGGGACCCAATGGGTACATTAGCAAGGAATTAATGCAGGCGTCCAGATTTTTCGGATTGTTAAATGAAGTCGGTTTAGATAGTCACTACGAGGCTCGGACAAAATGAGATTTGTGGATTGAGATTCAGTAGTCAACCTAACTTGGTCCCTCAAAGTCTACCACAATTCACAGCACAGGGAATGAACGGGAGGATTAATGACGTCATTTAGAATTGGAGAAATTATGGGCGAACCAACGGAAAGCTCTTCAGCAAGAATTGGGCGACAGGAGAAGTTCCGTAAGGTACTTTCGTTTTGGGATATCTATTTCATATCCCTTGGCGGCACAATAGGCTCAGCTTGGCTATTCGGCTCAGTGTATGGGGCTGCCGCTGCAGGTCCTGCAGCTACTCTATCTTGGATACTTGGCGGTATTTTCGTGATCTTCATCGCGCTCACGTGGGCGGAGATAGGTGGAATGCTGCCTTCTACCGGAGCAGTAGTTAGGGCTCCGCAATACGCGCACGGATATTTCACAGGATTCTATTTCGGATGGGCATACTACATCTCCGCGGTAGCGATTCCGCCCGTTGAGGCGATTGCAATAGTTACTTACGCTTCTGCGTACGTGCCTGCGTTGATCAAGGATGGAGTCTTGACTCTTCAAGGATACGCCGTCGGCGTTTCAATTATGGTATTCGCGTTCTTGCTGAACTCCTTCGGAATAAGGCTCTTCGCGAGATTCAACACTGGCATAACGTGTTGGAAGCTTCTCGTTCCAACGGTTAGCATTATTGTGGCCTTCCTTTATTTCTACCCACCCAATTTCTCATCATTCGGTGGGTTTGCACCGTACGGTTTTCCTCCGATCTTCTCAGCCGTGGGCACGGCTGGGATTGTTTTCGCGTACATGGGCTTCAGAGAGGCATTGGATTATTCCGGTGAAGCTAGGAATCCTGCACGAGACGTCCCCCGAGCCATGATCCTTTCCCTTCTGACGACGATAGTCGTTTATTCATTGCTGCAGGCGGCGTTCATAGGTGGGCTAAGGTGGAATGCTTCCGGGCTCCCCGGAGGGGATTGGGTCGACCTTGCAAACAGGAGCGTCTACTCGAAGGCGCCCTACTTTGAGTTGATGAGCATCTTGGGCGTGTCAAGCTTAGCGACTGTCTTGCTCTTCGACGCCGTCGTGTCACCCTTGGGTACCGTTGGCGTCTACACCGGATCTTCGGCGCGCGACCTTTTTGCATTAGTAGAGGGCGGACACACGCCAAGCATGTTCGGGGAAGTACATCACAAGTACGGCGTTCCCAGAGCAGCGTTGCTATTGAGCCTTGGAATTGGGATCCTCTTTTTGTTCATCTTTCCGAGTTGGGGGTCGCTGGCTACGGTTGTCACAACAGCCATTGTTTTCACGCAATTGGCGGGGGCAACGTCATTGATGTCGTTACGGAGGACGGCGCCCGAGTTGAGTCGAACCTTCAGGCTTCCCGCCGCGAGGCTCCTAGCTCCTCTTGCTTTCATAATGTCGAGTCTCATCATCTACTGGACGACATGGCCCTACACGGGATACGCTTTCGTGATAGTGCTCACTGGAGTGGTACTGTTCATTGCCGCCAAAGCTCGAGGGGCCTATCCGATTAGCGATGTTAAACGGGGCATGTGGATTGTGATCTACTCGGTCGTTCTCGTGATTCTTTCCTACTTCGGAAGCTATGGCCTTGGCTACGTTCCGTTTCCGATTGATTTCATCGTGATCGCTGTGGTTGCCGCGTTATTTTACTATTGGGGAGTTCGGAGCGGGTATGAAACGATCGAATTGAAGAAACTGAAAACTCACGAGTCCACCACACAACGGCTGCGTGAGATGTCTACACTTTTTTGACACTACTTTCATTTCTTGCAAAGTGCGCTGAAGCAATATCGCGTCTTTTACTCCTGATACAAATTCAACTGGGATCAGGATCTTTGGGGAACGCAAGTGTAGCTTTCCAGGCTTTTTTTGCGTCATTGCCTGCCACCGATTCAGGCCCTTGCCAGAGAAGTGACGGCGAGATTCACAACAGGTATAGTGCTCGGCGCACTAGTAGGTTTCATCAAGGAAGTTCATGAGGAAGTTCAGGCTTGAAGATTGGAATTTTGACCGGAGGCGGTGACTGCGCAGGTCTAAACGCGGTCATTAGAGCGGTTGTTAGGAAGAGTGAACAGTTCGGGTACGATGTAATCGGGATTAGACATGGGTGGGCAGGTCTCCTCCAACTCGACACAACCGAACTTAGATGGGACGACGTATATCATATTATAAATCTGGGTGGAACGATCCTCCACACCACGAGAACAAATCCCTTCAGCCGAAAAGACGGACCAGCCGCAGTACTAGCGAACGTGAAGAAAGTAGGTTTAGATGCTCTCATCGCAGTCGGGGGAGAGGATACGTTGCGAGTTGCGGCGAAACTCGCTCTCATGGGATTGAAGGTTATCGGCGTCCCAAAGACTATCGACAACGACATAATTGGTACGGACGTGACGTTTGGGTTCGACTCAGCCGTCAACGTCACAGTCGAAGCAATAGACCGGATTCTAACCACTGGTGAATCACATGATAGAATCATGGTTGTTGAGGTAATGGGAAGGCAGGCAGGATGGGTCGCCGCATATGCAGGAGTAGCGAGCGGCGCAAACCTAACCCTCGTACCCGAGGAACCATTCGATTTAGACAAAGTCGCAGACTTCCTCAAGAAAAGACACGCGAAAGGAGCAACTGCATCCGTAGTGGTGGTCGGTGAAGGATGCACGCTGAAAGGATGCTCAGTTGGCAACACAACTAAAGTAGATGAATTCGGCCATATCCGCCTAGGCGGAATCGCAGAACTCTTAGCGAGAGAGATTGAGAAACGAGTGGGAATCGAAACACGTGCCGTCGTCCTGGGGCATGTTGTACGGGGAGGTGCACCATCCGCTTACGACCGCATACTCGCCGTACGCCTTGCAGTCGCCGCAGTGCAAGCGGTGAAGAATGGAGAGTTCGGAGTAATGGTCTGTCTGCGCGGTAACGCCATCTCTAAAATTCCATTGAGTGAGATTCTCGATAAGACGAAGAACCTTGACAAGGAGACGCTCTCACTTGTCAAAGACTTCTGCAGATGACCATTTCGTGCAGACGCCCCGAGACCTACTCACAGCGAACCAAGTCTTGTCACGTCGAAGACATACAGGAACGCTAACATGAAGGAGTTTACTGGGAGGATCAGATGGAACACTGAATAGGATGCGTCGAGCACCAGTATAGCGTGGATGTGGAGGTTACGAAGAAAGTTACGAAAGCCGCAAGCAGGATTGGAGAGATTTTCAGTCCTATCTATTCCGTTGCTGAGTCAGGTTGTCTGGATTTCAAGATGTTACTTGATGGAAGATGGACCTCGCTGGAGCAAACTGTTGAAGTTCGAAGCCCCATCGATGATGGTGTGATTGCAACGGTTCCGAACGCTTCGGAGCGAGAAGCGGAGGAGGCGGTCGAGTCGTCACACACCCACAGAAACGCTATCCGAACCGTCCCCGCCGTCGAGAAGATCAGGATCTTCCAGCGTACGCGCGAATTGTTGCTTGAGAACGAGGATTCATTCGTTTCTATCCTAGCGTTGGAAGCGGGTAAGCCTCTGTCCAATGCTAAGGGTGAGATTAGGTCTACGGCTGAACGTTTGAAGCTCACCCCGGAAGAGTACGGGAAGATTAAGGGAGAACATATTCCAGGCGACTGGTCGGATGAGACCATCGGTACCTCCGCGGATGTGCTGAGGGAACCGTTGGGAGTGGTCTTGGCGATTTCTCCATTCAACTATCCGCTCTACATCACATCAACCAAAGTGATCCCAGCGCTCTTGACGGGGAACTCGGTCGTCGTGAAAACTTCTAGTAAGGATCCGCTCTCCTTTCTCATGTTCACTCGACTCCTGGAGGTAGCTGGAACTCCAGCGGGCACATTCAACGTGATAACTGGAAGGGGACCTATCGGCGAATACCTAGCAGGCAGCGAGAAGATTAACATGGTTACCTTCACGGGAAGTACAGAGGTGGGAAAGAGGCTGGCTCGGGTTGCTGGAATCAAGAAGCTTCACATGGAGTTGGGTGGTAAAGGATGCGCAATAGTCCTCGGAGACGCTGACCTTGACCTCGCGGCGAAAGAGACGGTGAACGGCTCATTAAGTTACAGTGGCCAAAGATGTGATGCCGTAAGCCGAGTGCTGGTTGAACAGAGTATCGCAGACACGTTCGTGAATAAGGTTGTGGCAGAGGCGGCGACGTACAAGGTGGGTGACCCACATGACCCCACAGTCAAGATTGGGCCCCTTATCAATCATGGCGCGGTCGAGAGAGTGCACGGCCTCGTTACCGATGCGATCAGCAAAGGCGCCAAGGTACTCGCGGGCGCTAAGTTTGAACGCAACTACTACTATCCGACAGTGCTCTATCACGTTCCCATGCAGGCAAAGATCATGTGGGAAGAGACATTCGGCCCCGTGATCCCTATAACGTCAGTGAAAGATGTAGATGAAGCGATTGACCTAACTAACAGGTCAAGATACGGCTTGGACTCCTGTGTCTTCACCACCAACATTAACCTTGCAAGAAAAGTTGCAAAGAGACTTGATGAGGGCGGGGTAACCGTAAATGCGGCTCCACGCCACGGCGTCGGCTACTACCCTTTCGGCGGAAACAAGGACTCTGGGCTAGGCAGGGAAGGAATAGGATACAGTGCAGAAGAGATGACGAGACTGAAAACCATCGTCTACAACTGGAAACCAGCAAAAGTCTGGAGCGACCTAATGGAACCTAGTCGCTGAACCGGAACGTTTTGCCCTATCGGTTCCGCCCCTTATCTCCTAACAAGTTAGGAATATTGGCAATTAGAAGCAAGTCAATCCTCCCCTACTACGCGTCAGCTACGTCTGCAGGACCGTAGAGAAAAGGTCCTTCCCCTGCTCCAAGATACTTCTTAACCTCGTGTCATCAGTTGATTCTGCGTAGATTCTGAGAAGGGGTTCCATATCAGAGATTCCGCAGAATAGCCTACGAGTACAGCAGAGCCATGATATGGCCAAACGTAGCTATGAAATACGTCAACGCATACTACCACACCCTTGGCCTCTAATTCATCAAGTTAAGATCCGTCCTATCGAAGTCCGTAATGACAAGCGCAACGTCTACGTTCCGCCCTCTCTATCTAACCATAACGCATGACTTTATGATGTGACCCGTGATTCAGTAAGCGAGGAATTAGACAGCTCCACGGCATCCAGCATGAAGGGAATAAGCGCGACTAAGAGCAGCATTATGACATTGAGCACCATGACTCGCCTTGTCTCGATGCGCAACACGGACATGGACGCCGTGTTGTTGATCCATATCACTTTGTAATTAGAATCAAGAATGCGAAGACAAAAACCAGTATGTGACTATCGATTTCCGAAATGCTACTGGGTGGACTTACGACCAGAGACAGAGCGCCTAAAGAAAGCGAAAGCCCAAAAACTAGGTCAGCGAGCCCTTCAATCCTAGGCCGAGGAGGACGCTACCCGCGCCAGAAAAAGACGATTGATTCATACGGTCTTTATTCTTGTTGATGATATACGCAGCTATTGCAAAGATTGGCGACAATACGACCGCCGCCACTACAATGTAGAAGGAGGTCTTATCTGTCGTTGGATAAACGAATAGGATTGTAATTCCGCCTGCAACAATCAACGCTGCAATTATCACGCCCACTATCACACCCGTGCTGTTTGACGATCGATGCCGGCTCATGCATTGCGCCTGACCAATAGGAATCACAGCACCGTTATACTGGTATTGTTATATGATCAGACCTCATCATATTAAGGCGTCACATGCACGCCACGACGCGTTGCTCGACAACTGCTGGTAAGACACTTGAAATGTCCGACTTGTCCAGACTCCTTAAACAACCATTGCTGTAGATGCGGCCGCATTATCCCTCCAGAGGATCAGTTCCTGAGGGTCGGGCCGTTCAGAAGCAACGTGTACGACGACCGTAGCGAACACTTGTATTGTAATTCCTGCTACGAAGAAAGAAGAAGCGAGGCCGAATAGTTAAGCCGATATATCCCGTCACAGCCCTCACATTTTTCAGATCACGTCAACTCCGCCGCTGAAGATCGAAGTGAGACCTGAGCTGCCTTCAATGTTGCTGAGAACGCCGATCAGAAAAGCGATTTCAAAAGGGGGATAGGTCCACTTTGGTCGTGTCGCGAGGTTTTTTACCAGCGTACACGTGTGAGCCCC
>JBEKGM010000076.1:0-10880 GCA_050012795.1 Bathyarchaeia archaeon | reverse complement strand
AAGCGGGAGAAGTACCTCGGCAGGAGCGTGCCCAAGAACATGCAGACAATGAAAGCGGAATTTCTCCACGACATATACAGGGAGAAATGGTTCGATGTCTTTGACCGGATAAAGAAGAACTACTCAGAAGAAGAGAAGCTGACTCTTGAGGCTGTCAGTTGGTTGCGGGACGCGTCCCACGCTGTTCTAGTTGCGTCTGCGTCGTAGTACGTATAGTGATGCTGCTAGTGCTGATACTGCTGCGACGATTAATCCGTTGAATTCTGGTACTGGAATATTCGATTGTTCTAGGTACAGGTTCTGTCCTTGCGCGTTCATACCCGGCGTAACGGCAATGGACCAGGATTGTGGCGCGTAGCCTGGACTACTAATCGTGAGCTGGTAAGTGCCCGGAACCAAGAATGCTTCGTAAATTCCGATCGATTAGAGCAGTTTTCTAATCCTCAATAATCAGTTATAGGTTGCTTTCTGGCCATGATAACTGATTACGCGTCTGTCTCCGTTTGACGGTTCTGATGAACCTGTAAGTTCACGGGTTTCTTTACAACAGCCTAAATGATGACGTCGTGATGATAGTGTTGAAGGAGAGAATCCGCTAGCAGATTTCGATCCCCATGCTGCGGCTCACATCCGTCGAACTGATGGCTTCAAGTATGCGCCCGACATCCTAGTGAATAGTTTCTATAACCCTGAAAAGGTCGCGGCTTTCGAGGAATTGATTGGCAGTCACGGAGGATTAGGCGGCAATCAATCTAAGCCTTTCTTGATGACTCCTTCAGAATGGAATTTTGATGGAGCCGAGATTATCGGAGCCGAGACTCTGCATAAGGTGCTGAAAGGTAGATTAGAACAGCTCTGAAGTCCGCAATAATCTCTTATTGATTGAATATCTCGGTCAGTTGCTTCATAGCAATGTCTTGCAGAAATCGCATAGTTGATACGGTAAAAAGTACTCAGCACCGGTATAGCGGTCATACCGATACTGAGGTTGTGGGAAAGCTTCGGCGGTTTATGCTGGAGTAACGGTTTCCGGAACTTTAGTTTCGGCGACGCGGCGAGCCAGAGCTACGGTTGCAGCAACACGGCATTTCTCTGCCCGACGAGTCATAGCTACAGCTGCCAATCGACGTTTCTCTGCGCGGCGAAGTGCCATGACGGTTGCAAGGCGACGCTTCTCTGCACGACGGTACATTGCAATAGCGGCGAGACGACGTTTCTCGATGCGGCGTGCTAGAGCAACGGGGGTTCGAACAAACTCACCGTTGTTTTGAACGAACACTCCCCAATGCTGCTTTGTCAGCTCAAAGTGGGGCCGGTGGTTCCCACATCAAAATCCAAGTGCGACGCAAACCAAAACGTCAAGAATTGAGACGGTTCCATTCAGTTGCTGATCAGAACTGTTACAACCGAATACCATTGTCCGTAAGCTAGACTAAGTGCCGTGTTGACTATTTATACTCCAAATGGTATAATATTATACATCAAACGGTATAATAGGTGAGCGCCATGGACGAGGCCACATTCAGAATACTGGACACTTTGTCAAGGGAGTTAGGCAGCACAATCTCCATACACCAACTGACGGCCAAGATTAGACAATACCACGGAACCGGATATTATGCGAGAACGTATAACAAACTCAATGACCTTTCCAAGCAAGGCCTCATCACGATCACCAAGGCAGGCAGGTCATCGATTCCATCACTCAATTTTTCGAGCTACATGTTGCTGGATCTCCTTTCAGAGATTGAGATGAGGAAGAAAAGGGAGTTCCTGGATGAGTTCAAGAATCTTCAACTGCTTCTAATGAACATGGAAGGTTTTGCTCACAACGATTCTCAGATAGAATCAATTTCGTTAATCAATCCGGAGCACAACGCTAAACTCAACAGAGCTGAAATTCTCATTCTCTTGCATGACATAGATTCAAGCAACCTTCTTGACAAGTCCATCTCCATTCATGGTACATTGCGCACCCTACAGAGCTCCCGTATCATCAGGATTGACTCACTTCTGCTGACGACCAAAGAGTTTCACGGCCTACTAATTTCCAATGAAATCAACCCGTTGAAGGAAATGCTCTCCAAGAGGATAACATTCTACAATCCAAGCTCGTTTTGGCAGAACGTTGCTGAAATTGCGCGTTCGAGCGGCAAAATCATTTTCGAGAAAGAGGAAACCAATCCTGCGAAGATATCGGACACTGACATCTACTACAATCTCTCGCACTTAGGCTACAGAGAGCTGGGCATTGAACCTCATGAAGGGAGGTCGATCTGCATCGAGTACATTATAACGGCAATCATGATTCGTGAAAGTGCAAGACTCATTGATTCAATTCCCATAATCCTAGCCAAGAACAAAACTGACTACAATATTCTAGTCTTCCTATCGCAGAAGTACGCAATGTCAGACAGGCTACTTGGACTACTCAGAGTGTTGGAGAGGCTCATCCCAAACAGGGACACAGCTAGCGCTATCAAGACACTCGAATCATTGGGAGCGAAAGGGACAAGGGTGAATGAGAAAGCCGTAGAACATAAAATGAGGTTATACAATGCCATTAGATAAGAGCGCGCTGCTCAATTTTCTGGGAGAAGTCGATAAAGAACTTGAGACACCAATCACTCTAGTCGCAGTTGGCGGAACTGCGCTCACGTTGCTTGATGCCAAGACATCTACAATAGACGTTGACTTCACAATACCCCACGACGACTATACCGTGTTCAAAAAGACGCTAAGCAGTATTCCCCATGGCTTCAAAGTAGATTGCTGGGAAGACGGCATAGTATTCAGTCAGATACTGCCCGACGACTATCTGGAGAGAAGCATTAAAATCAAGAAAATGAAACGCATTCAACTCAGAGCATTGCACCCTGTAGATATTGTCGTGACGAAAATCGGACGACTGGATACACGTGATAAACAGGACATTGAAGCCTGCATCAAGAAATTCAAGCTTACCAAGAACCAGATATCACGGAGAGCTGAGACAGTCTCCTACGTCGGCCGTGAGGAGAATTACAAGATAAACCTGAATCATGTCTTGAACAATTTCAAGTGACTCTGGAGATTCCATTCTCCGATCAAAGAGCTCAACGAATTTTCAACAGAGAGACCAAACATTTTCCCAAGAATTCAACAAATTTGCTTGTCTTGGACGTTCCACACATCCGGTGGGATTTGAACCCACGAATCGTGGGACTAATCAGCGCTCAGCAGCTTCGGTAGATTGGTTTCCGCAAGAGGCAATAGAATGTTCAGAGAGTCTATCAGTCCTTTCGCCATGAATCGCAGTTCGCTCGCAGGTATGGCGGTCGGGGATTTCCATGTGCGAACGAACCAATCAACGTATAGGATGTCGTTTCGTTTGTGATAGGCTGATTCAAACACTTGTCTAATTCGCTTGGTTGGTTCAGGTGAATGGATGCCCATCAATCCTCCTCTCTCAATTGGCGCTCTCAACTTCAGCACATGCCCTCTTGCTCCTCGGTGAAAAAGTTCTCGGACGATTTCTTTCGACACCTTTCCCTTCTTCCAACTTGCAGCAATGAGAACGCCCTTACCTAGCTCTTCGTAAGCCAGACTGCCGAGATGAGCTGATGACGCATATCGTTGTTGATTGAACAATGCTTTTGCATCCTCAAACAGTCGGCGAGAGTTAGCGAGACAGAAGCTGACACCCTGAGGAATCGCTTTTCTAGGAATCGGATAAATGGCCATTCTGGCACGTTTCTCGATAAGAGGTAGAAGCCTGTCAAGCCGCTCTAATTGCTCCTCAATGGACATGAGATACACCTTGTGAATGCGAAAAACTGTCTAGTCTGACCAAGATAAACCCGTTCGGGATATAACAGTAGGTTTGATAGAACTACCTGTGGGTCGGTGGAGGTGTTTCCGATGAGAGATATCGCGCCGATGGAGAGCGCTAGTCCGAAGATCAAATCGGAAAGCGATTCGACGCTGATCCTGATTCTCGGCGTCTCGTTTTTTCCTACTTCAGGCAACTCTTTCTGTACTCGCTTCTTCCGTTCGGTTAACTCGTTAGTTTTTGTCTGCCGCTTTGTAGGTGATTATCCTTGCCGAGGCGGAGAAAATTACTATCGTAATTGCTGTAATAATCAGGGGATTAGGGATCCATCGCGCGAGTCCTTCGTATGAGGTCCAGAATACAAATGCTCCTACTAGGAGCCCTACCCCAGTACCTATCATGGCTGTCGAGACTTTCACGTCCAGTATGTAGGCTATCACGATCGTCACCCACCAGCCAATGAGGAAGGTGGAGACAGCGATGACGCCGATTATTCCAAAGGCACCCGCGTGGGTGACTAGGTAGGTGGATATGGGGCTGTATTTTTTCCTTATACGCGCTAGATGGGGCGCGACACGAGCGTATTGATCAATTGAATGTAGGATTCTTAGGCCAGCATAAGTCGTGAAAGCAAGAATCGGTACGACGAGTCCGATCGACAAGTAGCTTGGAAGTCCTAATGTTGTTCCGAGGGCGATGGCGAAACCAAAACCGCCTAACAGTGCTAGGATAATGAATTGGGAAGGCCATGCGCTCAGGAGACCTCCAACAATAGCACCGATTAGGAATGTGAGCCCAAGCGTGAGTAGCGGATACGAGTTCATGAATCGGCGCAATGAACTGATTTCCGTTGAAAACGTCGAGTAAAACTCCCGCCTCGCTTCTCTAACTCTCTTCATCTCACAAGCACTTCTCACATCTCTCTGGGGCGATTCTTGATTTAAGTTCCCAGTCCTAATTGGTCTTGATTTTCTCTCTCGCTTCGGTCTCTTCACAATAATCAGATTAATTCTTGCCTTGGAATCGATAAATACTTGCCAGTATGTTCGAGTTATTCGAACTGCTATCCCAGCATGAACATACCGCAGTGCTTCTTGGTGTCCGGACGCTAACAATTACTCATGTCATACGACTACGATCGACTTGCAACTGCTGTCATAGAATGGGCGGTTTCGCACGGACATTCGGATAGGATAGCATGCATGGATCTGGAGACAAAGGTTCTCGGTCAAGACAAATTCCTGACTGGCGAAACTTCATACGACTAACGGCTTCTCACTCTCCTATGCCTTTGGACGATTTCGTCTACTTCCTCCTCAGATAGGGTTCTGTATCTTGCGATTTTCGGTTCAATCTTCTTGTACAGCGCTTTCAAGTCCTCAACCACATCAGGAATCACCAGCCTCTTCATGATGACCGCATCCTCGTAACCGTAAACTAGCAGTCGTGTTTTCGGCTTTAATCCAAGTTTTTCTCTGACTGACTGTGGGATCACAACTTGGCCTTTGCCACTAACCACAGTAATGTCAGGCCTCTCATACTTCGTCACGATTCTCACTACCCTTATTCTTACTTTCTTACCTTAACTATATTTCAGTGTGAAAAGACTTTTGAAACCGCGATCTTCATTCCGCTCAGTTCATTTCATACGGTTAGCTCGGCTGGTCTCGTGCATGTACAACCACTGACCTGATTTTCACGGAAAGTTGGTTTCATGGGAATGCCAAGCATTTGGGTTAATCCTACTGGAGCTCCTCACTGCTAACAGCAATAGATCAAAGTTCTGGTCAACCAAGTTTCGTACGTATTCAAATCATTGTCCGCGATACTAGCGTAGAGCCTTGTAACTGGTTGATGGCATGAAGCTGAAAGCCTCTGATCTAAGGAAGTACGTTCCAATCGTTGAGTGGCTTCCGAAATACCCGCATAACTTCTTCCGTTCTGATTTCATATCAGGAATCACAGTTTGGGGAGTCGTTGTGCCAGCAGCGATGGCTTACGCTGAGTTGGCAGGTTTGCCTCCGCAGGCGGGTCTCTATGCTGCCTTTGCAGGCATGTTCGCGTATGCCATTTTCGCGACGAGTCACCATCTCAAAGTGACCGCCAGCTCAACGATGGCCGTCATGTCCGCGGCGATAGTTGCGGACCTTGCCACTGGAGCGAGTCCAGAGAGGTTTGCGGCGTTAAGTGCGATGCTGGCCCTTACGGTCGGCGGCATGATCCTACTTGCTGGAGTAGTGAAGCTCGGCTTCATCTCAGATTTCCTCTCAAAACCAGTGATCACAGGTTTCTTATTTGGCGTCTCGCTCGAGATCATCGTGAGTCAAGCGCCGAAACTGTTCGGTCTACCCCGTGGACCAGGCAACATATTCCAGCAAATCATCCAACTCGGTTTAGGATTAGGCAGGGCGAATCTATGGACATTTGGAATTGGCGCTGGCTCGCTCCTGTTGATTTTCCTCATGAAACGGTACGCTCGACGGATTCCTGCGGGACTAGTAGCCCTTTTCGCTGGAATTCTAATCACATCAGTGTTTAACCTCAGCCAGCAAGGCGTCAGCGTCGTTGGCTCGATTCCGATGGGCTTGCCATCACCGGCTATTCCCCTAGTCAGCATTTCTGATTTACCGCTCCTCATTGCGAGCGCGGGCGGCATGGTGTTCTTAGCTGTGGGCGAATCCGTTGGGACCGCGCGTGCCTTTGCAGCGAAACACCACTACGAGATTGATCCTGATCAGGAGCTGATTGCGCTGGGCGCAGCTAATCTTAGTGCGGGCATGTTCCAGGGGTTTACGGTTGACGCCAGTCTCTCGTCAACTGCAACAGGGGAAGATGCGGGAGTCCAGACGCAGTTATCTTCGATCGTGTCTGCCATCCTGATCATAGTAACCATTGCGGTTTTGGCGCCTCTCTTCTCCGAACTCCCGAACGCAGTTCTAGGAGCAATTATCATTTATTCCGTTCTGGGCCTCGTAGACTTCGCGAGCCTAAAGCGATTTTACCGCGAGTTCCGTATTGATTTCTGGCTGTCAATAATTGCTCTGGTCGGAGTTATTGCTACAGGAGTATTGTCAGGGCTGTTGATCGCAGTATTCCTCTCGGTCGTCGTAGTCGTATACCGTGCCAGTCGGCCGTACCTAGCTGAGTTAGGAAGAATTCCGTCGCAGCCTGGAGAGTACGGCAGCCTTGACCGCCACCCTGAAAACGAGCGCATACATGGATTACTGATTGTGCGACTTGATGCGCCCCTCTTCTTCGCAAACGCGAACGTGGCGCGCTCTCAGATTCTCAAGCTTGTTGCCGCGACTGATCCGCCGCCAAAAGCCGTTCTTTTTGATATTAGCGCTAGCAGCACGCTGGATATTACAAGCATTGACATGTTGAGAAGTCTCGTCAGCGACTTAGAAGGATATGGGGTGGAGACCCTTCTCGCGCAAGCTCGCGGACCTGTCCGCGATAAGCTCCGCATTTCCGGACTCATGGAGATTATTGGCGAGAACCACATTTACATGAGCCTTGAGAGCGGCGTGCAAGACTTCCTAAACCGCCATCCAGCAGCGAAGGAGAGGTGAGTCATGTCTTCGGTCTGGTTTAGAGATTTCCAAGATAAGACTCGCGCAACTTACTGGTACTTGCCATTGCTCATGTCTCTGCTCGGAGCCATATTAGCCATCGTTTTCTACTGGATTAGTCAACTGCTGCCAAGCTCACTTCTGAACAGTTGGCGCCTCCTCCCTTCCATGACCACCGTGGATTCGGCGCGAAGTGCGCTTACCACAATAGGAGAGACTACGATAGGCGTCATTGGCGTCGTCTTCTCGATTACGCTGGTCCCGCTGACTATCGCCTCGTCGCAGTATGGTTCAGTCATAATGCGCTGTTTCATGCGCGACCGCGCCACTCAACTTGTTCTTGGAGCCTACGGCGCAACTACTTTCTACAGCTTGATCCTAATGACGATTCTGTCGCCTGGAACTGTTCTGTCCAATGCGCGGTTGCCGGTGGGGGTTGGATTCTGCATGCTTCTTCTAGACTTGGTGATCTTATTCTACTTCATCCACCATGTGGCTGACTCGTTACAAGCAGCTTCGGTTATCGAAGTCATCAGTAAGGAACTGGAGGACGTCATAAAGGAGTATCCGCTCGCTAGGGCCATAGACACATTTGATTCGCGACAGACTGAAGTGAACGTCTTACGCGACACGGTACTTCGTGAGGGAAAAGCGATTATGTCCGACGGAGAAGGCTACGTTCGCGCTATTGATTACAGTAAGCTAATGCGTATCGCGGTTAACTCCAAGTCTGTTCTCTATCTCAGGAAGCAGTCTGGCGATTTCGTGAGCCGCGGCGACCAATTGTTGCTGGCTTATCCTGGTCCCCTAGACGAAGGTGTAGTCTCGAATGTTAATCGAGCGTACTTTCTGGGAGGGAACCGCACCCTATACCAGGACGCTGAATATGGAATCTACATTATTGTGACAATTGCAGTCCGCGCTCTTTCCCAAGCAATCAACGATCCGGTTACGCCATCAATGTGCCTCAACCGCATGGGCGCAGCGCTCGGAATGTTGGCTGAGCGCATAAACCCCTCTCCGTACTTTTGCGACAAGGAGAATCAACTGCGCATAATAGGTGACCCGGTTAGTTTTGAGCGCCTCGTAGGGGTTGCCTTTAACATGATCCGCGAGTACGGACGAGGGAATGCTGAGGTATTGATGAAGATGCTTGAGACCATCAGGATCGTCTCTGCCCACGCTAGGACAGAGGCTCAACGTAGAGCGTTGCTCAAGCACGCTACGCTAATCGAACATGACAGTCACATAGGTCTAGCGTCAGAATACGATCAGCAACGAGTGAAGGATAGCTATGACGAGGCACTGAAGGCGATTGGCCTCACTGATGGGCGCTAGATTCACGCACATTCCAAGATAATTCTATGAATACCGACAGCGATCGGAAGTTCGGGAGTTTCAAGGAAACGCGAAAGCTTGATGTTGATACGACTACAAGATCAGCAGTTGATCCGCCCCAGGAAAGCTTTCTGAACGCCATTTCCTAGCAACGTTTTTCTACTCAAGCACAGTCTGCTGCCGCTGATGCTATTATGTCAGGTTCTGTAACGAAGCAATCAGGAGCGGTACGAATATTCCACATCGTTGTGGGATTGATAGCTATTGGTTTAGCATTCTTGATCCTCGCCGAGCCTGGTCTTGGCGTATCCACGCTTGTGCTGCTACTTTCAGTCGCTCTTCTTGTTTTGGGCATCTCGAGACTAGCTCGTGGACTGTCGCACAAATTATTCACGAATATGCATAGAGCTATCGACATCATTGCCGGAGTTCTATCAATTATTCTGGGATTCGTTGTATTGGCGTTTCCCCTGCTCGGCGTCAGTACCCTCGTATTCCTATTAGCCTTCGCCGCAATGATCTATGGCATAACGACGATAGCGCTAGGGGCTGTAGCTAAACGCCTGCAGAAATGGTCAAGGGCGTTCCTAATCATAGCGGGTATTGTGAGTGTAGTTTTCTCCTTCGTAGTGCTTGATTTCCCTGCTCTCGGCGTTCTCACACTCACAGTAATGCTAGCCGTCTCCTTCCTAATGAGCGGAATAGAGAGCATCGTCTCCGCCATCTGAGTAATCAGATGCAAGACACCACTTAGCAGACCTAATAATGGGGACAACCAACCAATACCGTGGAGAATGACCTTGCGTCCGAGATTGAAGGTCATGTTACTTCTGATATTGATGTTGCTCGTCCCCATATTGATGCCTTCTCTTGTGCGCGCCGACTCCGGCAGTCAATGGGTGAAATACTCCGGCAACCCTCTCCTGGGCCCAACATCCGGTGCCTGGGATTCCGGCTTCACAGCAGCACCGGTCGTGCTGTATGACGGTGCGGTCTATAGGATGTGGTATGATGGTGGTCATGCGACAGCAACCGGCATCGGATTCGCAAACTCTACCGATGGGATTCACTGGCAGAAGTATCCCGGGCCCGTGCTTCAGCCGGGTTCCCTAGGAAGTTGGGACAGTTCCCGAGTCGCGTTAGGGTCTGTTGTGTGGAATGGAACAATGTTCTTGATGGCATATCGCGGTGAGAACCCAACGAGTTTCACAAATGGAGCAATAGGCGTTGCTGGTTCTTTGGATGGAATCTCATGGGTCAAGTATTCTGGTAATCCGGTCTTAACGCCCGGTGGCGTAGACGTTGCAATCGGTAGGCCTTTCGCGCTCAGATGGCAGACCACGTACAACATGTGGTATGGGGGAAGAAGCGCAAATGAAACAGTTTCAAGTATCGCAATCAGAATCTTCTACGCAACTTCCTCGAATGGGTTGACGTGGACCAAGTGGCCCACACCCGTGATTTCACCATCCTCAATTCCAAGTGCGTGGGATTCAGCAACCGTAAGCTCTCCTTCCGTGGTCCGAGTCGGTTCGAATTTCGGCCTTTGGTACACTGGCTTAAACAAGAGCGGTACAACCCCTCAAATTGGGTACGCCACCTCAAATGATGGAGCTTCCTGGAACAAGACTTTGACTCCGGTACTTTCTCCAGGGCCTCGAGGTAGCTGGGACGCTGCTGGTGTAGAACAACCTGACGTCGTTAATGGTGCGAACGGATACATGATGTACTATGACGGATTCAATGCAACTTCGTCACCGAACATAGGCTTGGCGTTTGCGCCCCAGAACTTCAACGTACCAGAACTACCAGTCCCTCAAGTGGGCCTTCTTATTGCCATATTGGCGTACGCAACAGTCTGCTTTGCTCGCCGAAGACGAGTACAGAACTAACCACGTTTCGTAAGTTCATCTTTCCATTCGAGGTCACGGCCAAAGCGTCATCTACGGTTATCTTCCCATGAGGCTGTAGAATCCGACAATTTCTTATGTAGATCGATGCTTATTGCAGGCCATGACTTACTATCCTCAGACTCCACCAGGTCCGCCGAGAATCCCCAAATGTACCGCCGCGACCCCAGGGCCTAGACCATCGACACATCTCCACATGTGTGATCTACCGCCAGGCCACAGAGCTATGCATCAATGCCGAACCTGCCT
>JBEKGM010000075.1:0-11149 GCA_050012795.1 Bathyarchaeia archaeon | reverse complement strand
CTGAGGGTCAGTATGTGATTCAGGTTAGTGGTAGTGCGGGCGATAGGGCTCAAGCTGTTTTCAACGTGACTGCTGGGGCGTTCATTCAGCTTGGTACTAATGGCAACATGGCTTCTCTAGGGAAAGTGGCTAGTGGTGTGACGGGTACGCATGTTACTGTTGAAGGGTCAAGCTTCCTTCCTGGAGACGCTAATAGTGGTACGTGTACGATTTCTAGTCCTAGTTCGGGAACCGTGATTGCGTCTGGTAGTGCGGCGTGTTCTTTCTTGCGGCGTGTTCTTTCTTCAAGTCTACTACGGCACCTTTCAATGGTTACGTGAACGTTACGGGTAGTTTCACTGTGGGTAACGTTGCTGAGGGTCAGTATGTGATTCAGGTTAGTGGTAGTGCAGGCGATAGGGCCCAGGCTGTTTTCAACGTGACTGCTGGAGCCTTCATTCAGCTTGGAGTTAACGGTATCATTGCTCCTCTAGGACAGGCGGCCAGCGGTACTACGGGAACGCATGTTACTGTTGAAGGGTCAAGCTTCCTTCCTGGAGACGCTAACGGTGGTACGTGTACGATTTCTAGTCCTAGTTCGGGAACGGTGATTGCGTCTGGTAGCGCGGCTTGCACGTTCTTCAAGACTTCAAGTGGTTTCGTGAACGCTACGGGTAGTTTCACTATTGGTAACGCTCTTGAAGGTCAGTATGTGATTCAGGTGAGTGGTAGTGCGGGTGACCGCGCTCAGGCAATTTTGAACGTGACACGTGGAGCCTTCGTTCAGCTTGGAGTTAACGGTATCTTAATTCCGCTTGGTAAGACTTCTAGTGGGGCTATCGGGACGGATGTGATTGTTGAAGGTTCATACTTCCAACCCGGGGATACTTCGTGTACAATATCAAGCCCTTCAGGTGTCGTTATCGCGGCGGGTTGCTCCACTTTCAAGTCTACTACGGCACCTTTCAATGGTTTCATGAACGTTACGGGTAGTTTCACTGTTGGTAACGTTGTTCCAGGTCAGTACGTAATTCAGGTGACGGGTAGTACAGGGGACTTCGCGCAAGCAGTTTTCAACGTTACGATGGGGGCGGTAGTCACATTGACTCCAGATTCAGGTAAACCGGGGGCTGACATCAGTTTCCTTGGTTCCGGATTCCTGCCAACAGACACTTCATGCATTGTTTCAAGTCCAGGTTCAGTCGCGGTTCTGACTGGAAGCGGAGCTTGTGTAATACGTGCAGGAAAGGGAATTGTGAACGGTAGTTTCCTCGTCGGTAACGCACTGCCAGGCCAGTACGTGATCCAAGTCACTGGCAACCAAGGCGACTTCGCGCAAGCAGTGTTGACCGTGGTTAATGGTCCTAGACTTTACTTGAATCCAGGCAGTGGTCGTCAGGGTGATGATATCCTCGTTAATGGTACTATGTTCTTGCCCACGGACTCTTCGTGTACTCTCATAAGCGGCTCAAGTAACTCTTTCAACCCAATTCTGTCCGACTCGGGAGCCGTAGCGATAGCGGTGGGAACCGGATTAGTGAATGGCAGCTTCATAATTGGAGCCGTGCCGCCAGGCCAGTATGTGATCCAAGTAACCTGTAACCAGGGAGATTCCGCGCAGGCAGTGTTGCGAGTCATAGGTGGAACGCCCTCCATACAGCTCTTCCCAACCAACGCTCCTACCGGAGCAACAGTCACCGTCATAGCTTACGGGCTCTCACCATCTGACACTGGATGCTACCTCATGGCGTACAACAGCGAAACGAATTCGCCTAGCAACACTTTGATGACAGGATCTTCGACATGTTCCATCACAATTCCGCAGACCGCGCAGGGCAGCTTCGTTGTGGGTCCGTACGCTACTGCAAACATTCCATATAACGTAACAGTGGTAGGTACTCCTACAAACGATATTGTTGGACAGTACAACCCATGCGGTAACGCTGGCTGTACAGGTTACGCGACTTTTGGAGTGTGGGCTCCGTTTAACGTGACAGCCAGCATAAACATAACTCCACCGACAGGATCAAGAGGCTCCGTGTTCACCTTTACAGGATCAGGATTCGAATCCAACGCAACCTCGTGCAAAGCGACTCTAATCCCGAGCTTAAGCGTGACTCCAAGCTGCTTCATTTCTGGAGGGATTGGGCAGGTAGCAGGATCCCTCACAGCGCCTTCAACTGCAGTTTCTGGAACTTACGGCATAGTCATAACTGATAGCACGGGAGCAACCGCTACAGGCTTCTTCACCGTGGGTACTCCGAGCGCTTTGGTAGTGTTGAATCCTGCTGCTGTCCAGCAGGGTCAACCGGTAGGAGTAGCGGGTACCGGCTTCAACCCGGACGACACGCGCTGCACGATAACGGCAGGCACACCAGCACCCTGGACGCCGACTGGAAGTAGCATAAATAGTGGAGGTGTTGCACCCGTATGTTCAATCGCGGGCGGATACGCTTCCGGTTCGTTCACAGTAAGTAACGTTGCGAGTGGTGGGTACTATTTGATTACCATCACCGGATATAGCCCCACCAATAGTACGGGTGATTTTGCTCAGAACTTCTTAGCCGTTGAGTTGCAGAGCACCGTAACCACGTACAGTACAACCTCAACCACGTCAACAACGAGCACTTCACTAACGACGACGACAACTTCCGTGGCTACCTCCTACTCTTACTCGAGCACGACGGTCCAGACGACGGGCATCTACTACAGCACCTTCACGCATGCGACGCTGACAACTGTTTCCGGACCAACTACAACAAGCCTAAGCGTAAGCACAACGACTACCCAGACTCAGACGTCAGTCTTACAAACGATAACAACATCGTTCACGACAGTGTCATGCGGTCCATTGCCATGCGGATTTGCAATAAAGCCTCAGGGTATAGATCAGGGTATAAATCTGGGGCCGTTCGCTGATAATGTTGGATTGTTAGCGGTGTTGCTGTTGATAGTACCCATGCTCTTGAGGAGGTTATTCTCTTGAAGTTGAAACTCCGCGAAGTTGCGCTGACGTTAGTACTGTTGCTTGCAATCTTAGGAGCTATCGTTGCCCTCAACACTCCTGCAAGCGCAACATTGGGTGTTGCCTCGTGTGGCGTCTCAGGGTGTGTTTCTACACCGCCGCTAAGCTCATCAACAAGCTACTCGTACTCGGGTACTAGTGTTGTTAAGTTCACAACGACCAGTTCCACAATTTCCAGTTCCATCTCAAGTTCAACAACTACTACAACCGTAACCACTACCTCCACTTCTTGGAGTTACACGAGCTCGCAGTCAACTACGACTACAACAACATCCTATTCGACGTCGATCACGGGAACACTGTCAAGTTCTATTACGCAATGGGTAACGTGGCCGTCCACTACTACGACGACATCGGTGTACACAACTATAGCCACGGTGAAAGGAACCGCAGTACCATATTGCCCGGTATCATATGTGACTGGGGGTAGCCCGCTTGAGCCCTACGCGAATTTCCTCCGCAACTTCCGCAACAACGACATTCAGAATACTACTGCCGGACGCGAGTTTATGCTCGTCTTCAACACTTGGTACTACAGTTGGGCGCCTTCACTATCATACTCCGCAGCAACCAATCCGTGGATATACAGGGCAGTACAGCTTGGAGTCTATCCGCTCATCGGCGTCCTCTACGCATCTTACTACTCATACTCCGCGATCGCACCCATCAATGCAGAAGCAGGAGCCATATTCGCGGGAATTGTTGCCGCGTCCCTTATGGGAGTAGTCTACTTGGCACCCATCGCATATCTCGCCACCAAGCTGATCAGAAGACATGGTAAATGGCTCATCTCAAAACAGATCGCCTTCTCTTCAATCACATGGTTCGCGGCAAGCTTGGTTCTCTGCGTTACAGCTTATGCGACAAGCTCGGGACAACTGTTGGCCGTGGGCACATCAAGCATGGCGCTTTCAATGCTCGCCCTTGGAAGCCAACTTGGAACTAGAGTCCTCACATTCGTACAGTTGCCATCTGCAAACCTAGCGAACTCAGTGCTCGCGTTCAGACGTCTCTCGAAGGCACACTTCTAATCTCTCCCTTTTTCTAGGGATTACGAGTTCGTCGTTACCGATCGACGCATGATTAATCGTTAACGTTCAGTGTACACACAATCATTGACTCTCTCAATCCCCCTTGTCTCTGGCAGAATAGTGTTAAAATGCGAAAATCGCGTCCTTTGATTGTACAGTTAATGTGCAATCTCCATCTCTAGCAGAATAGTGTTAAAATACGAATGGATGCATACCTGTCAAGATTGCAATGAAGAGCCGTGTCAGCATCTATCTTGCGCTATTAGCTGTTTTCCTAATCGCTCAACCCATTATTGCACAGACGTTTGGTGCCACATTGGTATGGTACGGTGACCAGAACATTGAACAGTGGTCAGGCACTATCGGCGGAGACCTCGTTCAAGCCTACGTCACATTCACGGTAAATACGCCAACCATCCTACAATCAGTCTCAATGTATGTGCAGTATTCCGGTTCAGACGGTAGTCAATGTATGTATTTCGGAGTCTACCAGGACAACGGTAGTGGGACCCCTGCCGGCCAACCGCTCGTTGCCGCTACAAGTCATGCCTACTGCCTCAGAGCTGCAGCAACCTGGGGTCCAGCTTGGATGACGTGGAAACTTTTTCCTTCTGACTATATGGCCATTTTAACTCCTGGAACTTACTGGCTCTGCACTCTAGCTCGTCAATCGTACGGAACGATTTTCCACTATTCATATACTGGTGCATACGACTGGACTTACGGGTACTCGGATTACTTCTTCGTGGCGCCCTTTGCTAATGGCTTTCCACAATTCTTCAGCACTACCCCCGCGTCAGAAACAATTGGGCCATTCAGTTTCTACGCGACTGGTACCTCATCCTAAGTGAAAGGGTGACTCAGTTCAGTGAGATGCATGGTTCAGCATAAGACTAAGTAGACCGTCTAGTGCCGTTGAAGGGCATGCATCGTCGTTCATTAGTGTTCGTTCTGTTCATTTTTCTTATCTGCGGTAGTTCCTCGGCACTTTTTGCACAAACCGATACCACGCTCCAGCTAATTATGATCGGAAACGGGGCGGGACCGTACTATGCCCCAGTGGGACAGACCTCACAGTTGAAGATAGAAATCTTGAATCTTGGTCCAAGTGACGTTTTCCTAGTTCGAGGTGAGGCATATCTTGATCCTGACTTGAGTGGTAACTGGCTGCTTACCCATTCGGAGGACCTCGGCAACTTTCACCTCGCTAAGTTAGAATCCGCAATATGGACGTTCGAGTTGCCTATGCCATCTCACGTTCAGGCTCAGAACATCACCAACGGCGTGCCACAGGTTGAATTGCTAGCGAAAATAATGTACTCAACTTCTGATGCGAAACAGCAAAGCGCGGAAGGCCAGTTCCTTCTGAGTGTTCCTGGAGCAGCCCTTCATACGGATTATTCGGTTTACCTAATAATTCTAGGATTCGTACTCGTGGCTGTTGTAGTAATCATCGTCAGAAATGTCAGGTCTCGATCGATGAGAAAGGCGCAGTCCTAACTCGAACTCCTACATCTCATGGCGTCATTATACAAATACACCTTATATCAAAAGTGCCTCTCTAGGTATCGTGTAATATTTGCCAAGAAAGAGACGCAGTAAAAAACGGAACAGAAAGAAACTTGCCATAGGTTTAATCGTACTCATTATGCTTGTGCCAGTTCTCTGGTTTCTAAATTATGGTCTAACAAACAAGCCAATAGTTGAATTCACTTTCGGTGGCGCTTCAGACATTCGTCTAAGCTACAGTTTGAACGCGATGACTGAAGCTCGACCAGGAACCATTGATATAATCAACGTGCTCATTCGAAATAGAGGCCTCACGGATATTTCCGTAATTGTCACGGTTCATGCCGAAAACGCGTTACTTTCACCAAGCTACAGCGGTCCCTACAATAATATGGCAAGCGACGAAATAGTGGCTTTAGCTAACGGCGAGTACCGCTACGTAACCTTCTATCTAACACTGCAAACCCAGGTTTCTTCCTTCACGATTTGGTGCGACATAGCCAAAATAATCGATTATTCGACTGTTTCCTCCTCCATGGCAACGACTTTTGGAGAAATCAGCCCGATCGCTCCAATCCTCTTGGTGTACAAACAGAGTCCGATTAACCCAGACACCTACCAGCTTGCGCAGTAGCAGAATCCTCGTCAAACATTGCATCGTTTTTGTATACTACAAAATCAGGATCCGTAGTGGTTTATAGCTAGCTCCCCGAACGGCAATACGTTCAACATGTCTCAGCGTTTATCATTCTACTGCCTGTGTTTACTCTTAGTAGCCGCTTTGGTAGTTCCGCAGAATGTGTTCTCTTCTACCCAATCTAGACTGATTTATGGATCTGTGATTAGCGCGATTAGCGGTCGACCAATTGCAGGAGCGGCAGTGACTGTGAATAATTGCGCTACCAGCCAGTCGACGGCAACTGGATCTGACGGGTCATGGCAGTTGAATTTCCCCGAAGGAACGTACGGCACGTTAAGTTTCGCTGCGCCCGGTTATAGGACCCAGACATATGAGCTTACGTATAACGCAAACTTGGTTTACGCAGGCGGCATAGTTTCGCTGACGCCACTTTGACTCATAGAAACGTCCGCCTAGATGTCTTGAAGCTGATGCGAATCGAGAGTATCCTCGAAGAGGAAACAATTCCGAACATACCTGTAATATAGTTGATTTCTCTTCGAGATTAGTATGATGTCGTCGAATTCGGAAACTAGACTTCGCGCGGCTATTCAGAAACTAACAGAAGCCATTTGGAATCTCGACCAAATCGAATTGATGTCACCAGAAGTGAAAGAGGAATATGCATCCATTCAACGCACGCGCGAGAAATTGATGACGCAGGTTAAGTACCACAAGCGTGAGGTCTGAATAATCATTTTGCTATTGTTATCGAGTCAGCTGGCACGTAAGTGTCAGTGTCGCGGACGCCTTGGAATTTCGCAATCTTAGTTTCAACGAGGTTTGCGATACGTTGTGGAGGAGGATTCACGAAGCTCTTCTCTACTTCGACTTCAGCTAACACGTCGGCCTTGCCGAACAGCAAGTGGACTCCGACCACTTCTGGAAGCGTCCACAGTTTGCCCATGAGTTCTTTACCTTTGCCTGACTCGGATTGTATGAATACGAACCCCTTCATTATCGGCTTATTAGCAGCAGTCGGCCGCATCTGTTGCTCTATTGGTATTATAGTACGCGTATCTACTATTCCTCCCAGTTTCCTCACTTTGTCAACTACCATCTCAATTACTTGATGTCGCGGATCAAGATCTACATCTTCAGATTCCAACGCAACTAGGAGATCAAACTTGCCAGTTATCAAATGCAACTCACGCACCTCTGGCAACAGTTCAAATCTTCCCAGGATCTCCTTCTCCATTCCTGGCTGAGTCTTGATCAGCAGAAAACTCCTCATAATCATGTCCCAATGGCATGACGCTGCGTGATAATAATGTTGTGAGATCAAACTCGATTTCACCGATGAGAAACAAGCTCACATGTTAAGACCAGTCAAAACCTCCTCTGACCCGTCAGCACCCTTGAAAATAGTATTGGGGATAACCGGGGCGTCCGGCGTAATATATGGAATAAGATTAGCCGAAGAGTTGCACAATAGCGGATCAGAACTGACCACGATCGTTTCTGACGCCGCGAGGACCGTAATCGCAACAGAGGTTCCAGAAGGATTAGACCGTCTTGCTAAGGCTGGCCCGATCTTGTCAGAACATTATCTGGGAGCAGAAATCTCATCTGGTTCTGTGAAATTCGATGCTTCAGTCATTTGTCCTTGTTCTATGAAATCGCTATCAGCTATCGCTAACGGGTTCGCGTACAATCTAATCTGCAGAAACGTAGACGTCGCCATCAAAGAACATCGCAAGGTCGTTCTCGTAATTCGGGAGACTCCCCTCAGCGAGATACATTTGGGTAACATGATCAAGCTTGCTCGACTAGGCGTTATCATTATGCCAGCATGCCCTGGGTTCTATCATAAGCCTACGTCGATTGATGAGCTGGTGAATCATTTGGTGGGAAAGATTTTGGATTCTATCGGTATCGAGACGTCGCTTTACAAGAGATGGGGCGACTGAGTAAGGATCAGTCAGAAGTACCTGGGACCGACCAAACTCATGTTTTCGCCAAGATGAATGCTTTTTTCAATCCAGGAAAGAGATTGTCCAACTTCAGGATTACTTCTTCAACCGTCAATGCATGATATCTATCTTGGACTTGCCGCGCGTGAATTGGCGGAGAGCCGCAGGAAGAGACACAACTACACTCAAAGAAACACTTTCGTTCCTAACTCACAGATTTCCTTTGGAATTAAACCTCTGCCTAAACTGGCATGATTCAAGACGCGTCTTCCTGAGAATTCAGGCGAATATCTGCCACGCTTAATACGCTCCTCGGGGACGATTATTATGAGCGCCGGGGTAGCCTAGCTAGGTAAGGCGACAGAGCCCCTCAGCATTAAGATGAGGGACGTTGAACCTCGAGATCGATTAGAAAACTGGGCCAAGAAAGCTGTTGGTCCTCTGGGCCTCGTGGGTTCAAATCCCACCCCCGGCGCCAGAACGATAACCCACGGGGTTCTATAGGAAATTTCACACTTGAGAGCCTAAACGCGGGTTCTGTCCTCTGGAATGGAGGTAAGAGAGGTCGAATTCACACAATGTAGAAAATCTTTTGATGAAAAGCCTCTTCATGGGAGATACGCTCCTGTTTCATCTCAGCTCAGGATCTTATGCTCGAAGATACTTAATTTTGGTTTATACTTTGAGCTTCCCCTAAGCACCGAAGGCGGAATCGCAGCGACGTTGACTATTGCAAGCCAGAAATATGCGGTACTGAGTCCTTTCATGAAGAGAAGTTTGTCCGAAGACGATATCGTAATGGGATTCACCGCTGATATTACCTGTGTTATCGTTTGGTACGGAATGACGACTGTCATTATCAACACAGCAGCATTGAGACTGATCACGTAACCAACTTGAAAGAA
Organism: Bathyarchaeia archaeon; assembly: GCA_050012795.1. Classification (GTDB taxonomy): domain Archaea; phylum Thermoproteota; class Bathyarchaeia; order 40CM-2-53-6; family 40CM-2-53-6; genus FEN-987. The sequence continues at coordinate 2,108 of JBEKGM010000075.1, read as the reverse complement.
GGTCGCTCTAAATGCGGACGCAATTCCCCTACGTTTTTCAGGCACGGAACTCATGACCGAACTAATGTTCGGAGAAACAAACAACCCCATGCCTGCTCCAACAAGGATCATCTCGAAAATCACAGTTGATATTGGCGTTACGATCGTCACCGTTGAAAAAAGATACAGCCCAATGCTCGTGAGAGCAAGTCCGGATGTCGTGAATGGTAAATGCCCGAACTTATCAGAGAACCTGCCGCTTAACGGCCCAACAATAAGAAACGCGATGTCGAAAGGTATTATTGCTATTCCAGCCGCCAGAGGACTCATGTCAAGAACGAGCTGAAAGTAAAGGCTGAGCAGGAGAAGAAAAGCACCCCACGCTATTGCATTCAGCAGCTGAGCAATCACCCCTCCAGTAAATTCCCGAATTCTAAGAAGACTCATGTCAAGCAAGGGATGCGCTTGTCTCCTCTCATATAATATGAAAATGGAAAGAGTCAGAGCGCTGGCGATCAGGAGTCCATAAACCACAACCGCTTCAGAAAAACCATACGCATCGTAAGTGAGCGCGAGGAGAAAACTCGTAATTGAAATCGAAAAGGATGCGAACCCTAGCCAATCCACCGGACTCTTCTTCTCCACTTTGGCTATTTCCTTTAGCCGGTGATGCGCCCAGAAGGTGCCGAAGATTCCAATCGGGATGTTTATGTAGAAAAGTGCTCTCCAATCGAAAAAGGATAGAATCAAACCACTGAGTGTTAACCCAGCCATTGCGCCAAACCTGAAGGCGATCTGATTAATGCCGAGGGAAAGTCCGAGGTCTTTTCTTGGAGTTGCATCAACAATCATCGCTACGCTGTTTATGAAGAGCATCGCGACTCCAAGCCCTTGTAGCCCTCTCCACAAAATGAATTGATTCGGATCTTGGGAAAGACTCGTTAGAGCTGAACCGATCGTGAAGATTGTGAAGCCGGTTGTGTAGATTCTTACCCTTCCCACTATGTCGGTAACCCTGCCGATAAGAAGCAAAGCAATGGTACCGGCGAGTACGTAGGATTGCGTAAACTAAATGGCCTGCTCTGCGTCCGCATGTAATGCCGCGGCAACTTGTAGAAGACCAATGATAACTATTCGTGAGTCGATACCATCCATCAGCACTCCGACGGTGGTTACCGTGAGAACGACCCACTTGTATTTCATCCGTTTTCACTGTCTTGTGCACTATGAATTCAGAAGCCGATTTTCGCTGGGAATTTTCTCTGCCTAGGCCTGCAATCTTATTTAATCTGCCTTAGAATTTCCAAAGAGCGTACGATCCCCATCGCGAGGTTGGAGGAATCTAGATTCTTGATCTTTGCGAACATCAGAAATTGTAATCGCGAGTATGCCAGAAACGTCGTCGCGCTCTGGCAACTGATCCAGCGGTGCGCGCACCACTAGACCACCATATATGAGTGAATCAGACAAGCAGCTGTCATAAACACAGCGGTGTAGCGCGCTAACCGTGATAGTTGTTCAGGATTATGACACTCATCAAGGCACCGGCACACTCGAAATAATGGGCATTTTACATGATGCCTAGAGGTAAATCCCATGCATCAGTTTCGTTATAGAAACGCGAATAGAAATCGGGAGAGAAGAAAACTGTTCTGAGTCGCTGCGTCGTAAGACTATTGGAAAAAATGGGGATTTTCGGGTGCTTCACCTTCTGGGTTTAACGGGGTGGTGGGGGTGGGATCCAAGTTATTGGGGTGGGTTGTTGTCTTCGTCCGTATACGACGATTAGGCCTGCGGTTGCTATTATGACGGCTGCGAGGATTGCTGCGATTGCGACGTAATCGAATAGTCGTGAGCTATTCTGGTATCTGTACGTTTGGTACTGTGGGTGCAGTGAATTGTTCTGGTTTACGTACGGGTGTGACTGTGGTTGTGAGTATGGATAGGTTGATGGAGCCGGGTATGAGATTGGATACTGGTTTTGTGGTAGATACTCGTTTTGATAGGGGGCTGCTTGGGTTACGGTTGTGGTGGTGATTTGTTGGTATTGTAATTGGTTTCCGGACCCGACTTGGATTGTTTCGCTGGTTGTGGTTATTTGATTGCCGTATTGGCCGTTGTAGATTGAG
>JBEKGM010000074.1:0-11637 GCA_050012795.1 Bathyarchaeia archaeon | reverse complement strand
GTTCGTCGTAAACGGCAGTCCAACGAAGACTGAGATGGTTGACAGCGCCGGGGGTCGAAGTCAACTCGCCCAACTTACTACCGTGGCTATCGTACTCGCAGTCCTACTGTTCTTAACAGCCCCTTTGTCCTATATGCCAATCGCGGTTCTGGCCGCGATAGTATTCATCATAGGAGTTGAACTTGTCGATGTGAAACAAATGTGTCAGATCTTCGTCCAACGTCCGAGTGAATTTTGGGTAGCAGTTCTCACTGCTGGTACCGTAGTCTTTGTGGGAGTCGAGCAAGGCATCGTACTAGCAATTCTTCTGTCACTTATTGACCATACACGCCGGGGATACCGACCGAAGAACATCGTGCTTGCTTTGGATCAAGACGGCGGCCGTCAAGTAAGACCAGTAAGTAGCCATGCCCAACTTCTCCCAGGCCTAATCATCTACCGTTTCAATCACAGCATGTACTACGCAAATTGCGAACAACTCAAAACTGAAGTCCGGGAGTTAACGATCGGAGCGAAACCACCTCTCTCTTGGTTCTGTCTAGACCTGGGTGGGGTCGATGACATAGATTTCTCGGCAGCCGAAGCGTTGCGCCAAACTTTCGAGTTATTGAAGCAACAATCCATCAGACCCATATTCGTTGAAGTGCAAGGCACAGCACTCGTCGAATTAGATAGGTACAGGATTACCACTCAATACGTCTTCGGACACATTCACGAAGTTGAAGCCGCCTACCGGCAGACGATTGGGGGTCACATCGACAATTGAGGACGCAGACAGTGGAAGCCGCGTTCAAGAGGAGAATCGCTGAGGAAGTGCAGCCTCATGAAGGAAGTTGAAGTTAAGATAATCGAGATCGACCGAGAACAGGTTGAATCTAAATTGAGGTCTTTAGGGGCTACGAAGACTCTTGATAATGACATTGACACCTTATTCTTTGACTTTCCAGATAACTCAATCTCGAAGGCGAAGAACCTGCTTCGGCTCAGGAGAGTCGGGGATAAGACGACGCTTACATTCAAGAAGTTCGTTGAGAGTGACACGGCCAAGGTCAGAGTCGAGAACGAGGTGACAGTATCTGATCTTGGAACTGCCAAATCGATACTGCAATTTCTAGGCCTTATTCCAACGCTGCATATGGAGAAACATCGGACGAGTTACTCGCTTGCGATCAGTGTCGAAGTTGATATAGACGAGTACACCGGACGGTACTCGCATATTCCGACCCTTCTAGAGATAGAGGGACCAGACATAGCCACGATACAGACACATGCCCAATCGCTCGGATTCAAGCCTGAACAGTGCAAGTCCTGGACAACATTCGACCTTATAGATTATTATTCTCGTAAGGAAATAGTGACGTGAAGCCGTTGGAGTCAACACCCTCGGTTCAGGTCGCGGATGAAGAATCCGTGAAGAGTAGGTCGCTAGATGATCCTTCGCTTTTCATAAACCGAGAGGTAAGTTGGATAAGGTTCAACTATCGAGTTCTCGAAGAGGCACATGACACGACGCACCCCCTTCTAGAACGGGTGAAATTCCTCGCCATCAGCGGAAGTAATCTAGATGAATTCTTTATGACGCGCGCCTCAATCCTGGAGCAGCACGTCGAGAGAGGCGATTTTGAGCCAACACCCGGCTCGCGCATGACCCCACTGGAGCAGATTAAGGTCACCAGGAGCGAAATCCTACCACTCCTCAAGAAACAGAAAGAGTGTTGGGAAAAGGAATTAGCCCCAGCACTAGCCAAGGAACGAATACGCGTCATAGAACCTCAAGATCTCACCCAGCAACAGAGTCGAATGCTCCGTGAGTATTTTGAGAAGGAAATCCTTCCAGTCATGAAGAAACCCGACGCGGAATATGTTGCAGGATACATCTCCAACCTCCACGTGAACTTACTTGTCGTCGCCAACGATCCGAGAATGAGCGAGGCCCCAACTAAGCTCTTAGTCGAAGCGCCCACCGACACGTTTGACAGGTTCATCCGAATACCGCCAGTTGAAAGCCGAAAGAACGAGGATGATTTCATACTGCTAGAGGACCTGGTTGCTTCGAATCTGGATCTACTATTTCCAGCTGCCAAAATTCTTAGCCATTACAAGTTTAGAGTCACTCGAAACGCTGAGATAGATGTCGTTGCAGACGAAAAGACGGACTTTCTAACTACGATGGAGTTGAGCATAAGACAGAGGCGCCACGGGAAACCAGCTCGACTCGAGTTTCAAAGTTCCATGCCACAGCATTTGCGCGAGTACCTAACGCATAGTATAGGTGCGTTCCATGTTCCAAGCGCTGAAGATGTTCAGTACGAGATCGATGGTCCCTTTGGACTTGTTGACCTCTGGCAGCTCCTCAAACTGAAAAGACCAGACCTCAAAGACACTCCCTTCCAAGGGTACATAGTCCCCGAATTAGGACCCGGTAAACATTTCAGCGAACCAATAGCCGCAAGGGACTATGCGCTCTACCATCCTTACGACAGTTTCGACGTGATTGTGAACGTTCTCGCAGACGCAGCCATCGACCCGAATGTCACAGAAATCTACATCACCCTCTACCGAATCGACCCGGACTCCCCTGTCATTTCACACCTAATGAAGGCAGCATCAAGCGGGAAGAAAGTGACAGCCCTAATCGAGCTGAAAGCGAAATTCGACGAAGCAAACAACATCAACTGGGCGAAGGTGATGACTCAAGCAGGCGTGAAGGTCGTCTACAACTTCCCCAAGATCAAAGTACACGCAAAGCTCGCTCTCATAATTAGAAGACAGGACGGAAAGACGGTTCAATATTCACACCTTGGGTCAGGCAACTACAACACGGTCACCACACGAATCTACGGAGACATAGGTTACTTGACTGCCAACCCCGAGATAGGAGCAGAAATCTTTGATCTCTTCAGCAAGCTAACTACTGATCCTAGAAAGGCGGGACCTTACAAGCATCTGCTAGTCGCACCTACCTCGCTCAAGAATGAAATCCTCAGCCGCATCGACAGGGAAATAACATCACACCAGAAGACGAAAGACGGCTATCTTGCCTTCAAGATGAACGGGCTCGTCGATAAGAACATCATTCAAGCACTCTACAAGGCTTCACAAACAGGCGTCAAGATAGACCTCAACGTTCGAGGACTCTGCTGCCTGAAACCAGGCATTCAAGGCATTAGCGAGAACATTCGCGTCGTCTCAATTGTCGGAAGATTCCTAGAACACGCAAGAATATACTACTTCAGAAACGGCGGCGAAGAGGAAGTCCTGCTGGGAAGCAGTGACATGATGCCGAGGAATCTTGAGAAGAGGGTTGAAGTGTTATTCTCCGTACCCGACCCGAAAATAAAGTTAGCAATATTAAGAATTCTTAACGTTCATTTGAAAGATAATGTGAAAGCCAGACGTCTTCTTCCGAACGGCACTTATGAGAGAGTTAAGCCTAGACCAGGCGAAGAAATAGTCGATTCCCAACTCTGGCTGATAAATAACAGAGGAGCATGGCATGAGACCCCGCCCATCCCCGAGCATTCCTGAATTCCCCAAAGACGACTACTGTGCGCTTGCAGCAGTAACACTTCGCCGACACACAAAGGAACTTGAAAAGCAATTCGACGGAGCGCGAAAGAATACCAATATTGAGTACGTTCACAAGCTCAGAGTTGCATCCCGCAGGCTAAGAGCCTCCCTCGGCGTCTTCGGGGAGTGTTTTGACCCGAAACTCACAAAGAAGTGGAGAAAGAGAACTAGGAACTTGACGAGGTCCGTCGGCGCAGCGAGGGACGCGGACGTACAAATCGCGTTCTTAGAGAATTACGCTAGAACCCTTCAGGACCCAGCCGCAACCCCCGGACTCGAGTACATCTTAGCATCGAAGAGATCGATCAGAAAAGAAATGCAGTCCGAAGTAATCGAAGTCATAGATGATCTGGAAGGCTCAAGAATACTCGAGGAAATCTCTGACAGCTGCAAGACAATTTCAACATCCACCAACGAACAGAGCATCGCCACGTTAACGACGTTTGAGAGGGCACACGATAAGATAGCGGTGAAGCTTGACGAACTGCTGGCTTTCGAACCGTTCGTTCACAACGAGGCTGCCGCAACGAAACATCACGAAATGAGGATAGCCGCAAAACGACTCAGGTACACGATGGAGATTTTCTCACCCATTTACAAGGGCGGACTGAGCGATCAAATCTCCCTGCTGAAACAGTTTCAAGATGTATTAGGTGATATGCATGACTACTTTGTATGGATGCAAGAACTGAGAGCCGATAGGTCAGATATTCCAGTCGAAGCGAGATACGGAGTTACCAAGCTGCTGACAGATCTTACGGAAATGAGAAAGACCCGTTACAGAAACTTCGTCTTTCTCTGGGATGATACAAAAGCCAACGGCCTCTTCGACAGGATACGACAATTAACAGACGTTGGACCACGTAGCGCAATACTGCAGGAGATACTGCAGAGAGATAGGAGGGTCGCAGTTATCTCCGACATTCACGGTAACCTAGACGCATTACACGCCGTTGTAGCCGACGCGCAGACTTTAGGACTGCAAGTTTTCTTGAATGCAGGCGACGCCGTGGGATTCGGCATCTACCCGAGTCAAGTCATTCAAGCACTCCGATCAGCTGCCTTCCTGAACGTAATTGGAAACGTGGACTTGGAAGTCCTTGAGACACTACGTAATCCCAACTCCAAAGGAGACGAGGCAGGTAAAGAACTGGCTATTGACGAATTAACCCCGTCAGACGTGGCGTACCTCCAATCATTGCCCAAAGAACTGCGACTCCAGATCGACGGTAAGACAATCTTAGTTACTCACGGAACCCCAGAGTCAGTGGATGAACACCTCTATCCTGATTCTCCAGTAGAACGATTCCGAGAAATCGCACTCAAAACGAGTGCTGACGTAATCATCACGGGTCACACTCACACGCCGATGAAGAGGGAGGTTGACGGCGTAATTTTCATGAATCCTGGAAGCGTTGGCAGACCGGTCGATGGCGACCCAAGAGCCGAATACGCAGTGCTCAGTCTCGACCCCTTCAGCATAGAGTTCAGGAGAGTGAATTACGATTTCGAAACCGTCGCCAACGAGATGAGGAAGAAAGGCATACCAGAGAACCTTGCCCAAGTGCTTGTCCGCGCCCTCCCGTCGAGCGTTATTAAGAAACAAGAAGAAGAACTCAAGAGAAAACCGGTGTGGAAGAACAGATCCACTATCACTAAAGTCAGAGAAGTCGCTAGGAAGTATCTTCCTGACGAAACACACCCTGAGCAGGATAGAAAGCTTGCTTTGATGATTTTCGACAAAACTAAGAAACTGCATTCCCTCGGCGACGAGGAACGCTACTGGCTTGAATGCGCAGCTCTCCTCCACGACATCGGGCTCTCCAGAAGCGGGAAGGCGCATCACAAATCGTCACTCAACCTAATACTGAACGAAACGAACCTTCCATTCACATACAAGGAGAGATACCTGATTGGAAGCATTGCAAGGTATCACCGGAAGGCGCTTCCCAACAAGAAACACTTCAACCTCAAACCACTCAACCAAACTGAAAGGGAGAAAGTGGCAATTCTCTCATCCATCCTGCGAGTAGCGGATGCATTAGATTACTCCCACAAATCCATCGTATCGACCGTAAACGTCAAAACGTTTCCTAATCATATCGCTCTTGAGTGCAGATACTCCGGAAACCACGACCTAGAAGACATGTCAGTTACTAAGAAGAAAGACCTCTTCGGGAAAACGTTCAAGAGTACATTAACGATCGTATGGAAAACTGATCTTCCTACTCGCACCCCCTCGCAATCACGAATGTAGATCATCCAAATGCTGAAGAATATGCAGCAACAACACGTGCAGGAGGGACATGTTCCCAGACATTGCTAACTGGATAGAGATTGTAAGCGTAGTGGTTGACATCATCGGCGTATCCGTTATACTTCTCGGGATAACCCTGGGCTAGAACTGTTACATGGCCTTGTTAGACATCTACAGATTCCCAACCGCTACGATCGGCTACGAATCAGAATCGGCAAAGCATTGCTGCTTGGGCTTGAAATTCTCGTCGCGTCCGATGTGATTAGAACCGTAGCTCTTCAACCAACCCTACAGAACTTACTAATCCTCGGCGTGCTAATCGTCATCAGGACTGTCCTCAGCTGGACTCTTTTCATTGACATTGAGAATCGTTGGCCTTGGCAGAAGGCCGTCACATGAATTTACGTTACGTAAAAGTGGTGAGAATGCACTACCAAAGGATCGAGTACGAATTCGAGTTTATCTTGGCTAATTTACTTCAAGTTTTCTTCTGTATACGTTCTCGAACCATGCGGAGTTTCTCGCGACGGCCCACTTCTCTAGCAGCAAGCCTCCACGTCCGGCCAGTCGCAACTTTACCTTCGCCTTACCGATTGTAACGTGCAGTCGTTTCACCTTTCCCGCGTGCTCTCTATCAAGAGCTTCCGCGAGGCGTAGGAGTGGTCCTAGCTTATTCACAACGTTCCGTTGCGCTACGGAAAGCTCTTCGTACTCTTTATGGTCTGGCTTTGGCAATGCTCTGCTATGATATCGAACCATTATCGCAACAATCTCTCGTTGAGTGTCGCTAAGTCCGATTATCGGTGACGCCTTGATCAGATAATATGAGTGTTTGTGGTGATCAGTCATCCCGATGTAGTAGCCTATGTCGTGCAAGAGCCCTGCAACCTCGAGCAGTGTTCGTTCTTTGGGGCCGAGGTTATGTAGTCGCCTAGTTGAATCGAAAAGGTTCAGTGCAATGCGAGCCACGTTCAAGGAATGTTGCGCATCATAGTCGAACTTTCTTCCAAAGAGTTTGGCAGATGAGATGACTTGCAAGTGATAGAATGGTTCTTCGACTTTGCGCAGTTTAGATGCCATGTCGATTAGAAGACCATCTCTGACCCCTACTCCGGGAACGAGTATGCGGTTAATACGTGCGTGTTGGGCAATATTCTGAAGGACTATGGCCGCGGGAATTATGACGTCCGCTCGGTCTGGTCGCAACTTAAATTTCTTCATCCTATCCTCATACGACTGCGATTCAAGTCGCGCGAGAATTGAATCAAGGTCCTGGGTAGTGAGTGAAGTGCTGTTTTTCCTGCGGCAAAGCTGAACTCCTAGCTCCCCCAACGCTTCGACATTGCCGCCTGTCGCGATGCAGAAGCCGATTCTGTGGGCCGCCAGTTCCTTCTTGAGACGCGTATCCGCGACGTTCAAGTAGGCATGAACGAGTTGTCGAAAAACTTTATCGCCACGCTTCTTCTGCTCAAGCATTTGCAGTAACCTAACGGTGCCCGTGGTGAAACTCTCAGTTACCAGAATCTCACGCTGATTGACGAGGCTGATCTCGACACTGCCGCCTCCGATGTCGACGATCAAGGCGAGTTTGCGCTTCAGCTTAATGTTGCTCGTGACAGCCAAATGAACGAGACGGGCTTCCTCGTCTCCGCTAATGGGCTCTATTGTTATTTCGGAGGCTTTCGCGATTTGGTTGATGACGTATTCCCGATTGCTGGCCTCTCTGAGCGCACTCGTGCCTACGGCTCTGACTAATTTCGCTTTTTCCGCGTTGATAAGCTTCCGGAACTTCAGGAAGGCGTCCATGGCCTCGACTAGTAGGTTATTGGAGATCTCTCGGTTTGCGAAGACATCGGCTCCAAGCCGAACTGGTTCTCGAGCAGTATGGATTAGGTCAAGCTTTCCTTTGTTATCTACTGACGCGATTGCCAATCGAATTGCGTTCGATCCAACGTCAATCGCGGCCAACTTCGGCATGCTATGCACTTCTATTCGAATATGTTACTAACCAGCAGATGGATTGAGACTTATCAAAGATGCGCATATTCCCCATTCAGTAGCGTGGTGCAAAAGGGCAATGGACTTAAGCAATCCCAACTGAGTAGCGCGAAGGCCCAACACGTTGACTATCCCCCTTTCAGAACTCAACAGTTCTGGACCCAGCCTTCCAACTCCTCGCCCTGCGAATGCACCTCCAGTGTTTCATCTCCTAGCAAAACCTCGAGGTGCAATTTGCAACCTTGATTGTAAGTACTGTTTCTACCTTTCCAAGGAGCAACTCTACGCGGGTAGCACATTCCGGATGACGGATGAGATGCTGGAAACGTATATTCGACAACTCATAGAATCCCACACGACCCGTGAAGTTACAGTGGCATGGCAGGGCGGTGAGCCGACCCTAATGGGGCTCGACTTCTTCAGACGCTCCATCGTCTACGAAAAGGAATATGCACGACCGGGCATGCAGATTCAGAACACCATTCAAACGAATGGGACCTTGATCAATGATGAGTGGGCGGCTTTCTTTAAGGAGAATAATTTCCTGGTCGGCCTCAGCATAGACGGTCCCCGCGAGATGCACGATTATTACCGTGTCGACAGGCAGGGAGCACCAACCTTCGATCAGGTTATGCGCGGCTTACGGTTCCTGCAGAAGCATGGAGTCGAATGGAACGCGCTTACGACGATTCACCATGCGAACGCTGATCACCCTGTGGAAGTTTACCGTTTTCTACGTGACGAATGCAAAGCAGGATTTATCCAGTTTATTCCAATCGTTGAGCGACTCACGCCTGACAGCAACAAAGTGACCGACCGGTCAGTGACTGCTGAACAGTACGGAAGATTCCTTGTCGGTGTCTTTGAGGAGTGGGTGAGGCGTGATGTTGCTAAGGTGTATGTGCAAATGTTCGATGTTGCGCTCGCGAATTGGCACGGGGAACCCTCAGGCTTGTGCGTTCACTCCGAAACTTGCGGAGGCGCACTGGCCATTGAACATAATGGTGACCTCTACTCCTGCGATCACTTCGTCACTCCACAGTACAAGCTGGGCAATATCAAGCAGAAGCATATGATTGAATTAGTGGGGTCGGATCAGCAACTCAAGTTTGGCAGGGACAAGCTTGACACACTTCCTAAATTCTGCCGCGAGTGCGAGGTCCGTTTCGCATGCCACGGCGGCTGCCCGAAGGACCGATTCATCAAAACGCCCGACGGGGAACCTGGCCTCAACTATCTTTGCGCGGGCTTCAAAATCTTCTTCAACCACATCGACCAGCCCATGAAGACTATGAGTCAACTACTCCACCAAAATCGGGCACCCGCCGAGATAATGCAAACGTACGCAAAGCAAGATCATGGAACCTGACCAACTACGCACGCCTCCACGTGCTCTATTTTCCCATGATGTCGGTTCGCGAACAAAACTATGAGTCATTACTCAATGTTGGGTGAAACATACTGACTCGGCAACCCATTCGAGTCCCCGCAGGGTCGTGTGAAGGTTAGCCCAGCCCTGTAAATAGCTCGTTGACGCCTAAGCGCATCGCCCATGGTCCATGGACCATCCAGAACTTATCATCGTCGGGAACACCCGTGTTAACACGCGTGGTACTCGAACCGAACACGGCATCAATACCATTTGTACTAGGTTTGGCAGACGGTTTGGAAGACCCTTTCGAAGATACCCTGGGATTTGAGCACAAAAATTCGTTTTCTGGTGTTATGACCCGTCTTCCTTTCGTGTCCTTTCGTATTGTGTTACTGGCTTCGACTAGACTACCAGCTGTATTCCATACGTCTTCTGCATATCCTCGTATATCTTCTGATTGGGTGTTCGCGTATTCCGTAGTCTAAGTATGGTATCTAATATCTCGTTGAATAGGGCTGTCCACGCCTTCCCTTTCTCATGACCCATCTTCCTTCGTAGTTCCGTCACGCCTATACCCGTCTTCAATATGGGTTGAAGGTATTCTAATAGGACTGCCGCAGTGGGTATCTCGTCTTGTTGGGTGTCTTCATTGCCGTCTTCAGGCTGCGAAGACGCCTCTGGAGTCGTATTCTGTCCTATTGAAGACACCTGCGAAGCCGTATTCTGGTCTGTTGAAGACGCGTGTTCCGGGCGTGTTACCACGGGTTGTTCAGCAGGAAGGCTGGCTATATCCTCAGGTGATACCTTAGGTTCCTCGTTCAAGCTGCCTTGAAGTAGGTAGTTAACTAGGTCGGTAGGGTAGCTTCCAGCCTGCTTCCTGGTAACAAGTTGAGGTTGGCGCCGTCTTTGGAGCGTAACTTGGATCCCTCTCGCCTCGCCAGACAAGTGTGCTTGCTAATCTGCCAGACCAAGATGGTTGAGACTCATTCTGTGTGGCTTCTGTTGTTGTCTGAACTTTTGCTTACCCCTACATATGCGCGTTCGTTGATGGCTTTTCCAAAAAAAGGGAAGTTCGGTGCGTGTTAGCCTACTTAATGCTGAATGTCAGTTGTTTTAGGGATGCGTGCACTTATTATTGCTCTTACAGTGTCGGTTATTGTTGTTATTGTAGTAGTATCCACCGTTATTGTTATTGTAGTAGTAGTTGCCAGGATGCTGGTTATTGTTATTGTAGTAGTAGTTGCCAGGATGCTGGTTATTGTTATTGTAGTAGTAGTTGCCAGGATGCTGGTTATTGTTATTGTAGTAGTTCCCAGGCTGGTTATAGTAGGGGTATGAACCATAATAGTAATTGTAGCTCGGGTACGTTGGGTAGTACGGATAACTGCTCTGATAGTTGCTGGGAGTAACCACGAAGGTTGCTGACGTTGTCGTTAGAGGCGAACCACCGTAGTATGGTTGATAATATCCAGCTTGCGCACTGTAAATTGAAACCGAGAACTGCACCGAGTGCGCTTGTACGGATACTGGAAGGTTAAACTGGAGTTGTCCACTGAAAGCGTTTCCCCCATACGTTCCGCTTAACACCGCGTTCGACGTTCCAACGTTCGCATTGTAGGTTGTATCGTAAGCCGTGCCGACAGCGTATAGCTGACCGGCCTGGAAGAAGCATGTGGCTGACACGGGCACCGTAACCTGAACGTTCGAACTGTAGTATCCGTAGTATTGTTGCCCCATCGTAGGATAGCCAAGTTGAGCGATACATGGATCCGCTGACACCCGAGTGCTACTCAATCCGACAGCGAGGATTGCTACGATTAAGACCATGCCAAGGATGGCGCAGTTACGTGTTTTTGCGAATGTTTGCCCCATCTAGATCATCCATTAACTACATCTTGTAGTTGCCTATAACCTCATTCTTCTGTGTGAGAGAAACGGAACCTAACACCGCTCCCCCTGAAAGCGCAAGACCATTTCCGACACCATCATAGTTTCCACTCGCAGGTTCTCAGCCGTTTCAATCACCGTATCAAAGTTGCCCTCGGATTCCTCTGTTCCTGCAAGGAGGTCCGTTTTTTGGTGGTGGGTCTGCTGGTGCGCACACACACGAAAGCTTATTTTTCGAGAGACGCACGATTCCTGTTTGATGATTGTAAATGCCACATGGCGGATGGGGACATTGGGGCGGCTTCGCTTACCCAGGCTTCGGTGGCTTCGGATACCCGTTTTGGGGTGGGTTAGGGTATTGCTGGCCTCTCTTCGGTGGGTATGGAGGCTACGGCTACGGTGGATATGGTTGGCCTTGGTACGGCGGCTATGGTGGATATGGCTACCCTTGGTATGGAATGAGTTGGCCTATCTGCTGGATCTAGCCGTCACGTGACTCCGCACCTGATAAGTCGTAGCGACGACGCGCAACGTCATTTTTGCTGTTGTTGCG
>JBEKGM010000073.1:0-11714 GCA_050012795.1 Bathyarchaeia archaeon | reverse complement strand
TGTTCGTATTCCTGCGGAGGATTTGGATTCGTCTTCTGTCTAATTGGTCAATCTCATCGTGGATCTTCTGACTGTGCTTTTCATATTGTTTCCGCAAGTCCTGAGTTTGGATTCTGTGCGCATGTTCAAGCTGTGAAAGTTCAATGTCGTAACGCGCAAGTTGCTGTTGGAGTTTAGTCGATTCATTCGATTGGATATTTTCCGCTTGGATGCGCTCTGCTAGAACGTGTTGAATCTCATTGGTGCTCTCTGCGATTTTTTCGCGGAGGTTCGTGTCGACGATTTGAGGAAGCTGCGTTTCGAATTCGTCGAGAAGTGATTGAAGATCTTTCAACCAACGCTCATAATGATCGGAGAATGGTGGAAGCATAAAACGCTGATTTCCTAAGTGATCTATGGCGTTGAGTACATTTGATATCACTTGAGAGGGGTCAGCCGTTTCTGCAGCCAGATATGACTTGACATTGTTCGGTTCTCGTACCTTTCTGGACGGTTTCTTCGATGCAGGACGGAGAAACCTCCGCCCGCGCATGCGTGGCACAGAGCTCATTGCGAACAGTCATCTCAAACCTGTTCAATGTTTTAGAGTTTCCCGAACCACGCGTACCTAAGGCAGAGGCCTGCTAGTAATCCACCTGCGTGTGCAAGGAACCCGCCGCCAGCAAACAAGTTGAGACCTATGAAGAAAATCATCCCGACCAGGCCCTTCATGCCACCTGCAACCGCCAAAATGCCCCATATGGCTCCGGAGGCTCCAAGGCCAATCTCGTTACCGCCTAAGAAGAGGAATGCGACGTTCCCTGCTAATCCACTAACGAAATATGTGATAAGCCATCGTTTCTTGGATACGTGTTCTTCTAAAGATGTTCCGAAAATTAAGAGAAAAAGCACGTTTCCGATGAGGTGCAGTGGGTTCGCGTGAAGGAAGAGTGAAGTCAAAAGCATCCATACTGCGCCGGACCATACAGCTTGATTCACTTGGACAAATGGGTACGCGAATTCTAAATTCAGGTTGAGTAGGTCACCCCCCAAGATTCCCGTAAGCAAATAGACTATCACTAGGATTGTGGCCATCCACACCGTCGGTGAATCGCGAATTCGCGAATTATCTGCTGGCAAGCGGTATCTGCAAGGAAGCCCGTGGGCTTCAGTTTAATAACGCATTTGGAGACTGATGCAGCGTGCAAGCTGATTCCTACGAATCACTCGTGGCCGGTGAACGGATTGCAAAGCTTTCGGTTCTAACCTTGGTTATCATTGGCGTTGTCGAGCTGCTGATTGGACGGCTCTCGTTAAGTTTGGGTCTTACTGCAGATGGTGTTACTTCACTATTTGACGCCCTGATCTCTTTGATCGTGTGGCTGGGCCTTCATTTCTCTAGGAGACGACCCGATGCTCGTTTTCATTTCGGATATCAGAAGGTTGAGACTCTTGCGGCCTTCATAGTCGCGATTTGTATGGTTGGTGTCGCGATTTACATCCTCTATATCTCTTATCTTACATTTCTGAGCCCAAGAGCGATTTCCTATCAGTCAATTGCTCTAGTTACTTTGATTCTTGCTGGCGGCGTCTCCATGTACCGAGCGTTCCAAATGCGTACGGTGGCAATGAAGTACGGGCTGTTGTCTCTTCGTACGGACGCTAATAATTCCATAAAGGATGCAACCGCGTCTTTTGTTATTTTTGTGAGTGTTCTAGGATCGTCTCTTGGCTTCTTAGAATTGGATGCTATAGGAGGCGTAATCATCAGCATCTACATCCTAGGTGTCGCTTACGTCGCGATAAAGGAGGCTTCCCTGATATTGCTCGATGCTTGTGAGAGTCCTGAAATAACGTCAGCGTTGGATGCGGCCTTGAAGACAATATCTGGTATCGACAGGATCGCTAGCATAAAGTTGCGACCATCGGGACGTTACCTCACTGGCGTTGTTACTGTAATGGTTGACGGCTCAGCGACAGTGGCGGACACGGAGAGGTTTCGCAAGGAAATTCGTGATGTGATCTCCAGGATTCTGGAGCCCGTCGAAGACATTACCGTGGTATTCAGGGCAGCGACGAGTGCTTAGGCTTCAATCTTCTCTACTAGCAGCATCTTTCCCAACGTCGTTAGTCGTACTTTGGTTTTTCCGCGTGAGTGTCTTACAGCGTCGGCTAAACCTAGGTCGATCAGCCCTCTAGCATCTTCGGACCCATGGATGTGATAACTGAGCAAAGGCTTGCCGTAGTTGGTGAGTTTGCTCAGCTGATCCAAGCTATCCACCTCTCCACCCGCTTTGTCTAGTGCCTTCAAAATACTAAGCTTCACTTCGGAGACGAGTTCAGTGTAACTGAGTTTCATCGGCGGGAGCATGACGCACTCATCCCCCTTGCAGAAGAAGGCTTTGAAGCCGAGAATGAATGATGTAACCGCGGCTGCGATGCAGATCATCTTATCACCGCTACTGACATTGAGCAGGTACTCGTCATACTGATCTCGGTTTTTTTCTATGATTTCAGAAAAAACTCTCATAATGTCTTTGTAGGATTGTTCAACTCTGACGTTATCGTAGAGATCTACGTCTGTCTTCAAAGTCTCTGTAATGCTCGTCGCTAGCCGTTTCGCATTTTCCTTATCGTGCTGATAACAGATGAGTACTAACTTATTGGCTGGAGCGTTTCTTACTCCTGCGAGTACTCCACTCGTATCCGCGCCAACTGTGGCGATTTGAACAGTCCTCCGAAACGATCGTTGTGAGTGCTCATCATCTGGCCTCTTTCCGCGACGACTTATCTCAACTGTCGAAGTCTTTGCCATTACCTGACACGACTATCAAATTAGGCGTAGCATCAGCGCACCGCCGAGGATATAAACCGTATACTGTAAGGGCCTCGTAGAAAGCTAGATTGATCTCTTACTCGATTTAAATAGGATCAGTATTATTTGAAATCAATCGAACGGATATTGGGCACCTCGAGATGAGCACCCGAATAGGATGTAGTGGGTGGTCCTACAATGATTGGGTTGGACC
Organism: Bathyarchaeia archaeon; assembly: GCA_050012795.1. Lineage (GTDB taxonomy): Archaea > Thermoproteota > Bathyarchaeia > 40CM-2-53-6 > 40CM-2-53-6 > FEN-987. The sequence goes on along the minus strand of JBEKGM010000073.1, from coordinate 8,706 downwards.
GTTCTATCCGGCTAACACCAGACCGGATGAGTATCTCAAATTCTATTCTCGAATCTTTGATACGGTCGAAATAGACTCCACATTCTATCGTGTTCCGTCCACGGAGATGGTGAATCAATGGTACGGGAATACTCCAGCTCAGTTCCTCTTCTGCCCTAAACTGCCAAAACGAATCACTCACGATCTTCACCTTGAGAACTCTATGCAATACTACAATCATTTCAGCAAGAGGTTGAGTGCTCTCAAGGAGAAGCTCGGACCCTTTGTCATTCAGATGCCGCCTTCATTCAAGTACCAGAAGCACCTCCAACAACTCACCCACTTTCTTAGCGGACTTGACAACGAGCATAGGCACGCAATAGAATTCAGAAATGACTCATGGTTCAATCCTGAAGTTGAGAAACTTCTTAGGGATAGGGGGATTTGCCAAGTGTGGTCGATTAATCAATACCTTACAACTCCTCCAACGTTAACTGCAGATTGCGTTTACATGCGCTTCGTCGGTAACCGTACGATCGAACGGTTCGGTAAAATTCAGAAGGATCAGACTGATGCAATGAAAGCTTGGAGCGGGTCACTCCTGCAGGCCCCGGAATCCAGAGATAAGTTTGTGCTCTTCAACAATCACTACGCAGGATTCGGACCCGGTTCTGTCAATGAGTTCAGACGTTTAATGGGTTTGGCTCAATTGGACTGGTCGAGTCTTGCGAAAGATTCTGCGCAGAAGAGTATGCTCGACTTCTAGGAGTGACAGAAATTGGCCCGCTTTATCTTTCATGTTGATTTGGACGCGTTTTACGCTTCCGTCGAGCAACGAGACAATCCCGCACTTTATGGGAAGCCATTGATAATTGGTGCGGACCCAAAAGAGGGGAAAGGACGCGGGGTAGTAGTTGCCTGCTCGTATGAGGCACGCCAACATGGTATACGTTCGGGACAACCAATTTCAATCGCTTATCGACTCATGCCGCAGGTAATCTACTTGAGACCTAATTTTGAGACCTATGAAGACGTTTCTTCAGACATTATGTCGTTTCTTAGAAAATGCGCTGACAAGTTCGAGCAAGCCAGTGTTGACGAAGCGTACATGGATGTCACTCAAGTTTGTGAACTCTATGATGGACCAGTCGAGCTTGCTAATCGAATCAAGCGGGAGGTGAAGGACCTTTTCGGTCTGACATGTTCGATCGGGATAGCCCCCAATAAGTCTGCTGCAAAAATTGCTTCTGACATGCAGAAGCCGAATGGTTTAACCTTCATAGATGAGGCTCACATACGAGAAATTCTCGCCCCGCTGCCGGTCTCAAAAATCAGTGGAATAGGAAGCAAGACAGAGAGCAGCTTAAGAGAGCTAGGGATCGTCACTATTGGCGATCTAGCCAAAGCATCCCCTAGATTGTTGCATGCCAAGTTCGGCAAGTCTGCAGTTTGGTTATGGGCAATTGCCAATGCCGAAGAACGCGTTGAGGTGGAAGAGAATTTTACTATGCGGTCCATCGGAGCAGAACACACGTTCGAGAAGGATACTGCCGATTGGACGACTATAAACCGCGAGTTAACTGCGCTCTCCGAAACAGTCTACAATAGACTCGTCGAGGAGGGAATGGCATTCAGAACGGTCGTGCTGAAGATTCGTTTTCGAGGTTTCGAAACACACACGCGGAATAAGTCATTGAAATTCAGTACGACGGAGGAGTCCGTGATTTTGGAAACTGTCAGGGAATTATGCGCTGAGTTCATGCCGATGAAGAAGGAAGTACGATTAGTAGGGGTCCGCGTCTCAGGATTGGGATCAAGACCTGCAGCGACTATTGATTCTTTCACAAAATGAAATTAATCTTCGACGTACTCATCAAGAATTTATTGAAGAGGTTGCAAGGAGTAGGTCCAGATGAACCTAACCGTCAACGACTTTGACGAACAGAGTCTGAAGGTTGCAGGGCCCATCGCGGTGCTGTTCGAGGCGGGATGGTGTCCATTCTGCAGCCGATTCATGTCGATCTTTGAATCGCTTCAGGAAGCAAAGGTGTCATCTGCGATAGTCGATCTTAGTGACTTGGACAACCCGTTGTGGGAGACATTTAGTATTGATATAGTGCCAACCATTTTGTTATTCAATTCCGGAAAAGCAATTCAACGATACGATGGGGTTGCTGGGCGAGGCTTGAATGCCGTTATTATCAAAGAGGTTATTTCGAAGTCGAAGATGCTACAAGAACCTTAGCGGCCATACTTGAATACAATTTCCCTCTCAAGCGGCTTCCCCTTTCTATACCTCCAAAGCTCAGCCGTTCCATGGAAGGCTGCGCCCCATAGTTTCAGAACTTCCTTCTCTTCTTGCGAAGCGCGAGCGGTCCCACTTTTCACCTGGACCATGAGTATTTGCCCATTACGGCCTGCGAAGATATCCACCGGTCCATGCGAAGCGGCACTTCGACTGCAGAACCATCCTTCCGAACGGAGTTTCTTGAGCACTTGATACTCGCGACTTCTGCCCCTTGTGTATGGCGTTGAGACCAAATTCCAATTCTTCCTTACGTCTATCGTCTTCTATTGATATCTTAATCCTTGGATCATGTCCGCCGAGAGTGAAAAACAGGTTAGAATACGTTTTATTGAATCAAATCAACAGGAACCCCCAGCGATAATCTGATCATAGCAGTTTGCGATTGTAAAGTACTTAAGGGGTTGAGGGGACTCCTCCAGTAGGGACACTAGGATTTGCGCTGGACTATCGGACTCCTGTTCTTACTGACTTTCACGAGTCTGGCGTTCGTTCCTGTCTTAGGGCAGGTCTCCTATAGTGTCACAGTAACTGCACAGGGTCTGCCGCAGGGAATGACGACCAACCTGTATGTGGACGGTCCAGTAAATGGCAGTCTCGGCTCGGGTGAATCGCGTACTTTTTCTTTTGCATCGACGGGCCTGCCACACATCATCTCTGTGGATTACTATGTCCCGAACAGTACTGGAAGTAGAGGAACTCGATATTACGACAATAGTCCATCATGGACTTTCAGTGGAGCCGGCAATCACGTTTTCTCCTACTCGACACAGTATCTGCTAACGGTTCAGACGGCTTACAGTTCGACTATTGGAGGCGGATGGTACGATTCAGGATCGGTCGCTCAGTTGACAATGAAAGATGCAGAAGTTGACGAAGATCAGGGCACTCGCCTAATTTTCACTGGATGGAGTGGCGATGCCGCAGGCTCAAACCTAACCTCAAATCCTATTTTGATGAATTCATCCAAAACCGCGGTTGGAGGATGGAAGACCCAGTTCTCGTTAACAATTAACTCCGACCCGGCCGGCGTTGAGAATTTCCAGGGAGCTGGTTGGTACGATTCAGGAACCCAAGCCACCTTCTCGACGCCTCAGAACGTGCAAGCAAGCGGAGACTCCCGGCTTAGGTTCGGATCGTGGAGTGGAGACTACATTGGAGCGTCATCAACGGGAAATGTTGTCATGGACAGACCAAAAGTCGTAACTGCGCATTATGTGTCGCAATACCTCGTCTCGGTAACCTACGATCCCCCAACAATTCTCTCAAACTATAATGTAACAAGTGCTGGCTGGTATGATGTTGATTCGTTCGTTCAGCTGGGACCTACTCCAACCACAATCGACGTCAGTTCTGTGGAGCGATTGAAGTTCTCTAACTGGATCGATAACGGAATCTCCACGCAAAATGTTTCAATAAGTGTATTCGTGGACAAACCACAGAAAATCACGCTAACCTATACTACGCAATATTACCTTGACGTGCAGACGGCTCAGGGTGCAGTCTCAGGTTCGGGTTGGTATGATAAAGGGTCGACTGCGAAAATAACTGAGGTTCCTGGGAACAGCTGGCCAATTGCATACACCTTCTCAGGATGGAGCATTAATCCTGCAACCGGTAATCTCGTTAAGACTGATGATTCATGGTCTCTAATCGTTGACCGGCCTTATACTATACAGGCCACTTGGATGGTGGACTACTCCCCCCTCATTGAGATTGCTGCAGCAGTAAGCGCGAGCGTCGCTATCGCGGCCGCTGCCGTTTTTCTGCTATACAGACGTAAACGGCGCTCCAAAGACTTTCTATCGAGAAAGGGTAGGATCTGCCAAACTTGCGGTAACCTAGTTCCTGCCGGAGCTCTCTTCTGCCAGAAGTGCGGAAAATCGCCCGACGCGCAGCCCGCGCAAGAGCCCGTTCTTGCTCCCCTCGAGCAAAAGGTCTACGACTACATAATCAAGAATGAAGGAGTAATCTCGTTGAGTAAAGCCGCAAGCGATCTGGACTTAACCGTAGATCAGTTGAAAGCAATCACCGAGAAACTAAAGAAAGATGGTAGATTAGCTTAGAAAAATGATCGGGGTGGCGGTTGCTGATAATACGGTTCAGGCACGTAACCGCCGTAACCAATCTTAGGTGATAGTCCCCAATAGCATTCGGTACAGAACGTCAACATCCCATACTGCCTGTTACATCCTACGCAGATCGATCGTCCACACCTAGCACAAACAAAGGCTGCGGGAAGGTCAGCGTGGTAGTAACAACTCCCTGGTTTAGGTACCTGTCTTGATGGATACGTTTGTTGCGTGGGTCCATGCCCGGGTGTTGGATAAGTAATAGGTGATTTTACATCAACCTTGACAGGCGGTGTTTGCGTGAGCGTCGCTCCGCAACTGAAGCAATATCTAGCGTCGTCGGAGTTCGTTTTGCCGCATACCTGACATGCTGCCATCGTAATATCCCTATATGCAATAATGGACAGGCGTCTTTAACGCTTGCGCACCATTGTTTATGTCAACAGACCCAAACCGCAACGAAAAATTGACTAATTTAGGTACAGTAAACGCAAGGCATTTGTTATGTTAGCCTGCAAATCGACTCGTTCATGTCTCCCCTATTGTCTTCCACAAGGACCTTGATGTAGTCTCCCTTGCGGAGTCGATACTTGCATTTATCGTCCATTTTCCGTTCACCTGTCTCGTTTTCTGAGAAGAGAATCGTCTTCCCTTTAAGGCCAATTGTTCGCGTCACAGCGCGCGTAACCCCTTCCTGACCCTTGATGTCGCTTAATGGAAGATCAACTCGACTCACGGTAGATTTGGTCGTCCCATCTTTACCGCACACGAGACATGCTTGATTTCTTTTCAGCGGCATCAACGTGTATCTGTTGTTCTTAAGATCCATGAACAATATGGGTCCAAGCGGCTCCCCATTCTTCCCCCATGTCTTGGTTTTCCTAAACTCTTCAATACCTAGAATTAACTTAACGACCTCATGTGCGATAATTGACGACACTAAGGAGATCGAAGTGGAAAATGAGGGTACTGTCTGTTGCTCTAGCGGTGCATCACACGGATTACGAAGGCCAACGATATTCGAATACTGGTTTGCGGGAAATATGCAAATTGGGCATGCCGCTTCGGACGAAATGTATGTCTGCACTCTGGCATTCATACCCATAATTCCTCCGTCAATAAGTGGAATCGAGTATTTTCGCGAGATTTGTGACAGGTAGATTCGTGAAACAAGGTTATCGAGCCCACTTACTATGACCTGTGAGTCAAGGAAGAGTTTCAGAGGCATGCTCTCAAGATCACCACGATAGGCAGATGTCTCGACAAAGGAGTACTTCTTGTGGACGTTTTCCGCCAGGACCTCCGCCTTGTTCTTGCCAAGGTCTGAGGCTTCAAAAAAGATCATGCGACTGACGTTGGATAGTTCAACCACGTCGCGGTCGACTATAAATAATCGCCCTAGTCCGAGCATTGATAGATTCTTCGCGACTTCATTCCCGATAGCTCCCGCCCCTGCAAGTAACACGCTGGCTGACCTAATTCTCCTCTGTCCTTCATCTCCCCACGCAATCAAATGTCTGGCCCAAATGTAATCAATTATGATTGAGCCCTCGTATTCTTTCAGTTTGGATACTCTTAATTTCTCAGGAAGGACCTCGCCGTTTAGAAGCAGCTTAGTCAATTTAGTTTCTATATTGAGTTCGGCGCAAAGTGCATTCTTCAGGTTCTTAACCGTGTTCCTGCTGTCTACTTCTATCTCAATCTGCCTGTACCCGGGCAGAGATGCCTTGATCTGCATCAGCGTGACGCTCGATCATCCCTACCAGGGATTCTGAATCTTATTACGTCACTTGGAGTCGGTCGAGGAACCACTAGCCTAGGGATAGGGACAATGTTGAATCGGACTGTGTCACTTGCCGCCTCAGGTTTCTTGACCTTCGTCATCTTCGGGAATCCGTGGGATCGGCAGATAGTTGCAGCCTTAAGTGCGCGAGGATGGTCGAAGACGTTCTGCGGATTTGGATCAGTTAGCAGGTAGTGTAGTGCATTGACAACAGAAATCAGTTTGAGACGTGGGTCCCATTTGTCCCCTAGGATCGAAACGCAAACCGCGTTCGGTACGTGGGGCACGATGTTCGGATGCGAGATTTCCGTTAGCCAGGTGGCTACGGGAGGCTTGAGCGGGTACTCTGAAGAGAGCTCTAGCCTGAAGCGATTCCAGTCCGCATACTCGGTGAATGGCCAGACCCCTTGCTCCGCTAGGCGTTTCACCTCCCCCTTCTCGCATCTGATGAGCCCCTCGAACCTGGTGGGTGGGTCATTCGTCGCCGTTACGGTAGGGAACTGATGGTTGAGTAGGCTCTTTTCCTTATAGAGCGTCGAAATATCCAATAACGATCTGCCTTATCCGCCGATTATGTTGTATGGCATGAGTGCCAACTGAGCATTCTCAGGTATTCCCAGTCTCGAGACGGTATTGTTCTCATCAAGAATTGCTCCACCGTACATGAGCGCAACCGTGGACGGATCAACACCAAATGACTGGCATACTTGTTGCTTGATTTCGGCGACCGTATGGTCAGGAATGACGTCTATTTCCGCTAAACCTGTCTGTGGGCCAATTGGAGCTTGGATGAACAGTTTCATTTACGATGCTTCACCTCCATCCTTCTTGAATGCCTTTCATGCAAGGGACCTTAACTATCTTACTGTAAGCTGAATCTCCTGTGAGTGAATTACATACCCACCCGCATGAAGAGACGCTTTGACAGTAAGAGTGATCGTATATGTGCCTTGCCTAATACCGGCCGTCTGAATGGCAAGCGGAATGGTTCCAGGCACCATCAGCAAGGTGGATCCGTTCGTCGGCATGAGAACCATCTTTGCTCCCTGCGGGAGACCAGTCACAGTAATCGTCATCGGAGCTTCGAATCCCTGTCCTGAAGTAACGTTAACGGTGAATTCACACTGTGAACCGGCAAGAACCGATAATGATGTGGGCTGGATAATCACGTCGAAGTCGGTAACGGTAACAGTCACCTTGGCGCTCCGCTGCACGACTTGGGAGTCAGACGGGGAATATGAAGCAGCGATGTATAACGGAAATGATCCTAACGATGCGTTTGAGTTCGCCTCTAGGCTAACGTTGATAATCGTTCCAGGTTGCACGTTAGCTGGGGTGAACACGTTAACCCCCCTAGGCGCCCCTGAAATGGATATTGTGACTCCCTGGTTGAACCCGTTGATTGACGTGACGTCTAGCAGAATGAACGATGGATTGGTTGCGTTCCGGTATACTGTGACTGTCTGATTTTCGGGAGATATGTTGAAGTCCGAAACTAGGACATGGTACACTTCGGTCGACATTTTGGTTCCCGTGTCTGTAGTTGCTTCAAGGTAGTAGGATAGATTGCCTGTTACTTGTGACGCGGGAATAATTGAATGAAATACTCCTGTACCATTTGAGATCATTTCGATCGCCGCGTATGACTCACTATCTCTTGCGTAGAAGAGCGTAACGTTTTCGATGCCTGTTGAGTTTGCGACAATCGAAATGGGTGAGTCAATCAGAGAGTTCGTTACTTGAGTATGATATATCGCGGCTGGTGGGGGAACTTGCTTCGTAGAAAGCATTGAGACTCCCAGAACACCTATCGAGATGACGATTGCGATTAGGATCACGCCGAGTATGAGTCTAATTGGCAGCGGTCTTAGTGCGGGGAGTGCGGTTCTCCTCGCAGGAGGAGGAGAGGGGATCTCTCTAATTGGGACAGCAGCCGATTTTTCGCTGAAAACCCTCACTTTATTATCAAGAACGCGAACTGGTTTCCCGTTACTGTCAAGCCTGAAATAGCCGACGTCACCGTTCCTAGCATCAACCACCATTCCTACATTTAGAGAAGAAAACTGTTGAAGTTTCTTTTGCGTCTCCACGTCGGTTTGTGAGAAGAAGATTCCGTCTTCGGTGTGTGAATGATACCACCCGACGATGTTACCTTTCAGTCGACCCTTTATGAGATCATCAGCGATCTTGGCGACAGTGGTCGGATGGAGAACAACTCTATGCGGTTCCCCGGAAAACTCCCCCGTGATGGAGTCTTCGATCACGAGCGTGTCGTCGACAAGACGGCCTATTAGTAGGCCGATAACTTCCCTGCTGTTATCTTCAATGGACACTTTAGTGATTCGATCATTCACAGGTTTATAGACACTAACGTAGGACAACCGTTACACCAAAAGCGAAAGGAAATAAAAAAAAGGGACCTTGTTCAGGCCGCTACCTTCCCAACATGCCGAGGATTCCGCCTAGTACGCCCAGCACAAATCCGGCCACAAATCCTCCGCCGATTATCAAACTCAGCACTGCAAGCGGAAACACGACTATGCTACCGATAGTACCGTAACCTAGTA
>JBEKGM010000072.1:0-11981 GCA_050012795.1 Bathyarchaeia archaeon | reverse complement strand
AGAACCGAAAACAACAGGGTCGGTGTCTCATGCCTCTGAGAGAGCAAGTAGAAAATAATGGAATCTGTGACCGTGATGATGATAACGCGAAGAAGCAAGTCGCTAAGGAATCTCATTGCACTTTCCCCGTCCACTTATTCACTTGTTTTCTTTCCGCTATTTTGGCTTGCGTTTTGAATTATCGTTAGCCACTTATCTCGACCTGAGATTTTGATGCCTACAACTTCACTCGGTGTCTTACCGTTAAGGGCTTCGTGCGGTCGTATGTAGTTGTGGTAAATTTGATAACCTGTAAGAATTGGCGTGTCGGGTCTTTTGAGAGTTCGCATAACTTTCTCCCAAAGTGTTTTCATGACGTCACTATACTCACTCTCCCAGAAAAAACCAGAAACATGATGGTTTAATTTTGCAGCGGCAAGGCTTCGCATCTAACCTAATCTGTCTCACACTTGGCGACGCCGTGTTTCATTCTTGTATGTGTGCTAGAACTTGATTCTTCATTTGGGTAATTTTCACTTTCTTTCCCAAGAGTTCTCCGAATATAGTTTTCACGTAATACTCGTAGTAAATTGACCACTTGCGGCCCATGCCATGGTTTAAAGTGACTACGTATTCCTTTTCAGTAGTATTATGGACGTATTCATAGCGTCTTGCGAATCGTGAATAAAATAGTTCCAGAGACTTGAGTGCGGTTTGGACTGAGAACTCTTTGAACCAGTATACCGTGAACTCTTTGGCCATGTTTCTAGCGGCCCAGCGTCCCAATCGAGCGGCCTCCTGGTCAGAGGCATGGCTCAGTAGCCTAGCAAATATTTGCCAACGAGGAGGAAGGAGAAGGATCTGGCGTGTTGGAGAGACAGCAAACCCCAACTTCTCAGCATAATAGTCCCATTCGATGAACTTTCGTAGAGCTTGGTTGATGAGAGAGTTGATGCTAACCTTCTCGGTGCTGGCTATCTCTTGTAACTCTTTTTCCACATCCCGAGACATTCGAATGCTTCGAGTCACTGTCTTTGGAGTTTGGATTTGACTTGACAAACACTCCACCTGTGCTAGCTATCCTTTGACCCCGTAATATGCCTTCGAGCTTGTAACACAATTGTACCCGCGAAGGTTATGGTCTAGGTCTTCGCCGAGGAGAATCACCTGTGGTATTAATGCCTCTCTTGCATCCGAAAACTCCGCGAGTCGGAAACAGGAACTTCTTATCTTTAGATCCTGTCTGCGTTGGAGAGGGATCGAAACCAATCCCGCGAAATGAGTTGCCGGCTGACGGTATCGATTCTAACATAGCGTATCAGATAGTTCATGATGAGCTGATGCTTGATGGAAACGCTAGACTGAATCTGGCAACCTTTGTTAACACATGGATGGAACCGCAAGCCCAGAAGCTCTATGCGGAAACATATGACAAGAACATGATCGATAAGGACGAGTACCCTCAGACTGCTGAACTCGAGATGCGCTGCGCCAACATGCTCGCTCACTTGTTTCACGCCCCTGATATTAGTCAAGCCACCGGTTGCTCCACGACGGGTTCAAGCGAGGCGGGGATGCTTGGAGGTCTGGCGCTTAAACGGCGCTGGCAGCACAAGCAAAAAACCCATGGAAAATCCATCGACAAACCCAACATGGTAATGGGCATCAATACGCAAGTCTGCTGGGAAAAGTTCTGCAACTACTGGGATGTTGAAATGCGCCAAGTGCCTATGGAAGGCAACCGCTTCCATCTCACTGCCGAAGAGGCCGTCAAGCTTTGCGACGAGAACACGATCGGCGTTCTTGCCATCTTGGGCTCGACATTCGACGGATCCTACGAGCCGGTCAAGGAGATCTGTGGGGCCCTCGACAAATTCCAAACCAAAACTGGGATCGATATTCCGGTACACGTTGATGCCGCATCAGGCGGCATGATCGCACCCTTCCTGGACAAAGAACTCGAATGGGATTTCCGTCTCTCACGTGTGGCTTCCATCAACACGTCAGGTCACAAGTACGGTCTCGTGTATCCAGGTGTCGGCTGGGTCATATGGCGAGATGCTAAAGCATTGCCAGAAGATCTCATCTTCAACGTCAATTACCTAGGCGGCAACATGCCAACCTTCGCGCTTAACTTCTCGCGGCCCGGAGCGCAGATCGTGTTACAGTATTATAATTTCCTTCGTCTTGGTTTCGAAGGCTACACAAAGGTCCAGCAATATGCACGAGACGTGGCCACATATCTTTCAGCAGAGATCGAGAAGATGGGTATGTTTGAACTCATCACAAAAGGCGATGAGTTGCCTGTATTCGCATTCAAGTTAAAGGAGAATATCAAGAATTACACAGTATTCGACGTGTCAAGTGCGTTACGTGAGCGTGGCTGGCTTCTACCCGCCTATACATTCCCGAAAAACCGCACGGACCTAGCCGTACTGCGTGTCGTCGTAAGACGTGGATTCACTCACGATCTCGCTGACATGTTGATCGCAGACATGAAGCGTCAGCTTCCTCACCTGCAGAAACAGCCCATGCCTATGCGTGACGTCAAATCGGAAAGCGGATTCCACCATTAAGGAGTATTGAGTGAAGAATTATGTCACCAAAAGAAACGAAGGCGTCACATGCATCAGCCACCGCAGGCAGTACTAAGATTATTAGCATGGTTACAATGGCCCTGCTGACGACAACTGCGGTCGCGAGCATCCGTGGTCTAGCCACAATAGCAACCTTCGGTTTGGCCTCCATTTTCATCTATATTGTACCCGCACTCGTATTTCTCATTCCGACCGCGCTCGTACCGGCTGAATTAGGTAGCGGCTGGAAAGGGGGTGTGTTCGGTTGGGTCAAGGCCGCTTATGGCGATCGAATGGGGTTCTTCGCGATCTGGCAACAGTGGATGCAGAACGTTGTATGGTACCCGGTTGTACTGTCTTTCTTCGCCTCGGCGCTCGCCTATGTATACGAGCCATCCCTGGCTAGCAACGGACTCTTCGTGGCCGTCATCATTCTCGTAGTCTACTGGATAGCAACAATGATAGCGAGCAGGGGAATCAAGGCCTTTACCGAGGTCGGCAGCAAAGGGTTGCTCGTCGGCACGATCATACCTGCCATGGCACTTGTAGTCTTGGCGATAATCTTCCTGGCAACAGGGGGTAAGACGAATATAACTGGCACGTCAAGCGACTGGATTCCACCGTGGGCTGGTCTCGGCAGCATCGTACTTGTCGTTAGCAATTTCCTATCCTACGCAGGAATGGAGATGAACGCTGTGCACGTAGACGATATGGAACATCCGACGAAGAATTATCCAAAGTCGCTTCTGTTGGCATCCGCGCTGATTCTTCTCATCTTCATCCCGCCAACATTGGCTGTCGCGGTGGGTGTTCCCGCCTCGAAGATAAACCTCACACAAGGTGTGCTGCAGGCGTTCGTCGCTTTCTTCGCGCATCTGGGCATGCCCTGGGGTACGGCAATAATGGCGCTTCTCATCGTCATCGGTGTTTTGTCAGAAATCGTCACTTGGATCCCAGGTCCCAGCCGAGGCCTCCTAATGGTTGGCCGGCTCGGTTACTTGCCTCCTCGATTACAGAAGACTAACGCGCATGGAATGCAGATAGCCATAATGACGGTGCAGGGTGTGATTGTGTCTGTACTGGCGGTAGCATTCGCGATCATTCCTTCAGTCGCTGCGACGTTCTGGATGCTATCAACGATGGCCGTACAGCTCTATCTTCTCATGTACATAGTGATGTTCCTCGCAGCCATGCGCCTACGAAAGATAGCACCGCATGTCAGCCGCGGATTCAAAACGCCAGCTATGACGTTCATCGCGTCACTTGGCGCCGTCGCCAGCGTTGCCGCGCTTCTCATCGGGTTTGTCGAACCAACTGGCACTACAATGAACCAAGCTGTCTACACGTCAATCCTCGTAATCGGCATCGTAGTACTCAGCTCACCGCCATTCATCATATACCACATGCACAAACCAAGCTGGAACCTGAAGCACCCAACCGCGAGTGACGCGGTTGCTCCACATCCACCGCATCCGAAAGACACCAAATAAAACCATGACACCGTCAATTCAACGAAGTAATTTAGCGATCTTATCGAATCTCCAGAGGTCACCAACCAAGAGAAGTCAGGGAGATGCTGCTTATTTTCCGGTATGTTCATTTGATTCTACGCCGTGTATCACGGCCTGTGGTAGAATAATGCAAGCGGTGGCGCGTAGATCATTTCTATCTGTGGCTGACTTAAGTAAACGTGAGTTCGCTGATCTTCTTGAAAGAACGAGGGTACTGAAAGAAAACATTCTGAGAAAAGCGTCAGGAAAGCTTCTCGAGAAGAAAGTGATTGGTCTATTGTTCGAAAAGCCTTCTACTCGAACTCGAACAAGTTTTGAGGTAGCGGTTTTTCGGCTCGGAGGTGAACCGATTTACTTGCAATCAAGCGAACTGCAGGGAACTCGCGGCGAACCGATACAGGATACTGCTAGAATACTGGGCAGCTATCTGGATTGTATTGTGGCAAGAGTCTTCGCACACGATACAGTAGTTCAGCTTGCTAAGTATAGTCACGTTTCCGTTGTTAATGCTTTGAGTGATCTTGAACATCCAACACAAATTGTAAGCGACTTTCTGACGATTATCGAGTCAAAAGGAAAACTTGAGGGGCTTACCTTGGCGTACATTGGTGATGGAGATAATGTGTGTAATTCACTACTTCTAGGAGCTGCCTTGGTTGGCATGAACATGAACGTGGCCTGTCCTGAGGGATATGAGCCTGATGCAGCAATTCTCGCGAAGGCACAGAGCCTAGCAAAGGAAAATGCTGCGAAGTTAATCATAACGAGGAAACCGATTGAAGCTGTCAAGGGCGCTGACGTGCTCTATACTGATGTCTGGGTCAGCATGGGTGAAGACGCGGAACGGGAGAAAAGGATGAAAGCGTTTCAGGGTTATCAAATCAGCTCCACTCTCCTCAAAGCGGCTAATCGTGACGCCGTCGTAATGCACTGTCTACCGGCGCATAGAGGATTGGAGATCACGGATGATGTGATTGAAGGAGAGCAGTCGATTGTTTGGCAGCAGGGCGCAAACAAACTATATGGTGCTGCCGGCGTGTTGGAGTTCTGTTTGAAATAACCAAGGAGTATGAACATTGCAAGAAAAGAAGATAGTTGAAGAAAGAACCTCTGAGCATTCGAAGCTAAAGAAGGAGCTAGGGTTGCTCAGCCTCACGGGAGTAGCTGTAGGCGGCATGATTGGTTCAGGTATCTTCTCGCTCCCAGCTGTAATGGCTTCAGTTACAGGTCCATCATTCCTGTACGGCTTGCTTCTTACCGGTATCCTCGTAACATTTCTTGCACTCCCGTACACTGAACTTGGATCGGCCTTTCCGATTACGGGAGGCCCGTACGCGTTGCCGAGGCTTGCGTTTGGTGACTTGGGCGGATTCACGATGGGTTGGGCATACTTCCTGTACGCGTTCATAGGAACGGCGGCTATAATCGACATTTTCGTCACGTACCTCAACTATTACATCCCAGGCCTAGCGGTGGGATTGACGCTGACGCCTATCGGAATTGCTGTCGCCGTATTCTTCCTTTGGGTATGGACCGTGATGAACATACTCGGAGTGAAGTGGGGCGCGTTGTATGGTGTTATAACCACGTTCGGTAAGATTATCCCACTGTTACTCTTCGCTGGAATTGGCTTACTGTATCTGAACTTCGCAAACTTCTCCAACCAGTTTCCGTTCGGCTTTACTGCTATAGGGTTAGCTATGTCGCTTGGATTCTTCTCTTTCACAGGTTTTGAGGCAGTTGTCGTTCCTTCACAAGAAGTGAAGAACCCTGGACGCAATATTCCTCTGGCTATGCTTCTAACGATTGTAATCGTCACGGGGGTGTACATGTTTGTGTCTTTTGCTTTCACCGGGATGATTAACTGGTCTGGGTTAGGACTCAAGGTTGGCGATTGGGTTTCGATAGGTAATCTCTCTTCACCTTTCGCTAGTGTGGGCGGAGCTTTGGGGTTGCCTATTCTAGCTGCGATTGCTATTGTTGGTGCCGTCATTTCGACTGCGGGGGCTGGCGGAGACTGGGTGCTGCTGCAAGGGCGGATTCCTTTCGCTATGGCTGCCGATAAATTGTTCTTCAAATCGATGGGTACGGTGGATGAGAAACGTGGAACACCAGTTAAGGCGCTAATATTTACATCAGCGTTAACCATGATAACTCAGATTCTTATTCCGAACTTCCCGTCAGTGGCTCTAGTAGCATCAATCACTACCTTAGTACCTTACGCGGCTGCAGCTCTGGCCTTACCCGTACTGAGAAAGAATAGACCTGAAGTTAGTAGGCCGGTAAAGATACCGTTTGCACTAGCAGTTGCGGTGGTGGGATTTGTCGGAGCATCAATATTCGTTTACTGGGCCGCATGGCCCTGGACACTCGTAGGAGCCTTTTTGATGATTCTTGGCGCACCACTGTTCTATTTGTTCAAAAGACCGATTGCCGGCGAAATTAAGCGTACGGCTTGGATTTGGGTTTACTTGGTCGGTCTGGCAGTCATATCGTACATAGGCGATCCGTTCTTCACCTTCGACAATTTCCTACCAATAGGCCCATCGGGGCTCATTCACTATCCATACGATTTAATCGTAGTTGCCATATTCAGTCTCATAATTTTCGGATGGGCCTATAAGTCGTCTGTGAATAGGGTGGCTTAGTTGAGTTTCGAAGCGAAAGCAACCGCTGAATGGGAACAGCTCAGAACAGTTGTAATTCACAGGCCTGGGATAGAGATGTTCCTCGGCCTATTGGATCCCTACGCGTCACTCTACGAGAGAGCCTTCAGCCGACACGAAGCACGGGGAGAACACGAAAGACTGGAACATGTGCTGAAACACGAATTCAAGCTTGACGTATTCCGTTTGAAGGAGACTATTCTCGATGAGGCGGACCGAAAGCCCGAGGTCAGACGACGCCTTGTGAAATTAGCTCAAGAATCGATGAACTTCCAGGGACCACAGGAGCAGATCGAAGATGCAAAGAAGGAACTGGAAAGGACCGCTGAATCCTTAGATTCTGCTCATTTCTTCAACATCCTTCTCCTCCATCCTTTGATTGAGCTTGAAGCTGAAAAAGGCACTAGAGGAATTCATCTTCACATTGCAGAGAGAGAGCCATTATCGAATCTCTACTTCATGCGTGACCAACAGGCAGTCACCGACAAAGGAGTCTTTCTTTCCCGTATGTCGAAACCGCAGCGACGACGTGAACCAATATTGACAAAATTCTTTTGGGATCTCCTCGATGTCAAGGTGGTGCACGCTACTGAGGAGCCTGGCACGATTGAAGGAGGTGAATTCTTGCCGATGAAGAGTTTCGCTCTAGTCGGCATTGGCGATAGAACAAACCGGTCGGGAGTTGATCAGATGTTGAAATCAGGAGTAGGTTTCGATGAGGTCGGAGTAGTTCATCAACCGAGCCATCCACTCATTCCCGGCGATCAGAGGGATCCGATGATCAACATGCACCTAGACACCTACTTCAACGTCGCATCAAGCAAGGTCGTCGTAGGCTCCGAAGTGCTCCTGAAGAGAGCGAAAGTGGAATTATACAAACGCCAATCCGATGGGGTTTACAAGAAAGAGAAAGAAGAACCGAACTTACATGATTTCATCAAAGGAAAGGGCTTTGACATCATAAACATCACGACCCTAGAACAAATGTCCTACGCGTCGAACTTCCTATGCATAAAGGACGGAACAATACTAGCGGTGGAAGTTGAACGCATCGTCAAAGATGTGCTCAACAATCTTGCCGCAATGGCGACCAAAGACTCCACCCGATACGGTGGACTCCTAGACCAAGCAAAGAAGGATTATGCCAGTCTCAAGAGCGAAGGAGGCTTCTTCCCACATAAGAAGGAAATTTACGAGCATGGCATAGACGCCTACCCACTGATCATCAAGAACCTAACCGGCGGATACGGCGGCGCACACTGCATGACGTGCGCTTTGAAAAGAGGCTAGAAGAGCTGTCCGCAGCTAGCAAGTAATAATAGAATGCAAGAGGCCACCAACGCAAAGACGTGGGAAAGGCACCGATATGAACGAGAAGGTTTTAGTTGCGCTAGGCGGAAACGCGATACTGAAACACGGGGAACAGGGAACTGCTGAAGAACAGTTCGACAATGTCAGAACTACCTGTCAGAGCATAGTGAAATTGATTCTCAAAGGGTACAAGATAGTAATCACCCACGGCAACGGTCCTCAGGTGGGAGACATTCTCCTGAGGAATGATCTGTCAAAGAATACTCTCCCTCCGATGCCGCTAGATGTCTGTGGAGCGGAAAGTCAGGGAATGTTAGGATACATGCTTCAACAATCAATGTATAACGCGCTGAAGTCGGCAGGCATCCACTCTCCCATCGCAACGATTCTTACCCAGACGCTGGTTCACATGGATGACCAAGCGTTTCAACATCCAACGAAACCAATAGGCCCATTCTACACGGCTATGGAAGCAACGAATTTTAGAAGAGAGAAAGGCTGGACAATCGTCAATGATGGCGGAAGAGGATACAGACGGGTTGTGCCATCACCAATTCCAATATCTATCGTGGAAGAGGATTCCATCAAGAAATTGTTCAACGAAGGCGTCGTAGTTATCGCATGTGGCGGCGGGGGTATCCCAGTCGTAGCAGCGCATGATGGAACATTTCAAGGCGTGGAGGCAGTCATAGACAAGGATCACTGTGCGGCAATCCTGGCCAAAGCAATCGGCGCCGAAATCCTTCTAATCCTTACGGACGTGAAGAAAGTTGCCTTAAACTTTGGGAGACCGAACCAACAAGACTTGGACCGCATGACAGTAGAAGAGGCAAGGAAATACTCAGCTGAGGGGCACTTTCTGCCCGGAAGTATGGGTCCAAAGATTGAATCCGCTATTGACTTCGTAGAATCGGGAGGAAAGAAAACGGTCATTACTTCCCTGGAGCTTGCGGTAGATGCCCTTGAAGGTAGAGCAGGCACAACCATCTTCAAATGACGGAAAGAATAACCGACCGGTCAGTCACCTTCGCACGCGCTAATGAGTAGAGGGCTTCATGATGAACTTTACGAATGACCAACTCAGGAGGCGATTCCGTCATGACTGTTGAAGGTTCAAAGAAGGCTACTGTTAGTGAACTCCCCATTTTTGATTTATGCCAATCCCACATTGCATGTCGTTGGTTCAAGGGAGCGGAGCTGCGAGATTTGCCAAATGTGATTTGATTTAAGAACGTTTTCTTTGGATCCGGAGAGCGCCGACGTAAGCTTCTTTCTTCATAATTCATCATTTGACGGTGATGCATGTGCAGTTGGCATGATTGAGCACTTTGGTGGAGACGCTTCCCATGAAGACTCGTGAGAACTTTCCCCGACCGCGGTTTCCCAAGATTATTAGGTCTATTTTGAATCTCTTGACAATCCTAAGAATTTCGTCTGCGGGATCTCCCCTCGCCGACAAGCGCCTGACCTTTCTTACTCCAGCAGCTCTGATCATTCTTTCAGCTGGATCGAGCAACTTCTCATCGAGTTTATCAAGATAACTCGAGGGCGATATGCGCTTGCCTCTCGCGTACTCATAGTAACCCTCATAGTAAAGCTCAACTTCTTCCTGCACGTGGAGTAAGTAGATCTCTGCCTTCCATTTATTCGCCAAATCTATGCCAAGTTCCACTGCTTTCTTGGAATGCGCCGAACCATCGAAAGCGACCAGAATCCTACTTATCGAGATCGGGTGAGGTCTTTTTGACACGCGGGATTGCGTACCCCACAACTTCGGCATGGACTTCACGTGCTCCACGTCTTATGATCTTGTCGTAGAGCAATATGCGCTTTGCTATCTGAGGAAATTTCGGCAATACTCGCGGTATCGGCTGTTTATCACTCTGTCGATGCCGACGCGACCGTCGGGGCCGGGAGGCAGACGACCGCTTGGTCAGATAGCCTTCCATGTCATAGAATACTTAGAGACCGAATTCCGCAAGAATCTGCTTACATGTACCGGTAAATTGGGGGCAAAATCCCCTAGGCTTTCAGCTTGGAGCCCTTACGCAAGGTTCGGTGGAGAAGGGCGTTAATCATTACATCAAGAATCTGTAATGATTATTCCGCAGATTTGAGGAACATACTGTACGATATTATATTGTAGCGAAGGGCTTGGACAAGTCAAGGCGTATCAATGACTGACGCAAGCATGCTTCACAGATATTTCCGGAAGCGGCAACTGAGGACGGGTGAACCGTTCTTCAAGTATCTCGAAAAATGGATACTCCTTTCCAGTCTCTTAGGTCTCCTTACTGGTGGCACCGTGGCTGTCTTTGACTATGTGACAAACCTCAAGCTTTGGGTATACTTCTCAAACTTCTTTTCGAATCACGTGTACGTGATTCTTCCTATCGTGATAACGGGGCTGTTGATCAGCGGACTACTATTGAAGTGGTCATCGACGCCGTTGGGATCTGGGACTGAGGAGGTTGTGAAGGCATACAACGAGGATGAGGAGCTGGATTATGGATCATTTTTCAAGAAAATGTGTGCAGCAATAGTCACCATCGGCTTCGGGGGCAGCGCGGGTCAGGAAGGACCGTCTGTATACGCAGGTGGAACAATTGGTTCATGGTTGTGGACGAAGCTCCAAGGACATGGGCTCAACGTTGATGATAGAAAGATTCTGATGCTTGCAGGAGCCGCGGCCGGAATAGGAGCCGTCTTCAAGGCCCCCCTGACCGGAATCGTCTTCGCCCTTGAAGCTCCTTTCAAAGACGATCTAGCGCACGATGCACTTGTTCCAGCCATGGTCGCTTCGGTAACATCCTATCTGGTTTTAATTGCGATCGATGGCTCGGCACCATTGTTCCAATTTCCCGGAGTAGTAGACATAACAAAACTTAACGTCGTTGACATAGCAACAACGGCAATTCTCGCCGTAATATGTGGCTCGTCTGCCCTCGCCTTCATAGGTGTGTACAAGAATGTCACCAGGATCCTGGTGAAATCTGCACCCCGATTTTACTTGAGAGCAATCATCGGTGGCGTGGTTGTTTCCGCAATTGGAGTTCTTAGTGTCTGGATGTACAAAGAACCGTTTCCGTTAGGTCTCTCATATGATTTGATCCGATTAGCTCTCACTCAGAACACACTGGCCACAACTCTTCTAGTCTTATTCGGCATGAAACTGGTTGCAACCTCTTTCACTATGGGAAGCACGGGTGATGGGGGCATCTTCATTCCGCAGATAGTGATGGGCGCGGCAATTGGGGCTGCTTTCGCCCAAATTGTGGCGCCGGCTAGGCTTGATCTGTACGTGGCGGTTGGCATGGCATCTTTCTTGGCAGCCGGGTACAAGACCCCGCTCGCGTCAGTGACCTTCGTTGCGGAGACCACTGCGAGCCCAGGTTATTTGATCCCAAGTTTGATCGCTGCTGCGATAAGCTACTCAATTACTGGGGAAGCGTCGGTGTCTGATCATCAGAAGCTTAGAAACGAGATTGATATTTCACAAATAGCCCACCTGAAAACAAGTGACGTGATGACGCGAAGAGTCATAGCTGTACCCGCTGACGTTTCCGTGCTCGATTTTGTCGAGGAGTATCTATTCGTTTATCAACACAAGAGATTCCCGGTCGTCGACAAGAACGGCCTAGTTGGAATAATGTCCGGCGCAGAAATCAAAGATATTTCGCGAGAGAAATGGTTCGAGACACGGGTAATAGACGTATGTAACAGAAACTTCAAAACCGCCTACCCTGATGAGGACTTACAGAAGATCATGGACCTAATGCAAGAAGCGGGCATTGGGCGAGTCATGATCGTTGATAGAAGCAAGCCCAGCCGAATAATCGGCGTAGTCTCAAAAACCGATATCATAAGAGAACTTGAACGCGAGCGAATGGGAGCTGGATAACTGGTGATAAGCTTCTTTAGTTTAGCTAACTCTGGAC
>JBEKGM010000071.1:0-12200 GCA_050012795.1 Bathyarchaeia archaeon | reverse complement strand
ATGTACGGTCACTATAAACGGAAAGAACGATATGATGTGTACCACTCCTCTTAAAGCTGACATGACAGTGGAGCCGCTTAGAAATCGCAAAGTCATTAAGGATTTGGTTACTGAACCTGAAGTAGTAAGGCAATAGTTTCCTGAAGAGAATATTGGTGCAGGAGAGAAGATTATGAATAGTCCGAAGTATGCTGATTTTCCAAAGGAAGAGTTCGAACTTAGATGGAATAGAGCACGGCAGCTAATGAAGGATCAAGAGCTTGACGCGCTCATGGTGACTGAGGAGCTCAACTTTTCGTACTTCACAGGTTACCGTCCAAATGGATTAGGATCCTTCTATAGCAAAACCCGTCCCCTCCTCTTCCTGCTACCCGCCGACGGCCAACCCACTCTGATGGTGAACGAGTTCATGAAGGGAGATGCCGCTAAACGATCATGGGTACCGAATATCCGCTCCTGGTTAAAAGTGCCGTTTACAATATCATATGTCACTGACTTGCTTGCAGAACTAGGACTGACCGAATCCAAAATTGGAGCTGAACTTGGGCTCGAGCAGAGAATCGAGATGCCTATCCAGGAGTTCGACCGATTAAGAACTCGATTTCCAAAGATAAAATTCGTAGATGCCTCTGAGATCATATGGAAAGTAAGGATGAAGAAATCGGATTTAGAAGTCAAGAAAATGGAGATTGCAAGCAATGCCACCAGCAAGGCGTATGATCGTTGTTTTCAAGATTTCCGCGAAGGAATGACTGAAAAAGAAGTTGCGCAAATCTTCTCACGTTATATGATTGAAGAAGGAGCAGACAGGCCAGGATTCGTTATCGTAAATTCTGGTCCTGGCGAAAGCGATCGAGTATGCGGGACGGCCACAGATAGGAAACTATCAAAGGGTGATACCGTCTGGATTGATGGTGGCTCAGTTTATGACGGATACTGGGCCGATTTCTCACGCGAGGGGACCGTCGGTCCGGCGTCGCCAAAACAGTTGCAATTACATGAGCTAGTGTGCGAGATAACGAACCAGTGCGTTGACGCTGTCAACCCGAACGTTGGTGTCAGCGAGATAATGGCTGTCTGCAACGAACAACTGAAAAAAGCTGGAATGGAACCATGGCGAGTGGGCAGAATTGGCCACGGTCTTGGGATGATGATCACAGAGCAGCCCTCGGTGTCTTCAGATGATAAGACGGTGCTGGAACCGGGATATGTCATAACAGTTGAGCCCGGCCTAATGACTGACGTCGGCATGTTCTGCGTCGAAGAAAACGTTCTCGTAACAAATAGTGGCCATCGTGTGTTAACGTCTGCGAGCAGAGAACTCCACACTATATGACATGACTCGATAGCAAGATAGTCAAAGCCTTCAATTAACAAACGTTCATCGTGAAGATCTTCATGATGGACGCTTTCATTTCACCCGAAAGCTTTGGCCGGCTAAAGCGACGGTTGTACACACATCTTCAAGTCAAGTTCGACTAGTTTGTTCTTCGTCGGTATTCCGTTAATGTCCCAACCTCTGAGCTCATAATAGTCGTTCAACATTGATTCGTAGTTGACGACGGCCACGCCCTTAGCCGGGCCCGTAGTCGCCGGTTGGGTTAACCCAAATGGGATCATGTCATCTTTCCTAGATATTCCTTCTCGGACATTGAAGCACCGTTGTAGATTGAAGACTCTTTCGCCAAGGTTAAGCATATCAAAATCGGATAGCTTCCATCCAGTTGCCGTCGAATACAACTTTGCGAGTTGCTCTAATGTAAATCCACAGTATACAGGAAACTTGCACACTCCTAACGTGTCGTAGAGTATTCCGTAGTCCTGACCTATCTTAGCGATCACAGATTTGTCGCGATCTTCGGAGAAGGGATCCTTAACTTTTGGAAGTCCATAGCGTTCACGGGGACTTAGTCCCCAATCCATGCCTGCCCCTTCAGCGTTGTGAGATTCAATGGGATGCATATGGCACATCCCTCTATTCCCTGTTCCATATTGGATGGCTAAGCTCTTCCCACATCTTGGGTCATGCATAGGCATCTCAAGTCCTTTGACGTGGAGTGCCAGTTTCTGAGCTTCATCTCCGAATTTCATTGATACCGACCTAATGCCTTCGGCCAAGATGTCACCGAAACCTTCTCGCTTAGCAATCATTTCAATTAGTGTGAGGATTGAATCAGCATTTCCCCAGGTTAGATCCATACCGGTAGTTTTCCGATCGATGATTCCTTTGTCATAGAGTTTCATAGCGTAGCCGATCGCATGACCGCAACTAATAGTATCCATCCCATAGACATCACAAAGGTAGTTTGCCCTAAGGGCGATATCAACGTCGTCTTGCAGCAAGAATGCACCGAAAGCACCGACCGATTCATATTCTGGACCACCATGAAGTGGTGTATCGGATTTGGGATCGCGAGTACTCGAATACCTAGCGCAGCCGATATTGCACGCCCAGCAGGCACGTTTCTTAACAAAATTGCGTGCCAGATATGTGTCGTAAAACCCGTTGGCTCTCTCCCAAGAAGTTGTTTCTGCATATTTCGTAGGGAGATCCCCTACCATGCTCACTATTGGGAGAAGTGCTATTGTGCCTAGGCCAGTTGCCTCCCAGCCGGCGTTCTTTATCATTGTTTCATTTGCCGCTGTCACTGCCTCTCTGAATCCTTCTGGATCAGCAAGGGATATGCCTCTCGTTCCGTTTGCAGCGACCGCTTTAAGGTTCTTGGAGCCCATAACTGCCCCTCCTCCGCACCTGCCTGCTGCTCTATCGATATCATTCATTATCGCTGCGAATCTTACCTTATTCTCGCCCGCTTGGCCTATTGCAGCAACACTAGCTTGATGATCTCCGATCTCTTCTTTGACAATCTGATCTGTCTCTATCACGTTCTTTCCAACGAGCTTCTCTGCCGAACGTATCTCTATTTGGCCATCGTTCATCCACAGGTACACTGGCTTATCTGACCTTCCTGTTACGATCAGAAAATCAAATCCTGCCTGTTTCAGTCTTGGACCCCAGGAGCCGCCGGACCGAGCCTCGCCCCATACATTGGTAAGGGGAGACTTGAAACACGCTTCCCATGAGCCTGCGCTTGGAGCCAATGTTCCGGTTAAGGGGCCCGTCGCGAAGATCAGAATATTATTAGCCCCGAGTGCGTCTGTTCGCGGTTCGAGATGGTCCCAAAGGATTTTTGCTGAGTAACCAACGCATCCGCCAAATAAGCGAGCGTCTTCTTCGTTTACATTTTCGATCTTTACACTTTTCTCGGAGAGATTGATCCATGCTTGTTTTCCAACAAAACCATACACCGTTACTTGTCCTCCTCTACAGTCTCCTTGTTATCCGAAACGCTGTTTCCAACTGTCTGAAGTAGACTGCGTTGTTGCGTTTCTCAAAGGAGAGGGCCTTGAAATTGCATGCTTGAACACATGCAGGGCTACCGTCGCACAGATCACACTTGATAACCTTTATTGTGTCTGGGTCGATAGTAATTACTCCGTACGGACATGCCGGTATGCATTGGCCGCAACCGTTGCATCTCTCTTCATTGACCACTACGGCGCCTGTTCGTCTGTTTCTGGTTATAGCCTCAGTTGGACATGCCGGAATACATAACCCGCAGTGAATACAGATGACAGGAACATCTACATTCGGTTCAGCTCTGATGATCTTAATTCTAGATTTTGCAGGGTTGAAAGTGTTAGACTTCTGGAATGAACACGCTAGCGTACATCTTCCGCAGCTAACACAGTGATCGGCATGAGCAACCAGCATTCTAGGCAGCCTATCGTTAATCATCTGATATTTCGAAATCGGCTCTTCCTCCCAACCATTTACTACATGATGATTGAGATCTATCGTAATCCAGAGTATAAGAACGCTAAATATGTTGTATAATTACTGTAAGGATCGCCCGTTCTTCTTCAGAACCTAAGGATTATCTCCAGATATGTTAGTTGGAAGACTGGATAGTCTCTCCGGCAGGAATTCAAAAATCTTATACCTCTGAGGCGATTTGCGAATCCTGACGACGTGGCGAAGATGGTGATTTTCTTGTGTTCCGAAGATGCGGATTTCATAACTGGTCAAGCGTACAATGTTGATGGTGGAGCGAACCTTTAGATGACCATGAATTCCGCCCCTCGATTTCTTGCTTGATTTGGTGATGTTCGGTTGGGAATAGTTCAAACCGTTTGTGGCCCAATGCAGCCAGAAAACATGGGTATCACTCTGCCGCACGAGCATCTGCTCATTGATGTGAGTTGCTGGTTCGTTAGCCCAAAGGAACCTTCAAAGTCGTATATGATTCATTCGCCGGTCGTCATGGAAATGCTTGGGGACCTGCGCAGAAACAGCAACTCTTGCCTCGACAATATGAAACTGAGCGATGTCGGCGACGCAAGAAATGAACTACTAATGTTCAAGGCGAATGGAGGAAGGACACTCGTCGACTTGACGCCAGAGAGTCTTGGCAGAGACCCGTTGGCCATAAGAGAGATCTCACAATCTACAGGTGTGAACGTGGTACTTGGAACCGGATGGTACATCGAGAGCGCTAGACCAGACTACATTCACACGAAGAGTGCGGAAGAGCTTGCCACTGTCCTAATTGACGAATTTATGAAAGGAATTGCAAATACTGGAATAAAGCCAGGGGTGATAGGCGAAATTGGTTTCAGCAATCGCCTTTCAGAAGACGATAAAAAAATCCTGGCGGCTGTTTCGAAAGTTCAGTCCGTAACGGGGGCCGCTGTCACGATTCATCCTGCGACTGAAAACGATGAGCAGAGGAAAAGGATACGGCAAATTGCTGACTATTTAGATATCCTTGAAGAGGGTGAGGCCGACCTCAAAAAGGTCTACATGAGCCACACCGACTACTTCCTCTACGACATGGATCACTTGAAACGATTAGTGGATAGGTATGACATCACACTAAGCATCGATCAATTCTTCGCCTCCACTTTCTACGATGAGATGTGGCCGGGGTATGGTCCTCCAGAAGATGAGGAAAAGACAAAGGCCGTGATAGATTTGTTGAGTTCAGGGTATGAAAAACGGGTGATGATCTCACACGATATCTGCCTAAAACATCATCTTGTGAAGTATGGTGGATATGGGTACGCTCACATATTGAAGACGATAGTGCCTATGCTCAAATACGCGGGGGTAAGTGATCGACAGATAGATACGATCCTGGTCGAGAACCCGAAAAACCTGTTGCAGCTCCGCGCCAAGTCCGAAGGCAGCTGAAATTCTGGCCCGTGCCTCATGAACGGTGCGAGCGGATTGGATGAAACTGTAATAATGATCTGTAGCAATGAGTCATCTAAACTATGACTGCATATAGTGTATATTGCTATCCATTAAATACGGTTAGATCCTACCTCGAACCTGAAAGTGCTTATTTTGGCCTCCAAGACGTTCGCTCGTGAAGCGACAGGCCTCGTCAGAGAAGCCAGTTGGTTCGACGTATTCATGTATAACGAAGCGGGCATGGGCTTTGCGGGCTCCAGCATCATGTTCGCAGTTTGGGGTTTCATCTACATAGGTGGAGACTTCTGGACCCTGTGGGCAGTATCGATTGCGTGTAGCATTCCAATTCTCCTCACCTATTACTTACTGTCAGCTTCCATGCCAAGAACAGGCGCCGACTACATCTACTCCTCAAGACTGCTGCATCCTTCCGTTGGTGTAATAACCGCTGGATTTCTTGGCTGGGCAGCACCTCTGGCAAACATCGGATACGCAGCTTCAGGATGGGTTACAGCGGGATTGACACCACTGTTGGCGTATTTGTCTTTGACCACAGGCGATGCTAACCTAGGAAACATCGCTAATTACTTGACTACCCCAATTCCGGTATTCATCATAGCTGCCTTGACCACGGTTGTACTTGCGCTGATACTCAGCCTTACAGGCATCAAAAGGTACTTCCAAATCCAGAATGTCTTGGTCGGCGTTAGCATATTCGCATCATTCGTCATGATGGCCGTGGCATTGACCACGACACACGGTCAATTTGTCAGCGCATTTAATTCGATTGCGGCGAAGTACGGCACGAGCTACGCCGACATCCTCGCAAAGGCAACGCAGTCAGGATGGAC
This sequence comes from Bathyarchaeia archaeon, assembly GCA_050012795.1. Taxonomy (GTDB): domain Archaea; phylum Thermoproteota; class Bathyarchaeia; order 40CM-2-53-6; family 40CM-2-53-6; genus FEN-987. Next base: position 6,092 of record JBEKGM010000071.1, on the reverse strand, counting down.
CTCGCCACCGGAAACAGCACGGCAGGCAATATTTCTCGTTCCTTATATACTCAGTGGCACCTGGTGGGCATCACAGTCGGCATCGTTCTCAGGCGAGATCAAGAAAATCAAGACATCGCAACTCTATGGCATGCTCGGATCTATATTTGTATTCACTGCAGTTTTCTTCGTAAACTATATTTTGGTCATTAATATGGTTGGGTACGACTTTGCGGCGGCCATGGGATACTTCGCCTTCACAAATCCTGCGGCCGTATCGGTGCCGGTTCTCTTACCTTTCCCTGGGATTTTCTATTATGGACTCGCTTCCAACAACACATTGCTTGCTGTAATCATATCTCTTGGTCCTATCTGCGCATTACTGATTATGACTGGGTGGTGTATAATGATATTCTCAAGGTATCTCTTCGCCATGTCTTTTGACAGAGTACTACCGGAAAGTATCTCAGCAATAAGCGAGAAGTTTCATTCGCCCGTGAAATCTGTGGCTTTGGCCACAGCGTTGTCAGTTGTGTTTTTAGCAGTAGTCGAAGGGCTTAGCCAAGTGTCATCGGCTGCGACTTATGTCTATTATGTCGGGGCTTCATCGAATGTACTAATCCAAATCAGTGCCTTCATAGCCTCTTTAGCCCTGGCACTGTTTCCATATTTGCATAAGGAACTATACGAGCAGGTCTTTCCCTTCAAGCGAAAGTTAGCTGGAATTCCTGTTGCAACTTGGACCGGAATAGCAACCATGGCCGTAATCGTCTACAGCCTTGATATATGGTTCCTGCAGCCCTTCTCCGTGTTGGTCTACGGAGGATTTCCAGAGGTCGCCTACGGATGCGTGGTTTGGGCAGTAATATTGTTCGTCTTTTACCTAGCAATAAAAGCTTACAGAAGTCGCCAGGGAATTGACCTATCACTTATCTTCAAGGAGATACCGCCGGAATAGATTGACCAACAACACTGTAGCGGGTACTCGAACCGTCGCTAGAGCGACGTTTGGATATTCGAAGGCGCAGATAAGAAAGCACATGCTGTCTTCTAGCAAGAATAGGAAGATACTCAACCGTTTGGGCAACTGCGCAAACTACAAAATCATCTTCGAAGCCGTTGGTTCTTCAAATTGCTCACTAAAAATTAGAAAAGGCGACAAATTCGTCTTCAGCGCTACTGGTCTATACCTTCCCGATGAATCGACAGCAAATCCTTGCCTTCAGGCCATCGCAAACTTCGTGTCTGTTCTCTACATCGTGTGCGAGAGGGTGCTTGAGGGACTGGACCCGGACGCCTTGCTTGGTGTGCAGTACGTTCAATGTCAGGACATTGGTGTGGAGAATGGGGGTTGGGGGAAGACAGTATACAAAGTCAAATGTATAAGGGACCCTCACGACAAAGCAGCTTTGCTCGACCGCAAATTCACCGCGAATATGCGAAGGCGGTCCTCTTAGCGCATCTCGAGTGTTTGGGGAGAACCACGATTCAGAGATGTTCAAGTATTGAAGTTCACCGTCTATGAGGATCAGGCGCAATCTGAGAAGCTCCAGGTCGACATTCCTCTCACATCAGCCACCAATCTACCGGCGTACAAAGCCGAGTTAGGTATACCTGATTACGTGAGTGTCGACAACTTCCAGGTTGAGAAAGCTGTTGTGATACTATGGGCATGCAGACACGCGAAGGAGTTCTTGCCTGATGAAACTGTTTCTTCAATCGATGCTGCGCTTTTCGGCGGTTGCGGTTTCAAGTTTGCCTGTCCAAGTACAAATTCAAAGGGTCCGCTTCATAGGTTCGTAGGCGACATCGACATCGTTACCACTCGCGAACACGGAAAGGCACTCGTAAGGCTCCTATGCGCTCTCAGTGAGAAACTCGGAAGCAAATATTACGTGACTACGACAAAGTATGACAAGAGATTCAATGCGCTGCGCGGTGGGACGAGATTCAGAGTTAGGGTTATCAAAGAAATAGACAAAGAAGGAACCCCGACACTGGGAGTCATGGACATCTTCTGCGACAAACTAACATTCTGCCACGAAATCCTTGTAGCACATGAAGTAAAGAATGCAGTCGAGCAAGCATACACAATTGGTTTTGAAAATTTAGTTCTCACGAAGACTCAGTTCATAAAGAAAGTCCCCAGAGACCAAGTCGCAGGCAGCGAGCGATATCGGCTACTAGGCGAACTTGACAAGAAGAACGTGATTCTCGGGATGGAGATGAAGGACATGCGTGATATCTGTGCTATGCTATTGGACCATGAAGTTGGAGAAGGACAGAGCACGTTGAGCTTGAAGGCTTTTTCGGAGAAGCTCCGGAAGGACTGGAGACTTGCAAAGACCGTCACCCTTAACCTAAGAAATCTCCGCGACAACCCCGATGCCATGAATAGCCTTGGCATAGAAACAGACCAAGCTACCCTGATTCGATCAAGGCTTGACAAGTTGTTGCAGACGTTTGGCGACTTCAAGCCTAAGCTTGGGCTCAGTCTGAACAAGGAATGGTGGGAAGAAGTCGAGGACCAGACAGAATCAATGAATGCCTAGATCACGATTTGTGGTGGAAGATCTCAGGATGACAGACAAGTTACGGAAATATCTAGAGAGTGATTGGTTTTGAAGCAGCAAATCAGAACGGACAAAGCTCCAAACCCGGTCGCCAGATACTCTCAAGGAGTGAGGGTGGGAGACGTTCTGTATATTCAGGGTTTCATTCCACTTGATCCAAGCACGGGAAAGATGATCGAGGGCGACATTAGGATTCAAACTGCCAGAGTGTTCGATAGTATGAAGGCAGTCTTGGAGGCCTCTGGGATGAGCTTGATGGATGTTGTCAAAGTTACCGTTTTTCTATCAGACCTTAGCGACTACGCCGCGTTCAACGATGTGTACGGGCTGTACTTTCAGGCTGATCCGCCACCGGTGAGAACAACAGTCCAAGCGAAAATGCCTTTCGGGGCTCTGCTGGAAGTCGACGCAGTAGCGTATGCTCGAACTTGATATCAACTCAAGTTTCTTAGAGGAAACCAATTCCCGTTTGCTTGTTAACCTGCATCGAATTAACATCATGGCTGTTCTGTTTGTTTCCTGCGCGGCAGCCGACATGAACGTAGTGGCTAAGATTTGCGATGTCTCCCCAGACGGCTCGTCCACTCTCGTAACAAGTGGATGCTTACGTATCTCGCATAGGAATGGAAGTGCGACACTTGCCAACGTCGCTGCAGGCGAAATATGTGAACTGCTGATACCTATCTATGTAACATCATACAAATTCGCCAAACATCACAGAATTCGCGTTGACATATCCTGCTCTGATTTCCCAAAGGTCTGGCCAACACCATGGTCGGGAAAGATCGCCGTATATCATTCTTCACAGTATCCTTCTCATATCGTGCTTCCAGTGGTCAGCAGAGCTGCAGACGCTTCTCGTCCAAGCTTTGAACCAGGAGAACTTGGACTCAAACCACCCGCACTGACGCGGTTCGAACCAACGTGGAAGATCACTGTGGACAGGGTAAACGAAGGTGTCACAGTTGAATTCGGAGGTAAAACAGAATTGATGCTTGATGGCTGCAGACTTGCATACTACCAATGTGGAACGGCAAGTGTCCTACGCGAGAAACCCCAAGATGCAACAGCGGACACTTATTCCACATTCTCAATTTCGTATCCAAATGAAGAGATAACGGTGAACACGAGAACTCATGCTACACATTATGATGCAGGATCTCAGATGAAGAAATCTTGGGCAATTTCTATATTTGCGAAAATTATGAGGAGCTCATAGAAATACTTCTCAAATACTCTGAAATAGGCGCTGACGAAGTCATGTGGGCAGATCTGAGTACAGACCCGGACGAAATGATGAAGCTTTTCAGAATGAAGATCATTCCCTCGGTGAGGGAATCGCAGGGCACAGCGTCTTCTTCGGGAAGACACTTATACAAGGGTAGTAGACACGATCGAATCCAAAGAGGCCACGTTTCGAAAACATGAGGCATGTCTACACAAGCTTCACGATCACCAGCTCTTCCTCGACTTACCACCAAACATTCAAGCGCTGTTCCGCGGGCTATCGCCAATGCTGCGATCGCTATATCAACCTAGACTTCTTGATCTAAAGACGTTCTCCACCATCAACATTGTACGCTTGACCAGTTATGAAATCCGCATCTTCGGAACACAAGAAAATCACCATCTTCGCTATGTCATCAGGTCTGCCAAGGCGACCAAGTGGGATAAGTTTCTTGAACTCCTGCTGAAGTTTGTCAGGTGTAGTGTGCTTCAACTCGGCCTCCTTTCTGAGCAACCTTGACAGAAGATCTGTTTCGATAATTCCTGGGCAGACTGCGTTCACATTGATCTTGAATTGGGCTAACTCAGCCGCCATGCTTTTTGTCAAGCCTATGACCGCCCATTTGGAAGCACAGTAAAGAGTTTCATATGGAAATCCTGATTTTCCAGCCACCGACGCAATGTTCACAATTTTGCCTCCACCATGCTTCAGCATTTCTGCCGCGGCGTACTTAGAGCATAAGAACATCCCTTTGACGTTTACATTCATTGTTCGATTAAAGTCAGCCTCGGTGAAATCTAGGAAGCGCCCCATATGCGCTATTCCCGCGTTGTTGACAATTACATCAATTCCGCTATATTTATCGATACTTTCCTTGAGCATCATCTTCACATCTTCTTCGGACGTAACATCTGCTCTTACCGCAAGAGCTTCACCTTGTAAGTCTCGGATCTCAGTCGCAGTATTCTTTGCGCTTTTTTCATCCACATCAGCTACGACTACCTTCGCACCCTCCTTCGCAAGTGCCATGGAAATCGACTTTCCGATACCGGACCCTCCGCCAGTTACAATAGCTATCTTTCCTTTTAGTCTCAAGCTTTATCGAAACCTTACTAGGCTATCGTCAGAAGGCTAAGACCCTGCAATATGTGTTGTAATTGGACTATGGTGGTGGCGGAGAATTGATTATCAGGAAGGTAGCGTTTTCATCAGACTTGTTTGCATACCTAATTGCATTGTGGGCTGGCGTGAATACCGCATCGTATTTTCCAACGGACCACTTCTTCTCTACTGAACCATTGGTGCACTCGACGTCAACTGAACCGGTCAATGTGATCAGGAGTTGATCTCCGTTGAATGTGAGCTTTTCAGATTCTTGTCTTGGCTGGAGATAGCATTTTGCAGCGAACATGTAGTCTGAGTTGATATACACCCTTGCTGGGATGAGAATCTCCTTTCCCAGCAACGTCAGGATGGCTTCTCTTTCTTTGATTATCCGCCCAGTGACGATCCGATCTGACACTTGTGGAAATCGTCTCATGCTCGTCGTGACTTTCTCAGATGGATCAAAGGTTTTTGGTTCTCCAAGATAACCCTCTGTAGGGCCTTCATCCTCATAACACATGGTAGGGCAATTGAGCGCGAAGGCTTTCGTGGGTTTGTTGGTCATATTCACGAAAGTGTGCCATACCCCTTTTGGTGAATACATTACGTCGCCGGCATATGCTTCCCCCAATTCACCAGTAGCCGCATCGTATTGGCAGAGCGAGTTGTCTACTATGTAAAATATCTGATCTCCAGGATGTGCGTCAGAACCTTTCAGGAAGTCTCTTGTCACTTTCAAATCTGGTGCGTGATCAAAAGTGCTGCAGATCATCGTGTCAGTGCAAACATAGATGTAGATTCCTTGATAGTTCTTCTTGTCCCACTTACCGGTTGACCAGTCGAGGAGCTTGGTGTGGTCTATGAAGCATGGTTCCTTCTTGTCGGGAGGGAATGGGTGACTCCGATACCAAGGGGGTAAAACATTTTTCCAACGGATACGTCTAGGAGCTGGCAGAACAACCTTCTCTTTCTTGCTCATAAAAACCGCTTGACATCACTCGAGCCGCGGTATAATCAATTGCTGTCTCTGGATTTAATTGAAGGGGTTGGAACGTAAGCTATTAGAAAGAGAGCGGCATATAACACGAACTCCAGTATCATGCCGTCAGAAGGTCTAGTGTTTTATCACGATTTTCCAGAAACCCCATAAGGCCGTTCCACTTCCTTAAGTCGGTAAAGTTTGGATGAAACTTTGTTTAAGTTCGTAT
>JBEKGM010000070.1:0-12503 GCA_050012795.1 Bathyarchaeia archaeon | reverse complement strand
TCTCGGGCCGGAAGGAAATTCATCAACATCGAGAACGTGGTCGCGACAGGTACTGTCCATCAGAATATTGACCTGAACACTATCGTACGCATCTTCCCTGGCGTAGAATATAGGCCCGAACAATTTCCTGGCTTAGTGTATCGGTTGAAGAAACCGAAGACCACCACCTTGATCTTCAGCTCAGGTAAAATGGTCTGTACTGGGGCCAAGTCGGAACGGCAAGCTCGCAAGGGTATCATGAGAGTTGTTGACGAGCTCAAACGTAACGGGATCGTTATTCTGAGTAAGCCTGAGATTCAGGTTCAGAATATAGTAGCGTCGGTAGGTTTAGGCGGGTATATTGATTTGGAAAAGTTGACCTACTCGCTGAAGCGCACGATGTATGAGCCTGAACAGTTTCCGGGTCTGATTTACCGGATGGATGATCCGAAGGTTGTGTTTCTGGTTTTCAGCAGTGGAAAACTAGTTTGCACTGGAGGGAAGAAGGAGGGTGAGGTTCACCGAGCAGTTACCAAGCTTCGAGAGACGCTTGAAGAGAAGAGTCTAATAACATACGAATGAGTGGCCTTGGCTGATTCGCTAAAGAAGAAATGTTGGGGCACTTCGTTTCTTATTCGGGCTACCTTATGCCGAGTCGCTTTTCCAACACCACGATTGCATGAATCGCTTATGTAACTTGGCAACTTCGATGCCAATTACACCGCTACGATGCTTGAACGGATGAAACTCTCGCTTGATGAACCAAGATTCTTCCGGCGTTGATTTTGTTTCCAGTGTTTTTCACCCAAGAAAAAAGGGAGAGGGGAACCCCTAAAGACAAACTTGGTCTCAGACTCTCTGCAAGGGTTTCTCGCGACCGGCTCGACGAAAGCCTGAATCTGTTCCAAGAACTGCCTCAGGATGAGCCGGGTATTGCACTTTCTCAGAGGATCGAAGCTTGGGGGCTTCAAGCCAAGGGCGAATATGATTGTGTCACATCTCTACTTCAGAAGAGCGTGGAGATTTATGGAAAGTTGGGGTTCAAGACTGGTCTAGCTTGGTCACTAAAAGACCTCGGCGAATCGTTCACAGATCTCGGCCCTGACATCACGACTAACAGCTATGATGCGGAGCGCTCACTGCGTGAAAGCCTGAAAATCGCGGATGAGTTGGCAGACAGGTGGTTGACGTGTGAAGTATCGGTGGCCCTTGGTGATCTGGAGCGATTCCGCGGTAACTATGAGAAAGCGGCGATACTGTACAAAAAGAGCAAGTCGCTGGCTGATGAATTAGATGCAAAAATCGATATCGCGTGGGCGTACCACGGCCTCGGTCACGTAATGCTGCATCAGCGCAACTACTGTAAAGCGTACGAACATTTCAGGAGGAGTATCACACTGTTTCGGACATTGGGGGAAAAGTTCGGAGTTGTTAAATGCTTATTCGGCTTCGGGACGGAGGCAGCGAAACGCTCCCGTAGCTCCCTTGAACGAGCAGTACAGTTATTCTCGGCCGCGGAGGGTCAAGACATGAGCGTACTGGCACCGGTTGAACGGCGCGAATACGAAGATACCCTCTCATTGTTACAGTCGCAACTAAATAAGGAAGAATTTGAAGCCGCATGGGCCAAAGGAAAAGCGATGAAGAGCCTGGAAGAAGCAGTCGAATACGCGCTGGACAAAGACGCCGGGACAAGTGATAGGTTTGCATCATCCACGAAGTTAGCGTGATCTAGGTTACCTTTGAAGACGGTGAAGAAAGACTGAGCAATCCACGGTACTCGTTAGTTTCACCCCCGGGCTACCATTCTCACAGTTCGAATCTCACCCATTTTTACTGTAGGAGACCTCTAAAATGCCTCAGATAACCCAGCGTGTAGCTGCCAGGATACCCGAGAACCCTTCACTAGGCTAAAATTGTGAAGTGATTTATTTCTGGCAACATGCCCAGAGTGATGGTGTCGTGGACGGGGGGCAAGGATTCCTCCCTAGCCCTGTATGAAGCAAAAATGTTGGGCAGCACGATTGAGTGTCTAGTCACCTTCGCTCCGAGTCAGGAAATGTTTCTTGCTCACCCTCTCGGCTTCATGGCGCTCCAGGCGCAGGCTTTGGGTCTTCCTCATTATGTATTCGAAGTTGGGGAGCCATTCGATGTAGGCTATGAACATGCAATCTCCTCCCTCAAGGAAAAACACGGAGTTAGTACGCTAGTAACCGGGGACATTGCAGAAGTCGCAGGTCACGATCCGGATTGGATGACGGATCGGTGTGCGCGTTGTGGCATTGATCTCATCAAGCCCTTATGGCATCGCGACAGAGCCGAACTTCTGAATATACTGCTCTCACTCAAATTCAAGGTAGTTTTCTCTTGCGTTAAGAAACCATGGTTCACAGAAGAATGGCTTGGATCGGAGCTCTCTCCGAGTTCAGTAGAGCAGCTAATTGAAATCAGTAGGCGGACCGGGCTTGATATATGTGGAGAAAATGGAGAATACCATACGGTGGTTCTAGACGGGCCACAATTCAAGAAGACCATTCGAGTAGGTTCGTACTCAAAACACGTAGTAGATTCACTAATGTACATTGCCTTAGAGAACCTCCGACTGGAATACAATGACACATGACTCATTGTGGTGAGGCGTCCTTCGACTTCGTATTTGGGTCTGAGTCCGCTAATGTGTGTGTGCCTATAGTGGTGCGCAGCCGACGCCTATAGTGGTGCGAGCTTTCAATCTCCTTACCTTCCTGACACTTAGCGAGCTGGGCCTGGTCGCGACCGCCGCTAGAGGTGGCTACGAAATCAGTGGTATGGGTCAACACGTTCTCGAAAGAGAAAAGAAAGCAGATACAAAGTAACTGAAACGTGACTGAAGTTGTCTCGCTTTGAATGCACAAGTGCGAGATTCGAACGTCACAGTCGATATTCCCCCCGGGCTACCAACAACGCACACACACAAAATTGCGATTTCGATTACACAAAGTGAAGTTAACATGCCTTGACGGTTGAGTGCGGTTCCGGCAGTTGTCGGCCTTCAGTCGTTACGATGGCGCATCAGAATCAGGGCTGTTATAGAGGAAGATCTTGCCTACAATTGTCTCTCCTATCTTTGCAACATGGCTAGCAGATGGTACATTGGATTCGGCAATTTCGTTGATCAGGGTACGGACGTGCCTTGATTTCAGATAGATGAGCCTGGCATAGAAATTGTCTTTCATTATTTCCATTCTTCTGAATTGAGGCTCGACGTATATGGCGTGCGATCTTGCTACTTCGCCGACGATGGTCATCCATGCGATACCCACGATTCTGTTTGCTATTCTGACTACGAAGCATTTGTCTCCGTTCTTGAGGGCGACTCTGACCCAGCGCTTGTTTGTTTCGGGTTGTGTAGAAGCCATGAAGCGTTCTATTTCTCTTGCATCATTGTCCATGCTAACATGATGCTTGAATCTGTGGCCTAAGGCAGCCTTCTCGACGTCCAGCTGCCAGATGTTCCAGGCTTCTTTGGGATGCTCTGCTACCTCGAGCTCTGAGAAGATGTAACTGGAAGGCTTCAGCGTGTAGAACTGGTCGAATGCTTCCCTGGATCTCGTGAAGATGGTTCCTGTCGCCTCGTAGTTATCGTAAATGAACAGGCCATTCTTGTCTCCCTTGGAGTTCTGGGAGATGAAAGCTTCACCTTCTGCTTCAAGAGTCTCCTTGACCTCGTGACGGAGGATCGGGTCAAAGAACGATAGCCCTTTTGGCAAGTCACTGAGCTGCTCGTCCAAGGACTCTATCTTTGATACCTGGATGATATTGGTCATGAGGATCTCGGCACTACCAATCCAAGATCGTGAAGTTCTTAGTTAGTTTCTCTTCTCCGAGTATGTTGCCTATGACAAGTTCAAGGCTGTCAGTGCTGCGATGAAGATCGACAACCGCGTCGTCCTTCAAGGCATCCATAAGGACGTATTCGAACTGGGTCTTGCGGTCAGTAACGTGGCCGAACCTCCTGATTCGTTCCCTTTCTATCTGCTCATAGGCGTACATGAATTCATACAGGGATCTGTATATCTGATGCTCCATGTTCTCTTCGACGTTGAATTCGAGGTCGGCCCTGTTGTATCCGCCGATCGTTATTGCTTGGAGTCCTTCCAAATCCGCCCAAAAGATAGTCCCGTCGGGAGCCAGCACTGCATCCTTGTCGAGCCAAACGTCGCAGAAATCCAACCCGCTGTACGTGCCGTTGCCATTGTCGCTCATCGACCTAACCAACAGGGTAAGGATTGCGATTCCACTCTTGACGAAGTTCTTCAAGAAATCCATTGCCTTGTCGTTATTGTCTATCTTGAAGAAGTCGAACAGCTCTCCCGTGTCGTCTCCAATAGTCCAATCCGAGTGGAAGTAGATTCGGATGTTGGAAGGGATCAGCCTTGTTTCCTGGACCATCTCTTGCCTGAACCTCCTGTACCAGTACACCTGGGTGACCTCGTCTTGGAGTGCCTTTGGCAACTTTACGATCTTCACCAGAGGGGCAATCCTGAACCCGTGAATGGATGTAGTGCTATCGTCTGACATTTCGGTTGCTTTCATTGCAATGGATGCGAATTCGAGTCCCTGGGATCCGTAGGGACATCCTCTTGACCACAGCTCACCGGTAAGATACCTCGGAATCTTCATCTCCTTCTCTTTGGCATTCATGATCCTGTCCCGTATGGTGCTGCTCTTGACAAGGCTGCAGATCTCTTCCTTCTTGAAGAGTTGGCGGCTGAATGGGCTGGTTGTTGATCCTATGCCTTTCACGGAGAAGTAGAAATCAACACCGTCGATGGTCATGTGGGGTTCTCTGCTTACGGCACTCCTGTTGTCATCGATCAGAAGTTCCTTGGTTCCTACGGGATCCGTGTCTGTGAAGGGTTTGACGCTGTCAGGGAGGTATATCTTCTCGAATTCTGGCATTTGGAAATTTCTGAAGTACTTGTTAGTTATCGTCCCTGCCCCATCGTATGCATTGAGAGTGATGGGCATCCCCCTAAGCTTGATGCGTCCTGGTTTAGTGATCTCTATTGTCATAGGTTCTTTCGCCCGTATTCGAATGCTATCGTCTGGGTCCCCCACAGTATGGGCACGTATCGTCTGTAGATGGGATCAAGGTTCCACAATATCTGCAATTCACCTTGACGACATCTCTTATCACAACCTGTTCAGTAGGCTTTGAGCCTAGGTCAATTCTAGATTGCCATGGTGTCGAAGATGGAGTAGGAGGAGGCGTGTATGGGGAATGCTTGGGAAGAGAATTATCCTTGCCTCTCCTTCGAGTTGCTGCATAGACAGCTAATGCGATGATGAACAGGATCGCTACCACAAGATATGGAGATAATCCCGCGAGACTTGCATTGATATTCGTCGTAGTGCTGGTTGTGCTACCGTTATCACTGGCAGGAGCTGTAGCCAGTGCCAAGGTATAGCTAGTTGAAGTTACGTAGAGATCGTCGGTGTATGTGAAGCTTCCAGCTTGCCCTTGGCCATTATCCTGCTCGAGGTAGTTGTACCCGACGATATATCCGGTGGATGGATCGAAGTATTCGTACCAGGTGTATGATGCGGTGAAGACGCCGTATTCGTCGTTCCGCTGATGTTCACCTGTTCCTTTGCCTTGAATCGTTTGAACGTATTTGTTGCCTTCAGTAGGAAGTTGCAGGCTGTAGTTCTTCGACAATACCGTGAATTGGGTATTCAGAACGTAGAACGTGCCTCCCACCGGAAGTGAAGGGTTAATGGCAAACCAGACGTATGTCGGTTTTGAGTAGCCTACTTCGTTGTCCGTCCCGTTCAGGTAGGTGAAGCTGCTTGATGACCATGTGTAGTGACCGGAGGATGAACTCGAGGTGGAGTTCCCCTGGTTGTTGCTGAATTGGGAGGTGTAACTATAGGAGGCAGATACGTTGCTCCCACTGACAGAGTTCATCTGCTCCATTCCATCTATCTGGGTTTGATCCGTGTATCCTGTGTACGACCCTTGGCCGTTGTTCACAATGATCGTTTCAGAATAGTTGAAGTAATCACCCTTTTGTGGTGCATATATCGAGACTGAATGCACATTCGCTAGAATTGCGATTGTAAGCAGGAATGATAGTAGTATGACCCCAAAGGCCCTAGTCAATCGTTCCAGGTCGCCCCGATTCAGTGATGTCAGGAGTGCTTTGTGATTCATCCGAACCAACGTCTTTCCAGATTTTCTCAACGCTCTTGGCTGCCAACAAGAGCTCACCCTGCGAAGCCTCCAACCCCATGACTATGAGCTGGATGGAAACCTCCCATCCCACTGAATGTTGAATGGTAGGATGAATAAGCTACGATTATCGGGTAGTACCATAGGAAGAAGCCCGGATGCAATGGATAATTGAATTGTACTGGAGTTTCGGCGATCTTAGCCGCGGGGTCGATCTGCTTTACAATCTCATTTCGGACTCCATGGATCATTCTGACTGCTAGAGTAACTAACTCGGATCGCTCCAGGTCCGCAGCGTACCCAGAGAGCAGAGTGACTGCTTTCTCCATCAAATCGAGGACTTCGTGGGACTCGAATACAGGTATTGAAGCAAGTATTGCTGCGGCTACCAATGGATATTCTAGGTAGTTCTTCAACTGCTCAATTATATACTTCAACTTCTCCTCCACTTCGTCCACAGTCAGTTCTCCAATCGCTAGGAAGGCGGAAGCTATCTCGGTGTCCTCCGATATCATGTATCCACAGGAAGTGAACATTGACCTGAACTGCTGGAATTTGAAACCCAAATCGCCAGATGGTGTGTGCATCACTGCCAATATTGCTTGGGCTTCGTGTGATAATGTAAGTTTCTCGAACTGATTGAACATATCCGTCGGGTAAGTTCCATCGTACCTCCTACCTGCCATGATTGTCGCAGCAACACCAGCTGACAGTTCCTTGGGAACACCCTGACCTCTGAATTGCTGGTCCAATGTCTTCAATACTGACTCGAGGCTTTGAAGGTCCTGATTGCTGAGCGCAGTCATAATCTCAGCAGCCATTAGTTTGTTGGGAATTGTGGAATCAAAATTCTGAAGATCATTGAAGGCCTGTATGTATCTCTCTCCTATTTGCTTAGTATCACCCTGGAGCTTAGCTAACCCTATCGCTGTGCTCCACAACAATGACGGCGCTTTAACAGTAGGATGCCCTAGATTGTCATTGTTGATGTCTGGGTGCTCTTCATCTAGGTTAGGTACCTCGGGTTTGAGCAGAATAACATGGGAGGACGCCTTATCAGCAATAGATCGCAGCTCAGCATAGGTCGCTTTGATTTCTGCTATGAAGTCAGGGAACTCTTGATCGGCAACCCTATAGTTCCTCACGTCCAGGTCGTTCAGTGTGAGACTTCCAAGCCCAGTTAGAGACACGTACCCGTCGCCATATGGCAGCATCCGGTCGATCGTGGACTTCTTCTGGATAAGCTCGTTGACATTGACCTCGATCACACTTAGTTCGGACTCTTCATTGGAAACAACGGCCTTTTCATTCTGAATGCTTCGGCTTAACTCGTCCTTCGCTTCCTTCCCTTCGAAATGGAATAGGAACGAGTGCTCCTTTCGCTCGTCTTTTTGTAAGGTCACAACTGCTTGTTCCTCATCTGCCCTCTCAGTGTTCATTTGAGCAGTCATCTGAGATAGTCTGGCGACATCTTCAACTCCTTTGTCATAGTCATCCTTGGTTGTTCTCATAATGTAGCCATTGGCTGATAGGTAGTCGATGTCAGCCGAGGGAATAGGAGTAATAGGACCAGATCCTTCGCGATAGTTTATCTGTAATAGGAATGACCTTACTTCGCTACACTTCATGGTAGCCTATCCGGACGTCTAACATGCTGTGATTCTTAAGCGATTTGTAAGATGGGGAAGACCGGTTCGAACGAATGCAGCTACCAACAACCATTGTTAATATCGTGAAGTTGGAATCTCATGTGGGATATCCGACATGTCGATTAAGTTATGTCGGGCAAACATTGAAGGATGAGTTGGCTAAGGCACAAAACCTAAGAGTACAGCCTCAGAATTATCCTCGGTGCATTGTACATTGTGGGATTTTGAGCAAATGATTCTCGATAAGGGAATGGAACTCCGTCAAAAGTTTACTGGAAATGCAAAAGCAGACTTGGCGATGTTCCAGCGAGCATGTGAAGAGGAGTATGACAAACTAATCGTATGGCGCGACCAGATAATGAAGAAACCCCAATCCACAAGTGAAATTCAAAAGGCATGTCGCGATGGCATTGAGAATCTACGTACTGAAAAACAGAAGCTCATTGAATATTTCAAGAACGAGAGGGACAAAATCCAAACCCACATCGACATCTATCGAAACACGAAATAGTTCAATTTTGCGTGTGGTACCTATGGTGCGCACCCACTAACGCATCGCCATTCTTTCCCATGCCATCTCGAATCTTGGTTCAATGATGGGATTGTTCCGGCTTCGGGCTAGTTTGCGCTCATATCATCACTTCATTATGTCTATGCGACGAAACCATTACAGTTGAGGTTACGTCTAGAGCAGAGACCGTTGTCGGTGCAGGTCGCATGTTTGTTTCTACAGATAGACTGGGAACCCTATTCAAGTATGAGCCTGTTTCACCCATCTCTCTCGTGTAGCTTGTATAGGATCCAGCCATTATTCTGGTACTCAGAAGGTGGCAGAGAAAAAAGGGTAAAATGCGATAGGTAGTCGACCTCTCAGCTGATGCGAGCACGAATGTGAGCCGTCATCATTCGTCGTTGTAAGTGTGTGTGCGCCATTGACACCCTCCCCCAAAATAACGACGGTCTGTGAATTGTTGTCGATTCCTGGTGTACACCGAAGATGAGTCCTGATTATAAACAACTACAAGTTGTAGTTAGATGGTGAAGTTGATGCAAAAAATGACGAAGTGTACCACGACAGGAATTCTACTGCTCTTAGCTTTAGCAGGGCTTCTAGCAACTGCACCACTAGCATCGGCACAGAGTACTAAGGATTCCTTTAATCCGCAAACGCAATTCCCGATCGGATCGACAGTAACCGTCACCTCAGTGTACGGTCTGGGAGGGGGAATGCCGTTCTTCAACCCGGGCATGATGGTTGGCATGAAAGGTAACTGGACTAGGGGACAAAATCATCGAGGTAACTGGACTAAAGGAAATCAAAGCCACAGCTGGGCACAAAATAATCAAAGCCGAACGCGAAATTGGAATCAGACAGGCCCATCATCTTTCAACGCATCACTAACGCTAACCGCTCAAGTGACAAATGACACTGCAAACGGCGGCATACTATGGACGGTTAAAACTGGTTCAATTATCGAAAACGGAACCACCCTAACTATAACTAGCGGCATGGGTGGAATCGGTAAATTAGATCGAATACTGATGGGTGGAAACGCAACAGATTCTAACGGCCACACTTACAGATGGACATTGACAGGACTCGCAACCATGTACAACGGCACCATAATCGCCTCACTCAACGGAGGCAGCAGCTACAATCCAAACCCAGTAACACCAACAACCCAACAACAACCATCCCAAACAAACAAAGGACCTAGAGGCGTAAGCCTAAGCTTCATCGCTACCGTAACATGACCCTGAAACCAACCCGTTTCCTTCCCATAACCTATTTTTTCATTAGCACAACTCAGATCGTTTGAACCAGGGATTTGGTCTCGTCATCGACAACGCTCTCATCGGGTGTCTCGTTCATGCTACATCCGCGTGACTTCCTCAATAGATCCCCCACCAGAGAAGATTCAACCTGATGCCAAATCAGGTTTAGGCATAAAAAGAAAAGTTGCACCCAAGAAAATGAGTTTCCTGGGGCTTTAGATTGTCCTGGTCAGGTTACTTGATGTGTGGGCCGAAGGCTTCGTTGAGTTTTGCTTCTTGCTCGGTGGATAGAGAGCTGCGAATGACTTTCGGATGAAGTGAGCTGAGTGCTTGAACTGTCTTGTCGACGGTAACGTTGGAGGCTATGATTGCGAGAGCCGAAGTTCCCGGTCTCACTGTGTCTTCGATCTGCTTCAAGAAATCTTTGCTAACGCCGAAGTGCGTAAAGTGGCCTGCAATGGCGCCTGATACTGCTCCGACGGCAACTCCGAACAGTGGCATGAAGAACAGAAGACCGAAAAGTAGCCCCCAGAAAGCTCCACCCATTGCTCCGATACCGGTCAGGTTGCGAATATTCTTCAGCTTAACCTTGCCGTCCGTATGCCGAACAACCTAAACCGCATCGACGAGGTTAAGCACGTATTGATTGTTCAGTTCTACCAGTTTCTGGAACTGATGCCTTCTGACCGAAAAATTGCTTCAGATGAGACTAGGGACGCCAGATTAGACTAGTAAATGAGGTTTCCTATTGCGTGTATGTGAATGAAGCCTGCTACCAGACATTGCGTAGGTTCATACGTTAGAATTACGCGAATTTTATGCTAGGAGAAGCAAGATTGTCTTTGATGGCTGTTTCTCAGGTCCCGCCTGTAGCGGTTTCGCGTGGGTCTCGTTCGCAACTAGCTACGAAAGGCATTCTCGTGAGATTGGGGCAGGTGTTTGGGAGTACAGGTTATACTTCACGAGAAGCCGAAATCCGGTTAGGGTTAGATTTCCTGTACGTTAGTAAGGAGCTGTCTAGGATGGCTACCCGACCCTACAATTACCTGTCGGTGGTGAGAAAGAATCCGAGGCAGATTGGAGGATTCGAGAACGTTTACATAATCTCCAAACATGGCTGGAGCAAGATCAAAACGGAACGGGACACGTAAGTGAAGCCATAAAAAGTTCCGTAAGCAAGGAGCTGGGTAGAGACTACAAGACGCCCGCCTTGACGAGTGATCTCGCTCAAATGCTCGTATTAATTGACCCGAAACGCGGCCCAGCCGAAGCACTGTTAGCTGAGATGAGGACACTCGAGAATGTCGATTTACCCTTGTTGGAGACATTCGGGACGGTTCACCGAGCTCTCTACCTACAAAAGATGGGTCTGATTCCTGAGAGCATCGCAATCCAACCCTACGTAACGTTTAACAAAGCTAAAGGTATCTCCGAGGCTACCATCATGAATGCCCTCCTGCTTCAGGAGGAATAGAACTCCGCACCAAACTCGCTGAGCAGAAAACCAAGCTAGAATCGCTCGAAGCAGATCAGAAAATTATCTCGGAGACGTACAAGTCCCTCTTGGCAGGAGAGGAAAAGCGTAACGAACAACTCGAGAAGGAGAATGCTTCGCTGAAGAAGGAAGTATCTGACGGTCGTCTCTAAAGATTCCGATTACGACTGTGAAACGAGAATCTACGCGATAGTTTCTGTTTTAGAATTGGTTCCGTCATCGCCCTGGCCGGGGCTCGGGACTTGTTAGCAATTGGTACAAAGTCAGGTTCTTTCTCAAAAGTATGAGTGGTGCGAGCGTCGCAATTTGAACCGTTCGTCATTTCCGTGTGTGTGCGCACCACTAGAGCTTCAGCCGGTTCTCCCCACCGAGTTGTGGACCTGCGCAATCATCCAGCTGCTGACGAGTTTCATGCATCGGTTGGAAGAAATTCTATTATGACACTCCGTGATTTCACGCTAAACGAGACGAAAGATGAGTGAATTCAACGATTAGAACAGGAAGATAATCGATGAATTTCGAGCGAATGGCGGCAAAGTCGGCGGGATGTTTGAAGGCAGTACGTTGCTTCTCTTACACTCAAAAGGGGCTAAGAGCCAGCTGGAACGTATCAATCCGTTAGCGTATGTCCGGGATGGCGTAAGGTTCGTGGTGATTGCGTCTAAAGGCGGCGCACCGACCAACCCGGATTGGTACTACAACATTGTGGTAAACCCCGAACTCACCCTTGAAGTTGGAATAGAAATATTTCGGGTTCATGCCACGATAGCTGAAGAACCGGAACGGACGCGGTTATACAACAAGATGGTTGAAATGATGCCTGCCAGCGTATCGAAAACGTTTGATGATTATCGTCGCAAGACGACGCGCGAAATCCCCGTGATTGTACTGATGCCTACGAAATAACAGTGTAACCCCAACGTTTTTTCGCGTTGCCGTCCGTCGCATTCGTGTGTGCGGGTATACTGGTGCCCACCACCACCAAAAAATTAGACGACTACTAACCGCGGTTCAAATTACGAAGGAGCCGACCAGTAGTCCTGTTCTGCGACAGTCTCTATTTCACGTAATGCTGTGCTCTCTCCAAGTAAAGACCTTTCGAGCCCCCAAGCCAGCCTTTCATGTAGAAGCAGGTGGCCATCAATACGGCTGGTGAGATACCGATAACCGCCACCTGCCATAGTGGCCAAGGCCACGGCATACCAAGGAGATTCATGCCAAGCAATGCGCCTATCACACTTGGAATGGCGACGATACATGTTATTGCGGTGAGACCTGAGCTGCCTTCAATGTTGCTGAGAACGCCGATCAGAAAAGCGATTTCAAAAGGGGGATAGGTCCACTTTGGTCGTGTCGCGAGGTTTTTTACCAGCGTACACGTGTGAGCCCC
>JBEKGM010000069.1:0-24003 GCA_050012795.1 Bathyarchaeia archaeon | reverse complement strand
AGCGCTTGCATAATCCAACACTCCACTGCTCCCTCTGACAGCCGAGGGAGCCGTAACCGTGATCAGGCTCCCACGTATCTTTCTCGCTATCATTATTCGTGCCACAGCTTGCAGAAAGAGGAAGGTACCCTTCAAATGGGTGTCAACCACCTCGTCCCACTGTTCTTCAGATATTTCCAGGAAAGGCGAGGGATGGATTACTCCCGCGTTTGAGATTGCAACATCGATCCTCCCAAATATTTCTGCAGTCTGATTCACCCAGCTCTGAACGGCTCGTCTATCCCTTACGTCAACTAGGGCACCGCTGACTTCAGACGTAATTTCATTCAATGAAGCCAGCGCATTCTCTAGAGACGTCTTATCGTTCCTGCCAGAAATTAGGAGTCTATCTCCTTGCTTTGCATACGCCTTAGCAACAGCCAATCCTATGCCTCGGCTTCCGCCAGTAATCATTACCACTCTCTTTTTATTCTCAGCGATTACCATGCTCGCGCAACTCCCGAAACTCTGCGAACTCTCCTCGTTAGTTCCAAATTGACTCTTCTGACTTTTTTCAATGTTCGCAAGCAGCCATACTGGTCATCTGATCTTCAAATATGGACAGGACTTGCATGTCGACGCCAAACTTGTCAATGATGCTCAGACGATATTGCAAGTCCTGGGGAAGTGCCTCTACGTATTCCTTTGAATAGAAGTGGTTGAAAGCGTCAATAATCAATACCCAGTCACACGACCATCTTATCAACAGCGGTCGTAAGCCTTTCGGCCCCACCAACGACCCATAATTTGACAGTTTGTAACCTGGCAGTAACCTAATTACAACAAGTCGAGAAGTATCAGGAGAACCTTGAGAGAAGGTTGCTATGAAGTCTTTAGGTGCTAGAACACTTCTCTACCCTACTCCCGTCGTGGTTGTCGGAACATACGATAATGCTGGAAAACCGAATGTCATGACTGCTGCATGGGTGGGTGTATGCTGTTCCAGACCCCCCAGCATATCGGTATCCTTGAGGGAGGCTACGTACACGCACGGCAACATAGTCGAGCGAGAAGCTTTCACAATCAACATCCCGTCTGAGAAATACCTTAAGGAAACGGATTACTTCGGACTAGTATCGGGCAGGGAAGCGGACAAGTTCTCCGCTGCGAAGTTGACTCCTGTTAGAAGTGACCGCGTAAACGCTCCTTACGTGAAGGAGTTCCCTCTAGTTCTGGAATGTAAGCTGACCCACACGATCAAAATCGGACTGCACACTCAGTTCATTGGTGAAATCATCGATGTGAAAGCTGACGAAGCGGTACTCGAACAAGAACTTCCTGACATGAAGAAACTGAACCCAATCCTCTACGCTCCAGAAGCACAGAAGTATTACGGCATTGGAAGCTACCTAGGCGAAGCTCACTCCATAGGAAAGAAGATCTGAAGATAGTGAACGGTGAACACGTTTCCGGTTAGTGGTGCGACCAAAATTTGACCGTCGGTCTAGCGTACTAAACGATTAGCGTGGGACCCGCACCTTACTTGGTTCAAATACCTCCGGACCTATCGCCAGTCAATTTCCCGTGTCCTAGAAATTCACCTAACTAGGTTCGATCGCATCTCCAAGACCAACCGTGATAGTTAGATTACGGTCCGTCTCTCTTGTGAAATTTCCGTGCGGCTATCGCCGCGGCTATTATCGCTATGCCGAAGCCCACAACTGCGACAGATAGCGGAAAAACGGGGATTATCCCCTGGCTTTGTTCGCTGAAAGTGGTTTGGGCAGAAGCCGTGTTCGTGCCCGATGAGGTGATCTGCGAAATTGGCGCCGTTGTTAACGAAGTGCCTAACCTCATCGTCATCAGCACGGTAGTGTACGGATTCCATAACGACACGACGAAATACAGAAGATTGCCGTCCATACCGAAGAATCCTGGTAGCATATAGCCACCATAGCACATGCCCCATCCACTTTCCATCCACTCTGGCCTTGCTGAGGCAGTGCCGCATGGAAAGAACGTTAATGGGCCTAGGAATGGGCCGTATGGAGCGGTTGATGAGTAGAGAGTGAACGTGTCAGTATGGTAGTCTTTGAACATTAGCAGGTATCTGTTGAGAGATGAATCGTACTGGAAGGACACCTCACCTGCCCAGACGTTCTCAAGACCTGGCAGTGGTTTGGCATCAATCATTTGATCGATCCAAATCGGGGAACCGTTCTCGTCGTACCCGGTAAGGTAGTGGTAAGCTGCGGGGTCTCCGATTTGCGACGGGGCTACGTAGGCGAGATAAATCGGTGAATGTCGGTATTGAGCAGTAGTAGTCACGAAGATGACGGAGGTGCCGTCGGGAAGTTTCGCCGTAACCGGCGCGGCGTTGACAAACAACGTGTCCACTGGCCATCGGGTCAATTCGGCAAAGAGACCAGTGGACTGCTCGTTTCTATAGAAGAGCACGCCATGCGCGTGCGTACCCTCCGAGTTCGACCCCCACTGATTCACCTGCATCGCGTAAATGTAGATGATGCCGTTGATCGTGACAGCTCCTGCTGGAACCGTCGATTCATCAACACCCGTTTCCCGTGCCGAGTGTAGTGGCTGGAAGAATTTTCCGCCGGAAGTCACCCATGAAAAGGATGCGCAGTTGAAGGGAACCTGCGATTCTATCGCAGAGCTAGCGCCCACAGTCGGAATGCCCCCGCTTGACGGTCCCGGCCCTAAACCTCTCGTGTCACCAAACATCAGCCACACTCTGGACCCTACGAGCACGCTGACGCCTAGGTCTGCGCCGCGTATGCCCAGCGCAACTGCACGGTTGTCCATGAGATTACAGACGAAGTTGGGGCTTGTCTCTGTAGCAGACTGTTGCCCCGCCACTCCTACAGGTGACACCGCGCAAAATGAAAGAAAAGCTACAACGAGACAAACTGTTTTCACGCTAATCCTCAATGCGCGCTCGACCTCCTGTTATCCGTGCCGAATACATCAGCGTAATCACGCATCAGAATAGCCAGCTAAAATAGGTTAAGCCAACAGACCCAGTCGGCTTGTAACTGAGCACTTAAGTCAGCCAGACTTGATGTCACACGACAATCCCACGATTACTCCTGAGTCTTATCGTCCTACTGTAAACAGACTTTCTTTGCAATCAGGCCAGAGCCCGAACAGTGAATCGCTCTTCGACCTAGTTTCCTGTGTCCTAGAAATTCACCTAACTAGGTCCGTTTCCTGCCGGCGGCGCCAATACCTATGCCTACGAACTCTCCACGCAGATCGGTGAAATTCTAAGCTTCGGTTTTTGGATGGAGAAAGAAGGCTACCGACAAGCAACAGTCCGCTCAGCAATTGAAGCATTGAAATCTGTCGCAAGACAAGCAGAACTCTTAGACGTCGAAGGAGTGAAAACCTACTTAGCAAAATCAGCCTTTTCCGACAGCCGCAAAGAACGACTCAGCAATGATCTCCTCCAGTTTTACAAGTACAGTGGATTGAAGTTCGACAGACCCCAAAAGATTCGTCTTCATAAACAGTGTCGATAGAATGAATCTTTCATCCGTAAGCACGCAGAGGTTGTATGTAGTTGCTGAATCTGCATACACACGTGTGATACCCTTACTCTCGTGGTGGTTGTGGACAGTTCCGTGTACTACAGTTACGGCATATCGGTTTCCCGCAGTTCAAACAAGGAGTGTACCCGAAGGGAAGGGGAAAGTCTTCTCCGCAATGATTACACTCGTACTTTGGTTTCTCCAATGCTATCCACGCTACTTCGGGTTTACTCTCGGTGGTTTCCAATCGCCTAGCGATTTGAAGAATAGGTGTTCATCTGCTAGCGAATCGCCGCACTTGGCGCAGGTTACGAGCACGCAATGGTAATACTCACCCGTATCTAGCGGATCTTTGAACAGTTTTGGGAACCTTGCTTCTCGTTCTTCTTGGTCCAATGATTCCTTGTAGTCTTCGTCTAGATCTTTTGGCAGATGGATAGCGAAGGATTTACTATCGCAGTTGGGGCATTTTATGGGAGGAGCAGTGCGGTCTCCAATGGGGTATGGCTTCTCTAACGTGCCTTCTTTCATGCCTACCTCTTAGCTCGCCACCTAGGCTTAAGCCTAAGTCTAGGGCTGTAGCTTTAGGATTTTAGCCTCTCGATACCGACGCAACATTCCCCTCTCGTGTATCCCACAAGCGTACAGGACCTGGTAGTGTTCTAGGGTTAGTTGGATCGTGGCTTTACTGTTACAGCCTACCGTTGAACAGGTGTACTGCATGTAATTGTCTAGCCTCATGGTGACATTACCCTTGCAGGAACAGTTATGCTGTGAGAGTAGTGAAAGGGTGAGAGGTCACTAACCACTAGAGGCTGACCTTGAACAGTCTAAAGCTGAAAGTCACAGGTAGAGCTTTAGCTTTCAGCCACAGCGGGACCACAACAATACCTATGCGAATCAAGAAAGCCAAAAAACTCGGCGATGTTATCTAGGTCGAAGAGACTAGTAACGAATGCTCCTGAAATCACAAGTGTCAGGAATCTTCCTGCCAATAGTAGTCCTGATTAGCTATTGGAGAGTATGTCGGAAACGTTCGCGTTGCAGGAAACCAGATGCCCTAAGTGTAGTACGACGAACGTGACGGCGAACCTGTACTGCAAATGTTGTTCAAATATCCTTGAGCCGCGGACAGATTATTGGTTGCAGGCGCAAGATTTTCAGACCATTGCGGATAAGGATGCTCTTGGCTTAGTGAAATCTACAGGTGTCCTGCCGCACCTGCTAAATCAATTCTTAGGGAAACCCAGAGCGAGGAAGCAACTGGAAATAATCTCCCGAGAAGGTAGATCCCTAAATCGATTCGGAAACGTGAATGTATTGATGCGGGAATGTGCCTACACACTCTGTCTGGAGCGGTTACCGGCAGCCCATGTAATTACTGGTGCAGGACCCCCTAACGCTTTCACCTTCGGAGACGATGACGCTCCAATCATCGTTATTGACGGTAGACTAGTGGAGGGAATGAGACTAGATGAATTGCGATGCGTGTTCGGACATGAAATGGGGCACATAAAGAGCAGGCACCTGCTATATCATTCCCTCGCGAATATGATCGCACAAGGCGTAGGAATATCAGCATCATTTGCCGGATTGAACTTGATCTCGACGCCCATGCGACTGGCGTTGCTTGCATGGCATAGGGAGTCCGAGTTCTCTGCCGATAGAGCTGCACTTATAGCATCAGGCAATCCGTATCACGTTGCTTCAATGCTCGCGATGCTAGGTGGCATATCGAATAGACCGATTTCAGAAAGCACATCGCTTCTAGAAGGCATTGCACATGTATTCATGAGTCATCCAATTCTGAAGGAGAGAGTGAACGCTGTTTTTAGGTTCTCGAACTCGGAAGAATATTCAAGCATCGTAAGGAAGTCAAATTACCGAAGGATGCTGTCTAACGCTTTCACCCCCATCTGCCAGTTTTGCGGGTCACCGAAAGCAATCGAAGCTATCTTCTGCCCAGAATGCAGGAAAAGCCAAGCCTAGGTGCTCATCTTAGATGAATGGAAAACCAGAACCTCGATAGCAACTACTGTCACGAATCATATCAAAACTCATTACGGTTCAGAAAACCTCACGAATATCAATTCATTCACATAATCGGCTGCTTCCTTTTTGATGAACAGTTTCCTGGCTCGCCTCCACCCAAGCTAGCTTGATTTCCTAAAGGAAACTGCGACATCAGACTTCGCTTGAAACCTGCGACCAACCTAGGACTGCCCATGACTAAGGTAGGCGATGGCGATGAACCATCCTTGGACCTCGCACCTAGCCGACCCGCAGCAACTAACGTTAAATGGGGAAGAATTTTATTGGGTCGACACGCACAATAGTTCTTAAGCAGGTGCTACAGACGGTTTCTCGTAAAATACTCATAATCTACGACTCGCGAGACGGTATGACGAAGAAAGTTGCTGATGTTGTTGCTGAAGGAGCCAAACGAGTTTCCAAGGTTACGGTTGAAGCGAAGATTGCCAATTCGGTGTCTACGCAGGACGTTACCGCGGCTGATGGTTATGCGTTCGGGTCCCCGTCACATTTTGGCTTTATGTCCGGCAAGATTCTGACCCTTCTAACTGATCTCTATTCGATACGGGATAAAATGGCGGGCAAGCCGGTCACAGTCTTTACAACCGGTGCCGGAGATCAAGCAAAAGCGTTGGAAAACCTGGAGCGGGTTCTTGGAGCCTTTGATCCTGAGTTTGTGAAGCCTGGCATAGCAATCGAAACGGTGCCTGGACGCGCGCGTTCATGGGAAGTGGACAGAGTAGCTGCAGCTGCCCTGGGGGAAAGACTCGCTAAGGCTGTGGCAAAAGAGAAGCCTTACGATACCAAAGATTTGTTTTAGAAAACAGACTTTACCATTTCTCATGGCGAGCGTCAAAATTCAACTTAGAACCACCACCAGGTCAAGCTTTAACCGAAGTTGGTTTTCTGACCTAGCGCATGGATTGTCCACTCTGCACAAGTAAGTTGTCACAAAAGCAAACCAGCGACTTCCAACGCGTAATCCGTGGCATCAACGGATGAATCATCCACATTCCAACATCGAAATCTACGCGTCCTACACGCTGAGTGGATTCATTCGTGGTGCACACCAGAAGTGCCGTCCGCTTAAATGGTACTGAATTCGTGGTAGCCGCAGTGAAACGATCATGCAGCACGAACATGACCATGAATATCATCACGCGATGCCGCTTGGTGTAATGATGTGCGTTTATTGTGGAGAGCTTAAGAATATCCAGATGAATAAGCTATTGCGTAATCCTCCGACGTCTAAACCAAAACTTAGAGCAGTCGGCAAATCAGCAAGTTTGTTCGAATTTTCACCTCATTCAAGTACTAATTTGAGTGCCCGTTGGCCTCACAAACAAAACGCGCTCAGACAGCGGTTCAGAACGGCTTACCCTGCAAGCACATCATTGCCGCCTACCTAGCCGTTCACCGAAAATCTCCGGAGGTGACTAGATGAAGAAAATTAGGGTTCCAAACAAGTTCCACAAGCAACTAGAGAAAGAAGCGAACCGAAAGAACATGACTCTTGAAGAGCTTGAAGGCCTCATTATCGGTCTGCTCTCCAAAGACATGAAACCATAGATCTCTTTTCTTTCGGGACACAGACCTTTTTTCCTCATTGAATGTCGAGACGCCTGATTCGAGCCTTATGGTAAACGCGCGCGTACTGTGTGGAGTGCATCATACAAATTGATTTAACATGCTCTGATCATTCAAGTTGAATCACGGCTCTGGTTTCCTGGACCACTCCAACTTATGATCCATTAGACATAACCCCATGACGATGCTGTAAACACCCGAAAGAGACGATCAGGTGTCCTTTGCTTTCTCTCGTTGACTAATCGAAACCTCATTAAAGCTGGTCAACGCCTTCGGTGAGAGAAGAAACATGCAGAATCAGTTGAAGTCGCAACTGAAGAATGGATTAGTCACGTTTGGCGTTACACTTGGAATATCAAGCCCGGAAGTCCCTTATGCGCTTGGAGACCTTGGCCTAGACTGGATCAATTTCGACATTCAACATTCAGTCCTGGACACGCAGACAGTTGCTGGCATGATTCAAGCGTTAGGTTCCTCGAAGACTGTGCCTATCGTGCGTGTCGTTTCCAATGATCCTGGTCGCATTAACAAAGCGTTGGACATTGGTGCAAGGGCTGTGATAGTCCCTTTGGTGAATACTCGTTCAGACGCAGAGAAGGCTGTCAGGTCAGCCAAATACAAGCCACCCGGAGTCCGAAGTTTCGGCAGTCGTGTGTGGTTAAAAGACTCAGACTACACTGAAACGGCTGACGACGAAATCATGATTATTCCGCAAGTCGAGACAGCTCTTGCCCTTCAGAACGTGGAAGAGATCGTTACAACCGACGGCCTCGAAGCCGTCTTCCTCGGACCCTTCGATCTTTCAATGTCCCTCGGCATCTTTCGTCAGTTTGAGAACCCAACGTTTCAACGTGCAGTCGAATTGTTCGTTTCGACGTGCAAAGCCCATGACGTTGCTCCGGGACTGCTGGCTCCAACCGAGCCCGTACAGAAAAGTATCCAGCAAGGCTTCAAGCTAATCTCGCTTGGTGCAGACATATCCTTCCTCACCCGAGGAGTCCGAGACGAACTTAAGTCGGCGCGGTCCGGAGCTGATTCGCCAGCTCGGAGATAGTCAAGGCAAATGATTAAACAGGAACTACGTGCCAGACTAAGCGTGTTTCCGCGATCCGTGATAGAACACGTAATCATCTTTGAATGCTCTTCGAGGAATAGTGGATGATCGACATCTTCGAAGAGATCACTCGAGTAAAACGGGAAGGCGCCAAAGCTGTTCTGGCCACGATAGTTCAGGGAGAGCGTGGAAGTCCTGGAAAGACTGGCTTTCGGATGTTGGTCTATCCTGACGGACGAATTATGGGAACGGTCGGAGGAGGCATGCTTGAAGAAAAAGTGCGTGAGGATGCCTTACGTTGCATGCTGAGCAGGAGAGCGGAGTTAGTAGAATACACACTGGATGAAAGAACCGCTCATGGCCTGGGAATGCTATGCGGCGGCAAAGTGAAAGTGTTCTTGGAAATTATTGAGGAAAATTCAAGGCTGTTCGTGTTTGGTGGAGGACACATCGCTCTGTCCCTAGTGCAATTCGCCAAACAATTAGATTACGTGGTTGTCGTCGCAGACAATCGTGAAGAATTCAGCAACAAGCAGAGGTTCCCGCTGGCAGACGAAACGCAAACCGGCGATTACGCTCACATAATCAGATTCTTACAGTTCCGTGAAGGCGACTCCGTAGTCATCGTTACCCATGGACATGCGCATGACGAGGTTGTCTTGAAGGAGTGTCTGTTGAAGAGCCCGCTTCCGGGATACATCGGTATGATTGGGAGTAAGGGGAAGATAGCTGCCACATTCTCGCACCTCAAAGAACAGGGAATCTCCCCTAGTTCGCTTGCGAGAGTCAGATCGCCTATCGGCCTCGACCTCGGCGGCACAACGCCCGCAGAGATAGCGCTCAGCATAATGGCTGAGATCGTAGCGGATAAGTACGGAAAAGCAGCAGGCCTGAGGCAAACGTAATTTTCGCTAGTTCAAGGATTCTATTTCAGGTACTCTTTTGGAAATTTCGCGACTACGGTGTAGAGTGGGTCTACTATTTGCGCGATTCTCGCTCGTGCTGTTAGACTGAGTAGCATGTAAGCGTCGTATGTGGAGAATCCGTAATCCTGATGCAACCAGTTGATTAGCTCCCTGAAAGCTAGGCGTGCGGCATCTTCGAGAGGTCGAGCGCTGGCTGCCGTCATGATTTCTTGTTGTGATTCGATTCTAGGCCACTCGATCGTTTTATTCTTCATAATGTCAAATTTGAAAGTTAATTTTGCTGGGATTTCCACTCCTGTCCCACAGATCTCGCCATCGCCTTGCGCTGCGTGTACGTCGCCCGCTGCGAAGAGAGCACCATCGACTCCTACGGGGAGATACAGTTTGTTACCTTCACAAACGTCTGCAACATCCATGTTGCCGCCGTGTTTGTAGGGAGAGAGGGTAGAGATGGATTCAGTTGGAGGAGCAACACCTATTGTTCCAATGAATGGTTTCACCGGAAATGAAATTTCTCTTCCGTCATCGGTTTTGTAGTAGATTCTCCGGTCACGTATGGCGCTGAACTTGGTCAGAGTAGGCGACGTGCTTAACCAGCCTTCCAGTGCTCCGAAGCCAGGCATCACAGTTGTTAGCCCTCCGTCGGGGATTTCTATGTTGATTATGTCAACGACGAGGGTGTCTCCTTTCTTCGCGCCTTCAACATATATCGGGCCGGTAACAGGATTGTCATAGAGCTTTGCTCCGGACCGTAGAATCTGGGCGAGGTCATTATCCGGTCTCACGATATTAGCGAAGCAATCGTAAGTCTCTATTTTGACTTCTTCGCCAGGCTGCACTCTCACAGTAGGTTTGTTGTGTGGACTGAAAGTACAGTCGACGATTTCCGAGAGTTCCTTACTCTTTTCTACGATCTTCATGTGAACTCTTCTCCATTAGCGCGATCTTTCCTCAACGTCGCCACCACTTCCCGGAATCATTCTTGTTCCTCTGAAAGGTTTCTGATTTATATCTCAATCCATGCATACTGCCGAGCGATCAAGAATGTCAGTCGAGTCTAAACTCAAGGAATTGGGTGTCGTACTTCCGGAACCATTGAAGCCTTTGGGAGTGTACGTGCCTGCGGTGAGAATTGGAGCTTGGGTTTACGTTTCAGGAATGGTTTCTATGCAGAATGGGATTTTCAAGTACAAAGGCAAAGTTGGCCGCGATTTGACCCTAGAACAAGGTTATGAAGCTGCGAGATTAAGCGGGATCAATGCCCTCGCTGCCCTAAAAGGTGTCATAGGTGACCTTGACAAAGTTGAGCGCATAGTGAAAGTAGTGGGCTACGTAAACAGTAGCGAGGATTTTACGAAACACCCTCAGGTGATTAACGGTGCATCAGAGCTTTTCGCCAAAGCCTTCGGAGACAGGGGGATAGCAGCTCGATGTGCTGTCGGTGTTCAGGGACTGCCTGAAGATAGCCCAGTCGAACTCGATATGACAGTCAAGATTGTGGAGTGACGTTGCTCGCAGCGGGAGATGAAATGAGCTATTCGTGATTTTACTTTTTCCTCAGAATTTTCCGGAGCTAACCGATCTACAGGTTTCTGGATATATGTAGGTTGAGCACTCGAATCAAATGAATCATTTCACACGAAGTTGGTTACATATTCACTACGAAACTAAAACGGCTCACCATACCGTTTGGAGTGACGATATGCATGACAGAGTTCACCTTCGCAAATTGCATATGATGTATGCCCAGACCGCTCCCCCCCAAAATCAGGGAACTAGAGTGGTCCGACTTGAAAAAACTGCGTTAACCTTAATCTTATGGGGTAGGTTCAGATTGTACGCGCGCTCTGATAAAGAAGCTCGTCGATTATCTTCTCGCGTTTAGCATCTTTTCTCTTCTCTCTTCTCCTTTCTCCTTCTCTTCTTCCTCTTCTCGCTTCTCTTCGTTGTCCTCTTCTAGTCTCTTGTCTCTTTTCTCCTTCTCTCGCTTCTTGTCTCTTTTCTCAGGTCGTTCCTCTCTCTTCTCTCTGTCCTCTTCCATTCTATCTGCTCTTTTCGCTTCTCTTCTCTCTTCTCCTTTCTCCTTCTCTCCCAGTATCTTTAATCTCTCATCGTAAAATTGACGAGCTACTTCTAGAACGTCTTCGATTCTTTCGCTCACAAATTTACAGTCTTCAATCCATTTCACAAGGGAAGCAACGCGGTCGGTGAGCCCTTTCTTCTCTACTTTTTCCTTCGCTCTCTCCGTCGCTTGTGCAGTCTTCGATAGGAGGTCTTGGATGAGTTTGATGTACCTATCCCTTTCCTCTTGGTGTTGTGTAGCTTCAAAGATAGCCTTGTCCACTACTAGTC
The DNA here is from genome assembly GCA_050012795.1 of Bathyarchaeia archaeon. Taxonomy (GTDB): domain Archaea; phylum Thermoproteota; class Bathyarchaeia; order 40CM-2-53-6; family 40CM-2-53-6; genus FEN-987. Next base: position 12,526 of record JBEKGM010000069.1, on the reverse strand, counting down.
TATATTTCCAAACCGCTTCTTCATAGTTTTCATCCTTGACGCTTTTCTCCGCCTGCTCGATGAGAATCCCGACGTCCTCTTTGGATATGGCGGCCATTGGATCTAAAGGGAGGCGTCTTGCGAGAAATTCATACAACTTTGCATCGTCTCCACATAGCTTCCGCAACCAACTTTCCTCTTTCTTCTCTTTTTCCACCAAAAGCAATCACTCCACTGTGTAGAAAGACTCGATTCCTTCTTATTCTCTTCTGAACGCGTGGTTTCGTGTGTGTGTGCGCACCAGCCTACCCACACGGACTAGAATTCGTGTGTGTGGCACAATGATAATCACCCCCCCAGAAACGCACCTAGTAACCCACATGCAACTACTATCACTTGGCGTCGAGTGAGCGGAGAGTTTTCTTCATCAACTCTTCGAACCTCGGATCAGAAGTGATTTCGTCAAACAACGGATTAAGTTTGACTTCGAAAGGAGTACGTGTGCGGGCCTCGAACGTCTTCTCAAGCCATTCCAAAGCCCGATCCTTATTACCTAACTTCAGGTGAATGAGCGCTAGATACCAGTGGTTCACATCTTCAGGACGTTCATGAGCAGAAGATATTACCTATCTTCGGGCACAGCTCCCGTACTGCGCGACAAGAAATTCAGCCCAAGCCTCGGCAGGATGCTATGTGGTTACGGATTGATTAGTCATACGCAACAGAAGGAATTGAAAAAAGCTGGTTATACGGTCCTTCGAAGGATGGTAGCGGATGTTAAAGGGCAATCTTTCCCTTTTTTCTTTCGCGTATGACGAATTGGAACTTGGTACACAGGAGCAAAGGTTCCTGAAAACACAGTTTCGCCAATTGGATGCATGATTGAGAAGCAATGGATATATGTGCGGCGTTCAGCAGCCGAGAAGATCAAGTGAAGTAATTCATGTGGACATCAAAAGAAGTGGCTTACAGCCTTCAAGCAAAGGACCGGCCGAGTATTTTATCGGCGCTGTACGTATTGACCCCCTGTTTCAGGCACCCGATCCGGCACGCGTGGTCGGTGCGTGCTGAGAAGGAAAAAACTAAGAGATAATTCAAAAGGGAATTTTATGAAAGCTACCATTTTCCAAGGGCCGGGCAAAATCGAGGTACGTGAAGTGCCGGAACCGGTCATTCAAAACCCAGACGAGGGTATTGTCAAAGTGACATACTGCTGTATATGCGGTTCCGACTTGTGGTATTATCGCGGCCTTACACCGCTAGATCCCATAGCGCCATTTGTCGCTTCAGATGGCACCTGTCCCGAATGCCGAGTTGGCATGACCAGATTCTGCCGCAACGTCAGGTTTTGGGGTACCGGAGGTTATGACGGAGGGCAAGGAGAAAAAGTGCGCGTGCCTATGGCTGACGGCACGTTATTTGTCGTCGCGAAGGATAATGTGGACGACCACATGATGAGAGCCCTCCTGCCGTTGTCGGATGTGCTGTCCACTGGGCATCACGTCGCTGTGTGTGCAGAAGTTAAACAAGGTTCCACCGTAGCAGTTATTGGCGACGGTGCGGTCGGACTGTGTGCGGTTGCGGCGAGCAAGCGTCTTGGCGCATCGAGAATCTTCCTCGTGAGCACGCATGAGGACCGTGCGGCATTGGGTAGACAGTTCGGGGCAACAGATGTTGTGGCAACGCGACGAGATGAGGCGATCCGACAGATCAAGGTTGCCACCAGCGATCTTGGAGTGGACTGCGCATTGGAATGCGTGGGTACCGCCGAAGCGTGGGACACGGTTTTTGGAGCAGTGCGGTTTGGCGGAAATATTGGTTTTGTAGGATTGCCGCATGGTGTGCCTGATATTCCCATCTCCAAATTATTTTCCACCGATATTGGCGTCAAAGGCAGCGGCGCACCAGCGGCTCATTATATTCCTGAACTGATGCCGGACGTGCTATTGGGCAAGTTGGATGTGTCAGCTGTGTTTACGGAAACCATCCCGCTCTCCGACATTGCCAAAGGCTACAAAGACATGGATGAGCGGAAAGAGATCAAAGTCTTGGTAAAGCCCTAGTTTTACGAATCTGGCGTCGCTATAGGCCTGATGGTTCAAGCTAGCTGACGATAATCCGTTTGGCTTCCTGTCTTTGTGTGTGTGCGCACCAGTAGACCCACACACACGAATTGATACGGAAAAACCAATTGACCTATTTTTTTGCATTTAACAGAAAGGAGATTTCGCACAATGGCAAGATTTCTCATTGAGGTTCCGCATGAAGCTGAAAAGGTAGCGTGTACGCTTGCCGTCCGAATCTTGCTCACAACAGGCTCCCACTTTCTGACACGTGCTGACTTTGGATGCCTGGATGGAGAGCATAAAGCATGGATAACTGTGGAAGGAGAAAGCAAGGAGGAGGTACGGTCCATTTTACCTCCTACCTACCGTTCTCAGGCCAAGATCGTGAAGCTAAACAAGTTTTCCCTGGAAGGGATCGAGGAACTCCGTCGCCAGCACGATGATTGACTTCTCATTCAGGAAAGATTAGAGGACGCAGTGGGCTTTTGTTGAAGGGCAGCACAGATGATCCTGTTTAGCCAGTTTCTGTATACCATTGCGTCTTCCATGTTTTGCAGATAATGAAACCTGATTTATCCAGTGTGTGTGGGTATAGTGGTTCGCACACACACACAAATTACGACGGATGAGAGTTCAAATTACGATCCCCACACCAAGCATATCACACACACGAAAAACCGGAATCACTGATTGCAGTTTTTCAACCTACGGTCAATACGGTCTGCGCAAAGTCTCCTTGATTCCCCGTAACCCGAATCACATACTCGCCAGGCAGAACATTCCCGACAGTGAAACCACCATAAGCTGCACCTCCAGCCAAAATTACACACGCAGCCGTACCCGGTAGGATCACGTTGGGAGAAGAGGGGCTGGAGAGTTGGCAAGTCGTATCTGTTGGGAGTAAACCGGAGACTTGAATTGAAACACTGGATCCGGCCTGATAGCCTGCCAAGTGACTCTGACTAAATTGTGGTGCACCTCCATCCACCTGGACGATTGCCTGCGCGAAATCTCCGTAATTCCCCGTCACCTGAATCACATAGGCGCCGGACAGAACGTTTCCAATAGTGAAACCACCATAAGGCACGCCCGTTCCCCCTTGGACGACGCAGGCTGAGGAAAGTATGACGTTTGATGAAGGACTTGACACATAGCAGGTCGTGTCAGTGGGCAGGAAACCTGCACCAGTAAACGAGACGTTCCGACCCGACACGCTTAACGAGATCGCAGGTTCAGATTGAACGAGGATGAGTGTAGAATCCGCTGCAGAGATGACCAACGCACAGATCAGAAGCGCCCTGATGAGTCTCAACGATAACCCATCTCTCATCTAACTACAGTACGTAGTTACTTATAATTGACACCATTAGATTCACACGGAGAAGGCTGTGTGTGGTTTTGATTAGACGACGACTTACGACGGTTCCTCGAGAAAGCGTTAAAGCCCTCCAACTCGTAATTCAATTTCACGAAATTGCAAAGCGCAGAATATGATACAGTTGTCGACGCGCTGAGCAAAGCGCCATTTTAGTTAAGTCTCAGCAAGCAGGACCTGAGCCCGCGTGCCTGGCGGTTTAATGGTTCATCATTGTAGAAATATGTTCTCACATTACTTCGTATAGACAGACATGTCTTTTTGTGTAGGTTTCGTTGTGCCCCAAAAGTTGAGGGGCAGAATCTCTGGCGAGGTTCGAGCATCTGCTTATTCTGTGATTTTGACTTCTGCAGCTGGCGCGCGGAAATTCACCTTGCGGTGCGTTCCATCACAGTATGGTTTGTTTTCTGACTGTCCACATCTGCACAGGGCGGTTGAAACAGTTCCATCCACTATGACTAAGTCAGGTCCGTTTTCGTTTGCCTTCACGACTACTTTCGGCATAATGTAAACACGAGTAACAAGAGTCACTCCTTCTCGTCCAAATAACTTGCGGTGTCTGACACTCATGATACTTGCGTCGCAATTTGAAGTAGGATTATTACCCAGGAGTAGCGCCGAGAAAGTGGCCGATCAAGAAGGCAGCGAGTCCGGCTGCTAAGCCAATTGCTGCCATTTGCAGGCCGTTCTTCCAGAGCGATCCCACGGTAGCTTTGGCCCCAAACCACCCGATCAGGAACAGAGCTGAGCCGCAACTTTCTCCTCACGATACTCTTCGTTGCGCTTCAAAGACCATGAATGATTAATGAAGGTGATGTGAAGCTTGATGGGTGTGCTCATGCTTCGTCAAACAATCTCATAAAATCCGATGATCTCCAAGAGATATTGATACTCTAGGGAATGACGTACGGACGGTAAGCAAACGGAAATAGTGGATTGACCTGGTTAGAGGTATGGTCGAGATAGCTCGTTACGACGTAGCAGGGCGAATAGGGGAGGTTGAGCTTCGAGAATATCCAGAGCTGATGCTGGCCACTGTTACCGGACGCTCGGACAACTCAGCTTTCGGTCTACTATTCAGATACATTTCTGGCGAGAACCGGACGCGGAGGAAGATACCGATGACTGCTCCAGTGATAACGTCCGAAAAGATCAAGATGACGGCACCCGTAGTCTCCGACGCCAACTTGTTCTCTTTCGTGATGCCCCTAGAATACAAGTTGGAAGAGATCCCTGAACCGTTGGACCCTGACATAGTGGTCCAGAAGATACCGGCACGAAAACTGGCAGTGATACGATTCAGAGGTTACGCTAGGGAGAAGTCCGTGAATGAGGTCAAATCCCGCCTCTCCTCATTACTACAGAAGAATGGTATTCTCACTATTGGCGAGCTCTTTCTAATGAGGTATAACCCACCTTGGACACCGGGTTTCATGCGCCGAAACGAAGTTGGAATTGAGATTCAAAGCTCAAACTAGTACGACAGAATGGTTTCGAATCTTAGTCATCTGTTCGATGGGTGAGAGCTATCCTCGTTCCCTCTTGGGCGCGAGCCGAGCCATGATTCGTCCGTGAGGAATTCGAACTTTAGATTTGATGACCTTGTTAGTTTAGTGAGAGGTTACTTCAGGTCGAAGCCTTGGTCGCTCAGTACGTGGCGTAAGTTGGTGCGGTGGGGCTGTGAGATGCGTCGTGCAGATTCTTCCAGCCAGCCGTACTCCTCCATTTCGCCTGGTTTGCCTGGCACCGGCACTTGGCGGCCTTTGTAAATGCCTGTTTCAATCATCGTTCGATCATAGTCATGCAAGGCTTGATCTTGGTCTTGGTGGTAGGTTTCCCAGTGAAGCACAGCGCTGGTTGCCAGCCTAGGTCGGACGCGTGGTTTGGCAGCGGGCCAGCCGACAGTCATTCCCATTATTGGGAAGACTAGGCGGGGTAATGCGAGCAGGGCAATGATTTCTCTAGGATTGTTTCTGATGGAACCGATGTAGCAGATGCCTAGACCAAGTGATTCGGCAGCTAGCGCGGCTGTTTGTGATGCGATAGTGGCGTCCACTGTTGCCATAAGAAAATTCTCAACGTATTTGGTGATTTGCTTGTAATTACGCAACTCGCAGACTCGGCCCAACCGGTTAAGGTCTGCACACCAGGCCAAGAATGCTGGAGCTTCGTTGATGTGCTGCTGATTGCTACCGCACAACTCAGCCAGTCGTTTTCGCTTGGCGGGATCTGTGACGGCGACGACGGTTGTCATTTGAAGGTTGGCTGACGTCGAACTGTGCTGAGCTGCGGCGACAATCCTCTCGATCGTTTCTGCCGGGACAGGGTCATTCCTGTAAGTGCGGACTGAAACGTGGCTATTGATTAATTCGATCGTGGATGTGGTCATTAGGTTCCCTCGCAGTATTGCATGGAATAGCCATGATTAAAACACGGAGATAGTTCAATTTCGTGTTTTAGCGGTCGGCTCTCATGAACTCCCGAAGAACAAAGTGGCAAATGATAGAGATTTACTATGGATTAGCTTACGAGTAGCTCCATGGTCAGTAGTTTTCTCAGCGAGTTTTGCACGCCACTATCAGCAAAGCAGCTCCATTCAGCAAGCGTCTCTTCGGTCGCGCTATGGAGCCAGAAGAAGTAGAGGCGTTCTTGAATGAGGAAAAGGCAGCCACTTTGGTGACGGTCAAGCCTAATTGTGCACCCCACGCTTCGATAGGTTCCTTTAGTTACAATGACGGCAGGCTGTACTTCTACTCTCATAAGGATTCAGCGCGTCAGAGGAATCTGAAACGCAATTCCCATGTTGCGGTTACTGTAATTGATGAATGGAGAAGACAGATCATACTGGAAGGCGACGCTAAGATACTTGGCACTGCCTCTGAACTTAGGTCACATGAGGCAGCAGATTCCTTCAGAATGAAATATGGGGATTTCGCGGGCAATAGGGAGAGCTCTTCCTATGTCATCGAAGTAACTCCGAACAAAATCTTCACCTTCAAAAGCAAAGGATAGAATAAACACCGACGAACACGGGAAATCGAGTATACTGGAAACTAACGAACTCTTCATCCTAGACTCATGGAAGGAGCCGGATGACGCGGCCATAAGCATCCCAGGCCACATACAGGATGATGATAGTGTTCCAAAACCTGGCGTTTCGAAACACTAGTGATCTTGTTTCTTCCTCCCATTACCCTCCAGAACTAGATCGTTGCTCAATGGAATGAGTTTACTAAATGAACTCGGATAGACTGGCTGCTGCTACATCGATGGTGATGCTCATTGGCTCGAAAGTTTGTGATAGTGAAGAGATGAGGTTGCGAACGTAGTCGCCTACGTTGACTTCTCTCGCGTTAGCTAGGGTGGTTGGTTTGACTGTGAACTGTCTTCCTTGCAGCTTGAAAGGGTGCACTTTGACGAAACCCACAACTTCTCTTCTCGCAGGTTTCTCTCCTTCCTTGAGTAGAATGTAAGCTGCTTGGTAGGGTTGCGGCAGCGTCTTCGACTGTGATTTTTCCTGTGGGTCGTCTCTCAGTTCGACGCGGTACTCCAAGTCTGTCAAGTCGACGTGTCCTTCTCGTAGTTCGCGAATCGCCTCCATGACCACTTCTGGGACTTGCTGTTTGGCTCGTTCGAAATCGGCGGGGGAACGTCGTCCTTCGGAGAGTTTCTTGAGGCATTTTTGGAATGTTTGTTGGAAGAATCTTGGGGAGTTGGATTTTGCTATGGATAATCCTTTGATTTCCGGTTCTCCGTCGGGTAGGATGCCGAAGTAAGCTTTCTTGGCGGCGCTAAGAACACAAACCGAGTAAACCCGGTCAGATGCCAATTCTAACCCGAAACGGTTCTTAACAGACTCGGAGAACTTGGTTACATCTTCTTCTGATGGATTATCCAGGAAGACGGAGTCCGTATCTCCATACCTAGGCTTGAGACCATTGCTCTTGGCCATGTCCCATGTGGACTGTAAGACGTAGCGACCGTACGCAGTGATCGCTTCACCTAGTAAGGGGCTTGCTAGTCCGTGGATTCGAATTGTTACGCCGTAGCATGAGACTAGGAAGACTTTGAGGATTCGAGAAGCTGCTCTCATCTTCGCACCCTCGACATCTCCACGTTCTGTTTTGGTGAGTGGTTTGAAGACTCGAAGGCGAAGGTCCCGTAATGCACCGGTTAGGGCCGAATAGATTCCACGTCTCCTAGTGCAGACATTGTAGTCTAAACTCGGGACCAGGTTTCGTTGGCATTCGGGGTGGGGGCAGCGTATGGTTTCGTATGAGAGGTTGTAGACGTCGATGCAGCCTGGGTATAGTGATTCGTAGTCGAGGACGTGCATGTTGAAGTAGGTGCCCGATTCCGGTGCTATTGTGAGGGCGCCCGTTACGTATTTTCTGGTGTCGCCGAGTCTGAGTTCCTCACTGTTCGGTATCAGAATGTTGTGCGCACGGTAGTATGTGTAGAGCATCGAACGAATCCATTCAGACACGGATTGATTCTTGTAGGTTCTTGATATGGGGAGATTGGCGATCCGACTCAACAGAAAACTGTTGTAGTAATCCTCCTCAGAACCCCTACCCTCAAGAAGCCCAAGTTTTTCGTGACTGATTCGTGGAACCGGTTGATTCACGTACGCATATGTTTCCTTAACTAAGGCGTATTTGAGAGGATCCTGCCTTTCAATTTCCCCGAAGAGCGAGTTGAAATGAGAATTCTGTCCGTCGTCCAGCGAAACGTGTGGTACCCAAGCGTTATGTTCCAAGCGATGGAGCAGGCCGAAGCGCAGCCCTTTGTCATACGCATAGCTAAGTGCTGGATCAATCTCTGACTCCCATCCCGCTATGGTCTTTGGTGTGTCTCGCGTTACGTTCACTTTGTAGAGTGTACGTTCGTTTTGAGTGAAGAGATCAACTTTCTTCACGACTTTGGCATCATCGTTTTGTTTCTCAGTGAGGTAATAGGGGTGGAAGTTTGAATCGATCCAGCGAAATGGTTCAAGATTCGCTCCAATCAGGCTGAGCGTTACCCGTCCAGCCTCGTACGAAGCGTCCACCAACCAAGCCGTTTCCGCTGGTACCACAGTCCGACTCACAACCACCTTTTACTGTCGCTCATCATATTTCTGGCTGTTTTTCGTGAGTTTCCCAATTGTTCTTACGTTCATTCTAGTCTCGCTCTGGTAATGTTTGTCTTTGTTGAGAGAAGGATTAAGGACCCCGCGTTGGATCTGTCTCTTTTTCGGGAAAGGGAGTTTAGTGCTGGAAACGTTGCGAGCTTTTTGAACACTCTGGCATTCAACTCTCTGCCCTTCGTCGTTACTCTATATCTTGAATTGGTAAGACATCTCGACCCGCTGACAACAGGATTAATCTTCGTTCCAATGGAGGCTGTCGTAATGGTCCTCGGCCCATTAAGTGGAAAACTTTCTGATCATTACTCAGCTAGAGTACTTTCAAGCGTCGGGCTTCTCGTGAATGCCGTTGCAATCTTCTGGTTCAGCACATTGGAACAGAATACTAGCTTCATTCCCCTCATCATTGCTTTAGGATGCCTAGGCCTTGGGCGAGGCCTCTTCGCATCTCCTAATGCACGCTCCATAATGAGACGAGTTCCTGACGACAGCTTGGGGGTAGCGAACGGCATTAGGACGACAGTGCTTAATACGGCTGGGGTAGTCAGCGTACCCTTATCACTCACGTTCATGAGTTTAGCAATGTCGTACAATGAACTCTCAGAAATAGCTCAGGGAGTTCTTCTTCCAACGCTCCAAGAGACAGGCACATTTCTATCTTCCCTTCAGTACGCGGTTCAAATGTCAGCTGCCCTTGTCCTCCTAGCCGTTGTGCCATCTTTACTCAGAGGCACGGGCCACAAATCAGATTAATCATGTCTCAGAATGCAAAATTGATGATCACTCCGAAAGGAAGGACTAAAACGAGCATACTATCATTATCTAATTGGATTTCATGTGTGCTCGTCCGCTCCTGGTCGGTCTGTTCAGTTGACCTAGATTCTTCGCTCGAGATGCTGCGACCAACAGTAGAGGATGTCTGTGGCTTTCTGGTGGTGCGCACACACATGGAGACCGAGCTGAAATCGACTGCTAAACCTTCGCCTCGTGAGACGCGCAATTCAAATATTATTACCGCTGAAGCTTTGGTTGAAGGGCTAAGTATATGATTAAGAAGGCCATGTTCATCGAAGGCCACGTTCCCAAGGGAGGAACATGCCTATCCTCGTTCCTCGTGATGCGAGGAAAGGGTGGAGTACTGGTTGGCAAAATGGCCAAACCTGAACACTGGGTCGAGAAGTTCTTTGTAGGAGAGTCCTACGCGCCACAGGCAGTGAGCTCTGGTAAATGGGTCCTGCCTGCATCACACCTCCAGTTCGGTGAAAGCCCAGAAGACGCAGCCACTCGCATCCTCACTGAGGAAGTTCAGGCAAAGAAAACGAAAATGCGACTTCTCCAAGTGCAATCGCACCTATCCGAGGACCCAAGTGATCCTGAAGCCGCACACTGGGACATCTGCTTCGTTCACGGTGGAACGCTTAAGGGAACTCTGAAGCGCCCGGAATGGTTCTCAGAACTCAGGTTCGTCAGTACAAAAAACCTCACCACCGACGACTTCGCGAGAGGACACGGAGACGTACTCAAAAAGTTAGGTATCATCAAACGGTGAGCTCACGAGGAACTCCCCCATAGCTATGATTTCGTCAAAACTCCCGAGTTCCATCTCTCAATTGCCATAGCCAATATTACGCGTTTTGGTATGTGTGGGTCTAATGGTGCGCACACACACCACCAGAAACGACGGTTCAGATTCCGCTGTGCGCACTAACTGTGAAAAATCCGAACTAAGTGAAGTTCGTTGCCCCGGTGACTAACGCTGCTACTTCGACTGCTCGGAGACTTCAGTACCCGTATTTCCTTGCTTCTTCGCCGAGAGCGGCAATGAGCTTAGGGAACTCGTCTAGCCCAAATGCGGGTGATATTTTCGGGTCGCTCTTGAATAGGTGAAATAGAGGCGCCAGTTTCCTGGTCAGTTCATCATATGAGTTTACTTCCAACACAAAGAAGCCGTATCTAAGAGTGAACCAAGCTGCGAGAGGCTTCATTCGTTCAATGGCCTCTCCAACTTTCTTCTGCACCTCAGGACTCTTCTCCATATCGTTCTTCATGTCTATCGGCGGATTGAATTCTACGAGAAATTTCATGCATCAAACTGCCCAGTTTAGCTATTTTAATTCTGCTTCTTGCAGTTCAAGTTCCGTACTGATGCTGCAAACTTGAGCAGTCGTCATTTTCTGTGTGTGAAAGGATGAAAAGTCCTAAGTTCTGGCGTGTGCGTATTTCTCATGGTTGGTGAGCCCGAGAACCACATGACCGAAATCGGTCGGGTGTGTGAATGGGCAGTCTTCGGAGCGGCCCCTTAAATGCGCCATGCGCGCGAATAGGTGATTGCCGCGTTCAGGCCAACCAATAGGAATGGAGGAAAAGATCCGGGGAAAAGCATAAGCTTCTGGACGGAATAATTAGCGCGGCCTGAACGCCACGCAGAAGAGCCACCCGAGAATCACATACCAGATCAGACTTTTCATAGGTGTGGTTATAGTGGTGCGCACAACACACAAGACGACGAACCAAGACGGTTACGCCTGAAGCTCCTGCAGCTGCCGATAGAGTTTTTCGGTTGAGTATGACTAATCAATCCGTAGCCACTTACCATTATGCTTGGGTGTGAGCTGATTCTCTTGTCCAGCGTTGGGGAAGTTGCGCCTGAAAGTCGGCGGCAACTTGCAGCCATAATGTTCACTGACCTAGTAGACTATACGGCCCTAACGCAGGACAATGAAGCACTCGCACTTCAAGTCCTAGACAACCAGCGAAAGATACTGCGCCCGATCTTCCAGAAACACGGAGGAAAAGAGATTAAGACGATTGGAGACGCTTTCCCAGCGTTCCCCGCAAGCCTAACGAGTCGATCATATTCTTGATCATCTATGGGTTGATTTGCAGCAATCTTTGCCCTAATTGCTGAAAAGAACTTGCTGTCAACGAGTGGAAGTTGTGAATGTTCTATCATTTCGATGATTTCGCGGATTTTTTCTGCACTGCGAGCTTCAACCATGCACCCAATATTGACTTCAGAGGAATTTAACCGATCGCTTGAATCAGCGAGATCAAGAAGCTTATACACGTGAAACTCGACGCATAAAGGTTGGAGTGATTTTAATGCCATATGTTAACGTTGGGAAGGAAAACTCTGGCAATATTGATCTCTACTACGAGGATCACGGTACAGGCAACCCCGTTGTCCTGATTCACGGATATCCGCTGAGCGGTGCTTCCTGGGAGAAACAGGTCCCGGCCCTTCTCGATGCGGGCTATCGTGTTATCACCTACGATCGGAGGGGCTTCGGCCAGTCCAGCAAGCCCACGACGGGCTACAACTATGATACCTTCGCTGAAGACCTACACAAGCTCGTGACACAGCTCGACCTTCCTAATTTCGCATTGGTCGGTTTCTCGATGGGGGGCGGCGAAGTAGCCCGCTACTTGGGCAAGCATGGATCAAAAGGCGTGACCAAAGCAGTCTTCATCTCATCGGTACCACCGTTCCTACTAAAGACCCCTGACAACCCGGAAGGAGTGGACGGCACTGTCTTCGAAGGGATCCAGAAAGCCATCCTCGCAGACCGTTACGCGTTCTTCAGCGAATTCTTCAAGAACTTTTACAACACGGACCAATGGCTGGGCACCCGTGTCAGCAAACAGGCCATCCAGTCCAGCTGGAACGTTGCAGCAGGCGCATCTGCCACGGCCAGTCTCGCATGCGTACCGACATGGCATGAAGATTTCCGCAAAGACCTATCCCGCGTCAAAGTGCCCACGCTGGTCATTCACGGTGATGCCGACCGGATTGTTCCATTCTCCGCATCGGGATCACGAACCGCTAAACTGGTCCAAGGAGCCCGCCTTGTCCTAGTGAAGAACGGGCCCCACTGCATAACGTGGACACACTCGGACGAAGTCAATCCTGCACTACTAGACTTCCTAAAGAAATAGAAGAAACTCTCCAATCCTTTTTCAATAGGGAATAGATCACGT
>JBEKGM010000068.1:0-13469 GCA_050012795.1 Bathyarchaeia archaeon | reverse complement strand
AGAACCCCGATAGGATAAATCTGCCATGGTTTCTTTACAATTCTGAATAGGGGTCGGAAATATCTATTCATGAATCCACGAGTATCCAGCAGGATCTCAAGCTCATTCTGGTTCATCTTGCCCCTCCTCATTCCTTTGAACATACGATAAATACCGACAACTATGACGAGGTTCACTATTCCTATTGCCCAGAGAAAACCACCTGAAACTGCTGTCCCGATAATTGCTCCGCCGCTCTGTAGTGCGGGAATATGCCCAATTACCGTCCTAGTGGCAAAGACCAAAGCCACGATTAAGGCGACTACTATAGTTGAGTGCCCCAGCGAAAACCACATGCCAACAGTAAACGGACGCTGCCTTTCCTGCAGCAGTTTCCTAGTCGTGTTGTCGATAGCAGCAATATGGTCTGCATCGACAGCATGACGCAAACCGAGAACGTAAGCGACAATTCCAAGACCAGCTAGCAATACTGAAAGCCTTCCCACAATTGTTGATGCTATAAACCCGAAAAGAGTTGCTGCTGCGATCAAAGCATACATAGTGATTAGCTTGATTTTCCCGCACTGAGATAAGTCGACATTGGATTTTCCTGATACGTGTTCTGAAAGCATCTTAGATTGAGTTCTCCTAGCGGTGTGATAACACACACGGCGATTCCGGTTGGATAATCCAACCATATTTAAAACGGCGTAAACCCTTATTCAACGCGAGTTGAGGCCGCTGAAGCCCGGATGGTTTACGGAGTTTCAAATTTTGACGGAACTTGCTCAACGGCAGTCTCGAATGAGACAAAGAGACGTGGCCGATTCGCTAGGGATAACAGTTCAAGCAGTCTCGAAACATTTCAGGAGATTGCTTGTCGAGGAGTTAGTCACATTTAGTGGTGTCGAGTATGTGCTTACACCCCGCGGTCTAGAGAGGTTAGTCGGGTACACCAAATTCCTTCAAGCGCAGGCTAGAAAGGCTGCCAGTTGTTTGAGAATGGAAAGGCTCTGGTGCGCGATAGCCTGTAAGCCAATAAGCGCAGGGGAGGAAGTGGGGCTTGTTATGAAGAACGGTGTAATATGTGCAGTTAGCAGGAGCAGTAAGGATGCCAAAGCATTTGGAACGGCAGTATTGGAAACGCCCACGGGAGAAGACGTCGCACTTCGCGATATGAGAGGTACGATAAATCTTCGTCGAGGCTCCGTGACCGTACTAACAATTCCAAGCATAAACCGAGGCGGATCAAGAAAAGTTGATCTTGTTAAAGTTCAGAAAATTCAAATGAGGTCTAATCCTGACAGAATTGGTGTGATGGGAACTGTTGCAAGGGCTGTGGCAAATAAGCTGAACTTTAAAGTTGATTTAGAATTTGGCGTTACCAGATCGGCAGCCATGGCTGCACTCAGAGGACTAAACGTTCTCGTTCTCAGTACTGGAAGAATGACCAATCGGGTGTTGGAGGAGGTTGAGAAAGTCAATATTCGTCACTCATGTGAGATACCCTGCATGGTAGAGGACTGTTGTCGACTCTCTAGTCTAGAACAGAAGCAACGTTCGTCGCGATCAGAAAGGTATGACCTTGACTACGGTCCAAACTCCAAGGTGCCACTGGTTTCACCGGCTCTCCAATCCTCAGGCCTAACTCGGCCAGTACTACGTCGAACAAATTCCCTCACGCTGAAAAGGATCAAATAGTCTTTCACTTCGACAGCGGCGGACAACGTCTTTACAAGTTCACTCACAGCCTTGCGTTCCACTCCATGAATCACGGTGTAAACATTATACCTCCAGTTAGGTTCTGTTCGGCGCTCATAACAGTGAGTTACTTCTCTGAATGTTGAGAGGAATTCAGCAACCTCTCGAACACGGTTGCTTGGAACTGCCCAAACGACCATCGCGTTTGCAATTACGCCCACCTTGCTTTTCCGTACGAATAATCCGAATTTTCTAATGATCTTCTCTTCTTGTAATCTCTGCAGCCGTTCTATGACTTCATCAGGCTTGATTCCAAGTTGCGTGGCGATGGCAGAGAATGGTTCTCTCACCAGAGGAATTCCGTCCTGCAAAGCAAGCAGGATCTTCAAGTCAAGGGTATCCATCGGCCATCACGTGCGTGGAGACCTAAGTAAGTTGGAAACGAACATCTATCTTGAAAATTCTGGTTGCTTGAAGATTAAGCATATCGTCCTTCGCAACAACTGCTGCGTGTCTTATTTCTTGAAGCATCTGCTCCAATTCGATTTCATCACGGGCTGCTATCGTGAACCAAAAATTATACTCATGTTCCCGCTCGTAGCAGTGTGATACCTCTCGGTATTTGCTAACCAGGTTAGCAACTTTCTGAATCCTGTTTTCGGGCACCTTCATAGCGATCAATGTCGAAGCACGTAAGCCTAGTCGTTTGGCATCCAGGGCCGGACCTATTTTTCTGATGACTCCTTTCCGGAATAGTCCGCTCAGCCGTTTCATCACTTCTCTTTCAGTAATCCCCAGATCGTTGCCTATGCTTGCCCAGGGTCGAAGAGTCAACGGAAATTCGTCTTGGGCTTTTTCCAGCAATCTCCTGTCCATCAGGTCGATTTGGCCTGTTGCTTTCAATATTATTTCAACTGTTGTATGTCGCGAGTGTACGGATTGTTAGCTCGATAATTAGCTTTCTCAATTAAATCTACATGTACGAGGTTTGTCAATGTTCGATAGTATCTCTCAGAAAGAGCACTCATCTTTCGTTTGATACTCTTGCTAAGATTTGAACCAAGAGAGTTCCTTCTGTAGGTTCACGACATCTCCCACAACGATAACTGCAGGGGACATGATTCTACGCTCCAGAGCTTGCGCGGTTATGGTTCGTATAGTGCCCACCGTGACCCTCTGGCGTTTCGTTGTGCCTCTTTCAATTATCGCGACTGGAGTTTCAATGCTGCAACCACCCTCAACTAAGCTCGTCAGGATAGATTGAAGGTTATCTACACCCATTAGAATGACTATCGTATCCACCGCTGTAGCCAGTTTCTTCCAGTCTACTCTTTCGCTCTTCTGAGGATCTTCATGCCCTGTCACAATAGCAACAGACGACGCAAACTTACGATGGGTGACTGGGATACCCGCGTAGGCGGGAACTGCAAGCGCAGACGTTATTCCAGGGACCACTTCAAAATCAACCCCTGCTTCTCTTAACCTCTGAATCTCCTCTCCACCCCGACCGAAGAGAAAAGGGTCTCCGCCTTTTAATCTCACAACAAGTTTTCCCTTCTCAGCGTTGGAAATCAAAATTCCAGGTATAGCATCTTGACCGGGAATTGAGTTGGTTCCCGAGCGTTTACCAGCATAGATCTTGACGATATGTTTCGGAAGCTCTTGCAGGATTCGCCTCGCGACGAGTCGATCATAGACGATCACGTCCGCACGGACGAGTATGTCCCGAGCTTTCGTTGTCAGTAGACCCGGATCTCCAGGCCCTGCCCCAACGAGGAAGACCTTACCTTTCTTCATGGATTTCGAGCTAACCTACATTTGCACAATAACGGATCTCATGAAACTGCAATTTCGCATATCAATTGGATCTAGGGCACTCTTCCATTCCTCGCACTCTTTTCATAAGTTTTGATGATATGGTTAGTACGAATCTTTGCCTCCTGAAAGTTGCTTTGTTTTAGGAGACGTCTAATGCCAGAATCTCTCATAATCGTGTATAGGATTCTCTTGCGCAATCGCTGGTTACTTATGTGAACCTTCGCAAGTTCCCTGGCGTAGGACTGCAGCCTGACCATCAGGACGTCTTCCTCAGTGATAATCCCTTCAACCTTCCTCCGAAGAACTCTTGCCATTGCCGGACTTTTGCCGCCAGTGGAGATTGCTATATGGAACTCGCCCACCCTCGAAACAACTGGCAGGGTGAAATCACCCAACTGCGGATTGTCAACGACATTAGTATGAGTTCTTTTCTTCTTCGTTTCGTCAGCAATATGCGCGTTTATTTTTCGATCATTAGTGGCTGCAATAACGAGATCGGCGTTTGAGATCCAACTGTCGATTGATGGTGGATTCATTTCGAGATCAACGTTGACTAGCTGGAGTTTACCCTCATCACCTAACTGCTTCACTCGCTCAGTGAAGCCTTTACTGGCCACAACGACCTTAGCGCCTGCTGCCGAGAATTTCACAGCTTTCCTTTCACCGACTTTTCCACCGCCGACTATAAGAACAGTCTTACCTCGAAGATCTAGGTCGATAAGCACAACTATCATCCTCGTGCGTTAAACCCGCACCGACGGATCACAATCCCAATCGTCATTGTCGTGACGTTCTCTTCAGGTGAGTTCATATCTCCTGCATGCCTCGACGAAATTCTTGGCGAGCTGCGGGCTATACGCGAAGTGGATATGCATATAGGATGCTAGGAGACTATGTTGCATCCAGCCATCGCATCCTCCGGATATTCCTTTGCCTATCTTCATCTCGTACGCAAATTCTGCATCAGCAGACACATCTTCAATCTTTGAATAATGAAACTCATGGCCCCGCAAAGTGAAGCCCACATCGGTGAGTAAGTTTTTGCGTACCACACGTGCGACCGAATAGTTCAATGATTCAAGTTTCTCACACATGATAGCTTTTCCATTCAATATCCCAACCATCCTGTGCGGGTTTCTCTCTAGGTCTTGGATAGATTCTACAAAATACATTAGACCACCGCACTCAGCATAAATAGGCATCTCGTCATGGACGGCGTCTTTTACAGATTCACGCATCGACTGATTCCCCTCTAACTCCTTAGCGTAGGCTTCCGGAAAACCGCCGCCTAAGAACATCCCATCTAAGTTGCTTGGTAGCCTGGAGTCACGGATTGGACTGAAATGCACAATCTCGGCTCCATTAGCCTCCAGTTGCGCTATATTGTCTCGATAGTAGAAATTGAAAGCTTCATCATAAGCAATCCCGATCCTGGGCTTATCTTGTGCTTCCACTATCTGTGGGCTGGCTTCTTGATCAGGTTCCAATTCATCAGCATTGCGAGCAATTTCAAGTATCTGATCAAGATCCAAGTATTGTTTGATGTACTCTCGCAGGCCAGTTAAGAAGTCTGCAAGACCATCCCGCTCACGCGCGGGAATCAAACCTAGATGGCGCGAAGGTATTGACATATTTGGTGAATTCGGGAGAGCACCGACGACTCGGACTCCGCCACGATCTTCAATTGCCTGCTTGGCGTAATCGAGATGCTTCTGACTCTTCACATGATTCAAGATTACACCCTTGAGTTTGAGAGATTGATCGAAAGTCTTGAAACCGTGCACTAGGGCGGCAGAGCTCCCAGCCATCCTGCTGACATCAACGACAAGGATGACTGGCGCTTTCAAGATCTTACTTATTTCGGCCGTGCTGGCGAAATCGTCAGAACTTCTCGCTCCGTCGAACAGGCCCATCACGCCTTCGATGATCGCAAGATCGCACATTCGGCTGGATTTCAGGAAAATCCGGAGCACAGCCTCTGGAGAGGTCAACCAAGTATCCAAGTTCTCCGAGTAAACTCCCGTCGCCGCGGTGTGATAACTCGGATCGATAAAATCTGGACCAACCTTGAATGGTTGAACGTGAAGTCCTGCTGTCGCAAACGCATTCATCAGTCCGACAGCTACGGTTGTCTTGCCTGCTCCACTGTGAGGAGATGCTATGACAACTCGCGGGATCTTCATGAGCTATCGCAATATCTGAAACATGTGATAACCATTAAATCAACGTTGAGGGAAGGGAGACTGGCTGGTTTATCCATCCCTGACGCCCAACATAGGCTTAATCCTCGCCGGTCACGGCAGCGAGTTCAGCTCATATAAGGAGAACATTAACGAACTTGCAGCCATCATAAGAAAACGCTCGCCCTTCATGATCGTAAAAAGTGGATTCATGGAGCTCAGTAGCCCGTCTATTCTCGAAGCTGTCTCCAGTGCTGTTGAAGAAGGCGCAGAGAAACTAGTAGTCGTCCCTGTCTTACTTGCCAACAGCCGTCATACTACAGAAGATATTCCTAGGTTGTTGAGAATGAAGAAAGGACAGAGTCACGGAACCTTGCGCATCAAGGAGCGTGAGGTTCAAGTCGTATACTGTAATCCGATTGGTGCGGACCCGCGGCTCGCCGAAATATTACTTGATAGGGCCACGACTGCACTCGAAAACTTCGGACTCGGAACAAAGATCGATTCGATGAATGACGCTGGAAATGAGATTTTCGAGGAAAGCATGTGCATCATTAGGCAACTCTTGGCCAAAGACTTCGAAGTGATGGATCCGCATACAGTTCCCATAGTGGAGCGAGTTGTCCATGCCACTGCCGAACCTGAATTCGCACGGCTGTTGACGTTCAGCAAAGATGCCGTCAAGTCCGGTCTGGCAGCGCTAAGGGATGGTGCTGACATAGTAGCTGACGTGAAAATGGTAGAAAGCGGAATAAACGCTCGAACGGTTCAAAGGCTTGGAAGTAGGGTCCTGACATACACTGATGATGAGAGGACGATTAGCTTGGCAGACAGAATGAAGATTACGCGTACAGCTGCGGCAATGCAAATAGCCGCTGCAGAAGGATTGGACGGTGACATTGTCATTATTGGAAATTCACCAACAGCTGCACTTGCCGTTGCGGATATTGTGAAACGAGATGTTGCTAGGCCCGCCATTGTGATTGCTACACCTGTGGGTTTTGTTAAAGCGGCAGAATCCAAGGAGGAAATCTCAACGCTCCCCGTGCCTTACATCATCACACGTGGCGTAAAGGGTGGAAGTGCCGTTGCGGTAGCTATCATGAATGCACTTCTAACAATGGCTCGCCAGTGACATCTGAGGGCGAGTGAAAGAGACGCAAAGCGGTTTGAGAACCGGCTTTACAACAGGAGCTTGCGCAGCCGCCTCAGCGAAAGCGGCAGCGCTAACGCTCTCTACAGGTCCGGTCAACGTGGTTAAGATCAAGTGTCCTAACGGGGAAGAAATCGAGATTCCGATTAAGGAATGCGAGGTGATAGATCCATCATCAGCGCGAGCCAGTGTCGTGAAGAATTCAGGTGATGACGCCAAGTACGATGTTACACATGGTATCGAAATATGTGCTGTAGTAAGCCTTCACGATGGAACTGGGATCATTGTGAAGTGTGGAGAAGGAATAGGCATCGTCACCAAACCAGGATTACAGGTCGCAGTGGGAGAGCCGGCAATAAACCCTGTACCCAAGAGGATGATTATTGAATCTGTAAAGGAGGTTATTCCTTCCAATGTATCAGCTGAAGTCGTCCTGAGTGTTCCTGATGGTGCCCGGGTTGCAAGCAGAACCTTCAACCTTAGGCTGGGAATAGAGGGAGGCATATCGATCCTTGGTACTACTGGAATCGTGAAACCGCGTTCCCTTAGCGCGTTCATAGCTTCTATAGTCGCCCAAATTGATGTCGCAGTGGCACAGGGCCATGAGCGGCTTATCCTTGTTCCTGGCAGTATTGGTGAAAGAATTGCGAAGCAGCTGCTAGAAACGACGACGGACGAGATCATACAGACGGGAGACTTGATCGGCTACATGATCAAGAAGGCAACTGAAAAAGGTGTGAAGGAGATTGTTATACTTGGTCACGCCGGCAAACTCGTGAAGCTTGCGGCCGGAATTTTCAACACGAACTATCGGGTGGCAGATGCAAGAAGAGAGGTCGTTGCCGCTTACGCCGCTATGGCAGGGGCGTCGAGAACTGTCATCGAAATGATTATGCATGCGAATACTACGGACGAAATGGCTGACACGCTAGAGCGTTTCAAGTTGTCAGAAGTAACCTTTAATCTCATAGCAAATTCGGTCAAAGAGCGTGTTGTTCAGAAGACGGACGGCAAAGTCAAAGTTAACATCGTGATAGTCTCCTACGACGGTAGAGTTCTCGGATCCGATTCCGATGCAGGAGGACTGGACATTTGGCGAAGATCTTCTTAATTGGTGCCGGACCAGGCGCAAAGGAACATGTCACGCCTGCTGCAAGGGAAAGCGTCCGCAAAGCCGCATTGGTTATGGGAGCTGAGAGAGCGCTGGAATTGTTTCGGGAGGACATCAGGGGCGAGACATACGCGCTTAAGGCTGAAAACCTTGATGAGATAATGCAACGAACCTTAAGGTCTGTTCAGGAAGGTAGATCGGTTGCGTTGCTATCGACTGGAGACCCGACCTTCTTCGGGCTTCTGAAACCAGTACTAGAATCCTCCGCTGATCTTGAACTTGAGGTAGTCCCTGGGATAAGCTCAATTCAAGTCTGTACATCTCGTCTACAGATCTGTTTAGAAGAAGTGGGGCTCATTCTCAGCTTTCACGGCCAACCCGACGCGGAGAAGGATAAACTTGTAGAAGTTGTTGGCGATGGAAAGATTGCCATTATTCTTCCTGATCCAAGAGCGTTTCAGCCTGACCAAATAGCGAAGTATTTGATTGATTCAGGTATAGATCCTAGGACCCCCTCAGCTGTATGCGAGAACCTTTCTTACGCTAACGAGAGGATTAGGGAAGCTGACCTATTGGCAATTTCATCCGAAAAGTTTGGGATGATGTGTTTGATGGTAGTTGGAACACGGACGCGGAGAAAACTCCGAAAGTCAGTGCAATAGGAGACGGACTTTATGTGGAAATATCGCACGCCAGGCATCCCCGACGAACTCTTCGAGCGTAGCGATGAGATACCGATGACGAAAGAGGAGATTAGAGCCCTGACAATCTCCAAGGCCAGGTTGAAACCGGGTGATAATGTAATCGACATAGGCTGCGGAACGGGTAGCCTGACTGTTGAAGCCTCAAAGCAAGTATCACCCGGGGGACTAGTCTACGCTATCGACAGAGACAAGAAAGCCATTGGTCTAACGCAAAGAAACCTATCGAAGTTTGGCCTACGAAATGCAGTTCAGTTAATACGAGGAGAGGTACCGCCAGCGCTTGAAAAACTTCCTGCCGTAGATGCTATTCTTATTGGCGCTGGAGGAGAAAAATTGGCAGAGATAATTGACCTGTCTTTCAAAAAACTGAAGCAGGAAGGACGCATAGTGATAAATTCAATTCTTCTTGAAACATCTTGCACTGCTGTTAAGAAGTTATACAAGCTTGAGTTCAAAAACGTCGAAGTTGTCCAAGTTGCGATTGCTAAGGGCAGGAGAATTCCGCAAGGAACAATGATGATCGCAAGGAACCCAATCACATTAATATCCGGCGTCAAGCAGGGAAACAAGAAGTGAAAACCGGCAAAGTCGTCGCGGTGGGTGTAGGACCGGGAGACCCTAACCTTCTCACAGTCAAGGCAATTCGCGTTCTGCAGGAGGCGGACGTGATATTCGCTCCAACTCCGAATTCAACCGGACATAGTCTCGCCCTTAGCATCGTAAAGACGGTACTGGAAGGCAGACGATCAGCTCCTGAAATCATCACCCTCATGTTTCCTATGATCAAAGATGAAACTGAACTTGAGAGAGCACGGACCGAAAACACAAATAAAATTGCTAAATGCGCACAAGAAGGAAAAGTAGTAGCGTATGTTGTCGTTGGGGACCCCAGCCTTTACAGTACCTTCACGTACATTCTAAGAGAGCTGAGCACCAAGTATCCAGAAATTGAAGTCGAGATAATCCCGGGCGTCACATCACTTTCCGCATGTGCCGCAAAAGCTCATATGCCACTGGCAACCGGAGAAGAAACTCTCCTAGTCTTGCCAGGATTCGACATGGAACTGTTGGAGAAACAAAGTCACCTAGTCGAAAACATCGCCTGGATGAAAGGAGTGAAGAACCTTCCTGAAATGATTAAGCTCTTGAAAGATTCCGGAGGGTTCTCGGATAAATCGCAGATCTTGATCGCTAAAAGATGCTCTCTCCATGACGAGGACCTCTGGAAAGGGGAAATCCAAAGTGCCCTTGACTTGAAAGTGCCTGAAGATTATTTCGCGACCATAATAGTCAGACGCAGGCCGAGCGATGCATAAGATGGAAAAGGTATACTTCGTTGGAGCTGGACCAGGCGAACCTGAACTGTTGACCTTGAAAGGTCATAGGTTGATGCAGCAGGCAGACGTGGTTATTTATACAGGATCACTGATTAATCGCTCAATACTCAAATACGCAAAGTCAAGTGCGCGGAAGTACGACAGCGCCATAATGCATCTTGACGAGATCGTTGGGTTGATTGCGCGCAGCGTGAAGGAGGGCAAACGCGTAGTTAGATTATGTAGCGGTGATCCGAGCATTTACGGTGCAACCCAAGAACAGATCGACATCCTAAGAACACAGAGGATTGACTGCGAAGTAATTCCTGGAGTCAGCTCCTTTCTAGCAGCCGCTGCCAGCCTAAAGAGAGAGTTGACACTGCCCGGGGTCTCTCAAACCGTGATAATCACTAGGCCTGGCGGCAGAACCCCTGCGTTGAAGTCCGAGAGCATCACGAGGTTAGCCAAGCATGGTGCTACCATGATAATATTCCTCGGGGTCCAACAAATTCAGAGATTATGCAAAGAACTGGTGGAGGGGGGCTATCCAAAAAGAACACCGATCGTTGTTCTCTACAAAGTCACTTGGCCTGAAGAGACCATAATCAGCGGGACAATCGGCACTATAGCTAGCAAAGTGAAACAGTCAAAGATTTCCAAAACAGCAATCGTAATTGTGGGTAGAATTCTGTCTGAAGGCGGATATAGCCGGTCGAAATTATACGATCCTCTCTTCACACATGCTCACAGGAAAGGGCGTGCCCCCCAATGTTCGAAAGAGGCGTCGCAATAGTCGCACTCACGAAATGGGGCGTCCCCACTTCGATAAGGGTCGCGCGGGCGTTGGAGAAAGCTCAGATCCAATATGGCATTTACGCCCCGGAACCCCTGTGTTCAGAAGGCATCACCCCGTTTAATGGAGACGTCGGCGAATTATTCGCGAAGTTGTTCAATTTATTCGATGCGATAATTGCAGTGATGGCCGTCGGCATCGTTGTCAGGAGCATCGCTCCATTCATTGCTGACAAGACAACTGATCCGGCGGTGGTTGTTGTCGACGATTTGGGCAAGTATGCGATCAGCCTACTATCAGGCCATATTGGCGGCGCCAACAGACTCACGAAGATTGTTGCCGGAGAGATCGGAGCAATATCGGTCGTAACAACAGCGACTGACCTTCTTGGAAGGAAATCTGTTGAAGAGATTGCTGAGGAGCACGATCTGAAGATAGTGAATTTTGAATCACTCACATTAGTAAACTCTGCTATAGTGAACGAACGGAAGATTCTCTTCGCCACGATTGGCGCAGTCTCCCCGAAAATAGAAAACGCTGATTTGAAGTTCATCTCAAACGTTGATCAGCTCAAAGAGATAATGCAAGGTTATGAAGCAGGCATAGTCATCGCTTCAAGTATCGTATCACTTGAGGGTATAACCAAGTCGGTAACCCTACTCATTCCAAAACTGAACCCAACTAATGCTTAAGGAAAGCAACTATTCACGTTGAACCAGGGGTTGAACGATGAGAGAAAGAAAAGCAATTCGAAAATCTACACTAAGAGACAAACACCGTAAAGGAAAGGTGACCATTGTTGGTATCGGTCCAGGTAGCATAGATCACATGACGAAGAGAGCCATCCATGAGATCCGCTCTGCTGATTCAATAGTCGGCTTTGGCTTTTACATACAACAAGTCCGTAGGCTAATCCGACCAAGCGCGAAAGTCTACTCCTCCGGAATGGGTCACGAAATTGACCGCGCTTCGGTGGCTTTGGAGTTGGCAGCTAATGGAAAGAAGGTGACTGTAGTTAGTGGAGGAGATCCGGGCGTCTATGGAATGGCTGGCCCGATCATTGAGACGGCAAACAAGCTAAACATGAACGTTGACGTCGTTGTTGTTCCAGGAGTGACAGCGGCAACGGCATCAGCTGCCAGCCTTGGCGCTCCGCTAATGACTGACTTCGCAGTCATCAGCTTGAGCGACCTGCTCGTACCGCGAAATAGAATTTTAGAACGTGTGAAGGTAGCGCTGAAGGGGGATTTTGTGTTGGTTCTATACAACCCTCAAAGTCGAGATAGAAGAGAGCCTCTGAGACTCGTCCACGAGATGCTCATGAAGTACAGGAAACCAACGACACCGGTGGGTATTGTGACTGCATATTCAAGGAGAGGAGAAACGACGATCGTCACAACATTGAAGCGAATGCTGGACTATGAGATAGATATGACTAGCACAATATTAGTTGGAAACTCGTCGACAAGGATATTCAAAGAGAAAATTCTAACTCCGAGGGGGTACTATAAGCCCAAAAGTCCACGAAAACATTAGGCTACACTGATTTTGGTACTCTTGTGCCACGTTACTCTCCAGGGTAAACTATTGACTAAGACCAAGAAGACCGAGGAGTCTGTCAATTTCTAGGTTCCCTTGCACAGCGGACACAATTTGGTTCAAGCCATTCTCCCACACTTGTTCAATGGATTCTTCTCGCGCATTTACCGCGATTCGGTTCTTACTAGCGAGATACGCAACAATGCTCTCTCTTAATGGAGGCTCGTCGAAGATTCCATGAAGATACGTCCCGAATACGAGTCCATTTTGATCTAGCGCGCCATCAAAGCTCGAAGTGACCTTGCCGCTCCTTCGAATTACTCTAAAGGCAGGTTCTGCTCTGGACCCAAGAATAGTCTTCCCCGTGTGAATCTCATAGCCGGTCAACTCCCGACCTCGGCATCCTTCTAGAATCGCGCCTTTGCCAACTGGAATCGCCGATACACGCTCGGTGACTTTTTCATAGCTATCAAATGCCGTGTCAACATCAAGAAGACCCAGACCTTCGACAGTTTTAGAAGATCCTGATTCGAGCCCGCTTTCATCGATTATCTTGTTTCCTAACATCTGGTACCCGCCACAGATTCCTATAATCGGCGTGCCTTCTTTTGAACGGTTCCGTATAGAGGAGTCCATTCTTGTTTCTCGTAACCATTTGAGATCATCAACAGTGTTCTTGGTCCCGGGCAGTATCAGCAAGTCTACGTCTTCCAAGTCTTCCTTGTACTGCGCGAAAATCACGCTTACCATAGGATGCGCCTGCAACGGTTCGAAGTCTGTGAAATTGGATATTCTAGGAAGTCGAACTACAGCAACTCTCACGGGTTTGGTTCTGTCGACGTTCATGTTGTCGAGTGAGATTGAGTCTTCGTCTGGAAGTCGTAGACCTTCTATGTAGGGTAGAACTCCAACTATGGGCACTCCAGTCATCTCCTGAATAGTCTCGAATCCAGGCTTGAGTAGATCCATTTCACCCCGGAACTTGTTCAGGATGAAACCACGGACCCTAGCCCTATGCTCAGGTTTAAGCAAGGCCATGGTGCCTACTATACTCGCAAAGGCTCCTCCCCTCTCAATATCAGCTATCAAAAGAACTGGGGCGTCCGCAAGGTCCGCGACTCTCATGTTTGCAATGTCGAATTCGTAGAGGTTTATTTCGGCTGGGCTTCCTGCTC
>JBEKGM010000067.1:0-14167 GCA_050012795.1 Bathyarchaeia archaeon | reverse complement strand
TGTTGCCATTAGTACCAAGCTGAATGAACGCCCCAGCAGTCACGTTGAAAACAGCTTGAGCCCTATCGCCCGCACTACCACTAACCTGAATCACATACTGACCCTCAGCAACGTTACCCACAACAAAACTACCCGTAACGTTAGCAAACCCATTAGAAGCCTTGAAGAAAGAACACGCCGCACTACCAGACGCAATCACCGTTCCAGAACTAGGACTTGAAATCGTACACGTACCACTATTAGCATCGCCAGGAAGGAAGTTCGACCCTTCTATACTAACGTGCGTACCCGTCACACCACCAGCCACTCGTCCGACACCTGCAAAGATACCGTTAACACCCAACTGAATGAAGGCCCCAGCGGTTACATTGAGAACGGCTTGAGCGAAATCGCCTGTATTACCCGTCACCTGAATCACATACTGACCCTCACCAACGTTACCAATGACGAAGCTACCAGTCACATTCTGAAAACCAGTTATACTGTTCGTGAACGTAGAGCAAGCTCCATTCACGATAATGGCACCGTTACTAGGACTGTAAAGCGTGCACGAAGTATCCCTTTCCGTGAAGCTCGACCCTTCAATACTAACGTGCGTACCCGTCACACCACCAGCCACTCGTCCGACACCTGCAAAGATACCGTTAACACCCAACTGAATGAACGGCCCACTAGTGACGTTGAGGACGGCCTGCGCGAAATCGCCCGCACTACCCCTAACCTGAATCACATACTGGCCAGAGGGAACATTACCAATCACAAAACTGCCTGTAACATTCATCTCAAGATACGAAGAGTTAGAGCTCGATACTGGGACTGAAAACGTGGAACATCCGGCGCTACCTGATGCGATAACAGTACCGCTGGATGGACTAGAAATTGTGCATGAGGTGTCTGTAGGTTGGAAGAAGGTTCCGCTGATCGTTACGCTTGTTCCGACGGGACCGATCGAGGGTTTGAGGAAGATTACAGGCCCACTAATCACGATCAGGGTGGCTTGGGCTAAAGCACCCGGCGCATTGCCGGTGACCGTAATCAAGTACTGTCCAGGCGCGACGTTTCCCACTGTGAAACTACCGCTATATCCCGCAGTAGTCCCGCCAGAACCTGCTGTGATGGCGCAACTCGAACCCGACACAACACTGCCGGAACCGGTAATGGTGCATGACGTGATCGCCCCTGACGTAGCGGTTAATTGTCCGGAAACGCCGACGTCTTGTCCTGTGCTAGCAGTAGTAGGGTTAGCGGTATTGGGTCCGATCAAAGTGATAGTATTCGCCGCCTGAACATTCAGGATAGCAGACTCCATTCCGACGAATAACGCCATGATGATCAAGAGTAATGTGACTGCGTATCGTATTCTGCGTAAAGCATTCAATCTATGCACATCTCTGAAGATTGTTGATTAAGCCGTATCTGACGATATTTAACGAATCTTGACCGAATACGGCAAATCATTGACAAACACGCGGCAAAATTTGCAGGATTTTGCTTCATTTCCAACAAGGGGGCCAATTTCATGGTTGTCAAATACGACTCGACCTTCAAGGCGGGAGAATGGTACGGGTGAATATTTAATTGTTGTTATGTGCAACACAACTACAGTAATGTTATTGGGATATCTTTCAGGATGCATTAGCAAGATTGTGTAAACTTCCGCTTGAGATACTGTAAATACTGACAGGTTGTACCGGCTGATTGTGGGTTTGCGTTGAAGGGTGCGGTTGATTCTGCTCAGCCTTTGGTGAGTTTATTGACTGACTTTGGGCTAGTGGATCCGTTTGTTGCCGAGATGAAGGTGGCGATTCTCTCGATCTGTCCTAGGGCTAGGATTGTGGATGTTAGCCATGGCGTTGCTGAGTTCGATATTAAGATGGGGGCCTTCCTCCTTGCTGAAGCCGCGCGCAGCTTTCCTCCGGGTACGGTCCATGTTGCGGTTGTGGATCCTGGAGTGGGAAGTAGTCGACGCGGCATCGTGGTCAAGACGAAGCGAAGTACGTATGTCGGTCCGGATAATGGGTTGCTGATTCCATCTGCGACCATGGAGGGAATTGTTGACGTCTTCGAAATTTCTAACCGGTCAATGATGAGGTGTGAGGTCTCGTCAACCTTTCATGGACGTGACGTATTCGCTCCAGTCGCGGCCCGTATTGCGTGTGGACATCTCCCGGAAGAATGCGGACCAAGCATCCTTGATTACGTTCCTTCACCCTTTCATGACCCGATTCTGGAAGGTGAGAGTACGACTTGCGAAATACTTCACATAGACAGGTTTGGGAACCTTGCAACTAACCTGACTCAGGATCACCTCAAGGACTGGCACACAAGAGTTGGGAACAAAGTCACATTATCAATGGGAAGAAGAAGAATTCACGCGAGAATTGTGAGAACCTTCTCTGACCTTCACAGGAATGAGGTGGGCTTAATGTTAGGTAGTCACGGATTCTTGGAAATTGCCTGCCGAGAATCCAATGCTGCGAAGCGTCTTAAAATTAGAAGAGGACGCGTTGTCCGAGTCTCTGGTTACTAGGCTTGTCGCTCAGCACTAATTCACGTAACCGTTCATCGCCGAATATTGTCTTAATGTACGCGGAGGTTGATGGGGGAACAAGCTTCTCCCACCCGGATCCGTTCACGATTCGTTCACGAATCTCAGTCGCCGAGAATTGTTCCCTATCATAGAACGGGAGGGGTTCAACCCTGAATCCAGCCTCCTTGAAAAGTCGTGACGTGACAGGTTCATTTGAGAATACTATCTCGAACCGTGGACTCTGCGAAACAAGATATGGAACCCAGAGGTCATGAATCCGCAGATCCCTAATTGGAATGAGAAAATATTTCGAAGCGTCAATCTCCGCCTCATCCAACGCCATCCTCAACATTGTAACTCGCTCGCCCGCAGTGAACGGATTATGCAAAGTGTGACTGAACTGTGCGCTTCCAATTGCAATGATAATTTGTGGGGCTTTTGACAGAATGTCACGAATGCAATGTAGATGACCTATGTGAATTGGTTGAAATCTACCAATATACAGTCCACGAATCGTGTTCGGGTCCAATCATTGCACCTTCAATTCGGGTACCAAACATACTCCTTTGAGACTCGGTCACCCTGAAATTGCACGCCTTCCCTCTCAAGCAGAGCACGCTTCATGTAACCCCCATGACACGGCTTTCTGCCCGGCATTCCATAATTACCAACATGAAGTGACGACGGCAGAACCCTATGGCACGGGATTGCAAGCGGAAGCGGATTCATCGCATTAGCCAATCCGACCGCACGTGAATAAGTTATGGACCCCAACTTCTGAGCGACTATCCCATACGTAGTGACTTTCCCCCGGGGAATGCGGGAAAGCTGAAGATAGACGCGTTTCCTGAAATTCGACACGCGTGACAGGTCAAGCTCCTTCAAATCCATCCTCCCCCTTCCAAAGAAGAGACCACGCAATTCCTGTAGTTTACGATTAAGAAAAGAATCGTTCTGAGTGGAAAAATCCACTGGCACTGTCTCCTTCACAGCTAATTCCGCTGCCTCCTTGTTACGATCCGAGAATGCGCAGGCCACTAACTGTCCTTTCTCATTCACTGCGGCCGTGAACCATACACCGTCCATATTCTCGGAAGAGATTTGGATCACGATACTTCGGAACTCTTATGAGTCGTATACCTAAGACACTACATAAAGACTGACCTACATAGTAGTTTCATATTACTCTCTCACTGATTAGAAGGATAGTCCGCAATAGACATGAACGGTGGGTTCCCTGCAAAATCTTGACTGGATTCAGAGACGGACGGGCCTTGACCCAGCCAAGAACCTTGAATCCCTCACCATCGTAACCACAACTTCCTCCACAATCTGCATGCAATGTCGCGGCAGTCGAATGCTCTGCGGCAAGGCATACTGCCCTGTCTTATCAAAAGCTGAAGCACTCGTTAGACATCTTCCAAGCCTGAACACCCAACACGTTGAAGGTTCAAGTCCCCCAGGAGCATTCGTAGGCCACGTCGGATATCCGAAAGTCTACCTCGGACCACTCATTCCGCCCACCAAAGGAGACACAGCCATCCTTGACACACCCGAACTATGGCTCGGGAAGGACATTCAAACAATAATCGACTATCGATTCAGTTTGATACGAGGAAAATCCCTACTGGACGTTCATGAAGCCGCCGACCCGACGAAATATCTCCTCGATCTCCACGACCTCGCCCTCTCTTCCCGTTCAGTTGAGGTTGACGCTAATTTTGCAAAGAAGCCGCGAATGGCAGTGGTACTGAGTGAAGAAACACAACCCTTCGGTCCCTCCGCACTCATCAAGGATTTGAGAATATCCCCAAGCACAGGGGAAAGAAGACTCGAGTCTGTTTACTATGATGACGATCAACTGGCGGTGGAAGGCATCCAAGAATTATACCAGGCAGGCGTGGAAGTTTCACGCATTCAAAAAATCCTAAGCCTCGGAATGCTCGGGGTGCAGAAGCAAAGAAAGATTGTTCCAACCAGATGGAGCATCACAGCGGTGGATGATACACTATCGAAACGGCAACTCGCAACCGTCAAACATTACCCGCCCATCGACAAATACCAAGTCTATCTCTACAATTACCTCGACAACATCTACGCCGCCATACTCTCCCCTCGTAATTGGGAGTTCGAATGGATTGAAGCCTGGTTCCCTGGAACCGCATGGAACGAGACCGGATCCGCGCCAGCATTAATGGGAGACCACGAACCTTACGAAGGCAGAACCACATACGCAGCGGTCGGCGGCTGCTACTACTCATGCAGACTCGCAGCCACCGAAGCACTCCTGAGACAGCAACGTCAAGCAGCTGCCTTAGTGTTGAGAGAGATCAGACCAGGCTACGTCCTACCTGTAGGAGTATGGAACGTGAGAGAAAGCGTGAGGGCCGCGTTGAAGACTCAGCCGCAAACCTTCGACAGCTTCAATGAAGCCTTCCATTTTGCATGCCAACACCTCTCAATACGACCTCAAGTTTGGATAAAGAACAGTCTCCTAATTCGCAATGAGATGTTTCAACCTAGACTCAATCAGTATTTCACAAGTTAGATCGACACAAAAAGATACTAAGCCAATTCACAGGTGTACTCACAAAGAATAGCGGTTTCCAACGATGATTGAAATTCAAGGCGACATACTCGAAGGCGGCGGCCAAATCGTCAGAACAAGCATCTCACTCGCAGCCCTAGTAGGCGAAAATATCCACATCACAAAGATAAGACACAAGCGACCAAACCCGGGCCTACAAGCACAACACGTTACAGCAGCAAAGGCAATGGCAACGCTTTGCGACGCTCAAACTGAAGGATTAACGCAGGGCTCAACAGAATTAGTCTTCAAACCCAACGGACATAGATCAGGCAAATTCAAATTCGATGTGGGAACCGCAGGAAGCATACCCCTAGTTCTGCAAGCATTGATGCCTTGCATCGCTTTCGCACCCGACCACCTCGAATTGGAGATCAGGGGCGGGACAGATGTAAAGTGGAGTCCGCCCATTGATTACATACGACTCATCACCATACCGACGCTCCGCCTAATGGGCTACGAACTCAACCTAACAGTAAACCGACGAGGACATTACCCGAAAGGCGGAGGCCACGTCACCGTCTCAACGACTCCGCCAAGGAGCCTAGGTAACATCACACTGACCAATCTCGATCAATTAACCTCCATTCAAGGCGTAAGTCACTGCGTGAAACTCCCAAGCCACGTTGCCCAACGGCAAGCAGACGCCGCCGAACGAATACTAACCACGGCTGGATATAATGAACCCAAAGTGGACGTCGAATCACATGTGAGTGATGATGATCCTCACGTTGGACCCGGGAGTGGCATAACACTAGTTGCAACCCACGCAAACTCGTCGATCATCGGTGCAGACGCTCTAGGAGAGAAAGGAAAGCCGGCTGAGCAAGTAGGAGAAGAAGCCGCGAGACGGTTAATTGAAGAATTGAACTCACAAGCCGCCCTAGATCGACACATGGGTGACATGATCATTCCATACATGGCCGTCGCAGACGGCCGCTCAGAAATATCCGTCTCTCAAATAACGATGCACACTCTAACGAACATACACGTTGCTGAGAAAATCCTCAAAGTAAAGTTCCAAGTCAACGGCAACGTCGGACTAGCAGGAAGTATCTCCGTGAATGGCCTAAACCTGAACATCTAAACACTAACAGTCTCATCCCGTCGCCTTTCGACTCCTCCAGATTATCGAGTCCCCCTGAACGTTCCGGATCTCCAAAACTCTGTGGAACGGGATAATCGTCTCCTCCGAATCAGATTCACCTGCCAAGGTGAAGAACGAGTTGCCAAGCTTCCGTATGTCTGAAGCCCGAACTTGTCTCATATCGTTAGGCGCGCCGCGATGCCTGTACGTAATCAGATACTCATCTGCTCGCTCACGTTGGTCCCAGCGGAGTTTATTCAGAACGTTCTTGAGCGGGTGAACCACAAGCGATCAGTCTGCGGTTCTAAGCTTCCTAAAAGAAAACGGTGGCCACATTCAGTTTCAAGCTATAACTGAATGCGGCGTCACTAACGTTTCCGTAGACGAAGGCAGAATGAAGCTCCGAGAGCACAGATTGCTGCAACCACAGCAAAGTAACCATCAAACTCAGGCACAGGCTCAGGTGTCACAACAGATGCGCCTGAATTATACGTTAAAGGCACACCTCCGCCGTATGTAAGCTGGTAGATGAGGTTCCCGAAAGCATCATACTTCAAGAGGAAGAAGTCGGCGCCCTTATTCGTATTCGAACCAAAACTGTACGTGTACCCAGTTACGAAAACGTTCCCAACATTATCGACATCAACAGCATATGCATAATCACCCCTGTTGCCGCCCCAGGTCTGTTCCGATTGTAGATTCCCTGAAGGATCGTACTTCAGTAGGAAAGTGGTTGCAACATCAGAGTTGGGATGCGAACCATACATGTAGCCTGTAACGTACGCATCACCTGCTGCATCGACGGTAACACCGTAACCGAAGGTGTTCCCTTTGCCTCCCCAGGTTTGCGCGAAGAGTTGGTTTCCTGACGGATCGTATTTCACTAAGACCGCGCTAGCAACTCCAGGCGTTGAACCGTAGCTGTACGTGTACCCCGTCATGTACACGTTGTCCCCGCTATCAACAGCAACTCCAGTCCCATAGTTAGCCTGCGGGCCTCCCCAGACCTTCTGGTACAGCAAATTACCATACGGATCATACTTCAACAGAACAAACTGGGATTGTGGACCATAACTTTCAGTTGAACCGACCACGTACACGTTACCTACACTATCAACAGTCACACCAGTACCGTAATCATTCTGCAATCCACCCCAAGTCCGCGACCATTGAGATTCACCCGAAGGCCCATACTTCAGCAGGAAGATATCGGAGGTTACGAAACCTTGTCCACTTCCGAAACTACCCGTTGAACCAGTAACGTACACGTTGTCAGAAGCGTCAACCGCTACACCGCGGCCGATATCATTTCCGGCACCTCCCCATCCCACTTCGTAAACCTGATTGCATGAAGAATCATACTTGATCAGAAATACATCGTAGGTTTCATGGTTCTCAGCCATGGTGGTGCCCGTCCAGTACATGTTGTTTGAGCTATCGAAGGCAACGCCATATCCGAACGTGTCCGACCCGGCGCCCGACCCGGTCCCCCCATTTGGTTGCGTGTTATAGTCTTGAGGGCCCCAAGTCAGAAAGCATAACCGTTTTCCTGTTGGATCAAATTTGAATAAGTATGCAATTGACCCGCCTTGACCGAAGCTTGCAGTAGATCCAGTTAAGGCGATGTTACCCGCGTTGTCGATGGCCATGCCGGAACCCAAAATTCTTCCGATAGTAATTGGCTGATCAGCCCGCACAAACGCGGAGGATAACATAAGCGCGCCTGAGAAGAAAACGAGAGATACGAATACGAAGACCCTCAAATATTTTAGAGTTGAAATCAAATTACCATACACCTAAACTTCCGAATGTACTAGAAAACGGCAAATCTGGCATATAGGATTTCAATTATTCTGATGAGTGTCAGTTTAATCTTCATTATGCGGAACCACAAAAGCGCCTCGTCGATTCACATCATACCACCAATAATTGGCATCAGAATTGTGGACTCCGCCCGTTTAGTTCCATACCCACTTTTGTTCAATTTAAAATGACTGAGTTTGCTGTTTCCAATACCTTATTAATGCCACCGAGACGGGACAGCTCCGCAAGAGGTTTCTCGATTGGCTCAAGAATACTACATACCCGGCGCAACAACCATCGGAGTAGTCTGCAAAGACGGCGTCATTCTAGCCTCAGAACGCCGAGTCAACTATGGATATTTCGTCATGAGCAAGTCTGGAAAAAAAGTCTTCAAGATCGCGGACAAGATTGGAGCAGCCTGCGCAGGAATCGTCGCAGATATGCAAATTCTCACCCGTGAAGTCGCAGCCCACCTGAACATCTACTCCTTCGAACGAGAACAAAGCGTCACGGTTCACACTGCCGCGAAGCTTATGGGAAGTTTGCTGTTTGAAAGGCGCTACTTCCCCTACTTGACACAGACAATCGTTGGGGGAATTGATGAGAGCGGCGCTAAGCTCTTTGTACTCGACCCGTTAGGTTCAGTGATTGAAGACAAATTCACCGCTGTCGGTTCCGGTTCTGAGATTGCTATGGGCCTCCTCGAATCCGACTTCAAAGAAGGCATGTCAGTTGAGGACGCTAAAGGCTTGGTTCGCAAAGCAATCAAGGCCGCATCTGCACGGGATATTGCAAGTGGCGATGGCCTCGACATGCTGATAATAACCGACAAAGGTGTGCTCGAAGAACACGAACCCCCGGCAAAGTAGCATGGACATAGTCCGCACTGGATGAGACTTCTGAGGGAGTCTCAATGCTCTCGAAGAGTGACATGGAGAGGATTCAGAGCGAATTATTCTCTTATGATAAGGCTAGAGAACGTCTACAGGTTCTCACCCGCAACGCGACTCGACTCTGTGGATGGGCCATGGTTCAAATTCACAGGGGCACACTGCGCGAAGCAAACAAGACTCTTAGTGAAGCGAAACAAGCGCTCGATGAGATAGAGAAACTGCTCTCAGCTCATGTTGAGTTACCTCAGTTCGGACAAGTGCTAGTGGCTTTTCAGGAATATGCGGAGGCAAAACTGCTCTTTCAAATGAAGAAGACCGGCAAACTCGCATCAATAAGCGAAATCGGAACGAGCAGCACAGCATATCTCCTTGGCATGCTCGACTTCATCGGCGAGATGCGACGCATGATCCTCGACTGCTTGAGAAATGGAAAAACGGACGACGCCCAGCATCTTCTCTCAAAAATGGAGAAAGTGTATGAAGACCTGTTTTCTCTAGATAGAACCTCCATTCTCCCAAACTTCAGAAGGAAACTTGACGCTGCACGAAGAATTTTGGAAACGACCCGAGGGGATGTTGCTTCGGACATGCGGCGCGTCTCATTAGAGAAGGCTGTCCGCAGTCTTGAACGAAGATTAGGAACTGAATCCTCCAGAATTAAACGCGGTTAACTTGAAACTCAAGTTACCTGACTCAATTAGCGTTCAGGACGCAATCAATCTACAAGAGAAACTCGCTCCACAGGTAAGCGAAGAGAGCGATCTCCCAGCGAAGATCAGCAACCTCGTTGGGTGCGACGCAACATACTTCAGGGGGATAACGAGCGCAGCCGCTACACTGGTTGATTATGAGAAACTAGAATTGTTGAAGACAATTGGAGTGGAAGAATCTACAAGGTTCCCGTACATACCCGGACTCTTAGCCTTCCGGGAAGCCCCATCTGTTCTGCGCGCGATACGCAGCTTAAAGCCGAAATCGTACGTGTGCTTAGTAGACGCACACGGCGTAGCTCATCCGAGAAGATTCGGCCTTGCATGTTTCGTGGGACTGGCGTTAGATAAACCGACGATCGGAGTAGCAAAGAGCCTATTGTACGGGCGGATAAAGAAAGATACAGTCATCGACGGAGACGGCTCCCCAATCGCTGTGACACTCAAATTGCCTGAAAGTGGGAAAACAATCTATGTTAGTGTAGGACATAAGATCTCCCTTAAAGATGCGGTTAGAATTGTCAAATACTGCCTCACACCACAAGGGCCAGTCCCGATAAGACTGGCTCACGAAGAGGTGACCAAGCGAAAATGTCCTCTGAAGAAATCAAACCCAGCCTCCTGATAACCCTCTACAAACTGATAGAGGTTGGAGCTTACCCAGACGAAGTAATATTCACTACCACTGAACTAGCGAGATTGCTAGGAGCATCCCAGCAGACGGCTTCAAGACATCTAATTGAGTTAGAGAGGCTTGGCCTAGTCCACCGAGTAAGATTGGGCCGTCGCGAATCAATCAAGATAACCAGCACCGGAGTAAAACATCTCGATAAAATGTTCATCACGCTCAAGCGAGCATTCGAAATGAAGAAGGCTGAGACAATCTTCGAAGGAACAGTCTTCTCCGGCATGGGGGAAGGCGCGTATTATGTTAGCCAAGAATCCTACAAGCAGCAGTTTCTCTCAAAGTTACGCTTCCAGCCTTATCCCGGGACCTTAAACTTACGAGTCCGCAAGGAGGATCAAGAAGAAGTGCGACTCCTCGAAGCCTCCCCGTTTATTCTTATTGAGGGCTTCACTGATGGAGGGCGAAGTTTCGGCCCGGCAAAATGCTTCCTCAGCAAAATCGACAAAGCAGATGGCGCACTCATTCTCCCGGTACGAACGCATTACTCTGGCGACGTTGTCGAATTAATCTCCCCCAAGTTTCTGAGAGAAGAACTTCATCTGAAGGATGGCGACACGATAAAAGTTAGGGCATTTAGTTCAACGTTTCAGAAAGCTTCTGCCTCACAGAAGTAGAGCTAAGGTACCTTTCGTTCTCATGCTTTGAAAGCTTAATCATCTGAATTCGGAGTTTACGTCGCATAATAATCTCCCTAACACTCCTCTCAAGATTCTCCTGGTCATATCCGAAAGCAACAATGTCAGGCATGACTTCCATCAAAACCTCCTCATACCCCATCCCAACATCCTCATACCCGAGGATTGCCCTGTCAACGGGCTTCAAACCCTCAACGAGCTTCCTTCTATCCTCCTGAGGAAAAATCGGCTTACGACCTTTCAGCATCTCAACGGTGATATCGGTAGCAACCACAGCAATCAACACGTCACCGAAGCTTCTAGCCTCAGTCAACGCCGCCAAGTGACCCAAATGCATAACGTCGTACACTCCACCAGCCAAAACAACCCTAATCTTGGAACGGCCTAAACCAGAAAGAGAGTATCGAGCCTCGTTACGATGTCGAATAATATACCCTCCACCGATCACTTGTCTTAGCTCATCATCGCTCACGATTGTAAGAATTTCTTGCTCAGTGAGCGGCCCATGCCGCGTCTGCATCAGGTAGGCGGCCTTAATGATAGACTTGAAATCCTGTGACTTGTTCAATGTCGATTCTGCCGCCGTTGATGACTGTGAAAGGTCTTCCTCTAAAATGATTACTCCAATGGCTTCGTAAGACCCAGATACGCCAACGCGTCCAGAAGGCCTTCAGCGTATGCAATGGATGCGAGTGAGGTCGCAGGCTTCTGATTCTCAAGATAGTATCTGGCATCCTTCAAGTATCTTTGCAGCGTATCCGAAACTATTTTGATGCTCGCGGCCTTGACAGCGGAGTCAGCGGTCAGGATTTTGTTTTTCTGGAGGGCACTTTCAAATGATCGTATGTATCGCTCCGCACGTTCCGCCGGATTCTCACTCAGACTCATTAACTCACCAATTCTTTCGGTGCCCGACAGATTAACTGTAAGGCTTCCGCTTCAACGAAATGTAACCTGCCTGGAAAGATCAGCAGATAAGGCGGTTCCCCAAACTGGGTACGCATCACATCCACGAGTCTACCCGCAAATACCTGCATGTCCGGAGCTTCGAGTCGAGCCACACCAACCACCAGTGTAGAGTCGGTTATCGGTGCACCCGGAACATTCTCCGAATTCGCCCACAACAATTTGAGAGCACTCGGAATGGATACGAATTGATTGTGTTCCACATCAATTTCCAAAAGGACAAGCGAGTGAAGGCCCGAGGACAGGTTACTGGCTATGGTTTGAATCACGCTCATCGGAAACTGACCCTCATAAGAGACGGGTACGGTAGTTGTACGCCCGAACTTGTACGATTGTAAACCAGTCACGCCAGCAGAGGCGGAGACTACTGAAGCAGCATGAATAATCCTAGAATCAATCCCCAATTTTACCGCGCGTAGACGCAAGTCCACATGAGTAGTCGCTACGAGGGGATCGCCCGGTACGAGAAATCCCACTCTCCCAGTCTTCGCTTTGGATAAGATTACCTCCTTAGCGCCCTCCTCAACTTCTTGACGCGAAAGCACATGAACCTTCTTTCCCACCAGCCTCTCCAGGCCATCTATCTTCAAGCCGGGCATTCGACTCGTGTAAAACTCTGCGAAGAGCATATCACACGACCTAGCCTCCATTTGACCCCGAAGAGACAAACCATACTCGTCATGCAAACCTAACCCGATGAAGATTAGCTCACCCACGCTCACTCACCCCAACCCTCACTAAGGGGCGAACAATACTTTAATGCCACTAAGTCAACTTGACGATTTCAGCGGGTCCGTAGCTCAGCCAGGCATCGAAACGTATGCCCTGAAAAGGTAGAGCGGCGGACGAAGCTTCGGCCGAAGCTCTTAACCGGACGAGGGAGACCCGAAGGTCGAGAACCCGAACAGGGTCGACAAGGTTCAAATCCCTCCGGACCCGCCACTTATAGCGCGCTAGTCCACGGTCTTAAAATACGGCTTGCCTGTGACGTCCGGCGGCCTTGCAAACCAAGACGATTCTCAAATATTCAGGCCTGAAAGAGGACGAAGACGTACTTCGTTGGCTGAGGAATCTCGAACGCGATAGCGCAGTGACCGCGGAGGTTTCAGTCAGACGTCTCGGGAAAGCCTGCGAACTGTTAGACACGAATCCTAGGCAGCTGATTGAGCAAGCGCAGAAGAACCCCAAGCGGTTTCAGGACAGCCTCGAGGACATGGTGTTTCGGCTTGAGAAGGAAAACAAGGCACCCGGATACGTCGCCAACTTAATCAAGATCGTGAGGCAGTGGCTGAAGTACAACAACGTAATTTTAACGCGCCACATCAAGATCAAAGATTCGACCGCAACTCCAACGATTGAAAATGAACGTGTCCCATCTCAACAGGAATTAGCGAGACTATTCCGTAATTCGTCGAGTCGAGTCCGGGTTGCCGAATCATTAATGGCGTTTGCGGACCTTAGGCCCGAGTCGATTGGTAACTTCGATGGTTCTGACGGCCTAAGGTTTCGATGGTAGATCAAACCCGAGAACTCTTAGGGCACGCCATGAAGGATTGCCCAGGATGCCATAAGTTTCGGGCCAGGTCAACGTTAGCACGGCACACGCGAGAACAGGACCAAATCCAGGAATTCTACACATTGTAGTCAGACGATCTTCATGCTCAGGCTGCGTCAAAGCGAAACGCAGTTGCTTCTCTAAGTTCACTGAACCTTGTTCGATCCTTCTCCGCAGCGGCTGAAGTTTGAGTTAATCCTTATGTGCCTCTTTCCAATTCGTCCAGAAAATCGTTGATCTGAGCCTTCGCCACGCAGGAGACCCTGTCAGCTCCACCGTAATAAGTCAAAAGATCACCATCGCGAATAACTGCTCCTTCTGGAAAGACAACGTTTGGGACAAGACCGCGTTTTTCAAACTCCATTTCGGGTTCAAGTATGGGCATCCTAGCCCGCGCTAGAATCTTGGCGGGTTCGTCCAAATCAAGCAGAAGTGCCCCTACACGGTAGATTCGCTGCGCATTCACGCCATGGTAAATCACGAGCCATCCGCGATCCGTTTTGATGGGTGGGGGCCGACACCAACTTTCCATTCTTCCCAACTATATTTGGGTCCAATAATTTCAAAATCATCAAAGTGGGCTACATATTTGCGCCAGAACTCTTGGGAATCGATGACTGTATCAAGATTGTCGAAGTAAGCAATCTGAATCTTCGAATCAAGTCGGTGCAGCATTGCAACCTTTCCATTCAATCTCTCGGGGAAGAGGACGC
>JBEKGM010000066.1:0-14360 GCA_050012795.1 Bathyarchaeia archaeon | reverse complement strand
GCTTCGAAACAGCGGAACGCTTCGATACACCAGGGAACTTGGTCAACGGCGCTAACATCGCCGGCTTCCTCAAAGTCGCAGACGCGATGTTAGATCAAGGTCTAGTTTAAGCGAAATTAGGCTGGGTTTAATACCCAGTCTTCCCACCGTTTTTCTCGGTTCTGTCACTTGAAGATTTTACACACTTGCCTAAATATATCTGACTTAGACCGGTCAATCTCATTCTACACATCGAACCTCGACCTCAACCTGACAAGTAGGCGTGAGATAAAGTCGAACAATGCCGAGATAGCCTTCTTGAAGGACGAGAGCGGGAACGCTATAGAACTGACGCATTGGCGTGAGAAGAAGATCGTTGAGGGAGACAACTTCGACCATATAGCGTTTGAAGTTGAAGATGTTCAAACGGCGGTTGAGAAACTCAGAAAGAACGGTGTTACGATAGCCATGGAACCCTATTCCCTGCAAGGATCAACATCAAGAATCGCCTTCGTTAAGGATCCTGACGGTAATTGGCTCGAGCTCATACAGGCGCAGCGTTAAGCCTCATGGCCTTCTGAGCGAACGTCATGTAACCCGTGTGGCCAATCATCATAGTCGCAGGCCTAGTCTTTCCCGTCTCCGCCCTTATCTCACGAATGAACGATTCAATGGTGTGAACATTCACGAAGCCAATTTCCAATAGTAACGAGCTGGTCTTCTCGACCTGGTTAATTGTTGGACTGAAGGACACGAGCGGAGCGCCGCCCGCCAAGGCCCGATAAATGTGCGGAATGATCGGCCATGGATCCCCCACATCGAGGACTGCAGCATCATACTCGACCCCCTCAATCCCCTTGGAGGCATCACTCAAGTGCATCGTAACATTCTCCAGAACTGAAGCTCTCTTCAAATTCTTTTCTGCGATTTCCGCAAATTCCGGTCTTATCTCGTAAGTGTCTACGCGTCCCAGCGGCTTCACTGCCAACGCCGCTGCGACCGTCATAGCCCCACTCCCAGTTCCAACTTCAACTACTCGACATCCCGACACGAGCCCCAGTTTGAGAATTATTAGTCCGATGTCCTTCGGATACATGATTTGGGTTCTTCTTGCACTATGCATGATCAAGTCATTCGTGGTGGGTCGCAGCGCCCAGAACGAGTCTCCCAGTGAGCTCTTAATCTCGGTGCCGAAGGGATGACCTATCAGTTCGAAGAGATCCACGTATCCTTTGTGCGTGTGAAACTGCTTCTTCTTCTCAACGCGAAGCAACCACTGACGCCTTACGTCAAAGTGGAGCAGGATAACTGATCCTTCCTCAATGACACGTGCCACGATACTAGACCTCTCCCGACGAGAATTCAAGGAACTTGGCTGCGAAATTCCTTCCCGCATTTGATCTAACGAAGTTAACGCGCCATGGTTCCATGTTGAGAGAGGCAATTATCACATTGACAAATAACGCGCGTTCAAAAGTGGGTATCGCAAGCAGCATGGCGGGTAGAAATGCAACCAGGCTCAGTTTCCAGGAAAAATCCTGATTGAGGTCGAATAAGAACCATAAGGCATTGTATTTCACGAGAACTCCAATTATCCCGAGTAGGATAGCTGACGATGCCACGGGCACCAAGCTCTTTCGCTCCACAACGACTGACTGCACATCGTTTAACGGAATTGTGCGCCGGACCCCTTGACGCCATCCCCTCGCCCTCAGCATCAAAGTCTGTGCGGTCATGGAGACAGAATAGTTGCCTCCGTCA
Organism: Bathyarchaeia archaeon; assembly: GCA_050012795.1. Lineage (GTDB taxonomy): Archaea > Thermoproteota > Bathyarchaeia > 40CM-2-53-6 > 40CM-2-53-6 > FEN-987. The sequence continues at coordinate 12,620 of JBEKGM010000066.1, read as the reverse complement.
CATACGTAGGAAACATCCTTGGACAATTGATCAACCTTCAAACGGAGGCCCAGTTACCTGCAAGTCGGACCCAGATAGGACACTACTCTACTTAAATCATACACGATTTTGCAGAGCGTCCCCGCCTCGTAAACCTGAACCCACAACCAGAACCCCCTAGACATGCCCCACGTTCAACCAACGCTCAGTCGCTGTATAACGATATTCACTCAGCATTCGAATTGTGAACGACCTGAATAAAATAAGATTGAAACCATTCAACTCTAGACGTGAAAGGGGGGATTTAATGATCTTGGAGAGTCATGTATATCTCGCGTGTACCTCTACGAATCAGTTCTATACTCCCAAAAAGGGGAGAATTCTACTTAAGTCATCATTCTCAATGATCACGTCCGCTTTTTTCCTGGCTAATTCATCTTTTGGGTCGAATGCAATCTTCAAACAATCGTTAAGCGGTAGATCATTCGCACGATCACCAATTACGGCAACTTCTTCGATGCGCACATGTGCCTTCGCGGCGATTTCCTGAATCACCTTTCCTTTCTCAGTGACAGAAACCCTGACTCGTATGCCGCCGGTCAAAACCCCGTCGTTGACCTCCAAGTCATTTGCTTCCATGAAATCCGCCTCAAGCTCCCTTGCAAATTTGTCAGCCAAGACTGAAAGCCCAGCGCTGACTATAGCGGTCTTAACGGACCCGTGTCTCAGACGGTCAAATACTTGTTTAACTCCATGACGGTAAGGTATTGTTCCCACGACTTCGGATAAGGCTACTATTGAAACTCCTGTCCAGCACCGTGCATCAGCTTCCGCCCACTCAGTATACGAGATCTCACCGCTTCGGTATCGTTGCGCGGAAATTCGACCCTTCTCCCATGTTCCAAAAGCGTCATGAAGGTACCTCCATAAACTGTCAACTGGCGTTAGCGTTCCGTCCAGATCGAATACGGCTAATCGAATTTTCCTGGACATCTGAAGGTTCACGTGTCGCGAAGTATTCTTGAGATTTCTAGGAGCACAGGCGCAGGCGTCCAGATCGAGAAAACCTTCACATACCTCACGCCCGCTGCCTTCCTCAGCTCGGATATCGCTCCATGTTTGGAATAGCCGCTGATGAAGCCTCCCATTAATTCCACCAACCCGCGCGACGGAGTTGGATTCCGAGAATAGTGACCGGAATAATACAGCAATTCAGCAACATCCCAGGCATAGTCACCTTTCTTGCCTCCCTGCTCCAAGTCTAGTGTGTATATCTCGTCACCCTTCGCCACGAAATTCTCCGGTTTTGCGTCGCCGACAGAAACTCCCACTTCGTGAATTCTTGAGAGAGTTTCCCCCAATTGCTCTGCCAGCCGGAGTTGAGAATGCGAGAGGGTCTCTTGGTTAACCATTTCAGCGACAAGCTTGTCCACTGGCTTGCCGGGCACGTAGTTCTCGATCAGAATCCGCTCATTCAGACTTATGTGAATCATTTCGGGCACACTGAGGTGCTTCCTAGATAGATATCGATTAATTCCATACTCGTTTGTCATTCTCGCTTTTCCGGAAACAGAAAAAAACTTGCTGCCAAAAGAAACCAGGTTAAGAGTGAACCATTTGAAGTCATTCCAATCCGTGAATTTCTTAGCAACCAACCGCTCCTTCCCTGAAGTGATTAGAAAAACTTCGTTCAACACGCCAGCCAATGGGACAACGGTCACGCCATGACCAGGGCGTATCTCAGCAATCACCTCTTTTAAGAGCGTTCTCTGATTCACGGACACAAGACCTCTCGTCGTGCGAACGAACAGGTAGTTCTTGGGATCCTCCGGCTTCTCCTCAGTTACTTGTTCGATCTGAAGTCTGAAAGATGTGTATAGCTCCCGTGCCATCAAATCTAAGTTTAGGAATACGGCACGGCCACGCGTAAGGTAAGAATTGACTGCTCTCTGGCTTTGCTGTAGAATGTTGACAACCTGTTGTGGGCCCTTGTGTTTGAGTAACCTGTCCACGAGACTGTCAGAAATTGTAATGTCGTTCCCATCCACTTCCACGACTTCGGTGCCGAGAGTTGCTGCAGCCTTCAGGAATGATTCTCTGAGCGCTTTCAGATTCCTCTCCCGCACCTTTTGATCTAACAGTTTCGTGTAGTCGTTCAGGCTGGGAGCGAATATTCTCGCTCTCATTCTCATTCTGGAAAGAGGGTAGAATTCAGGTTTCGCTACGAGTTCACGACTCATCTCACCATACTCGAATACAAGATTTCTGACCTCTTCTCTGATTAACCGTGCGTGGAAGCGGAGAGTGTGCTGGCTGAGGTATTCGGGGTTGTACAGGGGGAGGTATGGGTAGAGTAATTTGTCGGTTAGAAAGTCTCCGAGCGCTCCGTTGCTGACGTCGGATTCGAAGAGTTCTCTGTCAACGATTAGGTAGCGGCCTTCGTTTTTGCCGATAAGACGGCGGTGACTGCGCACTCCTTCTGGGTAGTCTTCGCAAATTGCCATGAGGTCCTGTCCGTGCCAGCTTCCAGATCTGCCGTACACGGATGGACCGTACTCACAGAGTGCCACTAATTTCGAGGACGGAGATAACTCTTCCACCTTTCCGACAGCACCCTCGATCTCCGTCATGTCCGACAAACCTAGTCACGGTCGAGAGTGCACTTGTGGAGTTTAAGCTTGTCAGGATTTGGACGTCAACTCTCGGCGAATTCGTATCCTGAAAAACAGGAGCAAGAGCCCTTTACCGTGCAGCCACATATCTCTTGTGAGCCGCTTCAAAGGAGTTTTCTTACCTTTCTTCTCCGTCCAGCATATTGGGATCTCTTTAATGCGATATCCAAGCCTCTTGGCGATCACTATTACTTCCGTATCCCAGAACCATGTATCGCTCCTTGCTTCTCTTGAGAGGGTCTGGACGAGCTCTCTTGAGAAGGATTTGAATCCGCATTGATGATCGTGCACGCCAGTTCTGAACATTAAGCGCACGAGCCAGTTGTAGCCAATAGAGGCTAGCCGCCTGATGAGTGGTCGGTTCATGATGGATTCGGGCAGATACCTTGATCCAGTGATTAAGTCATAGTGGTTTTGCAGCTTGATCAGGTTGCTGTAAGCGTTGAGTTGCTCTAGGTCACTTGCCATGTCTACATCTAAGTACGCGTAAATTTCCGCGTTGACTTTTGACCATGCTTCGCGGAGAGCTCGGCCTCTTCCCAGCTTTTCGTCGTGCTGGATATATGTGATGTTATTGAACTTCGCGATCAGCCTATTTACTACGCTTGAAGAGTTAGATCCGTCTTCTGCTATTACGACCTCGAAGTTACTTGTTAATTTCGAGGTGTGGTGTTGGATGGTGTCGATTGCATTCTCGAGGAATCGTGTGTCTTTGTACACGGGGAGGGTGATTACGACTCTTGGGTTTGGGTCGGGCTCCAAGTGTACACGCCTAAATCTGCCTAACCAACTCTCTTGTCGCCTGCTTGATCGCCTTCTCGCTACTGTAACGCTCCTTCCAACCCAGGGCCTGAAGCTTGCGATTTGACAGTTGCATGAGCTTCACGTCACCCATCCAACCGCGACCTCCGTCAACTCCACCGGTTGTTCTTATGTGGCCGTTTACGCCTGCTTCTTCCAAAACGATTTCTGCAATTCTCCTTACACTCACCCTGTCCGCCGTGCTCACATTGTAGGCATCAACCCGTTTCTCGGATTTCAGGAAATTCCCAACGACTATTTCTGTTGCAGATATGCAGTCTGAGATGTGAATGTAGGATTTTGATTGGGTACCGTCCCCCAGTACTTCCAATGAATCAGGATGTTGCTTGAGTTTTTTCAAGAAATCTGAGATCACGCCGTGGTTGCTCCTTGCACCTACTACATTTCCCAGACGTAGGATTAATCCGCGCAGACCGTATGTATAGGCGTAGGATGCGATCATCGCTTCACAGGCCAGCTTCGATGCGCCGTAAGTACTAATGGGAAATAGAGGCCCATAGTCTTCGGGGGTAGGTTGGGTTGACGCTTCTCCGTAGATCGTTGACGTGGAAGCGAAGACAATGCTCCGCGCTCCGACCTCCCTCATAGACTCAAGGAGCGTGAATGTAGCTGTTTGGTTCTCGCGAAAATGTAGCGCAGGATCAACTTCTCTCACTTCCGGATTGGCTGCAAAGTGGTATACTACTTCGACGTTCTGAAGGGCCTTTCGAACACTTTCGGAATTCTTAAGGTCGCCCTCAATGAAGCGGCAATTAGGAGCATTCATGCTCTGTTTCAGATTCTTCAGGTTTCCAGCGCTTAGATTATCGAAGACGGTCACGTTTAGTTCACATTGTACCAGCGAATCGACCAAATGGCTTCCGATGAAACCGGCACCGCCTGTCACGAGGATTCGCATAGTCATCTGAGTCACTCAGACTCAATCTCAATTGGGAGATAGGAGAGTAAGAAGCTTATTGACGATTTTGCTCCTATTTGTCGTGTGGGTGAGAGTGACGATTTCAGTCGTGCTGGGCACGTACAACGAGGCGGAGAATATCACCAAGCTCATTCCACTTATTCAGAACGTTTTCCAGGCGGGAAGCATCGACGGTGAAATCGTCGTTGTGGATGATAGTTCACCTGACGGAACTGGTGAAATCGTCCACAGATTCGAGTCTGAGTATGCTAATGTGAAACTCTTTTCGCGACCCGGAAAACTCGGTCACGGCTCAGCCATTGCGGAAGGATACAGGAACGCAACTGGTGAAGTGATTTTCAGCATGGACACAGACTTTTCTCATGACCCGGCAGACATCCCCCGCTTCATTGCAAAGATGAATGAGGGTTTCGATTTTGTGCAAGCATCGCGATATGTCCGCGGCGGAAGCTACGAGGTCAAGTCATTTGAAACTTGGAAGAAGAACGTTGCCAGCAGGCTTGGCAATGTTCTCGCACGCACACTAACGGGTGTTCCACTGCATGACTTTACAACATCCTACCGAGCAGTGCGCAGGGAAGTTGTGGAGAAAGTCATGACGGACTCGGCAGGTAACTCGTTCTTCTTGGAGTTCGCTGTGAAAGCCCACCGGAATGGGTTCAAGCTCGCTGAGATACCGATCGTCTTCAAGGACCGCGTTTCGGGAAAGTCCAAACTCAAGCTGGGTAAACAATCCTCGAGCATGCTCAAAGAGTTGCTGAAACTCAGCCTGGCCTAGCGTGCCTTTCGTGACTGTAAGGGAAGAAACAGTCCCCCAAGCAAATTGTGTAATGAAAGAAACAGACCCCTAAACCGTTCTTGCCTCTTCGGATTAAACGCGAAGAAATAGGCGCCTAGGAAGATGAGTTGCCGTAGTGACGAACAGACATTGATCAGTCCGAAGGGTGTGAGTTGATCCGTCAGGTAGCGAGGCAACTCGGGATGGCTGCTACCAATGAAGTAGAAGAGAATGATGAAAGCATTGAGAAGGTCTGCGAGCCTGTACAATATGAAGTCGAAATTGGGAGTCAAAACAACGACCGGGAGCAATTGAAGGAACATTTGCGGATCGAATAGGTAGATTACGCCGTACCAAGCATACCATGAGAGCAGAATCTTCTCTAGCGGTGTCCTGTCGCTTGCGATCGCTCGGACGATTAGATAAAATATGATCCCGAAGCTGAGTATATGTCCTGCACGGGCTCCTGATATGATGTCCCCCAAACCTGCGGTTTGGATTACCATAGATATCCAAGTGTTCTGAAGCTGATGATTCGGCCCACTATACCCAATAAAGAGTTTCACCCACGTGCTGAAATTCGCGATCGCGAACGGAGCGTTCACCAGGCCCCATGTTCCAGCAGCAATTAAGAAGAATCTTCCTCGCCTCTTCCAACTCGGAAGTCCCGCAAGCATTGCGAATATCATAATACCTGGGATAAATTTCGTTAGCACCGCCATTGCCAGACCGAACGCGCTCCTGTCATATCGCTTCTCCAAGTAATACCAAATGGATAACGTGGAGAAGAATGCCACCACAATATCCCAGTTGTAGAACCCGTAAACGAGGAAAGTAAGCGTAGTTAAAATGAACAAATAAATTCGAAACGTTGACAGACGGAGCTTGACGCATAATTTGTACAGGAGATAGAGCGTCCCTATCATGAACGGATATTCCAGGACGGCCATCGTAACAACGAACGTGTTGTACTGGTCTATAACGACCGGAAGGTATGTTGAGACAGCTTGGCTGAGGAGGATTAAAGCGCCTATTACCTGCGGATATTCAAGTTCATACTGAACGTATGGTACCTGAAGGTTGTGGTGTCCTTGGTAAACATCCCTTATCCAGAGGTAGCCGACATCACTGTAGAAGTTGGGAACCATTAAGGGAATTTTCACGAGGGAAGTGAAGACCCATAGCGACGAAGCAACGACGAGCATTAGCTTGAAGTATTCGTCCTTGCTCAGCAAGGCCAGGAAACTATTTCCTGTACTCCTCATTCAGATTTAACCGAAGCAGCTGATTGTGTGATTGTCTTTAGAATCTTTTGCCCGGTATCCATTTAAGTCGACGTATGCAATGAGCACATGATTTTCGTTTGAGAATGAAGATCCTAACCATATTCTTCATCGCCTACGTAATCGCGTTAAGTTTCATCCCGCTCGTCCATCAATTGTTCATTGCTCAAAGCTCATGGCTTGGGTATGGCACAGGGGCCTACGCTTACCAGAGCCCCACATACTTCGTGCTATTCAACGACCCGTACGATGGTAGCAGTAAGCCCAACATTCATGTGAATCCATCTTTCTCGCCTAATGAGCGCATCAGCATCGTTGAATTCAGCGATTGGACGAGTTACGTTGACGGTTTCAACCTATTCAATGATTTCAACGTGACCATACGCGCATCTGTTGATGGGAAGACTCTGGACGCCACGTACACAAGGCCCGGACTTGTTTTACACAAGTTGATTGAACTATCCACCGACACGGTCCAAGTAAAGATGATTGCAAACAAGGAAGTCAACGCGCACGTAGAATTGTGGAAGTGGATAATGACTTCCGTGAACAACTTTACGATCGCTACCGCGCCCAAGCCAATGGTGATTCCAACTTCTACGAGCATCAACTTCACGTTCAACGATCAATCCTTGAACGCCACAGGGGTCGGACAGATTTCATTATCTCGAGTTCCAACTCAGATTGAAGTGTGGCCGTTCGAGAACGGATTCAACAGGGTTACTGTGGATTTCATAAACAGTGAGATGACTTTCACAGTTTCAGGTACAATTACTGAACCAGGCCAAGTGAGCTGGAGTTACGGAGACTTACCCTATGTGCTCCCGGTAATCGCCATCATTACGGTCACCGGATACCTTCTGGTCGAACGCCATGGACAAAAGAATAAAGATCGTACTAGCCGCTCTCATAGTTAGAGTGGCCATCGCGCCATTCTTCATGCACGCAGGTGATTTGGGCACAATTTACGAATCAAGCGCAATAGCGTTGAATGGCGGCAACCTGTACAATTTCGTGTACCAACAAACCGTGCAAATGCAGTACGCAACCGGGTTACCGGTCTTCTTCGAAGGGTACGCCTATCACCCTCTACTCATCTACTTCTTCGTCCCATTCTACTGGGTGTACACTCTGATCGCGGGACCTGGCCCAGCGATCATCGGAGGCCACTTCCCAAGTCTCCCCGTGCTCGTATACCCGTGGACCCTGGTCGCGATCTTCATGCTCAAAATTCCGATCATACTGGCGGATGTTGCCGTCGTATACATACTATCAGGGTTCGACATCAAGAAGGCGGAAATTTACGCGTTCTGCCCTTACATCATTTTCATCTCAGCAGTATGGGGAATGTTCGATGCGATCATCGCAGTTTTCCTCCTGTTATCCTACCTCACTTTCAACAACAAGAGTTCGTACGCGCTCTCCGGATTCACTTACGGCCTCAGCCTCATGAAGCTATACACGATCGTTCTCCTGCCATTATACGTTGTGAGACTCTGGGGGAAGTGGAAAGACCTAGGCAAATTCCTGCTCGGATTGTTAGCCACGCTCATACCGGTAGCCTACTACTGGATAGTGAGCCCAATCCCATTCTGGAATGTGCTAGTTGGATTTCAGGGAAGCCGTGTCATGGGCGGAGTGAACTTGTATAACTTCGTCTGGATCATTCCGGACGTTCGCTTCGATCTCCAATTGTCAATGATCCCAAACATCTTGCTGGTAATCAGTGTGGCTGTGATCGTTTTGGCATATGGTCGACGATTACCAATGCTTGAAGCCATTCTGGCCGTGATGCTTGTCAGCTTCGTTTTCGGTAAAGTCCTGAATGAACAATTTCTCGTATCCATATTCCCGCTGATGCTTCTGTGCAAGAAGTGTGACACCAGACTTTGGATCGCTCCCTTCGTTTTCATCTTCTTACGATCCCCCTTCTACTATTTCGCGATCCCGATCTTGTGGGGTAGCCCCTACTTCTACGACCTCTACTTTCAGGCAGACACAATTTGGCGTAACTTGCAGACCGCAGGCTACCTGACGATACCCATGTACGCGATCGGAGTAAGCTTCTCGCTGCTACTCTTGTGGAATTTGATTCAAGTTCTAAGCACATCTCGTCCGGCCGGCGGAACGTTGTCGCGAATTCTCTCCCGTGCCATACGCATCCGGCGCAAGTAGTCTACGGAGAAACATGAGACGGCGAAGATTAACACGACAAGCTTCGCGGCGAAGACCACGTTAATAGCGTAAGGGTTAGCAGGCCACCAGTTCACAATAATGTCAGGATTCTGCAAACCTTGAACAGCCAATCCCGCAGACCACAATACGATTTGATAGAGGACCTCGAAGCCGCTAAGCATCACGAAGAACCAGGCGAGTATGTAGAGTGATTCGAAGAATTGGTCACCAATCCTTAGCATTCTCTGTTTAGAGATGGGCGAATTCAGACCGAAGCAGTATGAAAGGAAGAACATGTACATGAAGAGCGTTATCGGCTTCAACTGCAAAATGCCAAAATCGATTTCCGCGCTGACTAGGCTCTGGCCAAGCACGTAAGGTGAAGACGCGCTAAGGGTATAGTAGAAGAGAACACCGATGCTCATGAATCCGAACAGGATTGAGAGAATGTTCATCGCGGGTATCCTACGACCTGGGACACCGAAGGGAGGGTATAGAGAGAAGGGGCCGGAATCCTCAGGGCCACCTTTGGTAACGCGTCTGTCCAAGGGTTCTTACACGCGGCTCGCTTGGCCTCTGTGCAGTTTAAGGATTTAGTCGGAATTTGATATCCGATGCAAAAGGCTGCACTATTGCACTCTGAGGCGAGAGAGGGAAGTGGAGGCCGTCGCGAGACAGAGCAATTCCACTCACATAGGCTGAATGCCAACCTACGGCTCCCCCTGCCACGCCGAGAACTATGCTGAACGTTAACTCCTCGGGAGCACTCCAGCGCATCATTCGATACTCCCTCGCAATATTCAACTTCTCAAAATACCAGACGCCTGACGGAGTCGGCAGGAACACAATCCTCTGATCAGGCAGGTTCTTGACACCCTGCAGCTCGTCCGAGAATACGAAGCTAATAGTGTGAACTCCGTCATTCGTTTCGACAGCTAGAATAACGGAGGTCCCGTTGAAGAGGTCAGCATCACAGTGGCACTGCTCCTTCAAAGCCCAGAAACCAATGCTCGCGTTCATCAGCTCAGTCAATCGGCCACCGTCCAGGGTTTGAGATATGTCTGCATAAGCCCATCGCGATTGTACTCCGCTCTGGAACACCCTCAACTCAAGAGCATGCTTACCTTGCAGACTCACCTTGCTAATTCCAACGTGATCGCTCAGTCCTTTGACCGCTTCAAGATTCCACACCACCAGCTGAGGACCGTTAGAGCCAGCGACCCATAGGTTGAAGTTGGGGTCTAAGATTGCGGGCGGACCTGTGTATGTGCCTTGAAGGTTCAGGAAAGCAAACGCCGCGGCAATGATCAGTATTGCTACGGAGACTGGCGCGAAGTAGCGTTTCACTTGCTTTGACTTCAACGTGGTCGCCTCGATCTCATGGACGAGCGGGGTCCTGATTCTGCGTTGTACCAGAGGAGGAGAGAGACGAGCATGAGGGGCATCCAGTAAATCACGTAGCTTGTCAGCGCTCTAAAGGAAAACCAGAGGATGATTCCTGGAAAGATCCATAGCATGTATCGGAGCTTGTCGAAGTAGATGTAATAATTGCCAACTAGCACGATCAACACGCCGATTGCTAAGATTGAGTAGAACACTCTACCCACACTGATGAGTCCGACCTGGGAGAGAACTGCTGGACCTTGGCTGAGAATAACCAAGTCCGATGAGATTGGCGTAATCACACTCCTGAACCAGTCAGCTAGGTCGGCATAAGCGAACGGCAAGTTCACGAGCAGGAAGAGCCCGGCAGCTGGGCCAAGGAAGGAGGCGATCTTGCGAAGCTTGATTCGCCGGTCGCCGGGGGTAACGCGGATGAGGTAGATTATGAGGAAAGGGGCAAGAAGCCAAGGCGGCTGCTTGAACGCGCATGCGATACCGTAGAAGAAACCTGAAACCGTCGGCCGCTTATCCAGCGTGTAGGCTGCGCAGATTAAGGGCAGAACCCAGAGCATGTCGGATACGCTCGAGGCGGTGAAATTAATCAAAAGATCTGCTCCAGCGAATAGTGGAAGGATCAGCATTGGCCTAAGGTTGACAGGAGCCTTCAAGTAAAGCAGTAGAATCGCAGCTACTTCGAACATGACGAGAACCCACCTCATGTCCCTTAAACCTGCCAACACGAATGGGACGAAGACTAAGAAGTGGAGCGACGGGTACTGGAATGTTGCCAAATAACCTCCAGAGGTCAAAGGAGTTAGATCGGACGGTTGCACGGCAAACATGGCAAGAGCCGGCGTCAGGTCCTGCGTGTAAGGATTCAATCCCTTCGTAACGAGAATCGCCGCGTACTGACTAAACGCCAACACATCCGTCCTGTATGATCCTCGATACGCGATCTCCGCAACCACATACACGCTCGTGATTACCGAGAGAAGAAGCGGGACTAGCGAGAAATCTTTGAACTTGAAAACAGTCTTAGTAGGCATGAGGGACAATGCGATTATGAAGAGTGAGACGCCATACAACAACAAAGTCAGTACCGCGACTTCAGGGTGAAGATCAGCCCTGCCGCGATTCCAATCCTGAAAACCCTCGTAGAGTGCAAACTGACCAACGAAAAGAAATGAGAGGCGTAGGATGAAGGATTCGTATCGCACTCGACTGAATGAGCTCACTTTTCTATTGCATCCTCACTTCCCATTTGTCCTGCCTCGACGCCGCCGTTTGATCTTGTATACTAGAAATTCCAGAATGGGAAAGTTGAGGAAGATTACGAGTACAAGTGCAACTGTCACCCAAGCGGCGACAACGATGCTCTCACTCCGAGCAGGATGAAAGAAAGGTTGAGGAGACATTACACGCCTGACTTGCTGAGACACGCCGTTCCCAACTATTATGTCTCGCCAGATCGTTCCACCGTTAGCTAGGTTATTGATCTCGAAGGTGGTCGTACCGTTTCCACCCGACATTAACCAAACGTAGATCTGCGGCATCGATAGATCCACGTCGAACACAACATCGGCGTACACTTCAGAGTAGCGAAAGTCCAGAAGCCCCTTGTAGAAGCTCATCAGGTCACCGTGTCGGACTATAGTTTGATTGTATACTTGATCTTGCCATGGAAGCTTTCGGCCAACATCCAATGCGTAGTCAATGTATTTTCCGGTAAACCAGCCGCTTGTGAGAACGGTCCCAATCCTGATCCCGTTTGAGTTGGTGCCGTTCAAGTCATCAAAGAGAATACGACCCCAGTCTGATGTTGACTGGATGATGACACGCATCGGCTCCGTCTCCTGCCATTCTGCTGGAAACAGTTGTCCGGAGACGGGTGAAACGCGATTGCTAACCGTGATGAATGAGGCGGAGAGTAAGGTGAGTATGACGATTCCGACAAGTCTTCTCTCCAAGCTAATGGCCTCCCGTCGACTTCACTTTTCTTCTCGCCCTGGGCGTCGATTCTTTCTTTGACTTCTTTCCCTGACCAGTTCTGGGAGCTATTCTATCCTCAATCTCAAGTATTAACACTAGGAATACGACTATCCAGATTGGAAAGAGAACCTCACCTATCGCGTTATGAAATGCGTCAAGTTGTTGTCCGCTCGTTGCGTACACGTAGCCGTAGTATGAAATTGTGAAGATTCTTACCACGTTGAGTAGTATCGTGCCTGCGATTCCCACCGCGGCGTAAATGAACTTCCGCAGCAGGGGAGCTTGCAGCTTCGCTGCGATGACAATCATCACCACGGAGTAGATCAGGATGCTCTGTACACCGACGCTCGGCCAGTAAACAACCAGTCGGTAGTAACCGTGCAAACCACTAATTGTTAGGTGGTTCGTGAAGCCGTAAATGGGGAGACCGAACAGCTTCGCTAAGAGGGCAACGCCTGCCACGATGAAGTTCGCCCAAAACTGTAATGGCCCTAGCGAGCCGTAAGGGAAGAAGGCGTCGAGCATGTAGAAAACTAGCATGCCGAGTGAAAAAACGATTGGAGTAATTACACGTCGAATCGTCCCCAGATTAAAGAGCACTGTCGTTAGGATGGGGAGGT
>JBEKGM010000065.1:0-14537 GCA_050012795.1 Bathyarchaeia archaeon | reverse complement strand
GTTCCACACCTATCGCAGAAGTTGACATAGGGCTGGAGCGGACTGCCGCAATTAGGGCAAGCACCCATGCCGTAGGGAGATGGCTGCTGGAAACCTGTCTGAGGTGGAGGATAGTATAGCTGAGGTGCGGGCTGTGGCTGCTGGGAGAAGGGTTGTCGATATTGGGGTTGTTGATATTGCGGGGGCAGGTAGGGCTGAGCTGGGGCCTTAAACAATCCGAGTACAAGTCCAGCATCGTATAATGGAGATAGAAGTGGAAGGGGCCATAGTTTTTGATCAAGTTCTCTTTTCCAATTCAGAAATCTTCCTATTGCATCACTCATTTGCATTCACCCTCTTGGGTAAGTAAGGCGCGTCTCGCTCTTACTGGCTCCCCTGTTTTTCACGAATCGAAACATGGTTACATGTGCAAACGGCTAGAATCCGACCAAACGAAAGTAAACAGTCTCCCATACCAAACGACAACGACGCGTTACCCTTGATTAACTTCCTTAGAGCGTTCGAATCTTAAGTCGTCTCAGGCTTGTAGCCTTATCAGGGAATAGCAATTTCTGTTGCAAGCCGAAATCTCGCCCTCGTCCGCTGATTATAGCGACATTAGTATATTTTCAGTAGTGTTCGAAGAAAAAAGAAAGAAATGTAACTCAATATCGGCAGAAAACCAGAAGAAACAAGAAAAAAATTACATAATCAGAGAGTCCACCGATAAAGACCGCGGCCCGAGGAGCCCCCGGGAGGCTGGTGACAAATTCTGCATCGCGCCCGCGAGCGCCTCCCTACGCTTTCCCACGGCCGCGCGACGGTGGGCAACTCGGAACAAGCAAGAAACAAAACGCATTCGCCAAACCCGCCAGGAACCTGGCTAGTTCAGGGAACAGACCTCGCTGTCACATGGGGATTTTGGACGGTTAAGAAAACTAGTTACCGTTCGAAACTGGGGGCTGTTTCGCGGGGGCGTTTTGTGACAACTTCCGGGGAAATATCTTTACGCCGTCAAATACCCGACTCCGCCTACTCCGACTCAGTTTTCACAACTGGACTCCCTCAGGTTTCATATATGCTGTGCGAAGCTACTATCCATGCTGATCGTGCTCTTTGTTATCGCGATTATGTTTGGATGTCAGGAAGTCACACCAGACTGGATTGCATCACGGGGAGGCAGATCTTAGTGTTGTTAAGTTTCTTAACTGGAATATTCAAAACCCATCCTTACTTAGAGCGACGAAACAAGTAGAGTGGATGACACATTACGGGTTTGACGTAGTTATCTTAACGGAAACAAAACTCTCCGAAGGATGCGAATACATTAGGCACAGCCTCGAACGCCTTGGGTATACCGTTACTTTCCCGCATCCGAATCGGCAAGATTACGGGGTAATTCTCGCAGTTAGAGAGCTCTTCGAAGAGAGATTGAATACTTCAACTAAGTTTCTGTCTCACAGAACTTGTTCGGTAGTCTGCAACTTTGGGAGGAACACTCTAGTCACAGCCATCTACGCGCCAGCTTGGATGAACAAGAAGAAAACGAAGTTTCAAGACGAATTCGAGAAACTAGTCTTCATCGACAATTTGAGAAAGAAAGCGTACGGTTGGCTCATTATTGGCGATTTGAACGTGCTGGAACCTGGCCATGTGCCAGTTTGCTTAGAATACAAACCTTGGGAATATCTTTACACCGATCTGTGCAAACATGGGTTTGTAGATGCGTTTCGACATTTCCATCCAAGAAAGAAGGAATACTCATGGTTCGGACACGGAGGCAACGGCTACCGCATAGACCAGATCCTCGTAACAAGAAGCCTACTGCCGTTTCTTCAAAGTTGTTCTTATGTTCACGCTCCCAGATTGAGAAAGCTTAGCGATCACTCGGCTATGATTCTGGAAATGGGTTGGCCGATTTCGTAAGTTACATACCACCGATTTGAGTATCGATTTGTGCATTAATGAACTCTCAGAAGCTATAAGCCGCCGTATAGGACAAATCAACTTGGAGAGGATATAGCCTTGACAAGGGTAGTGAGGCTAACTATTCTCATTCTAGTTGCACTATTCGCTGGTGTGCTTGCCATTTTCTTAACGAATTCAACTGTTTCATCAATGAGGCAAGACCCACTAGCTCAGGCCACGGTAGTTGCAGGTGCGATTACTGTCCTCGGAATAATCTTTTCCGCAATGTACGTTGAAATCAGCTCCTACTATAGGGAAAGGAGTATCAACATTGAGAAGAAATGGGATCTCATCTTTCCGCTACTGAAAAAGTACTACTATCCATGGATCAATTCTGCTAAATCGTTTCGGGCCTTCATAAGCTCAGCTATGAATGAAGACAAGCCGAACGAAGGCATTGTAGAAACCCTATTGTATTTGACAATGGTGTTTTATGGATACAGACTCGCTTTTCTTAGGGACCCTGAAGCTGGCGGCCTAATCCTTCTCTCAACCTCAAAGGAGGAAGACGAAGTCGATAAGAGTTACAGAGAGATTGAGCAGAAATTTCAGTGGGCAGGAGCCGAAACACCAAGAAGAGTTTCAGCCTTGCAAAAATGTTGGATAAAAGAAACCAAATCGGAGACTCCGTACACCCTTGATGTATTTACAGAGGATCTACGGAAAGACAAGGAACTACAAGAGAGTAAGACGAAGTTGGCGCTGTGGCTAACGAAGGAAAACATGAAAGGACTCGATCAAGCCCTACAGAACTTCATCACTACGTTCAGGGGCGACATTGACAAGTTATACACAGCGTGGGGCGGTTAGCGGTTGCCCTCTATTTCATCCTAAAGTTCGGTTGATGCGTCGTAGGTTCGTGCCTAGGTCTGCGGGGTCCACTCGATCTGAAATGATAGCCCACTCGCGTGCCTTGGAGCGACCCACTGCCCAGATTGTCCTCCGCACAAGAGCGAAAATTGACAGCCCCAATCTGTCTACAATGAGTCGCTTTGCTGTAATACTGCGGCGGCTTCTCTTCTCAGTGTATTCCAGACCTTCTCATCGACATCTATAGGTCGCTGTCTGATCTGCAGCAGTTGATTCATTGTAAAAACTCCGTGGCGCCAGAAAGCCGAAAGATCGAGTTCCTGAGCGGACGGCAGATAGGCGATCTGTCCAGTTCGGTAAAGAAGCATTAGCCGTTCTGCTTGATTTCGCAACTCCTCGAATCGTCTCGACTCCATTTTAATCCCATCTGGAAGACTGATTCTGCCACTGGCGAAAAAAGACAAATCGTCCACACCGTATTCTACGAGCATCTTTGCCTCCTCACGGAGTATTCCAGGAATGCTCCCAATTTCTGCGAGAAGGTTTTTTGGGGTTGGCCCAAAGAGAGCTCGGCGAAGGCGTAACCAGAGCTCCGGTCGAATTGGGTTTTGCGGCGGGTCTATCGGTCTGTACAATTTTCCATCGAGCAGAAGTGCATCGTCACGATCGGGAGCAATTGCGGCTACTGCTGAAATGCAGGCTGTTTCGGGACTAAAGAACGCTTTCTCGACTTCCCGCTTAGTTCCTTCTGCAACCGTCGATTTCGATTTCTGCTCGATCGTCAAGATGAACTGGAGCGGGCCATATAGGCTATTCAAAACATCAAATTCATCGTCGTGGCCGAAACTCATTTCAACTGCAATCACCGCCGGCAATGGGAGTTTGCATTTGCAATCATTGAATTTGTCGTGTAGTTTGTTTTGAAGCGTTTTCTTCAGAATGCCCCCCTTCGAGAACCGAGCGTCTTCCCGAACATCCTCAGGCTTCGCGCCAACACGCGCAATCTCAAAAACAAGTTGGCCATCTGAGGAGCTTAACAAGAAATCAGGGCGATTTGTTCCCATGCCTGCAACTCCTTCAGGCTCATACTTGACGTGAAAGCAATCCACCAATGGCGCGAGAATGCGCGCTTCTGTCCAAATGTTTGGATCTTCGCGAAGCCTCTGAGCAGGAATGGTGGTGCCGGATTTGATTATCTTCTCAAATCGCTGTTCCCAATTCTTGCGGAACTGATTGATTCCTAAGAGCCGAGACTTGAACAGCTCAAAGTCCAATGGTTCGATCTTCGTTTGATCCCGCTTTTCTTTGAGTTCTGCGATTTCTGACTCAAGATTGACCGTGTAGTAATGTATGAATGGTGGGAGTAGGCCCCTTTCCATGTCCGCATCGAGTTGTTCCGCGCCAAGAGCCTTGTAGGTGAAAGGGTACGTTTTCAAGATTTTGAGCGCATATTGAATGTCCACAGACTTGGTAGGAAATATGATGTCTTTCGCAATCGCTATTGCAACTAGAGTTTCATAGTCTTTGAGCGAGGTATAAGTCAAATTCGATTCTTGGCATATGACCTTCTCCTCACGACTACCAAACTTATCATGCAAAGCATGCGCGAACTGAATTAGTCTTTTTGTCTTGTCAAGATCAGGAGTATGCGGTTCAGAGAGGTACGACACAAGTAAGCTTCCGTTGTATCGGGCTGCTTGCTTGTCGTTGAGAGTCTTGTCCAGCCACTCGATGACGGGGTCAACGTTTGTTGTCAAGTCGTGATGAATTTTCGCAAGTATGTTGTGCCAAACAGGGTTACGTGCGACCGCGTCACTCGCAAGAGCCCCAAATAGTTTCTTTTGATCCGCGCTTTCGATTTTCCAGCGTAGGAACTGATCGTAATGAAGGAGCGACTTACCTTCATTTACCCAGCGAACTATAGTCTCTATCGCAAACGCGGGTTCAACCTGCAAGCACAGCCCCACCCCGATTGGGAGGGACGGATCATCTGGAAGTGCTTCCATCAGGATTCTCGTCGCAGTCCCAATACATTGAGGAATCTCCTGGGCAGCATTGCTCGCGTTAATTATGACTCTTGCCGCTTTGTGTTGATACCTAGACAATAGACGGTCAAGCACTTCATCCCTTATGCTCCGTAATTCCTCCGACCATACTAAACTGCGGACAAGATCATTGGGTATAACTTCGAAGATAGTATCTTCTTCCTTTGTCAATTTGATTGAATACGAACTTCGAGGCTTGGAGAACGCCGAGGACAGGAAGATCGCTCCCGCAAGGTAGGGTGCCTTTTGGGCGAATCCCTTGTTCCAAACGCTTTCCCATAGGCTAATGAAATGATCATCATCTATGTGGCGCGCGATCAGACTTATCGCCGACGCTCCGGCTCTTCCATCGTTCAGAGTTTCCCAACGTGAAAGAACTTCGTCAGTCAAGAGAGATTGCTTAGTTTTGATGGAGTATGATAAGCCAACTTTTTCCTCGTTTAAGGGAAATGAACCCGCATACATTTGAATAAGAATCTCGATCCCTGCCTCATGCTCCAGAATGGAGTGAGCAACTAAGCAATACTTCACCGTATCATAACGACCCAGCCTCTGACCTAAAAGAAGCCGAAGCCGGTTCCCGCATTCTTGAGGGTGACCACAAGCGATCCAGGCGTCTGCTTTTGCAACGGTCTCCTTATCGTCGTGGAACCACGTCTGAGGAGCGTCGTCAAGATCATTATCGCCGAGGTCGCCTGTCCCGACTTCTAGCGGCTCATCCTTCTCGCTCATTGCTCAGTCGCCCGCCCCTTCGACTTGTTGGTGTCAAGTGCTTCTTTGATATCCTCTTGTGAGAGGTCTGAGTACAGCCAGCTTGGCTCATCCATCACTAGCTTGATCTCGGCAATGTGTTGATAATCAAATGACTTGACGATTCTCGCATAGATCGGATATGCGCCGTCAGCCCCGGTCGTTGCGACCATGGCCGATGGCTGCCTGAACTTCGCATCTATTACTTGCAATGCGAGATAATCGTCACCCATACGTCTGTGCTCGGGCCCGCGTCTGACCGCCACGAATACGCGATCTGACGGTCTCAGCCTTACCACCTCTTCGTATGGCGGAAGCTCTCTCGTGGCCCCCTCGATGACGTCCGCCGGATCAACGATGAGGAAACTGGCGGTGTTCGTGCCCACTTCTCCAATCTTGACCCACTGGCTCCCCAATTCGCAGGTGGTCTCCTCCTTTGGCATAAGAGGATACTCCATTGTGCCGAGAAGTTTCTCGTTCTCAAGACTCAGAATGCGTATTCTGAGCGAAATGGTTTGATGATTGTAGCGTAGCTCGAATACCAGACGCTCTTTGGGATTCGCGTCTTCCGGGAATTGTATTCTCATTGCGGCGCTTGTGCGGGGTTCGGTCTCTTGAAGGATGAATTGCACGCAGCGACGAAACTTTGGCAAGAGAAGCCCGATAGCGTCCACGATCTCCATCTCCCTTTGTGTTGAGACAGACGCGCTTGGAGGAAAGCCATCCACCCAATCGATGGAGACACCCCCGCCATAATTCCGGAAAATTCCAACCAAACAGAAGACCAGCTAAATATGAGACAAGGTCTTGCCAATAGCTCTAGCCCAAACCAAAGTTCTCCATCTCATCGCCCGACTGACCGGCAACGCGGGAGTGACCGAGGAACGCTACTTACACACGAGCAGGCGGAAACGTGCCAATGACGCTCTATTTCTCATCACACGAAGCAGAAGCGATTTCGCCGAGACTCAGGCAACTCTTCGACGACCCCCACTTCAACCGCTGGTTTCGGAATCTCATGCGGGGCGCCATCGGAATTGGAGTTTCATCTTGTTATTGTGAACTTGGCCGTCCCGGATCAGAGTCAAACTCCGATGATGACTCATTCTAAATAGGTCACTCGATCGACCACAGGGACTGTGACAAAAATGGAAAATGAAACTCCGCCATGCGTGGTCGAAGTATTCAGCGTCGTCAGAAAACTCCAGCAAAACGATCAACCCGCTGGCATATCCAACATCTGCAATGAACTAAAACCCCAAGGACTGACCCGCAAAGAAGTGACCTCAGCCTTAGACTTCCTGCAAGGACAACACAAACTCGACAAAACGACCGACCGGATGTACGTAATCCCAGACGAACAGTCCGCTGATTAAAAGGCCCACTCAAAGAACGAGCCAGCTCAAGAACGGACGTGAACTGAGTCGGCAAGTGAACTCCCACGTTTTAAGATCGACGTGATTCTGTGCATGCTATCGAGCGACTCGATCAGAGACAACAACCAGCCGACTTGTCGACTATTCTGAAGGAACTGAAATCAAGAGGATGTTAACGGAGAAAGAGATCCTAACGTCGCTGCAATATCTTGACGCATCTGGTCAAGTTACAAGAACAAGCGACAATCAATACGCCGTGGTCAATTCCCGGTAGGATTTCATAGTGGTCGTAGCTTAACCTAAGCGTAATCCACACTTGCTGCAGTAGACATGACCCTGCGGGGCAGGTGTCCCGCATCTCCCACAGAACAAGCTACCCGCCGTCGCCGACTGGGGTGCGGTTGACTGAGGTGTGGTGCGTGATTGAGTGTACCCGGACGCTGGCTGTGTTGGCTGCGACCATGCGGCTGAGAAAGATCCTGGGGTCAAAATAATGGCGGCGTACGAGATATGCGAAGACTGCAGACACCCCATGTCGTATCACCATTCGTTATACATTGGCACGCGGTATATTGGGGACACATGCGACGTGTGCCAGGTTAAGAACCCAGACTTCGGGTGCGCTTAGACCTTAAAGATGCGCTCCGCATTTACTGCAGAAAACGTTACCCAAACCCGGAATGGCTGGCGAACCGCATTTCCCGCAGAAAGGATTCCCCGCGGACGGAGCTTGAGTTGGCTGAGCGTAAGACGAAGGCATTGTTCTCGAAGGCTGAGTTCTAAGCCTCGGCGCTAAGTAACCTACTGCAAGGACGGCTATCACTATTACTGCCGCTGCCACCGCAACGTCGTCGAGGAAATAATCCGGCTGGCCTGGCTGCACGTACTGGCCTTGAGCAGGCTGAAAACTGGTTGTTGAGTTCGGGGTCCAAGTAACCACCTGAGTCTGAACCAGCGTTGTAGTAGGAGGCGCGTACGTGGTCGGAGGAGCCACCGTCACCGTTGTTGGCTGAGTTTGCTGATCGAGCTGGCAGTAATTGTACGGGTCCCCGCCGTTAGAGCAGTAACAGTAAGAAGGAGTCTGGCAGTAAGGCTGGGATGGATTGTAAGGGTTACATCCGTTATACACAGGGTAACATGAGCCTGGGGGAGGCGAACCCTGATACCATTGTCCGTTACCGTTCCCTCCGTAATACCCGCCGTTGTACCCTCCGTTGTATCCCCCATTGTATCCTCCGTGCGACCATGAATTGCTGACGTAAACCGTTGTTGTAGCTTGGCCGCGAGACCACGAGTGGGAAGACCAGGAGTACGTTCCTCCCGACCAGGAATGCGATTGCCATGATTGGGAAGACCAAGAGTGCGATCCGGAAGACCACGAATGGCTCCACGTACCCGTGCCTCCCCCGCCCCAGCTATGGGTTCCGCTCCAGCTATGCGACGCGGCCGAAACAACCCCCATCGGGGATTGCGATGATAAGGCCAGAAAGCTGACGGTCAAAAGTAAAACGGCCACTAAAACATGCATCCTGTTATTCGGTATTCCCAACGTTAAACGTTTCATTTTCATAGCTACTCACCGTAGTTTCCGTTAGGGTGGGACGCGTAACTCCGCAGGTAGGTATTGTGAATCTCGAGCTTGTTGGACCTGAAGTTGGAGGATTGTTCGGGACAACCGCTGCTGCGGAAATGTGGACTCAACTAACTACACGTTGTAGTCTGTAAGAAGCTTGAGCTGACATTATAAACGGGCCCCACTTCAGGTGTGCACCACGGATGAATATCCATTGGGGCCTTTCGTCTAGAAATGACGACGAGAATGAAGTGACACCTAGAGCCGAATCAACATATCCACATCAGACTGCTGCTTCAAAATCAATAGACAAGAAATTCTGCCGATACTGCGGCGCAACTATACCTAGGGTGAGCAAATTCTGTAAAGAATGTGGAAGTAAGCTAACCTAGTGAACGCTATCGTAATACGTAACACTATCGTGTTACCCATTTACGAGGTAACAATAGGTGACATGTTTCCTCACAGTGGTACTTGTATGATTCCCGCCTGAGGCTCCAAACCTCAATTCCAGAGCACCTTCAATCACCGCTCCCACTACGTTTTTTCAATGAATTAATGCCTTGATCTCCGAAACCCACTTCGCTACGGTTCGTCCCTTGTCGGTTAGCGAATAATTTGACTGAATTGGCTTAGTTGGCAGCACCCTAGTTCGAACGAGTTCTGTGGGAAATGCGGGAACAAGTTGTACCCGCCAGTATGAGATAGTTACTATCGTAGGAAGAATTCAGAAGACTTGAGGTGCTTCTAAACAGAATACGTTCACAACTCAGTAGCACATTCTCAGATCTTCATCGGAAAAATTCTGCTATTACCCGCAATGGCCGGCTAATATGAGGGTTCAAACGAGGGTGCAAAGCTAAAACCCCGCACCATTTCGAGGACCCTGCGGTCTTTAGTCTGAAGCTCCACTTCGCTTACGCTACGTTCCGCTAAGCCTTCGCTACGCTTCGGCTTACCCATACGTGACAGGATTGTCATTGTTTGGGCCTCTTGCCGAACCTCTCTAACTCCTGTACCTTGTAGATGGCTACCCTTGAACAGAAGTCCTTGGCTATGCCATAGAACGCTCCAGCTACTCTTATTGGAAAAAAGGAGGGAGATTGGGAGTTGATGCCGTATATCGCTAACCGCCACAATTGAAAGTGTCGGCTTGGATAATTTGGATATTTTGGTTGTCAAAGACTTGCAAACTATTTGGCGTAATGCCTGCCCCACAGCAACCGTCAGGACTTATCCTGTCTACACAGGAGTGGTGTGGTGGGTCGTGGCTTCCGCCGTTTCCGCCGTCATGCATAAAGCAGTTATCCGCAGCATAGTTCGGGTTGCTTGGTGACATTTGAGCGCAAGTGTTTGTGTTCCCGCCCGTACTTTGAGCAGGCTGTACTGTGGGAGTAGCGTAAGAGATGCCGAGAAGGGAAGTTAGCAACATCAATCCCAGTAGGATTGAGAGAAGTGCTTTCACCGAAAATCTCCATCTCCGAATAGTACATACGACATATATTTAGTTTTCACCCACCATAATTAGTTGTTTGAGTTGTCGAAAACACATATGGCGGCAGGGGGGTCCCTAACATGGGCGTGGATTCCGGCGCTTTCGACCTGAACATTGGCTCCAAACATCTTGCGAGCAATTCCTTCAGCCATAGGGCTTCGACACGTGTTGCCAGAACAGACAAACAAAATCTTCATTCCGCCGACGTCTCCACGACCAGTGATTGTTGTAGCGAACAGTAATAGTCTAACTCTGACTCAGTTCGCGTTCAAGAATGCAGTTTCGACAATTGGACGCGTGACCTGCTTGGATTGCCCGCTCTGTTCAGGGGAACTATTTCCTTTCTCCTTTTTCCGATAGCTTACGTGAGACGAGAAAGGTTTAAGAAAATAACCATGGATGCACTTGTTCCACTGGCGGTGAAGCTCGCCGTTAACCGCTCGCAACGCAGTTGTGAGCCAATAGCTTCTACCTTAATCCAAGCGAGCGGTCAACAAATGGAGGAAAGTGTGCTAAGGGGTATCAAAAGCGGGCTTTTCGTGATCGAGAGATGTTTACGAGACATTCTGCAAGAGACGAGAACTAGTCCGGAATCCAACAATTGGCTACTGAAGGTAAGGCATTCCGACATAGATGACGATGTAGCAAATCGACTAATCATCATGGTTGAAGGAATGCTAAGAGAAATCCAAGAATTACAAAAAGCCTTCAACATAGAGAAGAACCCTGAATCAGTCAGATGGCACGTAATCAATAGCCTAAACGAAATTTCGACGATACTAAGCGACCTTACCCCAGACTGACTATTAGGATTCGGACAAATGCAGGCTGAAGAAAGCCAAGTCCTCACTACACACGTTGACAGAATGCATACGATAGCAGAGAACATGCAGAGAATGCTAACACCATAGGTGAAACTCTGATGACATGCTGCTTCTGTGACAAGGCGGATGAGATTACCTTTGGAGTTGCCGGAAGAAGCGCAGAGCTTAAGCTCTGTGACTTTCACGCAAAAATGCTCTACAAAGGATTAGCCCAGTACAGCAGCGGAAAATATGGAGAGCAAACGATCGTTTTCTTCTAATCAACTCACAAACGAAGTGATCTTGCTGGAACCGATCCTTGATAACGGCATCCACGAAGACCCAATCATCTCCTACATCAGGAACAGGCAGAATGAGGATGGTGGATACACTTTTGCTCAATGGACAGAATCCTCTGCTGAAGATACTTACTACGCCATACGAATATTGGAAATGTTGAAAACCCAGCCTCTACGTGTGGCTGACACAATCCGATTTTTGAGAGAGCTTCAGTATCCGGATGGAAGTTACGATTCGGTAAAGGTTGCATACTACTGCAATACCGCTCTCTCGGCTTTGGGATCAACACCCAGATTTGACATGAGGAGCTACACTCATTCACTTCTGAAGATGCTTGGAGGTCTCGGAAGCTTGGACGTGAACATTGAGACTTCATCCGAACTTGAAACCACCTTCCTCACACTTTGCTTGCTGAGACGTGTGGATAAGGCTCGTTCAGATAATACGGTCAAATTCATTCTTGGACGACGGAACAAGGACGGAAGTTTCGGAAGAAGTGGCTACTCAAGACTTGCGTCGGCGCATTACGCATTAGCCTCTCTAAGACTCCTGAATTATAATGTTCAAGCTTTGGATGAAACGTTGAAGTGGCTACGTTATTGTGAGCTTCCGAGAGGAGGCTTCACAACCACACCTCGTGATACTTCATACCTAGTTATCGATGAACTATATCACGGCCTAAATGCACTACGATATTTCGAGACCAATCCACTTCATGCTTCGGCACACATGCAATTGTTGAGTCGCTTTCAGAATGGAAACGGTGGATTCCGTAGATCCATCTTCCTAGGAATCTCAACCTTCGAATCCACATTCTACGCACTCGCTTCTCTTAGGTTGTTGAAAAGCAGCTGATTGACTCATTGAACCCCATGTTCACCGCGCTCCAACCTGGCCACGTGATCAATTTCCTGCAATCAATCGCCGCCAGAGTGAAGGCGAACGGTGGCAAACTGTGCGTGACGGTTGGAACCGGAATAGACAAGGCAGACATGATGAAACTCGAAGAGAACTCTGACCGCGTAATCGAAACAGAACTTCAAAACTCAAACCACGGACAGAACAGAAGGTTAAGAATCAAGAAACTGCGCGACAGCTCATACAGTGACAGATGGACACGTTTCCAAATGGAGATAGGCAAAGGGATAATTTTCCTTATCCGAAGAACGTGAATTGTCTGTGACCTCGCCACCTGGAAATTACACAGTTACCGTAGCCAATTCATGAGGTTGCCGTAGCAGTAACTCTCGTCTAATTGAGGAAGGTATCGCCATATTGGATTTACGATGGTGCGGGTTTGAAAAAAGGTAGTGCATGGGCAATGTCTACCGTCTAGACATTACCCGCCCAGTACTAGGGGATTCACTTCTTTGCGGAGGTGGTCTCCGTTTTTTCTTTCATGGCGTCAATGAAGCTTCCGAGTTTTACTAGGACGTAAAAGATTCCGACTGCAACGAGGAGGATCGACACTGCGGTAATCGCTTGGAAGATGAATGATCCACCTCCCATACCTGGTCGAGAAGCCAATCTCGGAGCTGTTTGCAGAACTGTATCAAGACTCAACTTTATCACCTCGATCTCAACTATGTGACGTAGTTAGGATGCTTATAATCAGGATTCATCCTCGGTGCACACCAACAGTCGTGGGCACGCGGAGAAATACTTCCGCATCATAACCCAACTATGTCGCGTAGTTATGTGTCTAATAAATCAGAAGGATTCTACGTCAGCAAAAAGCCGGAATCGGTCTGATATGGCCATCACGAAACTAACCTGGTGATGCCATAAGATGCACGCAATCATGTTGGTTAAGGACAATGTGAAGTGCCGGCTGATGCCTTTCGTTACAAATCTTAGTTAAATTGTGGCGTCGTCCGTCCCAAGTCTCAGTGAACTCAGTCATGGTTAACCGTCAACGCTCACCGTCAGGCTGGCTCATAGTTGGCCTCCTCCTGCTCTCTTCAATCCTAAGTGTGGTGCAGCTCGGTATCAGTCAATCTTACGGTCAGTATGTGACCCAAACTACTTACCTGCCTGGTTTACCCACAACGTGGCGAGTTCATACTGGGAATCGAACTTGGACGCATATGGGAAATCACACTTGGATTCACACGGGCAATCGAACCTTTACGCGCCCGGGAAATCTGACGTGGGTTCACACAGGAAATCAAACCTGGACTTGGATTCACACTAATCAAACCTGGACTCAGCTAGGAAACCTGACGGAGCGTAAAAGGGGTCCACCTAGCTTTATGAATGGTTGGGCGCGCTCGAACATGACCGTAGCCACCAGAAACGAAACTCAAGCATTTCTACTGAATGGAACCTATGATATACGATTAGGTTCGATTGCAATTTACGCAAGTTCAAGCGGCCAGGTCATTCGAAGCGTAGCCTTCAATGATAGCGTTGTCCAAGTTGAGTTCGATCGTGAAGGATCAGTTCAGCTGGTCATCAACTCTTCCGCTAAACCCTCGCAAGTATTTGCAGATAATAACACACTCACCATGACACAATCCATAAGTGGGTTGACACCAGCTAGCGAGGCGTGGGTGTACGATCAGAGCAGCCACACCCTAATCATACTAGCCGACCCTATGTCCATAACGTTAATCTACGGAACGACCACTTCGACACCAATTCCTGAATTCCCAGCCGCACTCGAACTAATGATCGCGGTCGGGTGCCTAGCCATAATGCTCATAATCAGAAAAGCCCTTAACGAACACTACACAAGCCAGTCTGCCGCGAGAACAGGATGACTCCAAGAAGTGAACAAGCACAGAACGAGGTAAAGCTTACCGAACGTGGAGCCGTCATCGATGCGGCCGTACCACTGATCCTGGGATTCGTCGCGTATTCTGTCGCTGCGGTTTCAACGTTCTCCATCCCCCAACTTACACATGCTCGTCTTGACCCGTTTGCGATCGTACTCTTTGCGTCAATGGCAGGGCTTTTGGTCATAGGGCTGGGTTATGGGTCAATCGTACTCTTCGGGGGCATATGCTCGTTAGGTATAGCTGGATTGGTTTCGCGGCTCACTAAGACGAAGCAGGTGATTAGACCTAAGGAGGAGAAATCCTTGCCACTCAGAAAGGCGCTCATTGAGAAATCTCATCTAGTTTACTTGCCGTTAGTGTTGTTCTTCACGTCGATTGCCCTAGGATGGGACATCTACACTGCTGACACGTTAAGGAGCGCAAGCTTAAGGACCGCAAGTAAAACGCCCGGAATCCTACTGAGGGTACTGCATTCACTGAACTTCTTGGCTACTCCTCCACATGCAACCAGTGTTCTATTCTCTCTCCGGCTGACCCCGGCGTTGATCATGATCACTCTAGTCTCGGGCCTGACCCCTTCGATCGCTCTTCCATATTTCAGGCGGTTCAAGATTATCGGCATCAATTCAGGACCATTTCACTCAACTGTTCTAACCGC
>JBEKGM010000064.1:0-14636 GCA_050012795.1 Bathyarchaeia archaeon | reverse complement strand
ATTTTCTGATGCTGTGCGGCCTCATTGTGTAGCGTCTTCCGACTTTGCTGCCGAGGAGTCCTGCTTGTGCCATGAGTCTGTGGAGTATGTTGTAAATCTCGGATGGGGTTACCGGTTTGATGGTTGCTGAGTGTTCGTTTCGTATTAGTGGTGATTCGTCGTTGAGGTCTTCTCGAGGCATTTTGTGAGATAATCCACCGTTGCTTCGTGCATCTAAGTATGCTTTCAGGTATGCTACAGCTTCTGGTCCTATGAACGAGTCGTAGTCATGATATTTGCCCTTTGTTATGGATGCTTCAACGTGGATGTGTACTGGCGTAGTGTTGTTTTCTAGGTCGTTGCGTACGTGTCGGTAGCGGAGTTTGCATAATGTTCCTACTCTGAAGGATCCAAGGGCTAGCATTGAGATGATTGTTTTTCCTCTTATGTCTGCTAGGTCTATGAGGCGGTTGATCTCTTCTGGGGTTGGTGCTCGGTCTTTACTGACAACGTACTTGTGTAGTTTGTATGGTAATTCCAGTTTCAGGTTGTTGGTTCGGAAGAGTGTCTTAACCGCTTTGACGCAGTTGCTGATGTGTCCAGGGCTGTATCCTTCGCTCTGGAGTGTTCCAATGTAGTCATCCAGTCTTCTAGCCTCAAGCAGCAGTGCTTTCTGGTTTGGTAAATCATCCGACGAAAAGCATCTGCTTATCAACTGGTCTGGTGGTGTGCCTTGCCAATTACAGTAGTGTTGAATGGACCATATGTAGAGGTAAGTTGTGGAATATGATTGGCTGCAGTGCCTTTTCAGGTACTTTACCATCTCAGTGATGGAACGGCTTGTGGTGGCAAACGGTATGAGATTTGGCTTGCGATTTATGAGAGCTTCATGGATGAAGATTTCAATATCTTGCGGGCATAACGGTTGCTCAAAAGTCTCTTGTTTGCATATGACGGCTTCCAGTAATTGCTTTTGGGGAAAATCGGTTTTAGCTGCCATGGTATCTCCTCTCCAGCTTCTAGGCTGGTCCGAGTTTTTCGCTTCCTTTTCTTGAAGCGCAAACTCGGCTATCATGATTAATTGACGGGTGATATTTAACGCCTAAATTTTGATCGAGGCCTCGCATAGTTAGAATATTCGCCCTCAGTATGACGAGACCGCAATCACTGTCTAGTTCATGCTCCAAGGGAATAGTGCTACGGTCCGCCACTATCCAGACTGCTTGATCATTCTGATAGACTAACCAGCCTACTGCCTCCCTCTCAACAGGGCGATACTGCAAAGGATTGGAATACTTGAAAAGGACATGGTCCAAATAACGAAGATAAACCAGGATACCGACTTGTGTCACAGTCCCTTCACCAGATTCAAATAACCTTCAGGATCCCTTACCAGCAAACAATCATTGATCATGCGGTCTATCCAAGACGCTGCTTCCTCGCGACTCAAACCAGTCTCCATTATCAGATCTGCAGCATAGTCATCGGTGAACGGCCCCTTGATCTTATGAAGCACCTGCAAAGCTCGGACGGGAAAACTTGCAGTCTTGATTGCTACTAATTCGCTACTGGTTACCTGTTCGCCTGACAGTTGCTGTTCATCCTGTTTTTGACCGTTTTCAGTATCTCTCTGTTTAAGCTCCTTTAGAATCGACTCCCAAAATTCCCGAGTTAACGAAGGTAACTTAGTTAACGAGTTATTGGGTAGGGATACCTTCAGGAATGCTAACAGTTGTGTGACAGGGAAGTCGACCTGGCGCACGTTACCTGTGCCTGCTCGAATTGAAAGCCCTAACCTGTCCCTTAGATATTTGGTAATTCTCTTGGACTGCCCAGTAACCTCACCTTTGTCTCTCTGTGAGTCGCACTCAGTTCCTAAGATTGTTAGAGTAATCTCCTTGACTGTAAATCGGATTGAGCTACTACAGCTGGTTAACTTCGTTAACTTGGTTAACTCTCGTGGATTTTCAAGTCGGTTAAGGATGAGCTGACGGACGGCTTCTCGAACTTGCTGCTCAAGCTGCCTCTCCTCATCCAGTGAGTTGATTATATCTTCTTGTTGGATCATCAACCTTCCTACAGCGTCCTTAACCGTTTGATTATTCATAATCAGCCCCAGTGGGACCATCACCTGTTTGATCCTTGATTCGACTTTGAAATCTCGTCCGAAGGTTTGTTTTACAATATCTGGATCTTCGATGTTTCCTAATCGCTGCTTGAAAATGGCACGATTTTTGAAGCGCCACATTTGCAACTTGTTAACTATTTTCTGTCGCTGTTCTGTGAACTTCTCCGCTTGATAGAGCGGCTTTGCAGAGTGGTTCTGGACGCTTTGGACACTTATGCAGCGACTCTCGAGCGCATTGTCTTTCCAACGCTCTCGCGTAGCCAACACTTTGGGGCCGTAAACGTAGAAACTAAGAGTTTTGTTGGGGTCATTCTCATCACAACATATATACCAGGCTTGCTTGGCGTCATGTCCAATATTCAGAATCTTCACAATCACAGCATAAAGGTCGTTACGACTGAAATCAGCCTCATCAATTATGGCTGTGCCCCGCCATCTGTCAAGTACCCTCCTGATTGAAGCTTCAGTCGAGCATCCAGCTAGCTTAAACGATCTGTGACATAGTTCGCCAATTACTGTGTTGGCAGTTGTTTTACCACCGCCGAATCTTCCGTATCTCCTCAGGTAGGGAGATATCGGCACTAGATCAGCCACGTATGTGAAGAAGACATAAAGCGAATCAATGATTAGCTGCTTATCATCCGGCTCCTCATACCAATATTCTATATGTTTTTTCACTTCTTCGAACAGTTTCTCCTCATCCTCATACTCAGTAGCATCGCTTGGAAGAATCACTTGTCGATTCTTAACGAAATCATCAAGGATAGGAGAGTAAGTGATGCCATCAACAAGAAATGAATCAGCTTTAGTCACCGAATGCTTTTCAGGATCATAGACCAGATAATACGTGTTCTTGCTGTCGTATCCTTGCTCCGCCAGTCTGCCATCAGGTAATTCAATGAACGGAACATATTTGATATTGTTATTTCCATATGCAACCGTGTTTGGCCTATTCTCGTAGCCCTCTGGAAGGCCTTGAGGAAAGAACACTTTCGCATAACTGTATCCACCGCTCTTCGCACTGTTGTAGCATTTTCTCAACTGGGGCTGTTCTAAAGGAGGTCTATTTTTTTCATTCCACTGAACCATTCTGTTCCAGACGTCATCTTCGCCAAATTGGAGCCAATTGACAAGCCACGACGCATATTTTATTGCGGCATCATCCCGCTGGCCTTCTGGGACTCCATCTAGCATTTCTGTAATCAACTGTGGTTGTGGCCCTGTATACGGCGAATAATGTTTCTTGAGCTCGGAGACGTTTGTGTGAGTAGTTGAGTTGTCTATTTGAAAATCCAGTTCTTTTGCTCTTTCAAAAAACCACGTGAGGTTCTGAACTTGTTTAACCGTCTCTGGCTTGCTCAACCATTCATAACTATTACCGCTTGGATGTCTACTTGGTGGCACTACAACATAGTTGCCATCGCTTCTCAATTCACCGAGTCCAGGGATCTTTCTATTCTTAGGCAGCTCTCCAGATTTGAAGAAGTAATGTCTCCCCTTACCATCCGTTCTCCCAGTCTTTGAGACGGCGGTCTCCGTCCCGATATTTTCCCCTAGCAGTTTAGCTGCGCAATCAGAGTTGTCATCAAAATCAATGACAACCAGATTTCCGCTGGCCCGTCCACATAAAATTGCAATGTTATCCTCTTCCTTGAACCAACCTAGAATTTCTTGATCAGTAGGGCGCTTTGCTGGATCTTGCAGGTCCTTCCAACCTTCGATGGCCGGCGCTTTTGTCGCAGTCTTCACTGGAATTGGAAGCCATCCAAGCTCCAAATATTGTCTTACGGATGCGAGTAGGCCTCGGCTCATCAGAGATCCTCCCGTGCTTCTTTTTGCGCTAGAATGCCTAGCGCTTTATTCTCTTCTGGACTAAGGTAGGATAGTCTGGCAAGTTCAGATTTAATTGCCCGTCTCACAAAATCACTAATACTTTCCCCTCTGGCCTTTGCGACTTGTTTCATCAGTTCTTTGAGGGACAGTTCAACTCTTATCACAATATGGTATTCCAACGTTCACACAACGTAATAGCTATAGTATGATGCAATGCATGCTATCTTCCGGCACTAGGGCTGATTATTGGATAATCAAGCGGTTGAGATCAAACCCGGACCGATTTCACAGAGAACCTACGAAACGAACTTGAACTATGAACGAACGGTTACGAACCCAACAGGGTGGCTACGTTATGACGTGTCTGGTGGTCGCGAGTTATCCCGCTTGGAGCAGATATGCAAAAGGTTCAACGCTGACAAGAAAGGCAAAACGACATTCTACCTCAAAGCACTAAGACCGGAAGTCCCTATCCAGATTACGAGAAATGGAATTGTTATGATTCAGAGCGGCACAATAGAGCCTACTGATACTGTGAAGCTTCTCACGACAATAGAGTCTGATGAGGATATTCTGAGGCTTATCACGCCATGTGTTGTGACACGCGATTCACAACGATTCACCTGGACACTGAAAGCGCATACAATATGTGTGAAAGAACTGCTTCAAGAGAAACCACTTGATGCACAAAAGGGCATTTTGAAAAAGTTTCTTAATCAACTAGAGGTGGGAATAAACAAAGTCGAGACTCACGAATATTTCTATAATGACCACAGCCATATGGAAATTATAAAAAATGCTAGAAAATTGTTGGGTGTGAAGCCCATAGTCGATCGAATGGACGCTAACGCAACCTCTGGAATTCTCGATAAAGTGGAAGAAGCAATTACCCAGATCGACCAAATACGTTTCGAACTCGATGACATTCAGATGCGCGATCTCGAAAGCAGGTATGGTAATCAACTGAGTGATACGTACGATGATATGTCTTGAGAGAGTCCTCCCGTAAAATGTCATCATGTGCTTTCCGAGCAGTAGGAGCAGGCGGGGATTCTTTGGGAATGCTTAGAAATAGGAATAGTATTGCAAATTGGCTGCTTGTGTGCCTTGCGTGCCTTGTTTGCGCGCTTGCAAACTACCTATTATATCAGTAAGTTCTTGTTCGATGTGCTTGGGTTCGAATATTCGGGTCGCCTGTTTCCTAGTAGGTCTGGAATAAACAATTCAACTATCACAAACATTTTCTGTTGAACTCCGATAATTATTTCACATGTCGTTTTGCCGGATTTGCGGCGCCGAACGGCTTGAGGATGAGCAACGATTCTGTCACAACTGCGGAACAGCGCTTCCAAAAATCGAGAAAAGACCTGCTAAGGGCACGTACGTGAACCCAGCCAATGCCTACCAAAGTGGTGCTGGAAAAGTCACGGCCGAACGACTCTTGAAAGACGCTGTCAACCTTTACAATGTCAATGATCGTCTGGTTTCGCGAGATCGCGTGCGACATCTTCAGGAACCCTTTCCAGAAGGAATCGAACTCCTAAAAGGAGCATTGAATGCCGATCCTGAATGGATGACGCTGGTTATCCACGCTCTGAGAAACATTGATAAAAAACCAGAAGAGCTCGCAGTCACGAATCCTGATGGCACTCCGTCGAAATTGCGTTCGTTCCTGCATATAGCTCGCTATTATCTTGGGTCTGAATTTCTTGCAGAACTACGGCATCTATGCCCAGGCTTCTATAAAGAGCTGGGTATCATCTACGACGAGTGCCCCGGAGTCAGGGAACTATTCAACTCTTGGTATCAGGAACATGCGGCCAGTGAAGAGAACAGTCTGAAGTAGTGGAATTGCCTTCTTATTATGTGCGTGCACCCAATCTGCGGGGAATATTTTTGCTCCTTGTCGCGCTTGCTTTATCAACCCTAAGTAATGTTACTCACTGTTCAAAACAGTCTTCTAGTCCTTCTCCTTCCAGATAAGAGGCCAATCACAGACAGAACAAAGAGTATGGCCATGGCTGTGTACTTTAGGGCCTTCTTTACAGTATTCCATGTTTGTCCACTTTTTTGTGGTCCTGAAATTTCTCTTTGCGTCAAACCATTCGAATAGCGCGTCATTGTGTTGGAACGAGACCGCTGCGACACTGTTGTTGATTGGCATTTTATGCATTGAAGCGCATCGACTGGCATTTTAGCGCCGCAATGTCGACAAAATTTCTTATGCTGATTAGAAACTAGTTGGCGCGTTATCACCTGATGTTCTTGCTTTTCCATTGCGCATTCTTCGCATAGGTAGGTCTTGAACAGTTTCCGTCTTCTAATCCAGTAAGTGCAGTTCCGGCAAATGGATTTGTTGCATATGCGACAACTGTACCCATGAGATTTCTCCCTGTGAACTATGTTTCCGCATGAATTACACATCAGCATTTCTTGTGTGTCGTTAATTCGCTCGTTGCATATCTTGCAGACCGATAACTCGTTCTCCAGAAATAGTAGTCTTTCTGGGTTCTCCAGAGCGTTGAATGTGTATCTCCTGGCGAGCGCGGACAGAGAAATGGACCACTCTGGAGCGAGCACCCTATCACATCTTCGAATGAAGATACTCCTCTCTTCAGGTGTACACGTTTTCGTATAATGCACGTTGTTTGCGCCGTAGTAGCCAACTGTGTGCTCATGCTGAACTGCAATAGTCTGCTTTGCTCTCTGTACGATGATTTGATCCAACTGGAATATTCCGCGCCGAGCGACGCGTACTGAGTCTCCCATCGGTCTGCGATCCAAAGTTGGAGTATTTCTTAAGAATGCATCGATTTTCTGATCTATGAGGTTTCCAGTACTACCGTCTAGCAGGAGTATTTCATTATCTAGATGAATCGAATGGATTAGGCCCACAGTTGTTCTGAAGTCTTGGTGAACGTCATACAGTATGCGATATATTGGGTGTAGCACAAGCTGGCTATCCTTCACCTCAAACAATTTGATTGGAACGCTCGGGTGACTTGTGAGTCGGGGCAAAATATACGAAACAGCCAATGCAGTCACACTATTTTCGTTCGAGATGGGAAAGTAGAAAACGGAAGTATCATAGTCCTCTTCCTCGAGACCAGCCGGGTCGCCTCGAGATGCGCGATAAGGTTCGTGGATGGTTCTGCGTCCCGTCCGCCGACGAACTTTAGTAGGTTCTTGATGTTTGATCGCAGAGGGTACAGGCTTGAATTTCCTTTCGGCGAGGCTCTTATCGTATTGTCGTCTTTTCACAGGATCGGAAAGCGTGTCCCATGCCATGTTAATGAGTCGCGTGTTCTCGGTTGCTGATGAACTCTTGTTATGGTCTGGATGAAATGCAAGGAGCAGCCTATTTCGTTGATCTTTAATTTGATCGATAGTTGATTCATGTGTAACTCCTAGGATTTCATAGTAGTCTTGTTCCTCTTCGACCATCCCAGTTCACCGAGCACGATCAAGCCGCTTTTTCAGTGATATCGCAAAGTCGAGAATGTCTGAAACTCTTGAAGGAATTAACGCGTCCGTGAGAACATGCAAGATTGCTGCTTTGCCTGCTCCCTTCTCTCTTGATGCTGCCTTAGCGACCAATACAGAGGTAACTGGATCATGGAATAGAATTCGATGTTTAGGCCCAAGAAACTTATACGGGTAATCGATTGCGCGATGAACCTTAGCATGTGGTTTGCCTAACAACCAACGCGTAATCTCCTTGTGGACGCGATGACTTGGCATATAGCTTCCAGCGAGGATGTCGATACTTGGTTGTGTTTGGAACTTAAACTCTACCGAGGGCCTCAGCCATTTTGCTCAATGAAAATTATCTGACATGGTACGGCAAACCTGTTGCTTCCTAGAGTCTAAACAAGAAGATCTCTGTACTGAGTAGTAGTAAATGCATAGATCGATCTTACATATGACCAATCTTTAGGTCGTCTATTGCTTAGCTACCAAGGTCGTTTTCCCGTCTGCCTTAGTTTAGAATTAAATTCCCTCGTCATGTTGTACGCATCATACATATTCCATGCCTACAGCGGAAGAAAAATTACTAGAATTGGGGAGAAGAGCATCCCAAGAAACAGCAGAATTGGTGCTCCAAGGAGGAGCCCAAGAATCGCCAAAACAATACCTCTACCTATTCTACCGACATACATTTGTCCTAGGCCCATCCACAGGAATGAAAGGAAAACTGCGAGCCCTTCACTCTTTTCATCTCTAGCTTGAATCATGGAGGATCGAGCTTCAATTGGAGTCGATCTCTCGTTGACCCCTTGTCCCGAGAGAGACTGGGGCTGAACTAGTTTTGTTCCACAATTCATGCAGAATTTGCTGTCTCTGGGTATCTTAGTTCCACACTCCTTACAGAACATCGTAGTCTCAATGGATTGAGAGCTAGCTTTTTCGTCTACGGCTTCAGTCTTTTCGGTTTTAACTTGATCAACGAATGTAAAAGGTTCTGTATGTGTAACCGCACATGATTGCTGCATGCTTCCTTTCTTAGAATCGTCATTAACTTGGGGAGCTTGAGTGAATGCTTGGTTTCTTTCTTCAATGTGAGGAGGTTCTGGTCGAACTAGTCTTGCACCACAATTCTCGCAGAACTCGCTGTTCCTTGGTATTTTAGTACCGCAACGCCTACAGAATTTTGTTAATTTATTCGTTGACAACTTTCGTTCCACATTCTTCGCAGAAAATACTATCTTCGTAAAGTTCTGCCCCACACTCGTGACAGAGCTTTGTAGATCGAACTGTAGTGGGTTCGACAGATGTCAGAAGCTCTTCATTAGTCTGTTCAGCAAGTTGCGACCTAATCTTACTAAGTCTATGCTTAGACACAAGAATCCATATGACAGTTACGATACCAACAAGCACAGCAACAATAACAAGCACTGTTAGCACGACATGAGAATAGTCAGCGGCCCATGTGGCGGATATCTGCTTAGGGGAGTCCATTTGGACTTGTGAAGTGGATGATGTGTGTGAGCTGACATTATCACCTTCCCATCCGTTAAAGACGTATTGTCCTCCAAGCGAACCGAGAAAACCACTAAATGGCACAGTTGATTGAATTGATATCTGAGCCTCGGTACCTTGATCGTACCAGCCTCCTCCTGACGGTGTTCCCCTCGTGGAGTTTATGGAGAGAAGAAACTGACGCAAATACTCGGCCGAGAGGCTGTTTGTCTGGTTCTCATGGAGAGTGAAATCCCGTTTTGTGATATTGCCTGTTCCGTCGGACCATTGAACGAAGCGAAGGCGCTCTTCCGAGCTGACCGAAATTAAATTTGGAATTCCTACTGAAACCACGTCAGTAGGTGTCTTTGATTTAACCGTAAACTTCGCCGTGCCATTGTTGCCCGTAAGTACGCTCTGGTCCGCAACTTGCACGGGAACTCGGCTGGTCGGTAATTGAACTGTTAAGGTCAGAATTGAATATTTGAATACATTAATCGAGAAGTCCTGGTGCCAGTTGTCAGCCTGGTCATAGAATAGTTGGGAGCCTGAATACCATACTGCTATGGCGGTGAGGCTTATTGTTGTTGGGTAAGAAGGCGCGTTAACTTGAAAATCAACACTATCATAACCGCTTCCAGAAACGGTTTTCATTTTGTCTTGGTTTAGAGTCACTTGCTCTGTTGTTAAGTCAACGGAGCCTAAGCCCACTACGAGATTAAGGCTATAAATTGTGCTGTAATAAACCTCAACCGTAATTGTCGCAGACTTTCCAACTTCGACATCAGGGGGAGTATTCATGCTAACGATGTACACTCTAGGTTCTTCTTGAGCGAAGGCGTGCCCAACGACTGTGAGCTGCAAAACTAGAAGAATAAAGATCCCCAAAAGGGGCTTTGACAATACTCACACGAATGCCTCTACACTGGTTTTCAATATTTAACTTCCTGCTCTCGCAAGAGGCACTGTAAGCTCTTCCGTAGCTTCCAAGCGTTGAGGCCACCAAGATCTGAGCCGCACATCTAGAGCACGCGTGGATGCATCTAGGATGCTTGAAAATAGGATATCGAAGCGATGCTTGACAGTCCTTTAGACAAGCATGGAAGTAGAACTCTGTCTAAGCGTTCTGATAACTGATCCTCCACCTCAATATATGCGACAGAATATTACTGAGTACATCTTTTGAAGACATTACCGATTTGATAGATCACGTGACAACGAATAGAACGTGAACTGCTTCAACTAGATGTAAAGCTCCACAATAAGAGCAGTACTTTCCGTGTTTTGGTGAGCTTCAGGTTACCTTGGTTCCGCATTCTCTACAGAACTTGCTTCCAAGGTACATTCTAGCACCACATTGCGTGCAATAAGCAGATGACGATGTGGGCTGCTTGGACGTTTCAGGTACCAAGTGAGGAGTTGGTTGGTCGGGCATACTAAAGAAAGCTATAGCTGCTATTAAATCACCGAGCCACACGATTACAAACCCAATTAATACTATGGTCAGATAAGCTCCGATGAGTTTGATGGTGCCTGCTGTCTTGAACACATCAGCATTGAAATTTGCAGCGATTGCGTTGAAACTCTTTCTGAAATAGTATGCGTGT
This sequence comes from Bathyarchaeia archaeon, assembly GCA_050012795.1. Classification (GTDB taxonomy): domain Archaea; phylum Thermoproteota; class Bathyarchaeia; order 40CM-2-53-6; family 40CM-2-53-6; genus FEN-987. The sequence goes on along the minus strand of JBEKGM010000064.1, from coordinate 4,130 downwards.
ACAATCATTGTTATCCAAAGAACCACAAGACCTACAGCAATACCAAGTAAGGGGTTTTGTCCGAAACCCTCATACGAACCTCCCATGGCCGAAACAATTACACTCATTAGCAAGACGCCAAGAATAACGATTCCAACAAAACTTGCTACTATTGAAATCAACATGTTACTGAATACTGATCGATCTCCAATTACCTCACTAATCCGCTTAGTCGCTACTAGTACAAGAATGACGCCGATAATTGCCACGATCCATCCGTATGGAATGAAGGAAAATAGCACTAGTACTTCTGCTATACCGCCAAGAATTTTGGAAGATGAGATGGGAGTCTGCGACCGTTGATATGATGGCGCTAGGTTTGATTGAAGTGGAAACGAACAGTTAGGACAGTAATTTGATTGTCGTGTGACTGATGATTTGCATTTTGGACATAATAGACTATCAAGAGAGGGTGTCTTGTCTTGCGTGCTGGCGTAATCTTGTTGAACTAATTTTGTTCCACAAACCTTGCAGAATTTGCTGCTTCTCGATATTTCGCCCCTGCAATACCTGCAGAATTTGGTGCGCTTATTCGTTGACAAGGTTGTTTCCGCACTCTTCGCAGAAAATACTATCTCCAGGAATCTTGGCCCCACATTCATTACAGAACATCGTTGTCCTGCTAAGTGCATCTGGCTTGGTAGTTGGTGTAGTGACTTTAGTTCCGCATTCCTTACAGAACTTCCAACCTGTTGCGAGGCTATTCCCGCAGTTACTGCAGATTTGATTATCCACTCTTAGCACCGCATTCCTTACAGAGTTTGCTGTACAAGTCAGAGAAGCAAACAAGTCAACAAAGTCACTTCCAAACTGTGTCGAAACTGTCGGTTGGGCGGTGACTCTCTCATCCCATCGGTTTTCGGTGGCATAGAAAAGCTGGTCGTCTTTGTAACAGTACCATCTCTGTTCATACACATCCAACAGTTGCATCGGTCGGTTGCATACCCTGCAAGTGGGAGAAGGAGACAAGTCAATGACCTTCCATGCATCTACTGATTAACTAGTGTTAGCACCACACTCTTCACAGAATTTGCTATCACGAGGGATGCTAGCGCCACATTCGGTGCAGAACATCGTTGTCTTGCTAGGTTCAGGGATCGATTCGGTGGGTTCTGCTTCCTTGATTTCAGTGACTTGTCTTTCTGGTTCAGGTGTGAATGCTTCAACCTTTGGAGTCGGTTCAATAGTTGTCACAGGCTCTGTTTGTGTAGCGATCGCTGTCTGCTCTACCTTTGCCGATTCAGCCGTAACCTCCTGTTTTCGAGTTCTCTTCTGAGCCAAGTAGACCATAACGAACAGCACTAACAACACGACGATGAGGAGTATGTATGGAACTGGCGTGTTAGCGAAACTTGGAAGAAGCATATAGATTGGAGTTTGAGTTACGACTGCGTATGTCGTATACGTCACAATGTTTGAACCTGTCATTGGTTCGATAACATTTTGTGGTTCATCTGCTGTCATCGAAATGGCCGTCACTTGGTCTTCTGTGTTTCCAAAGTTGGTGACCGATATCTTATACGGACCAGATTTGGGCACTATGAAAGATCCCGTTCCGGTGCCTGTTAAAGCATAAACTGTTTCTTTATTTCCGAAATCTTCGGCTACGCTGGTGATACAAAACTGGCATTGAGTTACATGCACGTTTACTGTCCAGTCCGCAGTTAGACTCACATCATCTAAGTCTTTGAAAACTCGTTCAAAGGTTGCTCCACTTTGGAACCATCCTTGAAGCGTAACAGGGCTACCAAGAGTCCAAACAGGCTGTCCATTCTGATAAGTCTGTGTAGGAAGATTGTATGTATAAGTTAACGTCTGAGTCACTGTCGCTTCCGTGACTACAGGATACCAAGGAAGACCAAGCGCCAGACCAGCGGCAAGAATGAGAACTACAGGAACCAAAATGTTAGTGAAGCCTTCCGCGGCGGAGGCCATGATCTCTGTGCATCATAATAGTTCAAGAGCGGTTTAACGCTTGCTATATCGCTCTTAACAAGTTAGAGTGGTATCATGAGATTTGGTTCTACTACAATCCCAGCCGCTTTCACAATCTCTATGACAGATTACTCAAACAGAGCACCATACGAGAACGAGTAAAGCGTTTCACACATCTTAACGAAATTGGATGAGACCCAATCTGCTAGCTGCCATCACGAAGAAGGAATTCTCAATTTTCACAGGGTAAATGTCTTCACATGCTTTCCGAGAAGTAGGAGAATGAGTGAATTCATCTAGATTGCTTAGAAATCGGAATAGTATGGCAAAGCGGTCCTTTATGCCCTTTATTTGCGTCTTTATCTTCTTCATATTATATATCGGGTACATCCTGTTGAAGAGAAGCAAGCACGAAGCCTACTATCTTGACGAGTACTGCATGTCAACGGTTTAAGCGACCACTTCGAAAAATGCAGAAAAATGAGTAGAAGTTAGCACTTTGATTCAAAACATCTCTAATTGCCTGTTCACACACTTTCATTAGCTCATTCATTCATCTAGCCGCCAATTGCTGAACGAATTTAAAACCTGTAAAGTCTGCTCTCTCTTCTACTAAGTCTTCCCTTCGAGTCCATCTAATGCGTCCAAGATTGACTTCAATTTTTGCAAGGAGCCGATTTGATCCAAAGTTCGGAACAGTTTACATAAACAAGGTTCATCCAGATTACAGCAGAAAGGTGCTAAAGGCAAAGACAGAACTCGAGCAACTTGATTACTACTACAAGCTGGCAATAAAGGAAATTGTCCTCCACCAGTATGATGGAGCCCCACGGACGTGCTGGAGAAGTTGCTCGACCTGCAACTTGCGATGGAAAAAGCCCCACCCTCGCTTTGAGACAATGTGAGGAAAAAAGATTGGTAGAAGTTGCAATCTGGGAATGATAACCCCCGGGCTACCAACATATCTGTTGATATCTCAGGAAAGCAAACCAACATCACTTAGGGACCTGAGTTGGTTCAGCTGGTTCTCAAACGTGTGTCGAGCCGTATCCCAGCGGACCCCGTAGCATTCTGGCTCTCAAGACTCGACCCAGCCAGCAGAGCCGCAAACTTCTCTCACTTCAAACGGTGGATGACCTGGCTCAACAAGCAGGACGGGTGGAAAACAGTAAGCTTCTGGATAAGGACCTGAGAGAGCTAATTTTCAGTGAGCTCGAATCACGAATCGAAGACAAAGCGGATGACATTTGGAGTTTGGAACAAGATAGAACAAAGCTTGCAGAAATTCTCGGATCGGTAAAGGTCTATTCTCTCTCACTATCTACCGCGTTCTACGATAAAGTCCATGCACGTGCGGCTCTGGTTGAAATCAGGGAATTACTGAAGAAGGACCCACAAGCAAAAGTTCAAAGAGAAAAAGTCCTAGCATCTCTATCAGAAATTGGCTTACCAGAACCGAGTAGAATCGTCAAGAAAATACTAAAGACGGGTCGAATCACGGAGGACGAAGACGGATACATCGAGGGATCCATAGGCTTTCTGCAAGGATACTAGAGGCCATCATCAGTTAGACTGTTGTTCTACGACCCGTTAAGATGGCAAAGAAAACTGAGCGAAGTTGTTGAGGCTCGTAATTAGGAAGTGAGTTCTTGTTCACCCAAAAAACGTGAGGAGGTCTAGGTATCCGAATGCGGCGGGGTAGTTTCCAGCCAGTATGAAAAGAGTCGTCATTGTGAGGATTAGTGCTGTTATGTTTCGCATGGTTTCTTCACTGTGAATTTATCCTTGGCCTTCTTGTAAGGAGTGTTTCGGTTTTCGACTGGTCTACGGGTAAGGAAAAAACGGTTAGAGTCTAGCCGGTTCCTGTGACGTAGATAGACCGTCTAATGGTAAATTGTCTGGTTGGTGCCGTCAGATGGTTCTCTGCGCGAGCGTGATCTACGTGATCGGAGCGTGACCTTACTTTCCTTCTATTACGATTGTTGTCAAAGTTGACCTTACGTTGTCAAGTCTACGAACTTTGGAGCTAATGACTGCTTTCAAACGTTCCATCGAGTCCGTCTCAATTTTCGCGACGATGTCGTATACACCGTACATGGAGTATGATTCTTTGACCTCAGGGACCTCACGGAGGCGTTCTAGAACTTCGTTTTCCG
>JBEKGM010000063.1:0-14988 GCA_050012795.1 Bathyarchaeia archaeon | reverse complement strand
CAAAGGTAGCATTCAATCACCCCCTTAGCAGTATGCGCAAACCTCGCGCTCGTAGTCCTCGGTTTCCCTGTAGCTCTTCGAATAGCTGCCGTACAGTTTGTAGTCCCAGCGTTCACGAACTACAATAGTACAAACACGAGTGTCCAGATTGTCTCCGAAGAGTTGCCTCCACGCAGCCTCGTCACGTGAATCACGTAACAACGCTTTGTATGGATCTCGGTATTTCTGAAGCTGTGTCTGAGTCAGCGTCTTTCCTCTCCTGAAATGTTGGAATCACCGGCGTCAGCAGGTTTGATAACGTCGCTGTCGAAAATGCGCAGAGTCTTTCCGAATCGTGACTGCCAAGGCGTGCCTTCGATTTCTATGACCCATCGTATTCTACCGTTCTCCTCTGAACGGCTGACTGTGACTCGACGTTGCATAATGCGAGCGTTCTTGAGGTCACGGAGTACATCATCAGGCTGCATTAGTCCTCATCAGCCTCCATGTACACGCTTTCCCTTGTCTCATCGTCTTCGTGTCTTTCCTTGCGGCTGAAGATTCCCTTCTTCATTTCGTACAATGACCAGTGTCTGTAGTACTCATAATGGAAAACTTTGGCCAGTCCTGCGGCCACCATGTGCTGTCCTCTTTCTACAACGTTGTCGCTCATTCTGGCTAGATGTGCGGACTTCATTCTGTCCCTGATTTTTCGCTCTTCTTTGAGAATGTCGATTGCATCGTGGTCAGCTTTTGAATTGATTTCACTTGCTACCGCGAGCTCTTCAAGCGTCTGCATTTGGCGTAATCTACGCCGCCGTCTTTGTTCGGTTTCTGGATAGTAGCTTTCTTCGTATTCACTCAATTTTCCTTATCACTCCTTTTGTTTTGTTCTGCATGAAAACGCAGAACCCTGAACAAATTCCGCCGAGTATTTTCCTTACTAGAACTTCTTCTGACATTTCCTCTCACTCCCTAACGGGAGGCCACAGTTCGCTGGGATCGACGGTGAAGCAATGCGGGTACAGCTCGCGTGTGGTCACAAATTTGAAGCCGCATGCCTCACATTCGAAAAGGGTTGCCCGGCCTTGATGAAGGTCCTGAACTCTTGACGAGCAAACCGGACAGTTTGGAGGGTCTACCCCATGCGCTTTCTCTCGTTGTCTCGCAACTAATTCTGCTTCTAACATTTCTATCTCCCGGCAATCTTCCAATCAATCCGACAAAAACGTCTGGATAGTAAACAACGGTGTTGACGTTTTATACATCAATTTTAGATAGAAACGAGGTTGCCTGAGTGCAACTATTTATGCGTAAAAGTTTCTGTTTACGAATATGACAAAGAGAAACATTAGAGCAATTGTGGCTGCCGGCTTTCATCCTGATGAACTATATGCAAAAGACGCTTCGTGAGAACGTGCGTCTGCAGGTAAAGAGTAGGGTACTTACTTGGAAAGCTTCGGACGGATATTCTGGTCAAGGATGTTACTCATTATCCTCTACCACGACACGGGCTGCCGGGCGTGAATGCAAATTACAAAATGTGGAAATGGATACGGTCAGCATATTCGAACTTAGATTTCTACGGCATGACTCTGCATGACCCGCCGTGGAATTATTACGCTTTCAACAGAGGTCGAAACTTTACCCCATCATGCCAACGATGGCCAGGAGAGTTAACGGGCATAATGTATGCCAAGGCAAATCAAAAACTGGATACAATCCTGCGAGATTATATTTCTAGTAAATTCGGACAGATAGTTCCAAACGAATATGACGAAATTTCGGATAGGTATGGAGAGTTTTCGCTATATCGCGAATCAAAAACTCCTTATGGCGTTCTGGAGATAGAGGTTACACCTTTCACTACACGCAAAACGATGATGCCAGAAGAAACTGCAGATCGTCTTTCAGATTTGCTTTCATACATTTTCAGGAGACTGTAGCTAATTTTGAAAGAGGGCCTCCTCAACCCTTAGGAAAAAGTCTTGCTCGTCCTGTGGTATCCTCTCCCACAGCAGTTGCTGGTTCAACTGTTGCACTATCTCCTTGACTGCCTCCTTTTTACTTTGATCAATAACCATCTTGCCATCGCACACTTTCACGTGTTCATGCAATTTTTTCAGTAGAAAAACACACGCTAACGCTTGCTCAGCTTGTGAAAACGGTTCCAAGATCTGTTGAACGAGTGGACTAAGTCCATATCGACGGCGAGTCCCATATCCTTGTGCCACAACAAGGCCTGTGTCTTGCAGATCATTTAATTTTGTCACGCAATTTTGCTTCGAAATGTGACAATCCTTGGCTATGTCGCTCAACCGTTTATTCTGTTGAGAAATACTGCTTATGATATCGGTGCGTTTAGGATTGCTCAACGTTTTGGCGAGTTTATTAACGTTCGGAGAAAGTTTGGGCGCAGCCTCATAAATCTTGTGGCTATCCTCAAACTTATGAAGGGTTACAGAAGTTTCAAGTGCCCACACGTCTTCCTGGTGCAGGGCGATCTGAATGTGACGACGCATCTGTTCCACGTACATTCTATTTATCGGAAGATCTTCTACCACTACTAGAAACAGTGAAATGAAATCCTGATCAATTTCACCAACTTTGTTCTCATAAACTCCCTCGCCTTGTTTAGAACGATCAAGCACTGTCAAGCCTTTGAAGTACTTGCACGCGAAACTCTTCAGAAACTGTACCTCCTTATCTAAGGCAGGGTTCTTGACAGAAGAAACTGGAACGTAGACAACAAACTGCACAGATTTCTTCAAGACACAGTTCTGCTTGTCAAAGCCCATCGCATATCGTAGATTAGTACGCTGAAGTCTGGAAACTCAGATAACTTCTGGCCATGTTACCGAAGAACTGAGCCATTTCGAGTTGTCTCTACAGTTTACGAAATGACGAAAACTCGAATCAATGAGTTCCGGTCAGAACAACCAATGTTACCCTGGCATAGAATGTTTTTTGTAGAGTTTGATGTATTCTAACCTATGGAACTAGAGTACATCGACATACGTGATGCTTTAGGCAGCGGGGGGTCTGCCAAAGTAACTATCCCGATGAAGATGGTCAAGCAAGTGTGGAAGAAAGTTGAGGAAGAGCCTAAGGAAAACCTAGGCAGGCCAGGTGAGATTCGAACCCTGACCTCTCCAAAGAACTTCCCGGTTTGTTTCATACGAGGTGATGCGAAACTCATCATTGAACTTCCCGAAAATGCGATGAGATCTTTAGACTATCCTGAAGACATAAGAGAAAAAATACGCCAGGAATGGTCGAAGTACCAAAGACGATTATTGGCTGATGAATGGGACAAGCTTTGTGAGAAATGCGCGAAAGGAAATCTATCTGAGCTAGAGATAGAGGAACAATTTAGTAAGCTCCGAACCAAGTTCAAGGAAATGGCTCGTTCTCAAAGAGCAGTATTCAGCGAGCGAGAGCTGCACTTCATCTCTGCAGACAAGCTGGACCAACTGATTGTAAATATATCGATCGATAATGAACGCGAGAAGGATGAAAGTTTTCTCTCTCTGATTGATGATGCCACGCATTTCAACAATGAACTAAAGGCTATCAAAAATACGCTTAGAGAATTGGAACACGGCTTCAGTGAGGGCAGAGTCGCCAAGAAACAATACGAGATATTGAGGGAAAGATACCTAGGAAAACTGACGCTTGCTGAGAACCGCCTAAGCAGACTAAAGGAAATCGTTTGTAGTTCTTGACTTTGCAGTGTCACGTATCGTGATGTAAGAAATGGATAGGCTAGACCCATTCGTGTTTCCATCTTATCATACAATCTTATTCCTAATTCTGATCGTCGCGCTCTCATTGCCCGTGATAAGCGTATCAGCAGTCTACGTCCCCTCAATCGCATTGTCCGACAGCATCGTCGGCAAGATGATGTTCATGTCGTTTCCTGTAGCAACCCTAGCGGGTTTGCTGCTGCTTACTCCATATCTGTATTTCTCTGGGCCTCGCCGCAAGATCAGAAAACGACATCTTGAGATGATGGAACGAAGACATCCTCATGTCTGCAATCTTGTACAACGGATTTCTAACCAGATGACTGTAGAACCGCCGACCGTGCTCTGGTCTGAAAAAACTGATTATCAGGCACAAGTCTTCGGAAATCATAGAGAAATCTACTTAGAGATCACCGACGGACTCTGCAAGATGCTTGATGTAAATCGCGATTTCTTTGACGCAGTTATACTTCATGAACTTTCCCATTTGAAAAATAGGGACCTTGTTAAGCACACGCTCGCAGAAAAACTAGTTCAATCCTATCTCATTGTTCTGGTCTTTCACGCTGCCTTTTTCGTTATGATATTGCCTTTCGTCTCTCAAACTTTTCTTGAGTTTCACTCGATCTGGCTAACTGAGCTGTACGTGGTGCCTACAATAACAATCTACTTGCTGAATGCGCAGCTCCTGAGAGTGAGAGAGTTTTATGCGGATGCAAGGGTCGCATCCGTTCAAGGGACTATCGAGAAATTGATTTTTACGCTTCAATTATTCGCTGTCAGACACAACTGGCACGAAAAAATCGGAGGGACACCAAGTGCAGTTGAGAGAATCAAAATGTTGCGAGACAACACTTCGCTGTTTACTCCGAAAATTGAGATAGGATTGACGTTGGGTTTACTCCTTGCTTTTTTCAATAATGCCGTGAGCCTCTCCATGGTATCTTTCGATGCTCAGAATATTACTATCCTGCTTCAAATCCCTTTAGTAACAGGTTTCGCTCTCTTTTCTATGATGTTTCTGCCTTTCTTTTTTCTAGTTGCCATGCAAGGTTTGAAATTGTTCCTCCTGCTATCGAAATTTCTGGCAGGAGTTGCCCTGGGTTTTCTTGGCTACCAAATATACGCCGTACGAGCCATTGCTGATTTAGTGCTGGTTTCCGCTGTAAATACCGTACTCATAATCGGTATCCTTGCCTGCGCTCTTGTCCTAGCGTTCGTGATGACGATTAGCTTGTTCGCACATCCATCTTTGTCAAAAAATACGAAATTTCTTATTGTGGAACTTTCGCTGATTGTTTTCTTAATTTCAGCATTTATGATTCCGGGCCCGCCGTTCATCTCAACTGCGGTATTAGGCGTCGTAGTACTCATTCTTCTCCGCAAGATGACACGATGCCCCGCTTGTGGTGTAGCTTGGAAAGAAATGTCGGACCTATTCAAGTGTCACTCTTGCTCCTATGAAACGAATCAATTACTGTTTGAGACGATTCATTAACAATGTGTCAAGTCAGATGTGAGACTGCAGTTCTACTTTGCGGCAATAGTATTCTACGTCTTGTAGTTTAGAGCTTCTCACCAAATATCCATAGAAGGGAGTGAGAGTTCACCATGACAAGGGATGATAGTAGTCTGATTCTGAGGAACGGCGTATAAAGCGAATTATACGCCCATCAAATCTTCCGCTTTCGGGCTTAGTACGTCGTCAAAAACAGTTAGAATGGGCATTTTGTCTCCGATTTACCCAAGCAGCTAAGATTAGCGGCATCTTCCACTTTGTGGCCTTACTTTGCCTTCTCAACCGCATATGATATTCGATGAACGGGTTGAATCAGGAAGTATACCCAGCTGGAGCATTTCCAGATTTGCATAGATTTGACAGAGGCATGATACAATCGCATCGTGAGAAGTCGTTGTCATGTCCAGGTAACGAATGGCACAGAGCAGCCTATTTATTTTCAGGACACCAAATAATGAATGATGGCTTTTTGGAATCGATGGTTCAAAAAAGAATCAAAGCTTGAAGGAGCACAGGACGCAAGCGACCGTGTCCTAATCAAACAATGGGTTCAAACCCTCAACGATTCACTCACGAGTATCAGAGAAGAACTCAGAAAGATGCCTTCTGAAACTGCAGCCATCTACAATCAGAGTCTCGAAAACAGCAACCGAGACGTTCTAAGAAAGTTGGACGAGCTGTCTGATAAGATAACAGGGCCCTTGAAGGACATGATAACCCTCTCGAAGCAGGAAATCCTAGCCGAACTAGTTCGCATCAGTTCGCACTATAATTCGCATCATTCGCATGATTCGGATAGTGCGCAGATTCTAAAACCCGTTCAAGAGATAACGAAGTGTTTGACGGGTAAGCAAAGGAAGCTTCTGGCCATACTCCTGGATTCAGGATTCCTCTCATACGCTGAGATCGGAGAGAAGCTTGGAATAACCCACGCATCCGCAAAGAATCTTGTGAATAGGCTCCTAAAGGACGAAGAGAAGGCGAGGCTGTTCTCAAAACAGGAGACAGATAGAGGCGTTATGGTGGGTGTTTCGAACGACGTTCAGGATGAGATACTGGAGAAAATGTATCGAACTACAGCGAACTATTCGGAATGATTCGGCGAAATGTTCGAATGGTTCGAACGATTCGCATGATTCGCCTTCCGCGAAAGGGGTTTAAGTCTGCTGATTACTTCTTTAGACAGGTTCTGGTGAGGAGTCAGACATTGCCAATTCCGGAATCACAACTTGTTACATGGTCTCACCAAGGCAGTGTAACATCTGCAAGCGCAACTTACGAGTCGATCAAAACTGCTCTCTCTGCGAGCGGGTCGCCGCTTAAGGATATCAATTTCGACATTTATCTCCAAGGATCGTACAAGAACGATACAAACATTCGTGGGGACAGCGACGTTGATGTTGTCTGTCAATTGAACCGGACCTACAGATATGATATTTCTGAGCTGACAACAGAAGCAACAGCACTCTACGAGGCAAAAGTCACCAAACCCACATACAGCTGGAGTGACTTCAGGGCCGATGTACTGACTGCACTGCGCGCCTATTACGAACCACGGGCAATTTCCGAAGGTAACAAGTCTGTGAAGATTGCTGCCGCTTCCGGCAGACTAGGCGCGGATCTCGTAGTTTGTATGCAATACCGGAAGTACAAGAGCTTTCAGGGCCCAGGTGAAGAGTCCTTCGTCGAAGGCATTGTGTTTTATGAGCAAGCAGGACGAGAAATCATTAACTTTCCGAAAATTCACTACGACAACGGTGTGGAGAAGAACTCAGAGTCCAGAACCAATGGGTGGTACAAACCAACCGTACGGGTATTCAAGAACGCAAGAACATATCTCATTGGAAAAGGCGCGCTCTTAGAAACTATCGCGCCCTCTTACTTCCTTGAATGTCTGGCATACAACGTGCCAGACGATGCATTTAGACTCAATTTTCAGAGCATTTTCTACAACGTCCTGAACTGGCTTCAGAATGCAAAGTTCACTGAGCTATTGTGCCAAAACAATCAACAGCCTCTTTTTGGAGACACGTCAGAACAGTGGTCAATTGACTCAGCCAAAGATTTTCGAGCAAAGTTGATCGAACTATGGAACAACTGGCAATGAGATCATATCCGTATGCTACGGATTCCAATGAAAGGAAGAATGTCCTACTTGGTCTGGTATGCGTGAGCATACTGGCAGCATGGACTCTTCATTCGATTCTGAGTTACGGGGAGCTTGTAATTCCGTGGTGGTTAGATGCTCCGTCTGTAGGTGGTTTCCTCACGTTGTTCTACACTGCTTTCGATAAATGGCTGTGGAAAAAGACGATAATTCGAAAGCTTTGCCTTACAAGAATTCCTGACCTAAACGGCATTTGGAGCGGATACATACAATCTTCTTTTGATGACCACTCAAAGAAGCTGCCTGTAAAAGCCAACATAAAGCAGACCTGGACAGAGATCAATATGCTTGTGATAACCGAGAGTTCGAAATCATGTAGTCTGACTGCCACTATGACTATGGACGATCGAGGTGCCTCCGTGTTGAGCTACGAATACCTTAACGAACCAGGACCTGACGCCGCGAAGACTATGCATATGCACCGAGGATTTACCGCGCTGACTCTATCGAATGACGGTTGCGCACTTTCTGGTCCGTACTATAGCGGTCGGGACAGACAGAATTTCGGTTTTCTCCATTTGGAAAGAGAATTGAAAACATCTGCATTAGCTGAAGAGAAATAGACCACAACGGCATCAGGTTCCAACCCTGAACGTCAGTGTTTCCTTAGTTGTGGTTGTTCATTAATCATATTTGCCAAATCTGGCACGGGCTATATGGCTTGCATAATGGGCAAACGTATTAGAACAGTACCTTCATTCTCACAATCGGTTTCTTCGAATACGTCACAATTCCAGTTGGGTCTTCGTACCTGAATATGATCTGCTCAACGGTCATCTGTTCTAAGTACTTGTGTACCGTCTCCCATCTCAGCCGAGGTCTGTCGATTAGCTCACGAAGCCTAACAGTTATTGTCCAGGCTCTGACGTCACTATCCGCTTCCTCCAAGACCTGCAAAATCTTCTGAATAAGCATTCCGCCAATTGGTTTCGGGCCCGTCTTCATATCGATTATTTAATTCTGCAAAAATAAATAGACGAAAATAATCGAAATGCGTAACAAATCATCGAAGATATGCGAAATGGATAACAAACACGAGAAGGATACAGTAGACAGGCACCCCGTGCAAAACGACATTCGGCCGTACGTACGTTAGGAATAACTCATGTTGTTACAGTATAGTAGTAATAGTAAATTTCGCAAATATAGTTAGTAGTAGGTTCTTCCTGAGAACAGTATGTCGTAAGGATAACATTTCTGTTAACGGTTTCTATGATTTCATGAACTCTTCAGTGTTCTTGAAATAAACTATCTTCTTGACGAGCCCTTCTTGGTCTTCGGCAATTTCGTAGAATGTCGGGTTTGTATTCGACAATTTCCTCAGTAATCCTAGAGTAGCAAGTTTTCCAAGTCTTCGGCTGATTGTCATCTTCGAGACCTTGATGCCTCTCAGCGTGAACAGCAGCCATATCGAATGCAATGACTGCGTAGTTGTGTCAAGCGGATAGTTTAGCTTAGTCAAAAAGGAGCCGAGTATTTTGAAGTCAAACCAATCAAATTGACTGCAGAATTGTTCAAATGATGACTGCTGATGGGAAAGATCTTGTGCTGGTTTCACTATTCATTACTGGTTATCTGAACGTAAATAATCGAACCAAGTCAATATAGCTCATAGAAGTTCAGTATGCAGATTGCAGAACGGTCGTCTTTAAGCTTCTAGAAATCAAAATAATTTGTGTCCGATCCGTTAACCAGCATATTCCAGTTAATCATAAGCCTAGTCGGTCCAGCCTCGACTGGAGGAGCAATACCATTCTTTGACCCGCTTTACAATCTGAATGTGCTTGTTTGGATGGGAGCAATTGCAGCTATCATTGTCTCGCCCTTCTCTAAACGATTTAGAGGGTTCGCAGCTCTTCTCACGTGGATTGCCTTATTCCTCACCTTCGTTGGAAGGGGATCATCCTCACAAGGTGAACAAATCTCAGTTCTTTCAACGCTCTTCAATATCTCGTCGTCTGTGGTCTTCCTCATTCTGTTCGTGATTCTCTCAGTTTGGATTTTTGGCCGACTATTGGGCAGAAAGAAGATCGTGCCAACTCGTTCGGTGAGCAAGTGACCAACCGACTCCGCACACTTGCAAAGTCTGTATTAGCTTTCCTTTTCGAAGTTGGAGCGCTGGTACTGAGTTACTATGCATATCTCATTTGGACTGGCGTGTCTGTAACAGGTAGCCCATTCAGCGACATACTCCTGCCCGTGTCTCTAATCATGATGTTTGGGCTCAATCTTGCCGCAGTCTCCAAATGGCATGGAAGAGAAACTGATGAAACTGCCGCCACTACTGATAACTCACCGACCGTGGGAGCAACGAAGAAGGAGCAGGCTCTCAAATTCCTCAAAGTACTTGGCAGCCTCAGCTCAAATCAGCTTGCGGCTCTCCTCGAAATAGATGTGCGTAACCTCTCCAAGTTCATCAATCCCTTCATTCAAACCGGCATTATCACTACCCAGAAAGCTGGCAAGACCTACATCTACAGCCTCAAGAATCCGCATAATCTTCTGCTTACACATAATCGTCATACTCCTCAGGAAGAAACGGAGTACGCAGGTGTCACGCTGCCTAAATTGAATATGCATCTCCCTTCCGAAGGCAATGTTCTCGGCAGAGTTTCACTAGACGACTGGAAGCTGGGAGATTTTGTCTATCTTCCGCTCAGAAAATATGCTCAGAAAGGGGTCTTGGTCTCAGGTTCAAGTGGAAGCGGCAAAACGATTGCTGCCAAGGTCATAGTGGAAGAACTATTGCAAGAACAGGTACCTGTGTTGATTTTCGATTATACAAAGCAGTGGGAACGTCTCTTTCAAAAGAACACCGATCAAACCATGCTGGAAAAATACAGGCTCTTTGGGATGCGGAGCCCAAGAGCTTTCAAAGGCAGGGTTGTCAAAGAACTTCCAGAAATCTCGAAGGTACTAGGGAGCGGCGAAGGTACTGTCGTAGACCTCTCTTCAGTGTCAGAGGCGGATGAGCGAGTTGGGAATGTGGCCAAGGCTCTGGACCAGATTCTAGAGCACTTCCAAGGTATAGCAGATTCAGAAGATCTGAGGCTTTTCCTAGTCATTGAAGAGGCGCACCTGTGGACCTCCAAGGACGTGCCAAAGGAAGCCGCGAACTTCCTAGACAGAGTGGCTAGGCTCCTTAGAAAGAAAGGAGTCGGCGTAATGCTTGTCTCCCACAAGATCAGCGATTTCGATCCGGCTATGCGTTCATCGATGAACATCAGCATCACGTTCAGAACTAAGTACGAAGGCGACTTGGACAGTATAGCCAGAACTCTTGGTAGTGACTTTGCGAAGATTGTGCCTTCACTGCCCGTCGGATACTCAATTTTTCATTCAGCCGATCTTGGAACTCCCTTCGTGATTGCGTGGCGACCCCTGTACTCACAACCATAGTCCAAACGAGGTTGGAGTGTTGGTGCCGCATTTCTTGCATACTCACTCGCTTTCCTGTTCAGGCACTGATCCAGCGACCTGAGATAGCACTCACTCATCATCAACGAGGTTCAACGATTTATTCCATGAAGGATATCTCGCGCATCGGTGGGAAAGAGAATTCTTCCCTGAAAATATCCAACATCCAAAACCACGTATCCCATTACTATGCGTCACCCAGTCACGTCATTTTCAGGTTCAGTTGCTGGCAACGAGGTTAAACAACTGAAGAACAATCATGTTGTGCCAGATTCTTCCGAACTACGGCTTATCCTTTTTGTGTGTGTGGTCCAGCTGGTGCGCACACACAGGAAACGATGGTTCTGCGAGAACGGTCTTCCACAACGTAGCGTGGCGCGTCGTTAACCATAGGTATTAGCGATTTCCTGTGGCGTCACTCCAGGTTCAGTGCTGACCATGAAGGGCGGCTGACCGGGAAGGATTACCTCCCTCTCGTAACCTCCAGTTGGGGAAACTTGTAAGGGACCGACGAGAACAGTTATGCCATGTGGTCCTTTAACTGCAACGAAGCCTGGCGGTAGCTCAGGGATCGCTGCAGTATATCCCAGTCTGATTTGAAGTAGAAATATCAGTACTACTGTTCCTAAGACTAGAGTGCTATGCAGCTTTGCCACTTCTTTCTCCCGCAAGTTACTTTGAGACGACTCACGGTGCGTAACCTAAATCGTATCTGTCGCAAAAAGCAGGCAGATGGCTCCTCCGAATTGGCTCCTGACTAGCAGAATTGTGTAAATTATGTGGCGCATGTTGATTCTAGTTCTCGTTACAATGTGTGCACCGCTAGAGTCGATTCCGGAGCTCGCTGACAGCGCCAGATCTTCAGTACTTCATCGTTAGATACAGCAAGATCGCTAAGGCAACGAATGTGAATAGGTCGGGCAGCATGGCAAACGGGCCAAGCCCGAAGGGGAAGAATCCGAACGCCCATTGAAGGATGGGATTCGAGGTGAGAGCGTTGAGAAGCAGCACGCTGCAGAATATGACCAGCCAAAGAGTGAACTCGACTTTCCGCTTTACGTAGATCTCTGCGTAGAGAGCCAGCAAGAAGGCCAGTAGTGTTGCATTCAGCGTTGAGAAGACGGTTTTGAGGAGGTAGTATAGCCCAATGTCTCCCGGAATCCCCTGCGGAGGCGGTCTGGGGGGCTCCATGAAAGATCGTGGAGGAAAAGGTAGATGTGTTGATGCCCAGAAACTTGCAAGCAGCGCTACTGCAATCGATGCTGCTACGATTAGCCCAATTCTCAATCTTCTGTTCGTGTCGTCACTCATTCTTGTTCGCCTCACGTTCCAGAGCTTTCTTCAGCATCTCCTCAAACAACGCGTAGTTTTCCTCCATCTCCGGAGACAGGAAATAGGTTGCTGCATACTTTTCACCTGCTGAAACGATGATTCTGTTCTTTTCGAGAACGCCGAGATGGTGTCTGATCGTTCTATAATCTTTTCCAATGAGGTTGGCCAACTGGTTCGCATTTTGTGGACTTTCCTTCAAAGCGCCTATTATCTTGGCACGGCTGGAGCCGCCTCTCATTCCCGCGATGAGCCATCCCAGAACATACTTTAGCGATTGCGGGTGAGCGTACAATCAGATCGTCCCAGCTTATCTTAGCGTCCCCCAGTCCTGTTACTTCAGTGTACCGTTCAGCTATTTTCAAGCTGTGCCTTGAGACCTGGCACAAGATGTTCAGTCCACAGTGCCGTGTGCGTCGTTGCTTTTAGAAGTTTTTCAGAATTCATCACAAATCTGCTCGCTCTGATCGGCCGTTGTGAATTCTGTATAGAGTTGAGGTTAATTCTGAAAAATGGGCTAATAGTCGACAGTCATAGCGTGCTGATGAGGTGAGATAGATAATGAGTGCACTCGATTATGTTCTGCAATCAGCTCCGGGAATGCAAGGCCCTTCGCAGGCCTCGGGAATGATGATTGACGGTTTCATTTTTCAGGCAATCATGGCCTTGTCAATTCTCATCGTGACGATGGGCATCTTCTGGGTTCTAATCAAACTGGGAAGATTTCTAGACGCCATGAAGGACAAGATCTAGGACTGGTCCGAGCTACGAATGCTATTCCCTCTTTTTCGCACGTATCTCATTCGAACTTGCTGAGTAGCGAATTAGTCAAAGATTTGGAATGAATTCTGAAATACCGACTAATACCCGCCAGCTCATCGCCCAGGAATACAACAGAGAGAGCGCACATGGTAAATGAGTACGAGTCTGGAGGGCGCGTCATTTTCGAGTGTGAGTTCTGCGGCTTTGGTTATGGGGACCTAGAAACAGCCGAGCGTTGCGAACAGTACTGCTACCAACACGGAAAACCTTCACCCGCACTCTCACAGAAACACCTCCGCAAACCGACACATCTGAACAAAGTCCTGAACTCCCAGACATCTGCATTTCTTCAGGAATTCGATCGCTACGAAGCTCTATTCAGGAAGTTGGAGACTAATCGAAGAGTCGATCTCGAAGTCCGCCTTCTAGACATCGGAAAACAGGTCAGAAACAGAACCAGAACTTGGGTCAGACAAGATTTACTGGATATCACATCCTTGAAGGGATTGCGGCCACGAATGTTGATGATGAAGATGAGTTCGCCGACCTTCGAATGCCGTCTGGATAGCGCCCTGAGGATCGAGGACGAACCATCAAGAATTGACGCTCTCTGCAATATTCGAGGTATGAGACCAGTCTTGGCATCAATGGTTTTGATGTTTACGTGGCCCGAAACATACGGATTCATGGATTATCACACCTGCAATGCTCTGCGCCAACTTGGCTTTGATTTTCCTAGAAAGCACTGCACCAGCAAATTCACTGTTCCACAGCTCTTGACCTACCTAAGATACGTTAGAAGATTACAGGAATACAAGGGCGTAGGTGCAATGGAGATCACCAAGGCCTTGTACGCCTTTGACAGGATTGGTCAATGATCCAGCGAAGTAATTCAAGAACTTGCAATCGAATGATCACAGAGACCCGTCAACGTCGATGCCGAAGCAACAACCTCCGCTTGGTAGCTGCGGCGACTAGGACGACTATCAAAATCAGAATTAGAGATGGCGTAGCCGGGAATTCTGGAACAGGTGATGCAGCTGGTTCGTAGAATATCGTAATGGAAGACGGGTCAGCGAGAATTATCAGAGTATGATTGCTCTGATCGTAGAACCATGCTTCACCTGCCGTCAAACCGTTCAGAGATTGAGCTTCAGAAAGCTCCACACTATCTGCAAATACTTGCGTCGGCTTGACCGAAGAGTTGATGATCAGCTGAATTGAACCATTACGGTCGAACTCAATTTGAGCAACGGTCCGATTGAAGGCAACGTTACGAATGACTTGATTGCCTGAGCTTGCGTTGATGGCAATTGAACCTAAGGTGACTCTACGAGTTCCATTCATGAAAAATGGGTGCGTCACATTCCTGGCGCCCACGGTTATGTTAGAATGCGCCCATCCATTCACCAATCCAGGCGGAACTCCCACCCCGTGTGTTTCATTCCCCTGTGGCCCAGTTATCCGAGTCCAAGTCGTTTGATTTCCCATGTAAGTGTAAGTTTCATTCTCCATACGAGTCCAACTCTGGTTTCCCGTGTTAGTCCATGATTGATTCCATCGTGGTTGAGGTACCTCCGTTTGAGTTTGATTTCTTGTATAATTGCCTCTTATGGAATATCCAGGGGGGCCTGTGTGAACCCCCGTCTGATTTCCAGGCTGTCCTGTTGGTCGTGGAAGTTGAGTAGTCTGGCCTCTAAACTGGCCGAAAGATTGACTGACGAGTCCCAACTGGAACATAGTCAATGCCAATGATGACAGCAAAAGCACTACGACTGGCCACCCCATCGACGAGCATCGGCGCCTTCTCATTATAGACTACACTGACAACTCTGACACAACAAAGCGGTCTAAATCACGTTTGCCACAAAAAGCAGGCAGATGATCTTTGAGAATCGGCTCCAGAACAACAGAATTGTGCAAATCTTGAAGCGCTAAAGGCATCCATTTCTCCTGATATCCATCGGAAATGAACCGCTCACGGCGCTAGGATTGACTTCTCTGATTAGGTAAACATTTGAGATCAATTCTGAAATACTCGCAAATAGCGCGCAGCTCGACAACAAGAA
>JBEKGM010000062.1:0-15579 GCA_050012795.1 Bathyarchaeia archaeon | reverse complement strand
GGAAGTTTCGTTGAAGCCGTTATAGTAATCTTCTGTTCTCTGCTCGTGGCCAAGTCCTTTGCGGAGACGTTGATGATACCATTTGCATCAATATCGAATGTGACCTCAATTTGCGGGACACCACGAGGAGCTGGCGGAATGCCGGTTAAGTTGAACATGCCAAGGGAAACATTGTCAGCAGCCATAGGTCTCTCCCCCTGAAGTACGTGGATAGTGACAGTCGTCTGCATATCCGCTGCGGTGGAGAAGATCTGGCTTCGCTTTGATGGTATTGTCGTATTCCTCTCAATTATCTTAGTCGCGACTCCACCCAATGTTTCGACGCCGAGAGACAGTGGGGTAACGTCCAATAGCAGTAGATCGCGGACTTCACCAGCGAGGACTCCCGCTTGTATGGCTGCGCCCATAGCGACACATTCCATGGGGTCAACACCCCTCTCGGCCTCCTTCCCCATGTGATCTTCAACAAACTTTCGCACAATCGGCATACGGGTAGGCCCGCCCACCAATATGATCTTGGTTACATCCTTTGGAGCCAGCTTACCATCTTCCAGAGCCCTTTCCATGGGGCCGCGGCATCGATCTATTGTAGGTCGCACAATTTCTTCAAGTTTAGCTCGAGTCAAAGTCATGGTTAGATGTTTGGCGCCCGTTGCGTCAGCAGATATGAAAGGCAAGTTGATCTCAGTCGACAGAACAGTGGACAGTTCTATCTTGGCTTTCTCGACTGCCTCACGCACGCGTTGTACAGCAACCTTGTCATTACGCAAATCTATTCCGTTACTAGCCTTGAAATCGTTCGCGACATAGTCGATGAGTGCATTGTCCATGTCGGTTCCTCCAAGCTGAGTATCCCCGTTGGTCGAGAGCACGGTGAAAACTGGAGTAACCTTGCCTGCGTCATCCGTAGAGGGAGCGACTTCCATAATCGTAACATCGAGGGTTCCACCACCTAAGTCGAAAACCATGATCTTCATCTCTTTTTCAGGTCGATCCAGACCATAGGCGAGCGAAGCTGCGGTGGGCTCGTTGATTATTCTGACAACATCGAGTCCAGCGATGGATCCTGCATCCTTGGTTGCTTGTCGCTGGTTGTCGTTGAAGTAGGCGGGAACCGTGATGACAGCTTTCTCAACTTTGTCGCTTAGGAAGGCTTCAGCATCACGCTTAATCTTCTGAAGAATGAAGGCGGAGATTTGTTGCGGGGTGTACTCTTTGCCGAAGACAGTGACTTTGTAGTCCGTGCCCATCTTCCGTTTGATCGCTTGGATGGTTCCCTCAGGATTTGAAACGGCCTGCCGCCTTGCCGGCTCACCGACGAGTAATTGACCGTCTCTTGTGAAAGCGACATAAGATGGAAACGCTTTGCCACCTACAGATGTGCCCTCAGCACTTGGAATAATAGATGGGCGACCAGCGATGACCGCGGCTGCTGCGGAATTGCTTGTTCCCAAGTCTATTCCTATGATCTTTGGCAAAATGACACTACCCCTTGTTACGTTTAGTAACAAATGGAACTGTGAAGCAGTTCAAAAACGTTACGGAGATGCCTGCGTGCTCCCCTTTGTCTCGTCTGGAGGCTTTTTTGGTTTAGCGACAATAACCATAGCGGTGCGGAGTACTTTTCCATTCAGTTGGTATCCTCTCCGCACCTCCTCAACAACGGTGTTTTCTGGCGCATCATCGCGTTCAACATAATTGACAACCTCATGTTTTGCTGGGTCAAGGACTTGCCCTACTGCAGCGATCTCGTCAACTCCGACCGCTTTTAGTACGTCGAGCAGCTGCCTATAGAGCATATCCAACCCGACCGCAATCTCCTCGGGCGGTAGTGATTCATTAACGCGAGCAAAATTGCCCGCCTGACGCAACGCATCAAGGATCGGCAGGAGTTTTACGGTCAAATCGCGAGAAGCTTGATTGGTGATCATCTCTATCTGTCGTTTTGTAATCTTTTGCAAATTCTCCATATCAGCTTGAAGCCGCTGTAGTTTATCGAAGTATTCTGAGGCTTTGCGTTCGTTTTCTTGTCTCGCTTTGTCGAGTTCCTTGAGTTGAGTTTGTAGGCTCAGAACTGTTTCATCTGAAGGCTCTTTTGATTCTTGCTGGACTTTCGGTTCATCCGAGCCTTTAGATTGAGGCTTACCGTCAACCACTTGATTATCCCTACTCTTCTGGGTTACGAATCCAAACTTAAGCATATTTTGGCTCGTTACGATCAATCAGGAGATTCATATCCTCGAATAGCATTTGTTACTAGATTCGATTCAAGAGGATACATACCAGACCTTGGGAACAAGCACACCTCTGGCGGCAGCGAGACGCATTATCGTAGACGGTTCCCTGACAATTCGGCCTCCAACACATATTCCTGAACCCACCTTTGGAGCCCTGGTAGACATAACTCCCTTTGAAGACGGAACGTTTCACCATCCCGCCACGTTGAATCCAGAAACGGCCAAAGCAGCCTTCCTCCTAGCCGGGTTCAAGCTTGCATATTCTCGCGAGGCCCGCAAGATCATAGAGGAACATCGAGCCGTCATCTTCGATTATGATCCGGCTGGGTACGTCTGGATCAAGTCACAGAAGAATCATGATCTCAAGGAATTGCTTGATGACGCTACCGTCAAGACATACCTAGTTTGGAGTCCGTACTATGATTCCTACAGACTCCGCCAAACCGGATCAGCAAGCCTGGTGAGGAAGTTACTTGAGGAACAGGGCATCGAGGTCACCTTCAGAGGATTCCCACAAACGAAACTTGATTTGCCGAGCTTACAGTCTCCGAAAGCAATCAACGTGACTTTGTACCCGTTTCAGAAGAAAGCCGTGGAGTTTGTTCTTCGGAACGATGGCCGAGCCTGCATCTTTGACGAAATGGGCCTCGGAAAAACCGTTAGCGCCACTGCAGCACTGATCAAGTTAGTGGATGCGAAGAAAGCGAGTAGAGCTATGATAGTCGCTCCAAACGCGGTTCTTGAGCAATGGCGGGACGAAATGATTGAGAAGTTTGGACTGCAACCAACCCTTGTTACTTCTAAGCGACAACTCAAGGAACGGATAATTCTCTACGAGGAGCCGTTGGTAGTCATCAATTACGAACTTCTGCGCACAGACGTCGAACTCATTCTGAAGAGGGGGTTCGACACGCTAATTCTCGATGAGGTGACACGTGTGAAGAACTGGGATACGCAAACTAGCGAAGCAGTGAAGAGGATCCTAGTGAGAAACGTCGTCGCTCTGACAGGCACCCCGTTAGAGAATCACATCGGCGAATTGTATAACATTGTGACCATAGTACAGCCAGGCTACTTTGGACGATATCACGAGGACTTTTTGACGCGCTACACCGTTAGGAGTCAGGAACCTGGATGGCAATCCTCGCATCCATCCGTAAACCCATCAACGCTTGATGAACTCAGAGCGCGGCTGGCGAAAGTCTCTATTCGAAGAACAAAATCTGAGGTTCTGAAGCAACTGCCCTCGCTTACTATGGAATATGTCTACACTGAACCCGCTCGAAACCAGAAGTTGATTTATGATATTCTCCAAACGAGTTTAGGCGAGACAATTCTCGAGGAATACTCCTATGGTTTGAGTGAAGAAGGTGGTCCTAACCCGTTCACTGCCAACCGTATCCGATTGTATACTTTGCTACGTGAAGCCTGCGCAGACATTAGCATGATAGCCGGGTACCTAAGAAGAAAACAAAGAGAGAACACTAAAGACGCCCAGCTTCTCCGCGAGTCTCCGATTTTCGGAAGACTCATGCGAATCTTATCGAAGTTGGAACCAGAGAATGCAAAACTAGTCGAGCTAAAGCAGCTTGTCCAAGATTTAGTCGAACAAGGTCACAAGATTGTCATCTTCTCACAATTTGTGCCTGTGATTAAACTGATACATGACGAGCTGGAGAGTGATGGAATAACTTGCGTCCCATATCATGGTCAACTCACCACTGATGAACGTTCTGCGAATTTGAGGAATTTCACGTCCAACCCACATGTTGCCGTCCTAGCCAGCACTGACGCTGGCCAATTCGGTTTGAACCTACAAGCTGCTGACGCAGTAATCAACTACGACTTGCCATGGAATCCGGCAAGGCTTCAACAACGTATCGCGAGGATACATCGAATCGGTCAGGTGAACAAAGTTCTTGCAGTAAACTTCGTTGTCAAAGGCACAATAGAAGAACATGTCAGGGACGTGCTTGAGAAGAAAAAGAAGGTGTTCAAAGACGTGACGGTCAGCGAGCTAACGGAGACAGAGGATTTCAGACTCGATGAATTGAAGGAGATTTTCGGATTTGACATGAAGAAGTTGGCGGAGAAGGTTCGTATGCGGTACGGGATTCACATGGAAACGCCGCTAAAACGTCGATGACTTTCACTCACCTCTCATCCGTATAAGATCTCGCCCCCATTCACATCTCAAGAGCCGAGGTAAGCTTGTGCGAAGGTTGTAGTCCGCCGCGGGTAGTTCGGTATGAAGGAAGCAGACTCATTCTCGAAGTAGCTGAATGTGGATGCTCATGTCCCAGCACAGTCTTCGAAGCCAACGGCCCCAGATGTCCCAAATGCACTCACTTAGTGAAAATTGAACTCACAGACGACTGGCATGACCCATTCCTCTGGATCGACCCGAAAACAAGAAACCCCATGCGGATTGACGAGATTATCCCCCGTAGCAGACCCTGGCATACTCAAAGACTCTGAAGGTAAAGGTTCATTGAATGGCTCAGCATCTTAACCTACGGGAGCTAAGTGTTGCGAAAACCCAAAGTACTCTTCGTCTGTTCAGCAAACCTCCAGAGGAGCCCCACTGCTGAGCAGGTTTTCGGAAATCTCAGTGACGAATGGCAGACAAAATCTGCAGGCATCTTGCCGTCCTCGGGGCGAAATTCCGTATCACAGAAACTCATCGATTGGGCTGACCTCATCCTCGTCATGGAGGCAGAACATGCAGAGCATATTCAAACTAATTACAATTCGAATCCTGATAAAATCAAAGTCTTGAACATACCAGATGTATACGTGCGAAATGACCCTGAACTAATACAAGAGCTCAAGAAAAAGGTCCTTCCAATCCTAGGGAATTGGGACCCAAGGTCCAATCACTGAGCCGTTCAATATTTTCAGTTTCATGCTTCGCTTTCGGAGGCCTCAATCGAAAACGAGAGGAAGGTCTAGTACGGTCTCACTGATTATCACTTACGAATGTTCAGCGGCTTGTGTCAAAGCAATAATTGACAATCTTGCAAGCTGATTTGAACCGTCGTCCGTCGTCGTTTTCGTGACTACCACCGCTTAGTTTTGTCAGCCTCGAACTCTTTTGAGAGTTCCTCGATCAGGTTTCTCTCCTTAGACGTTAGCGTCTCAGGAGTTCGCACGGTTATATGGACGAGTTCGTCTCCTTGACCTGAGCTGCTTTTTATCCCTGCTCCTCTTAATCGGAGTGTTGTGCCGCTTTGCGTCCTAGGCGGTACTCGGACTATTGCTTCGCTTTTTAGTGTCGGAACTCTTATCTCAGCACCCAGAGTAGCTTGGGCAAAATTCACATTAGCCTCATAGACGAAATCTAAGCCTCTCCTGATTAGATATGGATGGGGTTTGATTCTTATCGTCACGTAAGAGTCTCCTGGTGGGCCGTCATAAGGGCCATCTTCTCCCTGTCCTCTAATGATCAGATGGTCGCCATTGTCAATACCAGCGGGCACTTTGACCTTAAGCTGTACGCTCCTTTCTTCGAGTCCATTGCCTCCACATGTCTTGCACTGATTCTGAGCCACCTTTCCTCTACCATTGCAGTGGTCGCAGGAAACGATCACCTGGCCGAAACCTGAGATAGCTTCGTGCTCGATTCTTCCTGAGCCTCGGCATGTTGGGCAAGTCGTCAAATGACTGCCAGGCTCAACGCCTGAACCATCGCATCTAGTGCACTTCTTCATTCTTGGTAGAGTTACTTCCAGCTCAGTTCCGAAAGCAGCTTGCTCGAACGTGATCTCCAGTTGGGCCTCTAAGTCGCGACCGCGAGTGGATTCGGGCCGCGCTTGGTGAAGTGTGAAGTCTCCGCCGAAGATTCGATTGAGGAGATCGTTAGTATCGAAGCCAAATTCGGAAAAGACCTCTTGGAAGTTCTTACGGTTGAAGATGTCTTCCTGTTTGTATTGCTTGTTTATTCCTTCGAAGCCTGCGGCGTCGTACTGGCGTCTCTTCTCGGGGTCGGAGAGTACGGCGTAAGCCTCTGAAACCTCTTTGAATCTCTCTTCAGCGTCAGACCTCTTGTTCCTGTCTGGGTGATATTTGAAGGCGAGCTTGCGGAAGGCGCGCTTGATTTCTTCTTGAGACGCATCCCGACTGAGCCCTAATAGGTCGTAGTAATCCAGCTTCGCCAAGTTAGACTATCATCTGAATATGACATAGGTGGCAAGTGAAAGAAGCTATTTCTTATCCTCGTCCACGACCTTATACTCTGCTTCAACAGTCTTCTTTCCCTGTTGTTCTTCTCCTGATGGCGGAGGTTCCTGATTCGCCTGTTGAGGTTTTTGAGATGCCGCCTGCTGATAGACTGTTGCACCTGCCTCCTGAACTACCCTTCTTAGATCTTCGACCTTGGCACTGATTGCAGCTAATCCTCCTGACTTCAATACGTCTTTTAGTCCCTGAAGGGCTTCCTGGGTCTTCGTCTTCTGCTCTGGCGTGAGTTTGTCGCCAATTTCGCCTAACGTCTTCTCGGTCGTGTAAATCAGGGAGTCTGCAGTGTTTCGAATTTCAGCTTCTTCCTTAGCGCGTTTATCCTGCTCGGCAAACTGTTCTGCCTCTCTTATCATTCGATTTTTCTCTGTTTGGCTAAGCTTGGTTGATGCAGTTATTTTGATTCCCATCTGCTTACCAGTGCCCAAGTCTTTCGCAGATACGTTGAGGACGCCATCCGCGTTGATGTCGAATGTTACCTCAATTTGTGGGATACCTCGAGGTGCAGGCGGAATGTCTGTGAGGTTGAATTGGCCTAAGCTGATATCATCCTTAGCCATTGAGCGTTCCCCTTGCAGTACGTGTATGGTGACTGCTGTCTGAGAGTCGGCAGCTGTCGTGAAGGTCTGGCTCTGCTTAACGGGTATTGTTGTGTTTCGGTCGATGACCTTTGAAAGGACGGCTCCTAAGGTTTCGACGCCTAGAGAAAGAGGTGTCACGTCAAGGAGCACTATGTCTGAGATTTCTCCTGTCAAGACCGCTCCTTGAATGGCGGCGCCGATTGCTACGCATTCCATCGGGTCAATGCCTCTCTCAGGTTTTTTGCCTATTACGTCTTCGATGAATTGCTGAACGAACGGCATCTTTGTTTGCCCGCCTATGAGGATGATCTTATCGATCTGCGCTTGGGTCAATTTTGCATCCGATAGGGTCTTCAGGATAGGTTCCCTAATTCTCTCCACTATGGGTCTGGTTAATTGTTCGAGTTTCGCTCTTGTCAGAGTCATGTGAAGATTCTTCGGGCCTGTAGCATCAGTGACAATGTATGGAAGATCTATGTCAGTAGTGATCAGGTTTGATAACTCTATCTTGGCAGTCTCGGCAGCGTCCTTCAAGCGTGCCATAGCTTTCACATCTCCTCTGAGATCAATTCCTGTTTCGCGCTTGAACTCTGAAGCAACATAGTCCACTACGGCCTGATCGAGATCTGCCCCGCCTGTTTTTGTGTCTCCGCTTGTGGCTAGAACCTCAAAGACGCCTTTGCCGAAGTCCATAACGGTGGTGTCGTTTGTGCCACCTCCGAAACTGAAGACTAAGATTTTCAGTTCTTGACTAGCCTTGTCCAGACCATAGGCGAGGGCTGCTGCCGTCGGCTCATTAACAACTCTCGTTACTTTCAAGCCTGCAATTTCGCCAGCGTCTATGGTTGCTTGGCGCTGGTTGTCGTTGAAATGGGCGGGAACGGTTATCACTGCCTTGGCGATCTTCTCGCCAAGATAGGTTTCAGAATCGCGCAGAATCTTCTGTAGAATTAATGCCGAGATTTGCTGTGGCGTGTACTCTTTCCCAAAAATCTTAAGCTTATAATCTGTACCCATTTTTCGTTTGATTTCGCGTATCGTCCCTTCCGGGTTGGTAACAGCCTGTCTTCTTGCGGGTTCCCCAACAAGGAGCTGTCCGTCCCTAGTAAGAGCGACGACAGATGGGAACATTTTTCCAGCGGTGGTTGATCCCTCAGCGCTCGGAATTATGGTCGGTTTTCCACCTATGACCACGGCCGCGGCTGAATTTGTGGTTCCGAGGTCGATTCCTAATATCCTCTCTCTTTTCTCACTACTCATTTTTCATTCACTTTCTTAACTTCATTAACCTTAACAGACTTTCGACTGCATGCCACTTTTACCAGGCTTGGTTTAAGCACTTTGCCGTTCAAGAGGTAGCCCTTTCTAACTTCCTGTACAACCGTCCCGTCAGGGTAGTCGCATGTCACAACTTCCTGCATAGCTTCGTGCATATGCGGGTCAAAGGGTTTGCCGACGGCATCAATGGCACATAGTCCTTCGCAACTGAGCGCCTTCCAGAGTTTTTTCGTTACCATCTCCATGCCTTCTAGGAGAGTGGGTTCCTTCATTTTCTTCGCCTCCTCTAGCGCAAGATCAACCTCCTCAACGACAGGCAACATTTGAAGGATCATCCTCTCTTTTTCCCTCGCAACTCCTTCATCTATGCGGCTCTGCATATGCTTCTGAAGGTTTTCAAGATCGGCCCGGGCGTATTTGAGCTGGTTGAGGTATGTCTCCTCAAGTTTGGTCTTTTCCTCGAGTGAAGTCTCAAGTTCTGCCACTTTGTTTGTGCGTGCTTCTTTGTTGTCGGGGTTGGGTGCGCACATTTTAATCGCAGACTCCTTTTGAACGCGCACTTCCTTCTCATGCTAATATGAACGCGAAATAAAATGCTCTCGCCAATATTGATCTTCTCATTATGATACTCGCTTCTTCCACTTTCTCCACTCTTGCTTACAATGAGGTCTGCAGCTAGGGCGTTCATCATCAAACTTGTTACCTAAGGTAACACTCCCATATAAAACCTCACCCGTTGGGCGCTGTCAAGTCTCCGTCGGTTCAATCGAAAAAGCCGCTTTTCGTTCGTTGTCAAGAAGCGTCGGTTACGAGCCCCTACATCGCTTTAAATCTAAACTGAGATGCAACAATGTCGAGCCATTTGACCGAGGAACTGGTAGCGGACAAGGTTTCGAAGTATCCGCTGGTAATCGTTGGATTCTTACTAATTGCTGTCGTCGTAATCTTCACACTCTACCTACAGGCAATCGGAAGGTTTGATGTCATGGCAAACCTGCAAGAAATCTGGTTTTGGGTTGCAAATGCATTCATAACATTGGCAATCGCGCTTATCGTCAAGGGCCTGTACATTGGGAAAAACACACGAATAGCGAAGCAGGATCAGCCTGTAGCAGTTCCGCCTAGTACGTCGAGTGTTGAGATAGTTGCCAACAGGACCACAACAGAACTGAACACGAGCACTGGCATGTACAAGCAAGAGATTACGCATCCGTTAGTTCCCTCAACTTACAAGGAGATAGACGAAACTCATGATATTGAAGCGTATGAATACTCGGAACTTGTGGCAAAATATCCTTGGGGAACACTGCTTGCTCAGGCGAAGCAAGAAATAGTCGTTCTAGGTTTGACTTGTGAATCTGTTTCTCGTCACACTGATCTTCTGAAACAATTGCTTCAAGCAAACAAAGACCTTAGAATTACTTGTGCGCTTGTCGAAAATGACATTCTTGCGGATCTGCAAAAGGAGAAACAATGGAAGGGGCTTGCAGAAGCAGCCAAGTCATCCGAACAACGATTAGAAGCTGTGAAAGACCAGATGTCTAAAGGGGAGCAGATCCGGTTTGAAGTGAGGTTCTATGATGATTGTCCACCGTTCAACATGGTTGCCTTAGATCCCTACGCTGACAATGCGTATATGCAAATTGGCTATTATCCTACTGGCATTGATCAAAATTATCGGATTACCAATGTCTTTCATAAGAAAAGTAGGACGATTCTTTTCCAGAAGTACTGGAACGAGTACTTGAATTACATCAAAACAATTTCGTCATCTGGTTTTTGAAGGATCACTTACATGGCTTTGGTTTTGAAATACTCTCCCAATACTGCTCTTACTGCTTCTGGTATGGATTCTAGTTTTCGGGCTTTTCGTTCTTGATCTAGAGCTTTCACCATTTCGTCTGACATTGAGACCATTATCTTCTGCATTGCCATATTCTGACACAGTACCAATAGATACCAATAGTAACCTTTATAGCTTGTGGTGATGTATACCATTAGATAGCGATTGGTATATGGCAACTGTAACGGTTTTACGCTCCGACCGAGGCCGAATGATTGCTGAGAAACCTAACCAAATCATTAGGCAAGGTGAACGGTTCTACAGGGTAGCCTCTCAGTCAAGAGACATGATGTACGATGTTATCCGCCAATTGAACGGTGGATGGCTCTGCACATGCCCCGACTTCGAGTACCGAAGCGTGAAGTGCAAGCACATTTGGGCCGTTGAATTCAGTCTCAAATTACGAGACAAGGTTAAGGAGAATGTTGTCATTCAACCAATCGCAATCAACGCTTGCCTATACTGCAAGTCAAGTGACATCTTCAAAGATGGTCTAAGACACAACAAGTACGGTGACATTCAAAAATTCAACTGCAAATCGTGTAGCCGCTACTTTACGATTAACGTAGGCTTCGAGCACATGAAACACAATCCACAAGGAATCACAACGGCCATGCAACTGTACTTTTCGGGTGAAAGCCTACGGAATGTCGCAAGATCACTCAAACTGATCGGAGTTGAAGTCAGTTATCAAACTGTGTGGAATTGGATTCAGAAGTATACGACTCTCATGGAGAAATATCTTGAGAAGATCACTCCTCAAGTTTCTGACACGTGGCGAGCCGACGAACTATACTTGAAAGTACATGGCAACATGAAGTACCTGTACGCGCTGATGGATGATCAGACAAGGTTCTGGATCGCTCAAGAAGTAGCTGACACGAAGTACACGGCTGACATAACTCCACTATTCAAGCATGGAAAGGAGGTTACGGGCAAGCGACCTAAGACTCTGATAACTGACGGTGCTCAGAATTTCCATGAAGCATTCAACATTGAATTCCGAACACAAAGAGTAGCAGATCGACCAGAACACATCCGAGAAATCAGGTTAGCTGGCATGGTCCACAACAATAAGATGGAGCGTATGAACGGAGAAATCCGCGATAGAGAGAAGGTAACTCGTAACCTGAAGAAGATGGATACGCCAATTCTCAAGGGTGAACAAATCTTTCACAACTACATACGACCACACATGGCACTAGACGGCAAAACACCAGCAGACAAGGCTGGAATCGAAATTAGAGGTCAAAACAAGTGGATTACGATTATTCAAAACGCTACAAGAGACAAACGGAAGATGTTCGTTACGTTCTGAAACGTTGGTGACACAAAGAAAATCATATATCACCATTAAGCACATAGGCATATTCAACGTTTGGTGGCAGGCGTCAGCGCCTCGGCAGCAATGCCTTGATGGGCCCGGCCCATCTGCCACCAAACCTGAGATTTATGTTATCTTTCTGATGTCGTAAGTGAGGTCCCTTATACGCGTGGCTTCCGTCTTCAGTGACCATGCAAGTTGACTTTTCTTGCCCTGACCCCGATCATTAAAAGAAGCCACTTCAACTTCTTTTCCCATAGATTTCAGCTTTCTAACTATAGGGGCCATGTCTCCGTCACCTGAACCGAGCACGGCAATATCAAACTGGTTCTCGTAAGCACCGCTTACGGCGTCGACCGCTATCTGGACATCAATCTCTTTCTGTTTTTCCTCATACAAAACGTATGGACCTAACTTCAGGACGAAGCCCGCTTTCTTCACATCGCTGTAGAAGGCTCTCTTGCCGAGGTTGGCTGTCCGACTTTCATAGAATGTCGCCGAAACCAGATTGCGGCTACCAACTAGATAAGCTCGGAACCGAGCATAATTAATGCGAAGGTTAGCTTCCCTTGCAGGCGTATCGATATTAGCGCCGTCAACGAAAATAGCTAGCCTCGGCGGCTTGGTACTCATACGCGCGAGTTTAGACTTTAGACTATTTACGCTCTTTTCAAAATGCGGTTGGACCAAGGAGAGTTTAGTGAAAGTAAAAATCGCATTGTTGCAAAAGCTTAACAGAAAATTCTGAGCTTCATAGTTGCCATGACTTCTGCTCTTGGCATATTCTGGCTCTGTCTTGCAATTACTTTCTTGGTTATGGCATGGCGCACATACAAATTGCGACAGATCACAGTACCCAAAGCCATCGAAGAAGCACGACGGCAAGCCTACTTTGCTGGAGATGATGTTACGAAACTCAGACCAATTTTCGATCACATGCTTGCTATAGAATCTCTTGCCTTCGCACTTACTGGGATTTCTGCACTTGTCGAGTTTTTGATTAAACAATAGAATTGAACCAACCGACGAAAATTGACAGTGACCAAAATTCATTGTTCTCAGTCAACCCGACGCAGACTTGACAGCACCACCCGTTGGTTCTGTCAGGTAGAACTTCGGTGAGAACGCGATTAACTACGTTTAATGGTCTTGATTGCTTCAAGTGCATGTTCTCTAAGTACAGGATTAGTGGACTCTTCGGTTACTTGTGTTAGTGCAGGAATAGCACTTTCACCATAAGCTGCTATCGCACTTATGGCGGCGTACCTAGCTTCAAAATCAAAACGGCCACCACGATCATCCGTCTTCTCCTTAAGAACAATCCTAACTAATCGATCAATTTGGTCAAGAGACAATCATCAATACCTCTCGTGTGCAATCGGCAAAATTCTATTGCAAAATTCTATGCTTTTGCATGCTCACTCTACTCTTATGGTCCTCTTCTTTTTCTTCTTTGGAAGTTCCACGGTGAGGACTCCTTCCTTGAACTTGGCCACGGCTTCGTCAGAGATGATTTCTGCA
The DNA here is from genome assembly GCA_050012795.1 of Bathyarchaeia archaeon. GTDB lineage: Archaea > Thermoproteota > Bathyarchaeia > 40CM-2-53-6 > 40CM-2-53-6 > FEN-987. The sequence goes on along the minus strand of JBEKGM010000062.1, from coordinate 2,559 downwards.
GGCAACGGAATTGTCACGCTCAACTTTCTGAATTCGCATTCTCTCTGAGCTGTGCCCCAACGTTCATATCTGATAGGCTGACGCAGCTCAGCCGACAGATCGATCGACTGCTCATCAACTCTGACGTTTATCCCTTCCTTCTCAACGTAGGGAAGGTCGACTACCACTCTGATTGATTCCTTGGTTTCCCTAACCTGGTACAGCGGCCGCAGTGAGTGAGCCTGCAAATTCCACATAGGTTCCACTGAAAAGACTTGGTCGAAGAACTTGTCAACCCTCCTCTCAATCTCTTCGAATTCATCGAGAATAGTCTTCTTCCTTCTCCACATGGCTCACATCATCCGTAGAGTGCAGGGAGTTCCTCTTCTTGCGACTTTGTTCCATGCATTGACTGCTGGGTTCTCTGCATGAGTTCTCTTAATCTAATCCTGAACTCCTCAGCCCGCTCCTGAAGCACCTTCACGTCCACATCAAGACCGAAAGCTTGGTTAAGACCCTGGAGCATTGAAACAGCAGCTACAGGATCAGGAAACTCCGAGTGCGACTGCGCAAGCAGGACAGCTAACGGAAACTTCCTTTCGATGCATTCATCGAGTATGAGAGCTTGTGGTCCCGCAATGAAGCCCTCTTCGAGAAGGGAAAAACCACGGGATTTCAATAAATCCCTTACCTCAGCCGAAGCTCCGATGCCGAAGACCTGTGGCTTATCGATCTCCTCTCTATTCTGGGCGGCAATCCCAGTCAAAGAGATCAACAGCTCAATTCCCTTCTCTCCAGCCCACCGGACGGTCTGCTCAGCTAATTCCTTGTAAGTTTCGAACGGCAATGGGGTTTCCGAGATCAGAACAACGAAATCTTCGTTGCCGTAGAGTCTTACAGGTGACTTTGGTTCCCCGTTATGTATGACGAGCACGGGAGGCAGTGCGCTTAACCTCACGTAGCCTACTTCATTCATTTTCTTTGAGCTTATCATATGTCCGACTGCGATAGTCCCGACAAGTCCGGTATCGGGCATCGCCAGTATTCCATATTTTGCCTTACTGAGCTTCTCAGTCTCAACAATCAAAGGTAGCTCTTCAGACATGACGGTTCGCTTCTCACGTTGAAGAAGTATTATTCGCTGGGCTATTTGATCCTGACCTTTTGGTTCGTCCGGTTAGGGCTACGATACACGAAGGCCCATTGATGCATATCGAAAGGCTTACGCTTGGACACAGAAAAAAAATGAGGGTGGAATGTGATCACTTAAGTTGAATAGCTTGTGCCGTCGAATTGGTGAGAGTGTGGCCTATGATCACGCATAAGCAACCGAAGATGAAGAAAACTCGGTCCGCTCTAGAACCAGATGGTATGACGTTATGGTTATTCTCTAACTTCCGGTTCTTTCATCAGCCAGTTAACAACAGCTCCTCAATTGCAGCGCTCAGATCTCCCTTCTTACCGCCGAGACGCATAACAACTGCCACTCACAGTCGTCACTCAATATAATCAAAGGAGAACACGCACTGGAAAAAAGGGATGATACTCGGGAGTAAGGATTTGATGACTGAGAACATTATTTCAGTTGACGATAGCTTGACCGAGACGGCCAAACTAGCGCGCGCATGGCAACGGTTAATGATCAGAGAGCAATCAACCACTTCAAACGATTCACGCATTTGGGGATCGGCGCAGAAGAGGAAAACATGGCAATTCGGTTTGATAGGTTTACGGTAAAGGCCCAGGAGGCAGTTCAGCGTGCGCAGCAGTTAGCTCAGGAACATAACCATCAGCTCCTTGAGCCTCTGCATTTGCTTGCGGCATTGTTGACGGAAGAACAGGGGTTTGTTCGAGATCTTCTCAACAAGGTAGGGACGAACGTCGAGCAACTCACGAAGACGTTGGAATTGCGGCTCAGGGACATCCCCGAAATCACTGGGGGGGATGGACAGATCCACATTAGCTCTGCCATGAGTAGGGTGCTGGAAGCGGCACAAGAATCTGCACGGCAGATGAAGGATGAATATACCTCCACCGAGCATCTCGTGTTGGCTCTAGTCCAGGCCGAGAGCAAGGCCAAAGAAATCCTCAAACAAAATGGTGTCAGCGAATCGGATCTGCTGCAAGCAGTTAAGGACCTGCGTGGAGGGCAACGTGTCACTGACCAAAACCCGGAGAACAAGTATCAAGCACTCCAACGTTACGGCCGCGACTTGGTCGCACTTGCGGAGCAGGGCAAGCTGGATCCGGTGATCGGTCGCGATCAGGAAATTCGTCGTATCGTTCAAATCCTGGCAAGACGCACCAAGAACAACCCCGTTCTGATCGGCGAGGCCGGAGTAGGCAAAACCGCGATCGTTGAAGGGCTCGCCCAACGCATCGTGGCCGGCGATGTACCAGAGAGCCTCAAGAACAAGCGCGTGATCGCGTTGGACCTGGGAGCTCTCATCGCAGGCGCCAAATACCGCGGAGAGTTCGAGGACCGTCTCAAAGCTGTACTCCGTGAAATCCAGCAGGGAGAGAATCGATTCATCTTGTTCATCGATGAAATGCACACGGTGGTCGGAGCGGGCAAAGCAG
>JBEKGM010000061.1:0-33347 GCA_050012795.1 Bathyarchaeia archaeon | reverse complement strand
TTCGCCTCGACATGAGCGAGTACATGGAGCGACATACAGTCGCACGGATGATCGGCGCTCCACCGGGCTACGTCGGGTATGAAGAAGGGGGTGCGCTGACTGAGGCCGTGCGTCGCCGTCCATACTGCGTGGTGCTACTGGACGAGATCGAGAAGGCTCACCCCGACGTCTTCAATATTCTTCTTCAAGTCCTCGACGATGGCCGCCTGACCGATGGGCACGGCCGAACGGTCGATTTCAAGAACACAGTAATAATCATGACCTCAAACGTTGGGAGCCAATTGATCGCCGCCGGCCGGCGTAAGGCAAGTGGAGAAAACCATGAACGCATTGAAGCAATCGAGGAGGAAACCCGCGAAAAAGTGATGGAGGCACTCCGCACTCAATTCCCACCGGAATTCCTTAACCGAATCGACGAAGTCGTCCTTTTCAGCAGTCTCGACCGTGAACAGATTGGAGAGATCGTTGAAATTCAACTCACGCAGCTCCAACGCCAGTTGAACGACCTCGGGGTCCAATTGAAGCTGACCCAAGCAGCAAAGAACCAACTGGCAGAAGAGGGCTATGATCCGGTTTACGGAGCCCGGCCGCTCAAGCGGGTCATCCAGCAGCGATTGCAGAATCAACTCGCCACTGAAATGCTCGGAGGGAAACTGGGCAGCCATGGCCTCGTTCGCGTGGATTACCACGACGGAAAGTTTTGGTTCGAGATGGTCAGCGAAATAAAGCAGCCACTGGCGGATAGGAAAGGTTCAGGTACATCCCGCGGAGGATAATCCGGCCGTGCTGATTGGTCCATAATCACGTGCACTATGTTCGTGATCACATATGCTTTGTATCTCTCATGAGAGTTGCACATAGGTGATCTGCCGATGATACAACCTGCTATCGCCCCGTTTGGTTCATGGAAATCACCTATCACTTCTGACCTGACCGTCGCGGAAAGCAACTGGCTTGGGGGACCAATCGCACTTGACCAAGGTGAGGTCTACTGGACAGAAGTTCGTCCAGCAGAGGCGGGGAGATGCGTAATCGTCAAATGCAGTTCGAACAATCAGGTAATGGATGTAACTCCGAAACCATTCAATGCGCGTACAAGAGTTCATGAGTATGGTGGTGGTGCCTACACTGTTGCAGAAGGAACTATCTACTTCTCAAACTTCGACGATCAGCGCTTATACCGACAGCAACTTGATTCAACGCCCGTCCCGATCACGCCGGAAAGCAAATTCCGATATGCAGATTGCGTATTTGACAAGCGTCGCGGACGGCTAGTCGGCGTACGCGAAGATCACGCGAAGTCTGATCGAGAAGCCGTTGCGTCGATTGTCAGTATTGATCCCGCACTAAATGATGGTGGACGAATCATTGTTTCCGGCAACGACTTCTATTCATCGCCTCGAATAAGTCCTGACGGAACTCGCTTAGCATGGCTCACCTGGAACCATCCCCGCATGCCATGGGATGGAACCGAACTTTGGGTGGGAACGTTCAAGGAAGACTGCACTTTAAATCCGACAACCCGCGTCGCAGGCAGCGTCAACGAATCGGTCTTCCAACCAGAATGGTCACCTGATAATGTCCTCCACTTCATCTCCGACGCATCCGGCTGGTGGAACATCTATCGATGGAGAGAACACCTCACACCGTCGCGTGTTGAACCACTGTACAAGATGACTTCCGAATTCGGGCTTCCTCAATGGGTGTTTGGACTATCCACATACGGGTTCGAATCAGTCAATCGCCTCATCTGCACGTACACCCACCAATCAACGACTCACATGGCGAGTCTAATCTCAGGCACCGGAAAACTCGATCCTATCAACCTTCCCTATTCGGGAATCCGATTCATTCGAGTTACATCTGGACGTGCTTTCTTCATCGCCGACTCCCCCGTCGAACCTGCGGCCATGATCCAATTCGATATTCCCGAAGGCAAGGGTCAGGTCCTGCGCCGGGAGACTGATACCATCATCGATCCAGGGTATCTATCGCGACCAGAAGAAATCCGGTTCCCAACCGAGAACGGATTGACATCATTCGGCATCTACTACCGGCCCAAGAATCAAGATTACGCCGCCCCAGCGAACACTAAACCTCCTCTGCTGATCATAAGCCATGGAGGCCCAACCAGCGCAGCACACATCGGCCTTAGTCTTGAGAACATACAGTATTGGACGAGCAGGGGCATCGCAGTGTGTGACGTGAATTACGGCGGCAGTACTGGCTACGGCCGCGAATATCGTGAACGATTAAGAGACAAATGGGGAATCGTAGACGTTGGCGACTGCGCGAACGCAGCACGATACCTAACAAACCTAGGCGAAGTCGACGCTAACCGACTAATCATCCGCGGTGGGAGCGCTGGCGGATACACCACGCTTGCTGCACTGACCTTTCGGAAAATCTTCAAGGCCGGGGCAAGCTACTATGGCGTCAGTGACCTGGAGGCATTAGCGACGGACACCCACAAGTTCGAATCATGCTACCTTACCAGCCTAATTGGGCCATATCCCGAGAAACGCGAGTTGTACCTGCAACGATCACCCATTCACTTCACCAACCATGTCTCCTGCCCAATCATTTTCTTCCAAGGCTTAGACGATAAAGTTGTTCCCCCCGATCAAGCCGTGAAAATGTTTGAGGCAATTCGCTCCAAAGGAATACCCACTGCTTACCTTCCATTCGAAGGTGAACAGCATGGCTTCCGAAAAGCCGAAAACATTAAACGAGCTCTCGACGCGGAACTTTACTTTTACTCGAAGGTCCTCGGTTTCCAGCTACCAGAACATGTGGAACCCGTAAAAATCGAAAACATGAAGCCTTAAGTCTCGAGATGGCAATCCAATCGTAATAGGAGAAGTAACAAATTGGGAAAACCGAAACAAGTTAAGAAGAAAAAGAAATCAAAGTAGTCAAAGATCTCCGACGGCCCAACACTTGCTAAGGGCAATAGTTGATCTCTCAGCCCGATTTCAGCAGGGTCATACAGATCATTGTGTTCCACAAAAGAACTCGTAAAACGTAGAACTGAAAAATACCCGAGATCGCTTTCCAAACACCATCATAGTTGCTGCAACATTCTACACATTACCTTTAGAATCAGAACGTCTTAGCGAAGACTGCGCGACTAATTTCTACGCGATTATCAGATATATTCCGATTATGACTAGAACGATCGCGACAAGTTTCAAAGTCACTGTCCTTCTGTCAATCTCTTCTTTCAAAACTTTTGGGAGATATTTCGTAATGAAGATCGCAAAGAACAGCGTGAACAACGGAGAGATCAAGCTTATTGTTGACACGAGTGTTATTGGACCGAGCGAAGCAGCATAGAAGAAGAAGATGATTCCAAGACTCCACAGGATAGAGCCTGATGCAAGCGTCAGAGCGAAATTTCTTCCTAGTTCTCTAACCTCTGAAATGAATTTTCTTCTCACTGAAGGGATAGAGAGACCAGGAAACGCAACAAGAAATCTTCCAAACATGAAGATCATTAGAAATGACCAGAAAGAAATTTGGTCAAGACTTATCTTCGACAGTGTCTGATCAAGGCCGTAAGCGAAATTTGTCGCAATCAAAATTAGCATGAGCGAAAGAGGAATTGTCTTCTTCACATGGTTATCCTTGTACGAGATAAGTACCGATCCCAAAATCATCAGAATCATCCCCATGTAAGAGTATGCGGGAAAGATCTCATTGACAATGAAGACTGCAAGCACTGCCACAAAGGCTGGAGCGAGTGACGTCAACGCCGCTATTCTTGACGCCTCCTCCTTCCTGATTGAAAGAACGTAAAGGAAGTATCCTACAGCACTAACCAGCCCCGCCACGAATGCAAATCCATAGGGGGCTGAAAAAACATTTGTCGGAAAAAAGAGTAATACGCAAATGGAAAACACCAACGCAGGTGGAGCAAATGAAACGAAGTAGGAAAATGAGCTCAGGCGCTTTTCAAGCATCAACTTATCAACTATCGTAGTAAATCCGAGAAGGACAGCGGAGACGAGAGAGTACAAAAACCAAACTTCAAACATAGAATCAACCGAAAACTGACAAGTCTGATCGAAAATTATTCTCTAAACCATTCGGTATTAGCGTTATCCGTTAGTTCTCATTCGCTGCCGTAACTGAATTATCTGCATGAACGAACTGGAATGAAACCTGACAAAGCGCAGCTCGAAAAACGAAAAGTAGCATCAAACTATAGCAGAACGTAGCGCGTAAGAAGTCTAATCTGAGGCTCGTGCTTAAACCGTTAACTCAGTTACGTTACCAATTCCACGCCGGCCGTCGGGTGATGAGGTTGTGTTCAAGGTCACTTTTCGCGGACATGTCAAATATTCAGAACACCGTTCGCTTGTTTCTCGAAAGGGCCACAGATCATGTCGAGCTAGAATTACATTAACTTCTTTCAGGGTCTTGGGCTCCCGAAAAGAACCAAAGCCTTCGATAGAAAGCCGATACTCCGATCCACGAACCTTGAGTTCAGCTTTGCTTCTGGGTACTCCATTCTCAACAGCACAGTCAAGTCGGTAAGTCCCATCTGGACAATGTATCCACATTTTCACGCCCCCTCCGTTACTCTTTGCCTTCGAGACAGTTAGAGTAAACCTTCGTTAACGCACACTCTGATTTGTACTGAAGTAGTATTTGGTATTTTTGTATGATAGCGAGAATTGGGTTGACACAGAGAGAAGACCATTTCGTTAACCTTCTATTCGAAGCATACTTCGATGACTGCGGCGTAATTGGCTTCATTTGGGGGCAATTCACTTCATGATCGGGTCTTGCCCATAGGGTAATAGGGATAAACGCGGGTGATGGTAGTGGTGGTGATGCTTGAAATTGGCTAAACCATCGCACGTCCAGAGGAATATTATCGTCGCTGCTGTCATACTGCTTGTTGCAATTGCTGCATTTGGAGCCGGTAACTCTTCCAAGCCCTCAGGTAGTCGGTCACCAATCACTGTAACTGCCGTTCAGACCGCAACGGTGGTACAGACAATCTCAGTGGTTCAAACCTCTACAATAGGGATGACAACAACTGCTGCCACCACCGCAGAGGTGACAAGTGCCACGACCAGCTCGGAGACGACAACGGTAGGAACTTAGCATGGGAAGTCTATTTTCATGGCGATCTGAACTTTCGAATCATATTCTGCTGATCCAGACAACGTTTCGAAATGGTGAGTAGGCCCGCTAAGCGTCGGCTGCTGCACGCCGATCGTGTCACCAGATCAGACTGATCGGATATCCATCGCGGGATTATGAACGTCTATTGAAAGCCTGAGAGAAGTTGGCACAAATCTCGTCATCTACGATGTCTGAATCTGCAGCAGCGACAACCGACTATTGAACCAGCAACCCCTCTACGGCGGTGAGGGCTCCAAAATGTAAGAGATTTAAGCGTTACACTCGTTGTACTCTTTTACACCAGGGTAATCGGGTGCAGCGTAGGTTTTTGAGTCTCAGCTTGGCAGATTATTACGTGATTACCCTTGGCAATAGCCAATTTCGAGGGGTTGGGGCTTGTCCTTCCACAGCCCGTTAGGTCTCGTTCGCAACTAGTAACGAACCAGTTTTTGATAGCTTTAAGCCAGGTGTTCGGGTGGGAGGCGTTCACGTCGAGGGATGTCTCCAACCGGTTTGGTTTAGACTTCCTGAATACGGCCAAGAGATTGTCGCGCATGTCAAAGAAACCATACTACTTGCTGTCAGCGGTCCGTGTTTCGCGTGCTTATGGCGGCTACGAGAACTCTTACACGATCTCACCCCGAGGCTGGAGCAAGATCAGCTACCTGCAAGGGTGTCCTACACCTGCGCCGAAACCTCTGGAGGAAGGTGGTTCAATACTACTTGGAGCCAGCTCTGCACAGGGCGAGGAGAATTTGTGTTACCCTTACCTTGTTCTGGGCAAAGGCACGATAGAGGAATACACGCAGTACAGCATCCCTCCTGAAGTGATGGGTGGCTGTGCTCCAGTTACGACTCGCCAAGCTGATGTTGGCCGAATTATCACAGGACTGGATTGGCGATTTCTCGGAGCTGAGACAGTGCGTAAGATTATCAAAGGTAGCCTATTCAGGAACTGGGAGCTAGCCTTCCACGTTAATGGTTTTGAGAAGCTTGGTCTAACTCCGAGCGACACGTTCGCACCGCTCTATGCGAATGCCGCAAGGTACCTTGGCGCCACCAACGAAGAGATCATCATAAGCCTACTAGCACGAAGAATCTTCGAACTCCTAAAATCCCTGAAAGATCAACGAAGAACCATCGAACTTTTCGTCTCCGAAGCGGAAAACAGAACTCTCAAACCCGAGTCGAGCCTCCAGGAAATTAAAGTTCAGAGTAGCGAGGAAGACGAATTACCGCACCAAGCGAGCTTCCTCAGTGAACTATTCATCAAGGTGGCCCTGTTAAGTTCACTCACGACAGAGGATTACGTGAAAATACGTATTGACAAAATCCTATCTGCAATAATGGAACACGAACTCTCCACCCTCAAAAGACGCCTCAAAAGACACCCAACAGCAGCTTGAACCACAGAAAGATTCCTAACAAGAATCATAAGTTTCGTAGTGGACCTGGAGACATTCTCACATAATTGCCAATGCATCGTCTGTCTATCACTAATGATTGGAATTGGTGAATTAATTAATCTGGCAAGATTAATCTGGGAAGAAAAGAGCGCCTGCGAAGGCTTAGCATGCCCTTAGAATTGTGTTTCTCTTAATTCCATTAACCCACAATTTACTTTGATGTACTCTTCGTAATGAGCGGGCTTAGGTGGCCATCCTTCTGTCATGTATCGCAAGAATTCTTCTTTTGTCTTCGTTTGCAGCGCGGGATTGGTTCGACGCTCCAGTCCAATTGTGGATGAAGTATCTCCTGACACGAAATGGGCCTTCCCGACGAACCATTACTATATCCATGATCCTCATCATGAGTTTTGCCATGCTCCTTGGCACCTCTACTTCGGGTTCGATTGCAGCCGTGTGGATTTCCGGTATCGGTTTCGCTGGGATGCTTTACTTTGCAGCTGACTTCAGCATGATTCCCTACGCAGCGAAGCAGGGTCCCGCGGTTGCTGGCATGACCTTTGGCGTTTTCAACACGCTGAGCAACGTAGGGAGTTTCATCTCCCCGATCATCCTAGGATACATCTTAGATTCAACCGGGAATTTCCTTCTAGGCTTCTCGTCGATAGGATGCATTGGGATTCTCGGCGTCGTCGGCGCATTAATTCTGCGAACGGACTAGAATTCGTGTGTGCGGTTCCCCCCAAGAAATATGTACCAACATCCTGCCAGAGTGGGTACTCTCAAAGATTGTTAGGATTTCCTTGACCTACCCGCTAGCCAAGCACCAAGCAGCAACCCCAAGAACAGGACACCGATCAGTTTCTTGTTTTCGCCGAACGGAATAAACTCTGTTGTATCGTCCCGTATTTCCAAAACACCCGCGGGCCGAACAGCTATTCCCCCGCCGACACCTTGGCCACTCCTGCCGTCTTCAGAGTCCGATTTTCCGCCAGCTCCTCCGCCAAAACCGTACACCACTTTGGCGACGGGTATGATCATTCGGCCTTTTGCCTCGATCGGTTCACCAAACACGGTCTTGACGTTACCGGTCGCGTGGAGACGATCGGCGATTGATTGCACAAATTCCTGCAGGCTCATTCATACATCACTTGAATCATTTCATATCGTGACAAATCAAAAGATGTTTCGTTTGTCGTCTCGTTCGCATTTTTCGTGTAGATGCGGACTCGGCAACTCAATCTCAGGGTCTTTCAGGAATATCTTGGATGGAAGCGACATTACAAGTGGTGGTTACATGTCAATGTCATTATATCATTGCTTCGAGAGGGGACGCACCCTGACGAGATGTGTCAACTTCCAAATTCATCCCGAAAACGATGATTTACCTCGTTCCATACGTACTAATCTCAACGTTTCAATATCAGGTGGCGCAGGATGGTCTGAAGTATTCCTCACCATTCCTTCTTATGAGTCTGCGATATCTCATCGCTTCTCTCATTCTCTTTGCTGCAGTTCGCTCGTTTAAGCCGATCTTAAACAAAGATACTGTTCTGTTATCGCTTATGACGTGTGCAAGTACAGGGTTCTGGATTCTTGGTTTAGAGTACGTTTCAACATCAGAGTCTGCCGTGCTGAGTTATACGATGCCGTTGATCTCGATTCCAATGTCTTACTTGGTCCTGTCTGAGAAGGCGTCGCATAGGGAGTGGGCTGGAGCTGCAGTCGGGTTCCTCGGCGTCCTAGTTTATTCGTTTGTCGTATTCGAAAACCGAACTCTATCCGCCCTCGGAGCAGTTCTAACCTTATTGAACGCTTTCTTCTGGGCGATGTACACGATCTACTACCGTAAACTGAAGGATCAGGAACCCACCATGACAGTGGCAACGCAACTCTTGTTCGGAGCCTTCATATTCCTTCTTCTGACTCCTCTCGGTTTCAGGGTGAACGTAACTCCCGTATTCTGGTTCGATGTGGCCTACTTGTCCATATTCAGTGCAGCCGCTTCCTTCTTGTTGTGGAATGCAATAGCGAGGCTACAGCGGGTTGGTAAAACGTCGACACTGATCTATTTGACCCCGCTCACCGTAACTGCCGTGCAGTATGTTGAGACTTCTCTTCTGCCTCCCCCAATTTCATTGATTGGCATTTGCCTGATGATTTTTGGAATTTACATCGCGAGGTTCTAGGAGCTCGTGAGCCAGGATGGACGAGGTTTTTGTTCTCCAACCTCAGTGATTTTTCCCATTCGGGGCCTCCTAGGATCGATCGTCATAATTTGAACAGTCTTAGTGTGTGTGCGCACCAGCCTACCCACAGACAGATTAGCCGAACGACTACGATTCAAGTTCGAATGATGCTGGGTTGAAATTCTACTGTGGAAAGACAGGTTAACCTTCGAGCGCGGCAATCCGAGACCGCCAATGAGTGAAAGACCCTTCCGTTCGCCACGGGATTCGTCATTAGAGACTAGCCCGACAGTTCAAAGGAACATTATTACCAGTTCGAAGCATCTCTATCGAGACACCAATGAATCCGAAACGAAGGGTACTGGATTGGTTACTAGAACCTAGCCAACCAGCCGTTCGCTACCGCACGCTCATAGACCTTCTTGGATGCCCTCAGGATAGTCGACAGGTTCGACGTGCGCACGCGAACATAGCGAGAATCGGTTGGGCCCACGAGATTCTCAAATCACAGAGGCCCGAAGGTCATTGGGAATCTCGCACCAACCTCTATCGCCCCAAGTATTCCGCAACTATCTGGCGGCTAATCGTTCTCTCCGACTTGGGGTTAACTAAGACGGAGCCAAGAATTCGGAAACCCTGCGAAATGTTTCTGAACGAGTACCACCGGCCTGATGGGGGTTTCGATACTCCAAGCAGTAGTTGGTCAAGAAGCGAATTATGCTTAACAGGAAACCTAGCGCGAACTCTTACTCTCTGCGGCTATGGTGAAGATCCGCGCGTACTTTCTGCCTTTGATTGGTTGGTGAAAAACCAGATGGATGATGGCGGATGGCATTGCATGTATGAACGAGCCTTTGGCAGGGGGACCCTGGATTGCTGGGAAGGGCTTAGTGCATTCGCAGTCCTCCCTAGAAGAAGATGGACTCGCAGCATTAGGCGATGCATTGAGAAGGGGGCCGAATTCTATCTGGCCCGCAAGTTGTTCAGGCAGGGACGGCCATATCGGCCATGGTTCAGATTCCACTATCCAGTACACTACTACTACGATGTGCTTGTAGGTTTAGATGTTATCACAGCCCTGGGTTATGCGACCGATAAACGGCTCAAACCGGCCCTACAACTTCTCGACCGAAAACGCCTTCCAGATGGAACCTGGGCCCTTGACGCCGTTCACCCCGATTTAGGAATTGGCGCGGGTTACAGAGTCAAGAAACGTCCTAGAAGATTCGCCTTAGAAAAGCCAGGTAAACCGAGTAAATGGATCACTTTAACCGCATTACGAGTTTTGAAAAGAGTAGAAAACTCGAGTTAGTAGCAAGAAGACAATCGTTTACGCCCTTGTTGAACTTTAAGGACCTGTGACCTGAAACTTTGCAAAGTCCAAAAAAATCCTCGTAGGACTAGCGTCTTCTGAGCGAGTCGGCGAACTTTCGGAAGATGAAAGGTTTGATCACATGCCTGTATGAGGTTTCTCTCCATGTCATTGCGACTGTCAACACTAATCCTGCAGACCGCAGGGAATCGCTGCATCAACCTATTCGATTTTGAGTGATCCATCGGAATTGATTCTGACTTTTACGACAGCAATCAGATGATGCCCGCGAATCCTTCCCTTACGCTTAGCTCGCACTGCCGCAAGAATCGAGTCGGCGTTCATCTTCACTTTGATTCGGAGCACGTCAGCTCTCCGTAGAATCATTGATGTGGCTTCAAAGATGCTTACTCCGCTGGGGATAATGAGTTCCTTTGATCCAGATAATTCGTCTACTGCTGCGAGCGTCGCTTCAGCTGCCCTCAAGTTCTGATGCGCTCTATGCTCAATGATGGTTACGTTCTCGCGGGTAGTGCGAAGCCTCTTTGCCACTTGTGCCTGCGTCAACCCCGCGGAGCGAAGCCTCATCACGTGCCATTGTCGTTGAGTGAGCACCGTGCCTGGAGGCTTGAATCTAGCCAACTACTATTCCAGCTCCCGTTACGGTTCACTGAGTTACCAGTTCATATGTATTCGCTTGCGTTTTATTATAAATGTAATCGAAATCGCTTACCAAGGCTTATTACGCTCTCGTTCCAGAGGACCATCCAATTAGGCGTTACAAATGAAACGAAAACGCATCATGGTTTTAGTGATCTTAGTAGTATTGGTCATCGGCGCAGGCATCTATACGGAGTACTATGTGACGCAGCAGCAACGAGCGCCCGTGCAATTGCGCGTCTTCGCTGCAGCAAGCCTGGTCCATGTCATAGAAGATAACAGTACACTGCAGGCATTTGAGCAGCAGAACAACGTCAAGGCACTCTTCAACGTCGGAGGCTCCGACATGTTGTATCAACAGATCTATTCTGGGTCACCAGCCGACGTCTTCATGGCTGCAGACTCTTCTTGGCTTCAGAAACTGAACACAAACGGGCTCCTACAGAATAACCAGTACTGGAATTTCACCAGCAATATACTCGTCATAATTCTCCCACCAGACAATCCAGCGAATATCACGTCACTGTTGGATCTGACCAATCCAGGCGTCAAGATCGCCGTCACCGCCTGGACTGTTCCAGTAGGGAAATACACGAACATCACGCTTACGAAAATAGACAAAACCTGGGGAAACCCCGCCAGCCCCAACTACAAAGGATCACAATGGGAGAAATACCGAGAACGAGTCATCGCGAACGTAATCACCTACGAGACTAATGTGGAACAAGTGGTAGGCAAAGTGTTAACGGACACCGTCGACGCTGGAGTGGCATATGCGTCTGACGCAACGTTTCTCGGTCAATCAAAACTGAAGTATTTACCGATACCACCGGACGTGAATGTACAAGCCAAATATGGCATAGGTGTATTGAACGAATCGACACACTACGACCTTGCGATGAAATACGTCAACTTCTGGATCTCACAAGACGGCCAGACATTGTTAGCCAAGTACGGGTTCGGCAGCACCCTTCCCAGCGTGACTCCGTCAATAGGTAATGCCGTCCTTCAGCTTCCGATAACTCGGGAAGAGAACTGGCAGAGTCTTGCCTTGGCAAGCGCTGAGCAACGATGATTTAAGAATTATTTTCGGAATGGGTGTCCCGAGAGAGTCAAATTGAAACCGATTCGCAATCCTGGGCGGACTCGTTTCTCTAACGAGAAAATCTCGAATGTACTCCTTTGGACACTTTCTCTGTTCTTTCTGTTCTTTATCATCATACCGTTGGTAGCAATTTTCTACAATCTCGACGCAACAAAAGTGATCCTCGAATTACAAACCCCGGCAGTTGCTGATGCACTCATTCTAGGGGTAGTGACATCAACATTCGCCTCATTCCTATCCTTTCTCTTTGGTGTGCCAACCGCATATCTGTTGGCTACTAGGAAGTTCATGGGAAAATCCGTCTTTGATGCGGTAATGGACGTGCCCATGGTTCTTCCTCCTGCAGTTGCTGGCCTGGCACTTTTGTTGGCTTTTGCGCCGAGGGGTCTTCTTGGTCCCGAGCTTCGACAGCTTGGAATAATTCTGCCTGGAAGTACACTCGCGGTCGTTATGGCCCAGTTCTTTGTAGCATCGCCTTTTGTCTTGCGAGCATCAAAGGCTGCGTTTGAGAATGTTGACAAGAAGCTTATTGACAGCGCGAGACTGTTGAATCCTTCGAGGTTCGGGGTCTTCTTCACGGTAACTCTCCCCCTTGCCGCAAATGGGGTCGTCGCGGGTTTGGTGATGACCTGGGCGCGGGCAGTGGGTGAGTTTGGCGCAACTCTAATGTTCGCGGGAAATCTTCCGGGTGTAACTCAGACCATGCCATTGGCAATATACATGCTGATGGCCGAGGATCCTCTGGCCTCAAACGTGCTCTCTGCGATTCTAGTAGCTACATCCTTTACCCTTCTCATAATGTTCAGATTGCTAGGGAAGAATGTGCGTTACTATGATCAGGCTTAGCATGGTTAAGAAATCTTACGGGAATAAGGAAGTCCTTAGAGATGTCACGCTGGAAGTGAGAAAGCATGAGTTGCTATGCTTAGTGGGTCCCAATGGCGCGGGCAAAACTACCGCCTTGAATGTTGTCGCGGGTCTCTGTCGACCCGACGAAGGGTCAGTCTTCATTAACGACGTCTTGATGGACGGAAGAGAGAGCAACCATCTGATCCATGTTATCCCCTCAGAGCGGAAAGTCGGTTACGTGTTTCAGGACTATGCCCTTTTCCCGCACATGACCGTCCGTGAGAACATATCGTACGGGCTGAAAGCCAGACACCTACCAGAACAAGAAGTGAGAGAACGAACTCACACGCTACTTGAGTTTGTGGGGATTCTTGATCATTCGGACCACTACCCTCACCAACTCAGTGGCGGACAGAAGCAACGGACAGCCTTGGCGAGAGCTCTTGCTGTCGAGCCTGAAATCCTACTTCTCGATGAACCATTGGCTGCGCTAGATTTGACGACGAGGGAATCATTACGAATTGAATTGAAGAGAATCCTAGGCACTCTCGAAGCAACGTCAATTTATGTTACCCATGAACTCGTCGAGGCTTACGCGATCTCGGATAGAATCGCAGTCATGGGACCTGGACGAATAGAACAGACCGGCTCATGTGACGAAGTTTTTTCGAACCCAAACCCGTATGTGGCCCAGTTTCTTGGGCAGAGCATCTACAACGGATACGATCAACATAGAACATTAAGAAAATCAAAGCAAGCCTAGGAATAAGCTTAGATGGAAAAGTAAGGAAACTAAGCCTCGGCATGAGCGAAAGAGTAGCTCTAGCCGCATCACTCAACTATCAAAGTAAACCCGTAATCTGTCATCCTCTTTCTCGTATGGAACAGTTGTCGTCCGTTGTTAGAAACATAGTTTCAGAACTTCTTCAGGGTCCGTTTCGTGTGTGTGCGCACCACTAGACCCACTACCAAATGAAAACAAATCCTAGCGGTTATGATTGTATGATGCTCGTGCAGTATTGCTATGATTCAACATTTTCCTGATCGGCCATAATATCGTCTAGAAACGCAACGTGATCAACTCTCCATATTCTTGAGAGGAAGCTTGACTCGATGACCTGCCGAATTTGCTTGTCCAATTCCGCTTCGATATTCGTATTTTCCTGTTCAAGGTCTTGAAGCAGCGTGATAATAACCACTTTTCTCGTAACCATGCGAATGGTCATCGTCACATAGCAATTGAATGTTCCTCTTGTGATAACAGCCTGCTATGGATTCAGAATGTGCTTGGACGCGTAGAAAAGTGGGACCCGGCTAAACATGGACAAACTACCTCCCTCGTTCCTTAAGATGATCGAACGCTCGGGAAAGATTATGGCGGAAGTCAAGACGTTCGACCAGCGAACCTACCCTGTCTCGGTCGACGGAAAGGTCATCAACATGAAGCTGCCATAAACTGCAATAGTTGTGGGATAATTAGGGTGCGACGCAGATTATTAGCCATTCCAGTTGGAATCATCATCTTCCTCATGGGTCTCGTTTGGTTTCTTCAGGGTATTGAAGTTCTACCTGGAAGCATCATGAGCGGCTCGCAGTTTTGGGCGATCGCAGGTGGCCTTGTTGTCATCGTTGGTTTGGTCCTAATTGGAATCGGTGCTACCGGGAAAAATTTCGCACACCCCATTGACTAAACCAGATTATGACATTACTTCAACCATTCCAGCGTTTACGTCGTCAGAGAACGGGGGTTCTTCCGCAACTACGCTGTTCTATTCTAGAGAGTGGTGGTTCTGTTCTATAGTAGTTCTGTCCACTTCTCCGGTTTCTCTATGACTTTGACTTCGCTGACCGTTCGCATCATCCTTGACTTTTGGGGCCTTGTCTGATCGATCATGTCCCAAGTCGCGATAGTCCATTGCTCTAAGGCCTTGCAGTCACGCATCTTATCTAAAGAGGCCCAGTCCGGCGCAGCCCACCAATCCTCAGCATCATAATCTCCAAAACCATGAATCGCGGTGTAGGTGTTAACGTACTTGACTCCAGTTTGCTCCTGTATTTTAGAAGCCAACAGTTTTGCCTCGTCTGACTTCAACCATTTTATGTACTCTGTAACTTTCCCCGGTTTCCCATAATAACTCCAAGCCCAAAATATCGACATATTTCCCTCCCCGATCCCTCTAATCTATGTACCTAACCTGGTTTAGAGTCTTGCTTTCGCGAGGTTCTAGATGGTTCCTGGTCTAGCGTATATGATACGTTACGGTCCAAATTCTAATGATCGCGCAGGTATGCGTAAGCGCACCAATAGACCCCCCTGCATAATACTCCTACACTAGTCTAAGGTGCGAACACAACTAGAATGAAAGAGAAGAGAAAAATGCCTCGATTCACCGAATGCGAGGCTCTGTTAGAATTCTATGCGCCTTTACTAAGTCCTCATGATGTTTCGACCCGCTCGACGTTTTCTTACAGAACCACGTCCACCAGCCGACTTAGCCGCCCGCTTCTTAGCCGCAGTCATTCTGCCACCTCTGCTTTTCTTCGCCATCTGGAAATCACCTCTTGAATCTCTTTTCAGGTTTGGTTCTTCTATCCTGAGGGGTTCGCTTCGTACGTGCTCATCTTTGAGCCACATGTGGGGCAATCAGCCATTGCGTAGTCGGTTCGGTATCTGTGCTCTGTGGCCACGACGGTTCTAGGGGCTTTGCACTGAAGGCAGTAGAATAGCATGGGCTGGTTCTCATGGAACTGGAACTGGGGCTTCAGATTGGCCCCGCATTGATCGCAATAATTAATCGGATAACCCACTGGAGAGACCTCTATCACAAGATACGGCGACCTTGAAGTAGCCTAACTATCACTATAATGACGGCGATGACCAGCAACACATTGATCAAACCCCCGCCGATCCCGCTAACTAATCCCACTAGCCAGAGAATCACGATAACTACGATTACGGCCACTAATAGGTCCATTAACGATTCACTTTGATGCTACACGATGTGCAATACGTAGGGCAAGGCAGCGTAAGCTGAATTCGCCATCGAAGTTGCACTCTGATTCACACCTATCTCGTTAAGGATTCGGAACAGACTTACTCCAAGTAAAGGAGCTATCATAGAATAGATCTTGCTCATATCAATCAAGTCGAAGGTGATATAGGTAAATTAACTATATAACCTTATATCTTGCTAAACGCACATATATGATGTGGCCGAATAATCTTTGGGAAAACTATACGTAGTGCTCTCGGATGACGTTGAGCGCCGACTGCGATTGGCAGTCGTGAAAAGGCTCGGCGGCAAGAAAGGAAACCTCAGTGCCGCGATAGAGGAAGCTGTCAATGATTGGTTAGGTAAGGACTTGTCGAAGCCTGGAGATCGGACGTAAGAAAGTGGAGGTGAATGAAAGAAATGTCATATGTAATTATCGAAGGCAATTATTACGATCACATGTCGGACTATCTGTTCGCTCCGTCGTACGGTTACAACTATGGTTATCCATCGTATGGTTACAACTATGGTTCGTACCCATACTATGGATGGAACTATAGCTGGCCTTGGTACGGCTACGGTTCGTACGAATATCCGCACTACGGTTACACCTGCCCCACCTGTGGAACAAACAACTCGAACAACATTAACCACCGGTAATCAAAACATCGAAACCAACCGACTAGACTGAGCACTAATGTGCTCATCCTCTTTTCTAATTTAATTGCGGGACGTCGATGTTGTGACTCAAAGGAACAAAATTGCCGGTTTACTGTGCATTGTGGGCGGTGCTCTTCTTGTGGTCGCGGGAACCATCGTGAGACTCTTCACTCAATAGTATCGCCTCCGCAGCATTTTCCTCTGGTCTCATCTTGCTCTGTGATTAATGGTTTTTCTTCATCTCAACCGAGGAAGAGATCAACCAGTTAACCCGCTGACTCGGCCCAAATCGACGCATCCCTATGTTAGGCAAGATCAAATGCGACAATAATAGCAGCGTATTTGGATTCTGGCTTTGAATATTATTAAAGTTATGAATGAAGAACACGGTCCAGGTTATCCACTTGGATCACCGTATGGTTCAAATGTCTGAATCCTCGGACTCCCCCTTCGAGTGCGAGGGACTATAATGTTCGCGTTGATCCTTCCGTTATTCTTCGTAGGCGTAACCTTCTTTTCAACGCTCATGGGAGGGCTCTTTGTACTCAGGAACAGTAGCTTACCCGTGAAGTACTTCTTTGCCTTCGCAGCCGGGGCATTGATAGGCGTGTCATTTTTCGACATCTTGCCTGAGGCGATGAACATTGTTCGCGAAGCTAATTTCGCAAGCATTTTCATTACTGGAACTATAGTGATCTCATTCTTCCTCTTTCACATTCTTGACCGTGCAATCGTCATACATGCCATACCGCTCGGTCATAGTTCAAATGAAGACTTGGAGCTTGGAGCGCAGAAGGCACAGATGATGAGTGGCAGTATCAGGGCTGCAGGATTATCGATTCACAGTTTTCTTGACGGAGTGGCTATCGGCACCGCTTTTCATTTAGGTATCAACGTCGGGATTATTATCGGCTTGGCGGTCATCTTTCACGATTTCTCTGACGGGTTGAACACGGTGACGGTGATGAGGCGCGCCGGTTCTACAGGTAGACCTTCCCTCCTGTGGCTTCTGGTGGACGCGTTAACTCCAATGGCGGGTGCGCTAGTTGCGCTTGTGATATACTTGAGCCCAGAAATACTCGCGGTTATGCTTGCCTTTTTCGTTGGAGAATTTCTCTTCATAGCCGCTTCAGACCTTCTCCCTGAAGCGCATCGGAGAGGAACCTCGTATCGCGTCGTGCTTGCATCTGTTCTCGGCGTGCTGCTGATCTTCACGGTAACAAGGTTTCTGAACATATAGCCTATCAAAGGTGGCTACGTCGACCATTAACGATATAGACGCATAACCTTATAAACGCATTGAAATGTACTACGGTGTAAGGTGAATTGTTATGAAGAGTGATTCAGAATTACAGCGAGATGTTATGACTGAGCTGAAGTGGGAGCCGCGCATTCATGCGGCGGAGATTGGTGTTGCTGTCAAGGATGGAGTGGTTACGCTGAGCGGGGATGTTGACACGTACGGTATGAAGTGGGCTGCTGAGCGTGCTGTAAGGCGGGTTTCAGGCGTCAAAGGAGTAGCTGAAGAGATCAAGGTCACGCTGCCTGAGCCTTACAAGCGCACTGACGAAGATATTGCTCGGTCGGCGACAAACGTTCTCAAGTGGAATTTTTGGGTACCGCATGACAGCGTCAAGGTGATGGTGCAGAACGGTTGGATTACTCTGAGTGGTGAGGTGGATTGGTGGTACCAAAAAGAGTATGCGGAGGATGCTGTACGTCACATGATAGGGATCTCGGGAGTGACCAACAGGATCACCATTAAACCGCCGGTGCCAACGGTGAAAGCCTTCGAGGTTAAGAGCGGAATCGAAGACGCACTTAAGCGTAATGCCAGATTGCTTCGAGATGCCGACAAGATTCGGGTGGAAACTGTAGGTAGCAAAGTGATTCTCCGTGGCAGCGTAGGCTCCTGGGCAGATTTTGAGGAAGCCGAATTCGCCGCCTATTGTGCTCCTGGCGTGTCAGAAGTCGAGAACAAACTAACGGTTACAGCTTAGACTAATCAGTAAAACCCCTTTCCCATCTCTTTTTTGGATAGCGGGCATTAGATGTGATCCGCGTTCTTCAGATCCTGCCTAAGGCCGCACTTTGAATTCCATGCAGTATTAGACAGCATTCCATACAATCTTCATGAAGAAAGAAAGGGAAGTGGGGCTCAGCCTACAGCACGTGGTGGTGGTAGGGGGGTAAGTGTAATTTCTGGGGAGTCTGATTCGGTCGTCTATGAAGTTATAGTGGCTACGTTGATGTAATTGCCTGGACACGCAGCTCCGGTTGAGCTAAAATTGTTACCCTGGTTCAGTTGTCCGGCAACCGACACCCATGTTCCAATGGAAGGATATGATGACGGCAACTGTTGCAACGTGTAGTATTGGTAGGATAATAATCCTACAGAACTGTACACGGGAATCACGAGAACCACACATGAATTTGGATCCTCGTATAAGTATCCGACACATTCCACTTGGTTGTTGTTACCTGGTGAAGGACATTTCGCCAAGTTGTTGTTACTCATGAAGTTGTTACCTGGTGAATTGAAACCGCAGTTACCGTTGTAGTAGTAGCCGTTATAGTTGCAGTTGGGATAGTTGCTGTTGTAGTAGCTGTTAGAGTTGACTTGCACAGTCTGGACACTTGTTGTTAGTGGCGGCGCGCTGCCATATCCGTTATAGACACCATAGACTTCGCTATAGATGGAGATTGAGATCTGTAATGCATGCCCAGTGGCTTGAGGCGGAAGGCTGAACATAAGTTGCCCCGCGTAGATGTTTGTTCCAATAGCGGAGTATAATCTGCCAACTGGCGCTGTACCCACACGAGCATTTGTTGAAGTATCGATTGCGGTGCCCACAGCGTATAATTGACCACCGACGAAGGAACAGGTCGCTGACACAGGCACTATGACCCCACTGGTATAGTAGTTGTAGTTCGGGGTTATGTACGCAAGCGAGTTCGGTTGTATATTGCACGGATCGGCTGAAACCGGACTATTGCCTACCGCAACCGATGCCATAATGAATACGAACAACATAACTAACATGCCGAAACTGTAAGTTCTCATGACAAACACTAGTAAGCATTGATATATACACTTTGATATATACGGATATCGGTCCAGCAGAAAGCAAATGATCGGTTCTTGCTTTGTTCCAGTATTTGTTCCGAGCAGTGAAGGTTCATGTACATTAGCCGCCCCGAAATTCACTATTGACGAGGAGCTTACTCGATTCTGATAGGAATGCTCGGACGATTTCTCACGATCATGCTCCAACTGAATCTAGTTTTTGCAGATTACCAAGCCATTTATCTTGAAATCGAGCTCTCGCAGGTCCGTCAAAAGCCGCTGTCACTGTAACCCCACTGCTCTCCCTCACTTCTTCTCCGACACTTCCGCGAACGAGAGAACGTACCCCTTCGCATAGTACACGACCATTAACGGGTCAGTTGCAATGCAGCTGTCGAAGCAACACTCAGAATCTTTCCATCGCACTGTTATCAATACAGGCATATATCCATATACGCTTATATTGGCAATGCAACTATCATCATAGTAGAAAGTCAAGAATATCGAAAAGGAGGTCGAGAAAATGTCATTCCTCACCGAAGCATGGAACGCAATAGCTTCCATCATTGCGACTATAGTCGCGTTCGCAAAGCACATAGTCCATTAGAATGTCAGCTTATCGCTTAGGCAGCCGGGTTTTTTCTTTACGTATTTTGTTGGGATTATAGAGGGTATGAAGTTTCTCGCTGGAAGCGGAATAGTGAATGTCAATAGTGTCGCCGAGAAAACGTTTACATGTATTTCGTTTTCTGGGTACCATCTGGCCAACCCGGTGCGTGGGAGAATCACCAATTAACTTGTTTTGGTATGAGACCGCTTAGTCAGAATGGCTATTCTGCGCATTTAGCTGAGAGGTCTCCCGCTGCTCTCATCAAAACTCCTCCCTGACACCTCAGAAAAAGGTTGCAGTATACTCTCAGAAGAACGTCGGAGTATACTCCGCCTCTGATCTACACCCTCACAGAAAGGTGACCCTATCGTCAATCCCTAAACTTCGTCTTTCTTCAGCCAGTCAACAACAGCTTCCTGAATTGCGCCGCTCAGATCTCCCTTCTTACCACCCAGTCGCATAACGACTGCCAATCGCAGTCGGTGCTCGACCTGATCCGAGAGCACTATATATAATTTACCCAAATGTATGTCAACTCCCCCTTATATGTACTTATGGCTAACCGTACAGCCTTATATAAGGCTATATGTATGCAACTCGACTCCTCAAAGATGTCTAAAGCACGTTTCGTTGCTCCCTTAGAATGTTGAGGATTTTTTTCAACTTCCTTAGAATGTTGTTTCCCGGCGCGTCAACGCACTAGCTTCCGCTTTCTGGTTGACCATGCTACGATGCGTGCGCTGCGTGATCATGTGCAAGCAATCTTGAACCTCGAGTGCAGCTGGCTCGTTTAGCGTTAACAGTATACATACATAACCTTATATGAGTACAACCATTATGATGGCTTGTAGATCAATATGAAGCTATTTACTAGGAAGAGTAGATTCGAAAAACTGAAAGGACATTTCTCTACTAAGAAGAGTAGATTCCAGAAACTGAAGGGGCGTATACGTGACATTTAGGGGGATTAAGACATGCAAAGAATGATCAATGAAACTGAAGCAAAGCAAATTGTTCTGGAGTATGTGAAAACAAGGGAATCAAAAACAAGGGAATCAGGCGCACAACCAGAAATCAAATCAGTAGAACGACAAAACATGTGGGTAATGGAAACGCAGACAAAAGAAACGAAGGGCACCCAATACGCTAACGTGACCGTTTCCGGGACAGGCGAAGTCAAAGATTACAAGAGGACAACCTTCACAACGCGCGTTTCAATGCCAGATAAAATTAAGTCAAAGCTACGGAGCATATTTTCGCGCAGCAAGTAGGAAGAAAGCTAGGTTAGGTGTATGAGTCATGCAATATGGAATCTATGAAACCCAATATGGACGACACTATGAAATTGCGCTTGCGGGGGCCGTTATGGTACTGGTTGGCTCTATCCTGTTCCTGTATTTGCTTGGAGGCATCGCGATTGTAAGTATCCTACCCGCCTTCTTGGTTGGCGTTGGCCTCATATTCACTGCACTCGGATTCGTTAAACTTGGTACACATGATCCGGTTGGTAAAATGTATCTCGGATATGGTGTTTTGGCAATCGCCATAGGCGTGATTTGGTTCTTCTGGGCGATTCAATTAATTGTGGCGGAATATGTTTTGGCTGCAGTACTGATCCTGTTCGGCGGTGTCTTTCTATTGTACTCTACTGCGACTAACACGTCATTCCGGAGACAAATGACAACAACACAGACGACAACCACAACAACACAAATGAACCAGCAACGGGTCTGCCGCAATTGTGGGGCCAACCTGGGACCACAGGAGCAGTTCTGTTACAAGTGCGGTGTGACTTAGACTCTACACCGTGTATATCCATATATCAGCAGAGGAAGGTGATAGAAGTAATGAACGGAAAAAACCAGCAGATAAGAGGAAAGTTTCGTGAACTAACAGGCAAAATGACATTCAATGTGGGCCGGCAGATTAGGGGTAAGTATGATCAGCGAATAGGAAAAGTTCGCGAAAAATGGCAAAAAGCTAAGGCATCGATTTGAGTTTGTAAGAGGCGGTTGGGCGAAAGCCTAATTCTCTTTTATCTCATAGAGCTGCCGGTGCAACCAGAGTTGAACTGTCGTTTTTGCGCTTGTACACCCAGAGAGATACGTGGGACCTATTTGATGTACCCGCAAGACAGCTCCTCTATATCTCTCTCACCCTCTCACACAATTGTAATGCTGCGACGGCTACAAACGCAATTCCAGCCTAGAACAAGCTCCCTGTCAAGAATACAAACAGCGACGATCATTGGAAGAGATACGCTGTAGCCAACAGAATTATTGCGATGGTGCCAGAGTACGTGGTAGGCATGATGAACGCAAACACTGGACTACATGTGAAGGCTATTCCGCACGTAAATTGAAACGTGCTTGTATCTTTTGATGTAGGCTTAATTGCGGCGCCGCAGCCTAGATAATCTGGTGCAATTTCATGTGTCAATGTGCTTATGGTGGATACTCGCAGTATCAATACTATCCGTATAACTACTCGCAGTATCAATACTATCCGTATAACTACTCGCAGTACCAGTATGGCGGATACCCCGAGTATCAATATTATCCGTATAACTACTCTCAATACCCTTACAATCAAAGCTATGGCGGATCGTACCCCTATCCTGGGACGTGGTCCAATTGTCGGTGCTGCGGCTTTCCACGCGGAGAACGCCGCGTAGGCAACTGCCTAATGATATGCCAGTAAATGGAGTGTAGAAAATGGCGAAGAGATGCCCATCATGCGGCTACAATAATTTTGATGACGCAGCATACTGCTCCGGTTGCGGTGGCTCGGTTGCCGGTACACAACCAGCACCTTTCCTGAAACCGGTACCTTCCGTACGTGTCGTGACTTCAATAAGTCCAGGCGGACCAGTGATGGTTCCAGCTCCAGGCCAATGCTTCTACCACCCGAGCCTACCAGCCGTCTACGTTTGCAACCGGTGTGGAAGGACGATTTGTCGCGATGACTCCAAAGGCTACGTTGATCTAGTACTGTGTCCACAATGCTACCAAAGCGTTGTACCAATATCGCCTCAACCTCAACTACCCGCACCATCCTACACTCCACCACAATCCTTCCAACCTCAACTTATGATGTCACCCCCACCTATGATGCAAGAACCATATCCAATGTTCGGAATGCAGCCAGAGGGATACTGGGGGAGACCAAGAGCTCTCTGGGGATTCATCCTCTCAATGATCGCAGGAATTCTCGTCATCCTCAACGCAGCGGCTCTTCTCTCAAACTCGTTCTACAATATGTGGGTAGGCGTGTTCTTCTGGATCCCTGTGCTCGATGCATCTGCTTCACACGGTCTAATATTCGCTTATGGTGCAATTTACTAGGTTACGGTACTATCGGTAGCATAGTCGTGTTTCCGCTTGCAGTGCTGAGTTTGATAATCGGCGGAGGATTTGTGGCCGGATTTGTGCTGGGCGTACTAGGCGGAATCCTCGGCATGCTCAGAAGATAGAGCCAATAACACCTCTTGTTCCTTCAATTTAGTAATTAACTTCCCCTGAAACATAATCCATTTAGAGCTCTCTAGGTTCTCAAATTCCCCTCTTTTCCTTGGGATCCAGTAGACAGGTCAGTGTAGAGTGTGATATTCTGACGATCCAGGCATATATCCTCAAAACCAGACTCGCGCACCACGTCTAAAAGATAGAAAAAAAGGAGCCAAGCGTCTGTGCATGGCCCGTTCGATTAGTCACGGCATAGTGAACTAAATCGCAAAGATCAGCTTCAGTAGTAGTATGGATAACCGTACGAAGTATATCCATAAGCATAGTACGGGTTAAAGTTTGACGGACCGAACAAATAGTCCGCTACGTGAGCGTAATTGTTGCCTCCAATGGTACATTGCATTTCTTTCTTTCACCTTCTTCTAACATATAGATATCATTACAGATATGTAAGCATTCTGGTTATTTACAGATATATGTGCGTATATGCATTGTGGATGTGGTCGCGATCGATACTTAGTTGGTGGACTTCGAGGAGCGACAGTCTATTCGCGTACGAATGATGGTCGGCCTTCGGAGCTATGGATTTCAGAGATTGAATGCAGTAGAAAAATGGTAGGGTGTCTGAATCCTTGTTTGCGCATCCGAAGTTCAGGATTTCTGAAAGAACCTGGGGTCCGATTGGTTGGATATGTCGAGATTGGATACAGCGGGTGGACCCTGAATCGCTGGGGGTGGGATTTCAGCACCAGTTTACCGGTACATATAACTGAATTCGTGGGTCCAGTGGGATTTGGACCACACGCAGTTCCCGTGCTTGGATCCGCGAACACCTGACCGTCAGGGGGTGAGCGTTTCTCCTCAGACAACTAGACTCACGATCCGCATATCGCTAGTCTTACAGAAAATTAGGTCAGCGTCGGACAATGTCGAGTCCAAATTGCACAAAATGTCGTTCACGCGTCTGTCTCGAGAGCGGTCAATCTTCAAGCTGTGGCCGCAGCAGATCCTTCTCCCTGTAGCTTCAGAGTCAGAAGCGAAAAGGAAGACGAGCTCGTAACGATAGTACAACAACATCTTAAGAACTCGCATCAGAAAGATGTGTCAAGAAGCGACGTTCTCGGTATGGCGAAGACAGTTTAGAAGCATTGTAAGTGTTTCATAAACTGTCAAACCCCTATTTCCTTAACCAAAGCCCCAGCAGAGGATGGTACCTTACTCGCGGGTCAAGAATGTCCCTAAATTCTGCCGCAAAAGGTCAGTCTCCCCACGAGGATAGACTCAAGAAGAAATTGATTGCATCTTGCGAATACGACGCAACTCAAGGGCGTATAGAGGCAAACTGACGACAGAGAGAAATAACGTCGCAAAAGCCATCCAAAACGGACTAATCTCACGACCCGGATGCAGCTTCTTCCATAAAGCAGGATTGCCTCTTTGAACTCTCTGCGAGTCGTAATAGGTCCAAATAGTGACCAGCATCAAAGCAAGAACCCCCGCAACCCACGCCAATACTGAAAGAAAAAGCCACATTAATACTGAAACTAGAAGTGATAGGACGAGAAACAGCAGGGGCATTATCACGTGAATCCTGCTTATTCTTTCAGCCAAATTCTCACCTCAACTGCGGCGATGCAATGTCTAGGGTTGAGCTAAGAGGCTTTGCATACTTTACGTTATAGCGTAACAGAAATATCGAATGTGAAAACAAACCGCCGTCAAAATCAAAGTGCTGCAATAACTGCATGTCGAGGCTTTCAAGCGTTTAACATTGTTGGAAATTAGTAACGTAAAGTCTTCGTCTGCCGAGCCAGTTTGGTTGGTCTGTCAAAAAGATGGCTAAGACTAGCAGTTGTCACCGTATTCCCGGGAAAGAAAGGAGACCTCAGCAGCGCCATCGAAGAAGCGGTGAAGTGATGGCTGGGGAAGAACGCGACCGAGCAGAACATGGCCCGCTGGGTCAGGAACCAACTATCGACTCCCCGGAAGGAGAAACGCCGACCAGTAGGGTGATTTTATTCATCAGATCGCTTTCATGATTTCTTTGATGTGCTGTTTCGCGCTGTTCTTGATCTGCTGAAGTTCTTCGTTTTTGCCGAATTCTCCAAGGCTTCGTTCAACCATGTCGAAGAGTTTGTCGATGTCTTGCAGAAGTCCCGTGAGTTCTTTACGGATCTTTCCTGTGTCCAATTTTGATCTAGATTGAGGATTGGTTTACACCTAAAAATACTTTGCGAGAAGAATGGTAAAGGAGAACGTTGGAACGACGGTTCATCGGGTTTTATGAGGGTGTTTGACCAAGCAGGCGTGAGCACTAATGAAGTATTCATTCAAAATCGATTCTGTTTGGGGAATTCCCATCAAGCTTCACATCACCTTCATTAATCATCCGTGGTCTTTGAAGCGCAACGAAGAGTATCGTGAGGAGAACGTTGACATCCTTGAGTGAGCAGCATGCGCGACGTACGTTGCTGTCCGACCTTATTTTGGGAAGTCAAGATGGTCTTGTGAATGTTCTCGGCATCATTCTGGGATTGTCTGCGGCTACCCAAAACATTCGGTTGATTTTTGTAGCGACTCTGGCCGCATTAGGAGCGGAATCCATTTCCATGGGTGCTGTGGCCTACACGTCCACCTCCTCAAGGCGACGATTATACTTGAGGGAGACTGAACGTGAGAAGGGTGAAATGCGAGATGTTCCTGACCAGGAACGACATGAAATACGACAAATCTTGAAGGGATGGGGGTACGGGGGAGAGGAGCTTGAAGATATTGTGAGTCGGATCGCTGCGAACCCAAAAGCGATGTTAGAGTTCATGATGTCATACGAGCTTGAACTCGCCCCGGTTGGAGAGAAGGAAGCTCGAAACAGCTTCTTAACGGTCCTAGCTTCAACGTTCGCGGGATCCGTTATTCCCATTATACCGTTCCTGTTCGTTGGAGGTAATATCATGGCTGGAGCCATCGGCTCCATCGTTATCAGTGGCTCAGCTCTGTTCCTGATCGGATGGTTTGGGGCCAAAGCTACCGTGGGATCGCTCTGGAAGAACGGCCTGCAAATGGCAGCAATTGGCTTAGCGGCGGGGTTCGCGGGCTTCTTGATCGGCCACTTTCTCGGCGCTACTGGGTAATAATTCTGCGAGGCGCACGAATAATTGGAGCCACCCGCCACCCGTCTTAATATGAAACTCCTTGTCGCCATTGCTTTGTCCTCTCGGGTTTTCGTACTCGGCGTTGCGGTAGTTGCAAAGGACACCTTGCCTATGCGTTCCTGCGAACAATGTTGGGATATCGGCGTCCCTTTTGTAGATCTCTTCTCGCGTTGGGATAGCGCCTACTATGCCAACATTGCGATGTTAGGTTACCCGCATCAGATCACCGCGAGATGGGCTTTTTTCCCTGGTTACCCGATTCTGATAGGAATGCTCGGACGATTTCTCACGATCATGCTCCAACTGAATCTAGTTTCTGCAGTCTACTTGGCCGGTTTTCTGGTAAGTAACGTAGCATTCTTCGGAGCCGTCTATTATTTGAGCAGATTTTCCGCTATGATTCTGAATAATAGGAGATTAGCTTTCATATCTGCGGTTCTTCTTGCTTTTTACCCGGCGGGAGTTTTTCTTTCAGCTGTCTATTCTGACTCGTTGTTTCTGCTGCTCACAATTAGTTCATTGTACTACTGGCGTAGGGATAATCTTGGCAGGAGTACTGGGCTTGGTTTTCTTGCTGCCTTAACTAGACCGGTGGGAGTTCTTCTCGTAGTGCCATTCCTCTACAAACTCCTGCAAGACTCCTCTAGCCGGAACGCTGTTCGATCTTATTTACCCGTAGTAGGAACTGCGCTCGGTTTTCTGAGTTTTGTTGCATACAGTCAACTTATGACAGGAACTATGTTCGCCACCTCGATAGCTGAAAGATCTTACTGGTTAGTCAACTTCAACCCATATGATCGGTTCATGGGAAATCTACATGAGATGGTCGTTAACCCTATAATACTACCATACTTAGTATTGAGCCTCAGTGCTTTAGTGGTGTATATTCAAAGAGTGAAAAACAGAGATGAAATCGCGATCGGTCTGTATGCTAGTTGCCTCCTGGCAGCTTATCTGATCTCCTCCTTAGATTCGTTTGGTCGCTATTCGATCACATTATTACCGACGTACTGGAGTTTTTCGAGATGGTCGGAGCACTCCACAGCAAGAGTTCTGATTTGCGCTCTCTTTCTCATTCTGTTAGCCATAGGAACCGCCTTATTCGTAAACTGGTACCGATTCTACTAACAACAGCCAGCGTTGTGTGTGTTGAGCACCACTAGACCCACCTATGAAAAGTCTGTAGATTATGCTTGCGTCTCCGCGTTAGTTTTCTGCGTGGCGTTTAAGCGCTGTTAGCTAATGTGTTGAGGCGTTTATGTTTTTGTTCCGTCAACTCAGGGTTCTCTCCGTGGTATGGTTCGTTTCTGATGAGCATCACGTACATTATCGTCAGCATTTTGCGGGCGACGGCGACGATGGCTTTCTGTGATCCATGCTTTCGTTCGATTCGTTCGTAGAATTCTCGCATGCGTGGGTCGTGTTGTCTTGCGGATTGTGCGCATTGGCCGAGAATCCATCGGGCCCGTTTGCTGCCTTTCCTGGTGATGTGCCCCGTCCAATTGGTTTCGCCGGACTGATGAACTTGAGGCGCTAATCCTACCCAGCTGATGAGCTTCTCATCTGAGCTGAAGCGGTGTACGTCTCCGATCTCGGAGAGGAGGATCATGGCTGCGTAGTAGTCGACTCCAGGCATGGTCGTGAGAAGCTTCGCCTGGTCCTCTGATGTTGCGTCTTTAGCGATTTGAATGTCCATGCTTCGGATTTGTTGATTTAATGTCTCGACGATCTGTAGGCTGGATTGGAGGATTTGCTGGTCTGGGGTTGGGAGTTGTAGGTTGTGGAGCCATTCTAGGCCTTGTTTTCCGAAGAGGTCTGTGTAGGTGTGGGAGAGTTCATGTTTGTCCAGTAGAGCATGGATGAGGTTCTTCATGTCTACTCGCATTTGTATTAGGCTGGCTCGATGTCTAACTAGGGCTCTGCATTCACGGTTCTTACGGGTTGGAACGTAGCTTTCAGCCACAAGATCACTTCGCAATAGGTAGGCTAGTGTCTTAGCGTCGATTCGGTCGGTTTTGATGCGTGCTTCAGCTATGGCTTTTGTCCTCAAAGGGTTGCTGAGCTTCACCTCAACCCCTTCATTCTCAAGTTGATCGTAGATGCGAATCCAGAAGTTTGCAGACGGTTCCACCACGGCCTTGACGTGTGGGTCTACGGATTTTGCGAGGGTGACTAAGCTGGAGGCTCCTTGTTGGGTGTTGTCGAATCGGAGTTCCTGTAGAACGCGGCCATTGTCATTCATTAGGGCTGCTTGGCAGTATTTCTTATGGACGTCTATTCCAACGTAGACTGCCATTCTCGTTTTTCACCTCCGTTCTTTTTCTGGTTGGCTTGAACGCGGCAATCACCTATTCGCGCGTCAGGAGCGCATTCAAGGGGCCGCTCCAGAAGTCTGCCCATTCACACACCCGACCGAAACATGGTCATGTGGTTCTCGGGCTTACCAACCGCGGAGAACGTACACAGACACAGCGACTAGAGACGTTTCATCCTTTCACACACGAAAACCCACGTTCGATAACCGACTACGACCGCTAAATGGAATGAAAGTCTAAAGGATAGAAAAGGAATAGTTTTGCGTTTCAATCCATTGTCGGACATTCACGCAACCAGATTTGAACTGTCGTTTTTGCGCTTGTACACCCAGAGAGATACGCGGGATCTATTTGATCGCTACCTTGTGCTTCTTAACTTCAGTAGGTATCTTTTTAGGAATCCTGACTTCCAGCAGACCATCTTTCAGCGTCGCCTCAGCTTGATCTGTGACGACCTCCTCAGGAAACGCTAGGCTTCTATGAACCTTTGAGTAAGTTCTCTCCCTATGTACGAACTCCTCCTTCTCTTCCTCGATGTCTGTTTTTGCTTCGCCTTCTATCTCGATGCTTCTTGCAGCTACAGTGATGTTCAAATTCTCCTTCGGGACACCAGGAATCTCGGCATGGACTCGATATTCTTTGCCAGCATCGACTAGGTCCGTAGAAGGTTCTCTCACTTCAGGTGGTTCGAACAATGGTGACCAAGGCCTCATCCAAGGTCCGATCGGCCCAAGCATGCTTCCAAAAAGTTCTTGAAGACCCGTTCTTGAAGAATCTCTGAACATGCGCTCCCTCTCCTGGAGATAATCTGCGGGACGCCATGGTGCAATCTCTCCCATTTTCTTCTTTTGTCCCACTGCCATCTTCTTCTTCTCAACCATCTAAATCACCTCCACAAAAACCCATAAATCAAGAGCAATTGATCTCCCTCTCAAGAATCGACCCAGTTCATGGGTTTGATAAAGTCAGGCGTATCTGACTAGCGGTGAACTGCAAAAGCCGCAGAAGCGCGCGTCAGCAGCACTTTGGGTTCCACATATCAGACATTGCCCTCGTTGTGGTTGGTCAGGAAAACTACTCAGCACAGTTCTACACGAGTTGCAGTAATTATTATTGTCCGCATTCTGTTTATTACAATATCTACACGTTTTCAAACAAAGAACACCAATCAAATAGAGGTCTCAGCGCTATATAAGGTTACATATTTAACGTTATACCCATATAGCCTTATCCCCTCGGCAGCCGCCGTTCGTTCATGTGGTGGCAGAGTTGAGCGACCGTGGTGGCTTGTTTTGGCTTGTTTTGGCTTGTGAGAGGTTTTCGATTTCAATGCAATCCATACTGTCACGACAGCCAGAATACATATCACTAGAATTGATAGTGTCCCAAAGGCTTTGCCAGTCAAGCCGAGGCCAGAATATGCAGGGACGAAAGTTGTTGAAATCGTTGTCATGGCAGACGGCATTGTTAGCGTTTCGGTTATCTGAAAGTTGTGTGGCACGATTAGTGTTATCGTAAGAGAGTAAATCTCGTTTCGTGAACCGATATCTGTATATATCCAAGTGTATGTATCAATGTTTACTAGTGTTTGTCATGAGAACTTATTTCAGAATTATGTTGTTGGTATTCATTATGGCAGCGGTTGCAGTAGGTAGTATTGATCAGGTTTCAGCCGATACGTGTAGTATAAAACCCAGTTCCATCGCCTACACTGCCTCGCAGTACAACTACTATACCAGTGGGGTCGTAGTGCCTGTATCAGTGACGTGTCTGTTCGTCGGTGGTCAATTATATGCTGTGGGCACCGCAATCGATACTTCAACAAATGCTCGTGTGGGTTCAGTGGGTGCCGCATTATCCTCCGCTTATGGAACAAACATCTACACGGGGCGGCTTGTATTCAGCGTTCCACCCCAAGTCACTGGGCATGCATTACAGGTTTCAATCTCCATCTATTTCGGTACCTATAACGGATACACCAACGGGTCTCCACTCGCAACAAGTGTTGAAACTATGCAAGTTAATTCTAACAACTACTACTTCAACTATGCCAACTGTTACTACAACAGTAACTGCGGTTTCAATTCACCAGGTAACTACAATCAGTTGCAATGTCCTTCGCTAACTATGAACAATACGGTTCAATGTGTCGGAGTCCTATATCAGAATGCAAATTCATGTGTGATACTCGTAATTCCAGTATACAGTCCCATAGGATTAGTATCCAACCAATATTACACGTTGCAGCAGTTGCCGTCATCATATCCTTCCATTGGAACATGGGTATCGGTGAGCGGACAACTAAACCGAGGTAGCAATCTTAGCTCCACCGGAGCTGCGTGCCCTGGCAATTACATCAACGTAGCCTCCATAACTAATTCTACTGCAGCGCATCCTTAGCATCTTCTTAGGTGACCCATGGAAGGCCAAAGCACCATACTTTGCAACCACCCTGTTTCTCATAAATATGTGATAGCCTCGTTCTGATGCGTCTGGGAGTCCCTCTAAGCTTTTTGATTAACAAAAAGCGGTTGCGGAGTCTTGGAAGCAAACCCGGCCCGAGGCTCCACGAGACTAATCACCTAGTGTGGCGACAAGTGTGATGACTGCAGAAACTTATCATTTCTTTTGAGATCGGGAACAGAAAACCTTATCCGAGCAACTTTGCGACTTTAACCGAAAGGTTTTGCCGGCTCAATCGAAAGAAGGCATCCGAATCAAGCCGAGTTTTGTGCCGTTCGCTTGGAAGGGTTTTGTCGTAGTATTGTTGGGTCTCGTAGTTTACGGTGTGAACTTTCTTTTCGAGTTTCCATTTCCATCTGCTGGTTTTCTCCTCAGATATGCGGCGTTGGGACTGGTTGGCTTAGGGGCCTTGGGTGTGTTGATTGGTGTTGTTCGTAGGAACTCGTTCACGTATTTGATTACTGATTCTGATGTTGTCGTGCAGAAGCAGTTGTTGCGTCGTAGTGTTCGGCGTATTCCGTTTTCGTCTATTAGTGATGTGCAGGTTTCGCAGAGTCTTGTGGGTCGATTGGCGAGGTATGGAGACGTTGTTCCTGTGACAAAGAGTGGCTACGGCTTGGTTCGCGGGACGGAGCCTGGTGAAAACATAGTCGCAGAAATGGCCGACGTTCCGAACCCGGACAAGGTAGCAGATTTGATCATGTCCAGATTACGTGTCAACAATGTTACTAAGCGTCCGTGACCTCTTTAGGAGCGCACCTCTCCTGGAGAATGCAATTGGACTTGTTCTCACGAATGTCGTCTGGTACTCTGATTTGATTCTCTGCTTGAGGCGGTAGATCTACCTTGAAGATGCCGCGGGATCTTCTTCTCACACGAACGGACTCGAATCCAAGTTGTTTCAGGTGCGGTTGCGCCGGACTTCATTACCGGACGTTAATGGAGGGACGTTTACATTATCTCCTTACAGAAGAAAAGCGAATGCGTTACTCTTCTTCAATGAGCTCCTCATTTCATTCAGATGACCGACTTGATACGATTCCTGGCATACGCAAAAGATGAGTCGAGATTAAGAGTGCTGATTATAAGCGACTACACGTTGTAGTTAGGTTTTTATTGACCATTAAGATGGTTTGAGTCATGCGAAGTTCGGCTTGGGCTAAGGTTTCCGTGGGCGTACTCGTCATAGTTGTGGGACTAGCATTTCTGTTAGGGAACACTGGCCAAGTGTATGCCTATCACTGTCACCATTCCAACTGCAATTGGGGGGGTGGATGGGGTGGGTGGGGAGGTTACTCTTCCAGTTACTATTACTACCCATACTACTCTTATTACTACCCGTACTATAGTTCATACTACGGGTATTACGGTTCGTATCCATATTCTTCCAGCTCGTATCCATATTCGTATGGCTACGGCTACGGAAATTACGGCTATAATCAACAATATCAGCTGACTCTGAACGCAAACCCATCAACCCTATCGAATGCGGTTAGTGGTGGCGGTCAATTTACGCAGGGAAGCTCCGCTTCATTTACTGCAAATCAAAATATCATTCAAGTCTCTCAGGACACTCGATATATTTTCTCAAATTGGACCGGGGACTACTCAGGCAGTGGCCTGACGGGCTCGGTGACAATGAATGCGGCTAAAACAGTGACGGCGGTGTACCAGCTTCAATACTACCTCTCCCTAAACACTCAACCCTCTAATGTTCCGCCCCTCCAAGGAAGCGGATGGTTCAATGCGAGCACCTCGACGGTAATCTCGATTCCATCTCAGGTGGTTCCGGGGAATAGTGGCAGTCAACTTGCCTTCAGCGGGTGGACCGTAGACGGAGGTATGAGTCAAACTGGCTCTTCGCTGACCGTTCAGATGAATGCTCCTCACACAGTTATCGCTCAGTACAACCAGCAATACTACTTGACTGTGTCAAGTAATCAAGGGAGTGTTTCAGGTCAAGGCT
>JBEKGM010000060.1:0-16148 GCA_050012795.1 Bathyarchaeia archaeon | reverse complement strand
GGATAGCAGAGGTCACCCTACGGTAGAAGTTGATGTTGTGACCGAGGGCGGAGCGTATGGACGTGCTGACACACCCGTTGGTCGTTCAAAAGGAACCTACGAAGCCGCCGAAATCAGAGACCGGGGGCTAAGATACCACGGATTGGGTGTTCAAAACGCAGTGAAAGTAGTGAACGACGTAATCGCGCCTTTGCTCAAAGGTATCGACGTAAGAGAACAAAGAAGAATTGACAAAGCATTGATAGACCGAGACGGCACGAAAAACAAATCAAAGATCGGAGGCAACGTAATGACAGCGACATCATGGGCCGTTGCAAAAGCAGCCGCAAACTCACTTGAACTCCCACTCTACCGGTACGTCGGCGGACCTAATGCACACGTCTTGCCCGTACCAATGTTCCTCTACATATGCGGCGGAAAACTAGCCGCTACAGAATTTGATTTTCAAGAGTTCAACGTGATGCCAATCGGTGCCAAGAGTTTCGCCGAAGCCATGCGCATGGGCTCCGAAGTGTACCACACGCTTGGAGAATTGCTGGTTAAGAAATATGGAAAGTACTCCCTGAATACCGGAGACGAAGGATCCTATTCGCCTCCGGGACCAAGCGATCCAAGAGAAGCTTATGATGTGATATTGAAGGCGATCGAAGAGGAGGGGTATCAAAAACAGTTCATTCTAGCATTAGACGCCGCCGCGACGCACCTGTACAGCAGGCGAACGCGAAAATACACATACATGGGAAAGAAAATCACCCGAGAGAAACTGATGGAAGTCTACGAGGGATTGGTGAAAACCTATCCGCTCAAGTCAATCGAAGATCCGTTCTACGAGGATGACTTTCAAGCGTTCGCTGAGATCACGAGGAGGCTGAAGATCCAAATAGTAGGCGACGACTTCTTCGTCTCGAACATGAATCGCCTCTTGAAAGGTATCAAGATAGGTGCCGCAAACACTGTTCTCCTGAAAGTGAACCAAATAGGAACTTTAAGCGAAGCCTTGGATACAGCTTCATGCGCTTTCAGAAATGGATATGGAGTCCTTGTATCGGAAAGGTCAGCTCAAACCGAAGACACATGGCTCGCCGACTTAACAGTAGGGATAAACGCTGGCCAGATCAAGAACGGTGCACCAGTAAGGAGCGAAAGGGTTGCCCAATTCAATCAACTATTGAGGATAGAGGAAGAACTCGGCGAATCCGCAACCTACGCGGGAACGAACTATCGCAAGCCACTTTGATCGTGGTCTAATTGGTAAGGCTGCCCTACGGCGAAAAATACCTAAGGGCACCTCGAAGAGCAAAGGTGTTCACCCCACAGAATGCGCAGCCTATTAGCATAAGCCACGGGAAAATTAGCGCAGGCAAAGGATTTGAGGATGGCAGTGGTCCCAGGTGGACTGTATGTGTTGCCAGTCGGAGTCTAGTACGATGATAGTGCGCAATTGGCAAGCGCTTACGTCTCACGGAAATACTTCCGGAAGAGAGATAGTTCTAAGAATCATTGAAAGCGCTATTGAACAGGTAAACTCCTACAGGCTCGTTAGGGAACAGATTAAGGTTGCACGCGATCTTAGCGTTGGCGCGCTGAAATACGAACTGGGAAACATCAGGAAAATCTTTGTCATTGGGGCAGGGAAACAGGTTACCTTCGTCGCCTCCGCAGTTGAAGATGCTCTTCAAGACAGAATTAGCGACGGTATCGTAGTCGAGAAGAAGGGGTGGGGCTGCAAAACGAACAGAATTAAGGTGATTGAAGGAGGTCACCCGCTACCCGACGAAACGAGCGTGAAAGGAGCGAACGAAATTGTGCGGATGGCCACAAATGCGGAGAAAAATGACCTCGTGATTGTCTGCGTCACCGGTGGTTGCTCTTCGTTGATTATGCTTCCTCCTGATACGATCACCATAAGAGAAGCTGGTGAGGTTTGCAGGCTTCTATTGAATTCAGGCGCGCCAATCGAGGATGTGAACGCGGTTCGGAAACATCTCTCACAAGTTGGCGGTGGAAAACTCGCCATGCTTATCCATCCCGCCGAGGTGTTAAGCTTTATCGCGGTTGATGAGGTGGCTGGTGTTCCCTGGGGTCCTTCTGTCCCCGATACAACTTCGTTTTCAGATGCCAAGAATGTCCTGATGCGATATGATCTCTGGTCTAGAATTTCCGCTTCAGTAAGAGACTACTTTGACAGAGTGGACCCTCTTCAGGAGACTCCTAAAGCAGCCGATTTCCGGCGAATAGGTGTGAGGGAACACCATGTTGTATTTGCCGACAATTCGATGCTCTGTAGAGCGGTTGAGAGAAAGGCAAGTGACCTTGGATTACGTTCGATGACGATCTCAACTAGTGTCGAGGGCGAGGCAAAGGATGCAGGTATCTTTTTGGCCAGCATCGCCAAAGAAGTCGAGAAGAACGAGAGACCATTCAAGCCCCCCGTCGTCATTATTGCCGGCGGCGAAACGACCGTAACCATCCCGGCGAGTCATGGAGAGGGAGGGCGAAATCAAGAACTCGCATTGGCAGCAGCAATGAAAATAGCGGGAAGCAGGAGAATCACCCTCGCCTCCGTGGCTACCGATGGAACTGACGGACCAACTGATATTGCGGGTGCAATCGTTGACGGCTACACTATGGAGCAGGCTACAGAGGCTGGCGTAGATCTCGTTGAATCCCTAAGATTGCACAACTCTTCGAGCGTCTTCAGAAGATTAAACGACGCTGTATACACAAACGATACTGGCACGAATCTGATGGATCTCATAATTGTGTACGTTTCCTAAAGTAATTTTCGACGAATTCCGGACTTCTGTCATTGACTACGTTCACAGCCGTTGCTTTGACATTAACCTCCTGGTCACAGTTACAAAAAAGTAGCATCCAATATTGTCTCACGACTGAAAATCCTCATCCAACATATCGATGATTATGCTGAAAAGTCGCCAAAAGACAAGACAATCCAAAAGGTAACCTTAATTTGCTGCAAGCTCCGTTCTGCAGCGCCTCGTGAGAACTGATGCCGGGACCTAAAACACGTGCAGTCAGCGCCAAAGGAATGGTAGAGTACCGGCCGCATGTCTCTCGTGGTCTTCCGAATGGAAGTCGTGTCAACTGCGCCGACAACACCGGCGCGAAAGAACTTAAAGTAATCCAAGTAATCGGCTACCATAGCAGACTGAGAAGAGTTCCCTCTGCATGTGTGGGCGACATGGTAATGGTCTCCGTATCAAAGGGGACCCCTGACCTTCGTCGACAAATGTTTCCCGCAGTGGTTGTACGTCAACGAAAATTGTTCAAGAGGCCAGATGGAACAAGGCTAGCATTTCATGACAACGCCGCGGTGATTATGACTCCGGAGGGAGAGTTAAAGGGAACAGAAATACGTGGTCCAGTCGCTAAAGAAGCCGCGGAACGATGGCCTAGAGTAGCCAATCTTGCAAGCATAATCATATGAGCGTGATGGCATGACGAGAACCCTCTCCACTAAGCCTTCCAAGCAAAGAGCGGCACTATACAATACTCACGCAAATAGAAGACGCAGAATTCTATCTGCCTCATTATCAACAGAACTGAAGACGAGTCAAGGACGTAATTCATATCCAGTCAGAAAAGGCGATACCGTCAAAATTCTCAGAGGCGACTTCGCTGGAATCGAAGGGAAGATAACCCAAATCGATACAAAACGACAGCGCCTTTTCGTTGAGGGCGTCTCTCGCGAAAACGTCGCTGGCACTTCAGCAAACGTCTCTGTTCACAGCTCCAAAGTAATGATCACCAAACTCAACCTTGATGATAAATGGCGAGCTGACTCGATTAGAGTCGTCGCAACGGCTAAGAATTCGCAAGAGGAGGCTTAAGAGTGGGAAGTAAAGGAGGAGCCAGACACCTAAAAAGACTGCCAGCCCCATCGTACTGGCCAATTCATCGGAAAGAGGCGGCATGGGCACCGAAACCTAATCCAGGCGCGCATGCAACCAGATCATGTTTGCCACTATGCGTAATATTGCGCGACGCATTGCATGTGGCTAAGACCCGTCGGGAAGTCGTCCGGATCCTTTCGCAAGGAAAAGTGAAGGTTGACGGTCGCACTCGATACGATGAAAACTACTCCGTAGGCCTGATGGATGTCATCGAGCTCGCAGACGCAAACCTCGCTTATCGTATCTTGCCGGTCGAAAGGCAGGGGCTAACAGTACTGCGAATACCAAAAGACGAAGCGAAATTCAAACTCTGCAAGGTCATGGACAAGAAGACTGCACCTAAAGGCACAGTTCAGTTCGGAGTTCACGACGGAAGAAATGTCATCGCCCCAAAGGACGAGACCGCGCCGCCATACAGAACTAACGACACTCTCCGAGTTAGCCTGCCCACGCAACGAATCCTCAGTCACATCAAATTCGAGAAAGGAAACCTTGCACTAGTAGTCGCAGGTCGAAACGCTGGAAAGAGTGGAAAAATAGTGGAGCTACAGAACGGAACGGCCACACGACCTGCCATGGTCACCATAGAAGATAAGACTGGAAGCAAGTTTGACACAATCGTCAACTACACGTTCGTTGTGGGAACTGATAAACCGGCAATCAAACTGGAGGCTGCATGAGCTCATGGAAACCGTAACCGAACCGACACCTCAACCGACGAATCCCATGAGAACCATAAAACTGGCTAAGGTAACCGTTCATATTTGCGTTGGAAAATCAGGCGAAGAATTAGAAAAAGCTAGGAAGGTACTTGTGGACATCACCGGCCAGAAACCTTGTACCAAGCAGGCTAAACGAACCCTCAAAGACTTCGGCATCACAGAAGGCGAGCCCATTTCCTGCCTGACTACCCTCAGAGGAGAACAGGCCACCGCATTTCTCAAACGAGGACTCGAAGCCGTAAGTAACTCACTCAAAGCATCAAGCTTCGACGAGAATGGAAACTTTGCATTCGGCGTGAAGGAGCATATTGAGATTCCAGGCACGAAATACGTGCCAGAGCTTGGCATATTTGGCATGGACATAATCGGAACTCTCGAGCGTCCAGGCTTCAGAATCAAGCGACGACGTATTCGACCAGCTCCAATCGGGAAGTCCCATCGCATTTCAAAAGATGACGCAATCAAGTTCGTCACAGAGAATTTCGGAATACAAATCAGAGGAGCATAATCTAATGGCGAAAATCAAAGCAAAGAAAATCCGAAAATACGGAAAAGGCAGCAGGCCATGCCGTCGCTGCGGACAATATGGCCCAGTGATACGAAAATACGGGTTGATGCTCTGCAGGCAATGCTTCCGCGAACTAGCTCCAAGCTTAGGATTCAAGAAGTACATGTAGGGTGAACTGAATGGTACTTGTTGAACTTGCAGAAAGAACACTGGAGATTCCACAAGGCGTACAATTATCCGTAGACGGTAGACTAGTAAAGGCAACAGGGCCAAGAGGAGTCCTCGAAGAAGACTTTTCACACTTGCCAGTTCAATTTGCCATCGAAGGAACAATGTTTAGAGTCTACAGTACTTGGGCGCGCAAACGTGAGGTCGCGTTGGTGGGAACCGCGTTAGCCCACGTGCGAAACATGATCCGCGGAGTAACAAAGGGGTATACGTATAAGCTCAAAATAGTCTACGCGCATTTTCCCGTCACCATTAAAGTTCATGAGAAAGAAAGGAACCTGACAATAGAGAACTTTACTGGAGAGAAGACCCCAAGAATTATCAGAATTGTCGGCTCAGCGAAAGTCAAAGTAGTTGGAGACGAAGTTCATGTCCAGGGCAGTAACCTGCAAGATGTCAGCCAGACTGCTGCGAATATTCAGACAGGAACGAGAATCCTCGAAAAGGATCAACGCGTATTCCTCGATGGAGTATACATCTTCGAAAAATCGGAAGGCATGTAAATGAAGACCTACGCGCGGCCGAAATTCGTTCGAGAAGAAAGCTGGCGGTACAAGCGAGTGAAGCCATCATGGCGAAGCGCGCGCGGGAAGTCAAGCCGTGTTAGGCGTAGCAAGGAAGGGTGGCCGCCTGTCGTTAAGATCGGCTACGCACGACCAGCCTCCATAAGAGGACTTCACCCATCAGGGATGAGAGAAGTAATGGTTCGACGACCACAGGACCTGGAACAGATCGATCCGAAGATCTACGTAGCGAGAATTGCCCACACGGTAGGAGAGAATAAGCGTCTTCTAATACTCGACGAAGCTCAACGACGAGGCATCCATGTTCTTAACCCAGGGCCGAAAAAGGAGGCAGTCACCGCAGTAACCGCGTCCTCTGAAGAAGAGAAGAAAGAGACAGAAGCAGCAAAGCCCGAATCTGGAAAGGAAGAATCGAAACCGCAAGGTGAAGGAAACTAAATGAGCCTAGGAGGTCAAAAGAGGCTGGCAGCCGAGATACTCAAAGTTGGAACAACCAGGGTCTGGATTGATCCTGATGACACGGACAGAGTCGCGTCAGCAATTACTCGCGAAGAAATCCGCAAACTTATACACGAAGGAAGCATTGCCAAACTGCCTGAGACTGGAATTAGCAGAGGCAGAAAAAGAACACGAAGAAAGGAGCTCTTGGCGGGACGTCATAAAGGACCTGGCCACAGGAAAGGCGGACTCAAGCCAGGTAAATCAGAGTGGGTTGTCAGAATTCGCTCAATCCGTCGCAAATTACGGGGACTGCGCGACAAACGTTTCATAACAACTGACGTATATCGAAAACTATCTCTCATGTCGAAAGGTGGAGCATTTCGCAGTGCAGCTCATCTCGATGAATATATCGAAGCACACAAACTAGTCAGGAGACGGTAAGCATGGCGCAGGCAACAGAAACTCAGAGACCGGAAGCAGGCTGGATTCCGAAAACGAAAGTCGGCAGAATGGTCCAGGCCGGGCAGATCGTTTCCCTCGAAGACATCTTCACACAAGGATTAAAGATAAAAGAACCAGAAATCGTCGACGTACTTCTACCCGGATTGAAGCAGGAAGTCCTCGGGATAGGCTTCGTACAGAAGCAAACTGACGCTGGAGAGAAATCTCGCTTCAAAGCGATCGTCGCGGTCGGAAACGGAACTGGATTCTTGGGCGTCGGCGGAGCCAAGGCAAGGCAAGTGAGAAGTGCAATTGATAAAGCTACGTTGCAGGCCAAGCTTGATGTCGTGCCAATCAAGCGAGGCTGCGGTAGTTGGGAGTGCGGATGCGGTCAAGCTCATTCCATACCTTTTCGCGTTAAAGGAAAATGTGGAAGTGTCGGCATAGAAATAATCCCAGGCCCTAGGGGACTCGGTCTAGTCGGAGGAGAAACTCCTAAAACTGTTCTCACATTAGCGGGCGTAAAGGACTGCTGGACTAGGAGTTACGGATCAACCAGCACATTAGGCTCGATGGCATACGCTGTCTACGAAGCG
This sequence comes from Bathyarchaeia archaeon, assembly GCA_050012795.1. Lineage (GTDB taxonomy): Archaea > Thermoproteota > Bathyarchaeia > 40CM-2-53-6 > 40CM-2-53-6 > FEN-987. The sequence continues at coordinate 8,774 of JBEKGM010000060.1, read as the reverse complement.
CTTCGTAGCACTTACGGGATCGTTACTCCGAAAGACTGGGTTACTTAGCAGCTCAAATTACGCCAAGAGCCCTTCCAACCTTCTCAAAAGCCTTCAGGGCGTAATCTAGATCCTGAGCGGAGTGACCAGCATTCATGATCGTCCGAATTCTTGCTTTGTCACGAGCGACCATTGGATAGATGATGGGTAACGCGAACACGTTCTCCTCGAACAGCATCTCACTCATCCTTCTCGCCTTAGAACTATCCCTGACCATAACGGGAGTAATCGGCGTCTTGCTAGATCCAGTATCGAAACCTAACTTCTTCAAACCCTCTTTGAAGTATCGGGTGTTATTCCAGAGATTTCGCAAATGTTCGGGTTCGTTCTGGACAACGTCTAGGCTAGCCTTGCATGAGGCTGCGATACTGGCAGGGTGTGATGCGCTTAACAACCAGGTTCGCGACTTGTTCAATGCGTAATTAATCAGATCACGAGAACCTGCAACATAACCGCCCACCACTCCAAAAGCCTTCGAGAATGTACCCATCTCGACGTCAACCCTTCCTTCAATATGGAAGTGAGATGCTATGCCTCGCCCAACTTCCCCCAACACTCCATCACCGTGAGCGTCATCTATGTAAGTCATAGCGCCATGCTTCTCAGCCAACTCCACAATTCGATCAGCTGGGGCAATATCGCCATCCATGCTGAACACCCCGTCCGTTACAATGAGGATATGTTTGTAACTCTTCTTCTCTGCTTCATCGAGAACGCGTCCGAGATCTTCTGCGTCACCATGCTTGTAGACGGCGCGTTCGGCCCGGGATAACCTTACCCCGTCTATAATGCTTCCATGGTTAAGTTCATCGCTAATTATGAGATCTCCTTCACCGGCTAGCTGGGGAATCAGCCCTGCATTTGCCGCAAAACCCGTGGAATACCCCAGCGAAGCTTCGGTTCTTTTGTAATCGGCAAGAGCTCTCTCCAGTTCGACATGGGGAGACATCGTACCCGCAATCGCCCGAACCGAACCAGATCCAGCACCGTACTTTTCAATCGCGTCAACTGCCGCTTTCTTCACTAGTGGGTGATTAGTCATGTTCAGGTAGTTATTCGAACACAGGACCAACACTCTCTTGCCTGAGATTACCGACCACGGCCCGCTATTTGTGGCAAGGGTACGTATCCTCCAATCTAGATCGTCCGAGACAAGTCGATTGTATTCCTCACGTAGGAAGCTTCTCGGATCACGCTTGACTGATTTCAGCGACAAAGGTACTCAAAGCGGAACACCTAGTCAGACGGATATGAGGTTTACTTGAGCCAGCAACACATAAAGGGCCTCGTACGGTAATTTGTCATGAATTTGTTTGAAAGCCTTTGCTAAGCTACGACCCGAACCGGGGATAAATCTTATCGACGTAGAGCGGCCCAAGCCTGGCCCATGGGATGTTGTTGTAAGAGTGAAGGCCGTGTCTGTTTGTGGGACTGACTATCACATTTACCGATGGGATGAGTGGGCGCGGGAACACGTCAAACCTCCCCGTATCATCGGTCATGAATTTGCGGGCGAAATTGTGGAGACAGGAAACGAGGTAGACGCGAGCCTCAAGGGGAGTCTGGTAGCAGCTGAAAGCCACATCGGTTGTGGTACGTGCTATCAATGCCGAACCGGGAATTCCCACATCTGCGAGAGACTAGCGATAGTCGGAGTCGACGTCGACGGTGCGTTTGCAGAGTACGCCTGCATTCCTGCCCAGAACGCATGGCCGATTCCCAAAGAGATCCCACTTGAAACTGCCTCAATTCTAGAACCGTTAGGTAATGCAGTCCATGCTGTGTACGCCACACAGTCAACAGGAAGTCACGTTGCTGTTTTTGGATGCGGTCCGGTAGGATTGTGTGCGATCGCTCTCGCGAACCTTTCAGGAGCCTTGACGGTTACTGCATTAGACATAAACGACTTCAGACTGAAGATCGCGCAGGAGATGGGCGCATCCTTGGTGATTAACTCGACTATGACTGATCCCGTCGAAGAGATTCACAAAAACACCGATGGCCACGGTGCGGGGGTAGTGCTTGAAATGTCGGGTAACGATCACGCCATAAGACAGTCGTTTAGATCAGTAAGAAATGGCGGTACAGTAGTTCTCTTCGGTATACCCTCAAGGGAGGTGCTACTGAACATAGCTGATGATATTATTTTCAAGGAAACTCATGTCCTAGGTATCGTTGGCCGCGAAATGTTCAGAACCTGGTATCGCTTGGAAAATCTCCTGAAAACCAGAAAACTCAACCTCAACCCGCTAATAACGCACCGAATGAACCTTGAAAAACTTGAAGAAGCCATGACACTCGTCGGTACAGGAAACTGCGGAAAAATAGTTCTCACCCCATAACACTACCTTTATTTTCAGCAGTTTGACCCTGACAGCGTCGCATGCTCTCATGAGCTATTGAAGGAAATACTGTTGGCAACACGACAACGAAAAGTGCGGCGTCTCAGAGGATCAAGGACTCACGGATGGGGTACTTCGGGTCAACATCGCGGAAGCGGAATGCGCGGGGGCTCCGGCCAAGCTGGCAGATATAGACATAAACGTTCGCGGCTGATCCGGACGAAAGAATATTCCGAAATGAGGTATGCTGGAAAGAAAGGTTTCATCTCAGTCGCTCAGAAGCGACGACGAGAGCGTTCGTTAAATTTGGTCCAGCTCACAGGACTCGTAACTCAGCTAACTCGAGAGAATAGACTGAAGACGGAAAATAATATGCCTGTTGTTGACCTTCGAGAGCTCGGATATGCTAAACTTCTTGGAACCGGATCAATATCGCAAGCCCTGCATGTGAAAGTCGGAAAATGTTCGGAAAGCGCTCTACGAAAGTTGAAAGAAGCTGGTGGAGACGCGATGACCGAGAAAACCAGTGAAAATTGATGGTCAGATTCATCGAACTCTTCAAACCCATCGCACGATTCTTCCCAGACATTAAATCGCCCGATAGAAAAGTTGCCTTTAACGAAAAAATATTCTGGACCGTTATCGCGCTCATAGTTTACTTCGTGATGTCGCAGGTTCCCCTGTATGGGGTATCGACAGCAGGAATCAATGATCCTCTTGGAGCCTTGAGAGTCATCTTCGCATCAAATCGTGGCACGCTGATGGAACTCGGCATCGGACCGATCGTCACGGCCGGGCTGATACTTCAAGTATTAGCGGGCTCGAAGATGATCAATCTTGACATGAACAACCCTGAGGATCGCTCGCTCTTCACAAGCGCCAGTAAGATTCTGTCGGTCGTGATGACGGTGTTTGAAGCGCTGGCTTACATCCTTGGAGGAACATACGGAACACTTGCAGGTACCACTGAGGTAGTGATTCTCCTCCAACTGGTTGGAGCTGGACTCATTGTGCTGCTGCTTGACGAGTTGCTCCAGAAAGGCTGGGGACTTGGTAGTGGAATTAGTCTATTCATTGCTGCAGGTGTGGCTTCAACCATATGGTGGGATTCCATGGCTCCTATGGGTCCAATGGCTGACGGGCACTACCTTGGAGCACTCATAGCTTTTGGTCAAAGCTTAGTCGGAAGACAAGATATCAAGGCGATGTTCGCTCGAACTCAAGGACTACCTGACATGGTAGCGTTCATAACGACAATTGGCGTCTTCCTCATCATAATTTACTTCAACGGGATGCGCGTTGAAATCCCCGTATCTTACGCCCGTTACCGAGGTTTCAAAGGCAAGTTCCCGCTGAAGCTATTTTACGTATCAAACATCCCTGTCATATTCGCAGCCGCCCTCTTTGGCAACATTTACTTCATCAGTCAACTCATTTGGCAAAAGTACAACAACACTAACAGTAACTTCTGGCTTAACCTAATCGGCAAATTCGTAATTCAAGGACAACAATATCAACCGTCAGGTGGTTTGGTGTACTATGTTGTGCCGCCGCGGAGCATTGCTCTTGTCGCGCAGGACCCGATAAGAGCCATTGTCTACCTAATCCTTCTCACAGTTGCATGCGTGTTCTTCGCAGTTACCTGGGTGGAAGTGGGAGGTATGGATTCAGCTGCCGTGGCTAGACAACTCCTCGACTCGGGAATGCAAATTGAGGGGTTCAGAAGATCAGAGATACCCATCAGACAAATGCTTGAACGGTACATCCCTACGGTGACAATTCTAGGCGCAATTCTAATCGGTGTGATTGCTGGCGGTGCAGATTTTCTAGGAGCATTCGGATCGGGCACGGGCATCTTACTGACAGTAGGCATCATTGAGCAGTACTACCAGATACTCGTTCAGGAGCGAATAACCGAGCTTTATCCGGCAGCCAGAGGTATTCTCGGTGAATAATCCCAAAATTCTACAGCACTTTCGAAGGAATTCCTTCGAGATAGGAGAACTGTCGGAAACAATTAGGAACCAAACTGATGGATGGGTCTCATAATGCGAATGAAATTAGCTCTTTCTCTATTGCTAGTCCTTATCGCGTCCGGTGTAGTCATCTCAATGTCCCATAGAGTATTTGCGCAGTCCTCGGCGGCGATGCCGTATCAGGTCTCGACGATTACCTCGACGGTTACCTCTTCGAGCGCAACATCGTCAGCTTCGAATCAGACAACAGGCTGGTTCGGCACCGGATTCATAGTGGAGGACGTGAAGGTCGCCCTCAAACCGTACCGTCAGATCCCACAGTCAACTATCTTCGTTATCGGTCTCGCTATGCTTCTCGGTCTAACCTCCTCTACGGCTGCCAAGCTTCTTGTGGATTACGACATGATTAGGAAAACGGCTAAAGAGTTTCAAGCCTGGCGAAAAGAGGTGGACGCTGCCAAAAAGGCAAACGACAATCAGACATTATCCAAGCTCATGAAGAAGCAGCAGGCTATGATGAAGCTACAATCCAAAGCGAGCATGGAACAGTTCAAAGTCACTGCAGTAACTTTCGTTCCATTCCTCCTTCTATGGTACCTCTTCAACGCGGTCTTCGCGGGTCAGATAGTGGCAATTTCGCCGTGGCAGCTCCCAATCGCTGGCATAAATCTTAATTTCGTGTCCTGGTACTTCCTGAGTTCTTTCGCTGTGAACTTTCCGATGATGCGATTATTTGGAATAGGAATGGGTGAAAACTGAATGCCTCGTCGCGGTTTACGCACTAAAAGCAAAAGAAGTAGGCATCTGATCTTGCCTGGAGGCAAGAAGACCATCCACTACTCCCGTCGTGCCTACAGCGGAGGAAGATGTACCTCATGTGGGACACTTCTCCACGGAGTAACTTCACGCAGACAGACTCCAAAATCAAGTAAAAGGCCGTCGCGACCATACGGTGGCTCGCTCTGTCATAACTGCCTTCGGACCGCTATCATCCAAGCGACGCGAGTAGACTGAGGTTGCGGGGGTCGGTCATAACCGTAAGTGGCCCTCATGGAACCGGCAAGTCAACTTATGCTAGAGCGCTTGCTGAAGATCTACACCTAAGATACGTCTGCGCTGGTGAGCTGTTCAGGGAACTCGCCAAACAGAGAGGAATGTCCCTCGAATCATTTAGCCGATACGCCGCAAATAATCCTGAAGTTGACCACCTCATCGATGAGAGAACTCGTGAAGAAGCGAAGAGCGGAAGCGTCGTAATTGACGCACAGCTCGCCGCTTGGATGGTGAAGGGCGAGGCTGATATCAAATTGCTCCTGGTCGCATCAGACTCTGTCAGATTCAATAGGATAGCACAGCGCGATCACGTTTCGTTCGAGTTTGCGAAAAATGAGACACTGGCTCGCGAAGAGATTCAGAGAGTACGCTACAAGAATTACTATGGGATTGATGTCTCAGATCTCAGCATTTACGATCTGAGAATAGACACAGGAATTCATTCAATTGAAGTCACAAGAAAGAACATATTGGACGCTGTACGAAACTTGCTGCAAAAGAAGAAAGCCGCTTAACCTAGTCAACGCTCTCCGATACTCTGCAAGCAAGGTTACCCGCCTGGCTGCCAGCAAAAGGCACCCCAAGTTACACTTATCGTATAGAGAAACATCGATTAGATAAGATCCGGTTAGCTCATTTTGAGACGTTCTCGCTGGTTGTTCCAGCCTAGGGTCCTCTGGGGATCTTGCTGCAAGGTTTCGTAGTCTAAGCGTAATCACAAGTTGCGCATCAATGAGGTGAGACTCATACGCAAGATCATGCTTACTATGAGCTCGACTGTTGAATCATAAGCCTTATATCGTGTCATAATTTCAATAAAGATGTTGATTGAACGACGTGATATGAGGGTGCCATTACAAGATGTTAGCCGCTAGCAAAACCGGCAAAGTGTATAATGCATTACTGTTGAGATTTGGGCGAATTGTAACTAGTGATGATGTCAAGAAAGTAGCTGCAGATTTCAAGATGGATCCTAGATCAGCACTAGTTAGTCTCAAGCGCGATGGGATACTCGAACCAGTGTTGTTCCAAGGGATCTATTATGTTCGCAATCGAGATGAGCGTGATTTGCATACGATTCAAGAGGATCCGTTACGAATTATGGCACGCGCGTGTGACGTGAAACTTGGCAAAGACTGGTACTTTGGGTTAGCCACGGCTCTGAAGCTTGCGGGTGTTTGGGAGCAACAGTCTTTGACGACGATAACTATCATCACGAAAAAGAGAATACTTCGTCGTAAAGTGTTTTTTGCGGACTATGCAGTTGAATTCAAAGTACTCTCAATTCCGTCCTTCCAATCAAATCTGCGAGTTAACGAAGGGATGAGATATAGCGACCCAGTCAGGACGCTGTTGGATTTTGCATATCTCAGTGCACGAAGCGGAGAATTAGGTGAGTACCCAAGAAATGTAGTAGCCGCTATATTGAAAACAGGACGAAGGGACCTGATTGATCAAGCAGAAAAGTCGCTAGATGACTATCCTCAACTATATCGAGTCTTTCTGGACCGGCTGCTTTCGGAGTTGAAGAGAAGTGAAATACGATCCAATTCGCGTTAGAAGATTCGCAGAATCGCTGAAAAATGTTTCACAAATTAAGAATTTGCCTGTCGACTTACTAGAAAAAGACATCTGGATCACATACATACTTAGAGAATTACGATCATTGAGTGAAGCGGAGAATCTTGTCTTCAAAGGTGGAACTTGTCTCGTCAAGGCGTATTTCGGATACTATCGATTTAGTGAGGATATAGATCTCACTTGGATTGGACCTAAAGTCCAAACTCGCGCTTTTCGCAATCAGGTATTGGTGCCTGTCATGAACACACTCTCTCTGGAATGGTACAAGCATGATAAAGCACCGACGGGGATCGCTGGAACCCATAGTGGTGGAATAATGAGTTATTTCCTGCTTAGTCCACCGACGGAATTGCCTAGAATAAAACTCAAAGTTACAGTCGCATTCGATGAGAAGCTTGTGACATATCCAAGTTTGCTAGGATTGCGACACGTACCTCTCAAAGATACCGACAAACAAGAATTGTCAATGACATTCGGAAATATCAGCATTGGCTACTTTGACAAGATTGACTTCTTGTGCCACAAATTACAAGAAATCGCTTGTGAAAAAATACGAGCAATCCTGACTAGAAAAATACAATTCGCTCGCTCGCGTGATCTCGTGGACTTATTCAAGATAGCCAACGGAAGGAAGATTGAGAAAGTAGCTCCTTCTTCGATGGTCATAACAAAAATCAATTCTGCTGTCAAGGTCCAGTCGTATCGAAAGGAATACCGACGAACTTCCAGGGATCTCGGAACGCATCTAAAGCAATTAGCCTCAGAATCTCAATCAGATCAAGTCTTTCTGGAAAAAGTGACGGACCAAGAATTGACCAAATTTGCCACTGAGTTGGAGGAGTATTTACGCAAGGATATACTCAGGAAGATAGAGAAGGAATAGCTACATCGTATAGAGAATCATAGATTAGATAAGATGCGGTTAGCTCATTTTGAGACGTTCTTGCTGACTTCGTTAGGACCTGTTCATTTGTTGTGTGTCGCGATAATGGTTTCATGGTTCAAATTGCCCGCACCGCCGACCCACACACATGAACATCCGGTGAATGACTATTTCTCCACCGTGACTTCGAAGTTATCGCCAATCTGAAGACCAGGTCCTACAATCACTACACCATCGAAACAGACAATTGAGTTGCACCTGAACGAAACCAATAATAGTTGTAGCTTGAGTGAATTAGCCTCGTGCCATTAGGGTAGGTATGTTGAAGGCTTGTCGTTCTTCACAGGCATTATGCAGGACTTTACCCAGTCGCTGATCACAATCTTCGTCATTCTCGACCCGATCGGGGCTATTCCTTTCTTTCAAGGGCTCACGGCCGGAGCCACATCCAGGCAGAGAGGTATGATTGCTAGGAAGACAGTTATCGTAACCATAGTGGTTCTGCTAATATTCGCGTACTTGGGCGATGCCATCTTAGGCGCTCTCCACATAACTCTAGACTCCGTTATGATCGCAGGTGGAGTATTCATCCTCGTATTCGCGGTTAAGGACGTCGCGTCCTCTCAGTCCCCGAGTGCAAACACGTCCAGGACCAAGAAGGGGGAGATGGGGGGGCTGCCCAAGGAGGTTGCGGATAGCATCGCAGCCTTCCCGCTCGCAATTCCACTCCTAGCTGGGCCAGGAACGATAGCCACAGTTATGGTTCTGAATAACCCCGACTACGGAGCCGCGACAGGTTTAGGGGACTTCAGCACCGCACTCGCGATCGTTGTGGATTGCTTGATTGTGTTGTTGCTCTTTGGTTTGAGTAGTCGATTGATGAGAATTTTGAAACCCTCG
>JBEKGM010000059.1:0-16153 GCA_050012795.1 Bathyarchaeia archaeon | reverse complement strand
GCAACCGCTGGTTTTTTCGATAGAATCTTCATCTTCACGGTTAGTCAACTTCTCCTTGGTGAGTGGATCCGACTGCTTCTCAACGATAGGCTTATCGGGTGGTGGGTTGGGCGGCTGTGTGGGTGTGGATGGAGGAGCTTCAGCTGAGTCCTCGCCCTTTGATTCAACTTCAGTGCGTTTCGTTTGCTTCTCCAGGTACTTCTCAACGCGTTCCCTGAGGCTGTCAAGGTTAGTGTTTCGTGGTCGGGTGACCTCAAAATTCTGGTCAGGTAACATTTTGCGAGCCAGACCCTGAGCGAACTCAGCAGCCTTCATCGCGAATCGAGAGTTAAACGTCGTAGTAACTAGGCGATTCATTGCATCAAACGGATTAAGCAAACCTTGGCTGAACGATGTCGGTTGCACCCAGGTCGGCGTATAGTAGTTGTCCGGAACAGATGCCGGATCGTAATCAGCATAATCCGAATCATCAAGACTGTCCCCTGTTGCATCGTCCGGTGTAGTCGTGTCAGCTACTCCACGGCCATTTCCGGTAACGGCGCGCATTCCCCGAATAGCATGAGTCATCGTACTACCATTTACCATCGGAGTCCGAGGAATCATCAAGGCCGTTGTAGCTGGTCCTGACGCAGCCGCAATCGTCTGAAGTCCGTTAACAGAATCGAGTCCAAGCCGACGAGCTCTTGCAATCGGGTCACCGCATTCCTTCCAGCGAATTATATCTATGAGACCTGTCGAAAGACCCGTCTGATTCGAAAGCGTCCGAAGCCCCACGGTAACCGGTGCGTCGCAGATTATGTCAAAAGGTTTCGACCCAATTATTTTCGGTGGACGTGCCATTATATCTTTCACCATTCTACTTTCATAAGTTTGAGTTCACCATTCTACTCTCATAGGATGACTTATAAGGGTACACAATTATGTACTCTGTACATATTTTAAATGCAGGCGGAAAGTATTCGACCGCCATGAAAGTGGTAGGTTGGACCGAGGAAGTAATCGTTAAAGTCCTATTGGATGGTCCCTCGTCTTTTGGGCAAATAGTGGCCGGGCTTACGGACAGAAGGAAACTCCTCAAAAGAGAACCGGGTAGCCGGTCAACAATTTCACTTGCGCTGAAAAGTCTTTACGCCAAGAAATTCGTGGACCACGATCCGGAAAGTCATAAATGGCATGTTACGTCGTTGGGCCGCTGGATCGTAGGCGAGGGACTGGTTCCTACAAAGTCAGCGCTGGCACTTAGCAAGGTTACGGAGCCGCTCCTCAGCGCAGTTCAGGACAACCCTCAGAAACTGAGCGAACTGCTATCCATTATGTTCGTGTACTCTTTTGCAAGGAGGAGAACGAATGACGAATTCTCTGAGCAGGAAGAGATGATCCTGAAGCAGACGGAGACCAAGCTCACCTTATTCATCAATGAGTATCCGGCCGCGATTGAAGCAATCTGGGGTGACGGGGCGGAGCTCATGGTGGGCGCGTTCAGTAGCCTCATGGCGGGAATCCTCCTCCACCGCCTATCATTAGCGCAGGATTACAGAACCCAGACTTCATTAGTAGAAACTATTCCGAAGATAGTTGACCAATACTTCAAGTCGCTATCAGCAGAGTTGGGCAAATTCCTAATCAAATCCCTAGCTGATCTGAACAAACTAGCAACCCTAGATCGGAAAGTCAAGGCGAACAGGTGAGCTGCTCTAGGCCCCCTAGCCTGGATGTTTGTAAACAGCTCAAAAACATGTTTTAAAACGTTTTAAAACGTGTTTTAGAACGTTTTAGAACGGGCGTGTCGCAATGGCAGCCTCCGAGGCTGGACCGCCACTACCTCGCAGCACAGACATTCCACCAACCATGTGCAACGTCGGGCAGTTTGTACTGCATGTAGCGTGATTTGTCGAATGAAATATGCTTGGATTGGTAGATCTTGCGAGGTCTTCGACTAGCTAGCGTTTTCTGCTTTCACTCACGATTGCAGAGGCTTCTGGATCAAAATTTCTACCGAGCTTTGGATGATTGAGAAACTCGGCCAAGACTTCTGACTTTGGGATTTTGGGTTGGATCTGGTCTCTCCGAGGCTTCGCTGATTTATGCAATCAAGGAAATTACAGGAAGCTAAGGCAATTGCTTCACAGAGATCGGATCCGATTCCGCAAAAGAGTTCTGACCTCGGGAGTTGAAACCGAACCTAATGAGAAATCTTCGTATCATACTGAAAACTGACGACTGTTACTATTAGTACTTACGCAATATACCTCAAACTTAAGACATAGTGACCTCGACGTCATTACCGAGTAATGTTGGCGTCCGTCTCACTGAAAGGCATCAACAAGCTCTTTGGGAAAGTTGTTGCGGTAGATAATCTTTCGCTGGAGATTGAGGATAAGAGTTTCGTGTCCCTGCTTGGGCCTTCGGGCTGCGGTAAGACAACAACACTTCGTCTTATAGCAGGGCTTGAAAAGGCCACCTCGGGGGACATATTTATCGGAGACAGGTTGGTCAACGATCTAAGTCCGCGGGATAGAAACATCGCAATGGTCTTCCAAAGTTACGCGCTTTATCCTCACATGACAGTCTTTCAGAATATGGCATTTCCTCTCAGAATTCACAAAGTTCCAAAAGAGGAAATCAAGAAACGAGTTGAAGATGCAGCAGCTTTGCTTGAAATTCAAGGCCTTCTTCAAAGGAAACCAAGAGAGCTTAGCGGGGGTCAGCGACAGAGAGTTGCGTTAGGAAGAGCGATAGTCAGAAACCCGGTCGTCTTTTTGCTTGACGAACCCCTCTCGAATCTTGATGCAAAATTGCGTGTCTACATGAGAGCTGAGCTGAAGCGGCTGCAACGAAATCTTGGCATAACCACCATCTATGTCACCCATGACCAAGTTGAAGCACTCACGATGTCAGAAAAAGTCGCCATATTGAATGAAGGCAAGCTTCAACAGATGAACGGTCCAGAAGAACTATACAACAAGCCGGCGAATACTTGGGTAGCGGGTTTCATAGGCAGCCCACCAATGAATCTTTTCAACTGTGTGCTCGTCAACGAAGATGAAGAAACTTTCCTAGACGCTTCAGATTTCAAGCTGCAAATAGATTCACAGCTTGCGAATGCCATCGATAAGAACCTCTCTTCAAATGACCTTATCTTCGGGGCAAGACCTGAGGATTTGAGCGTTGTCAAAGGTGAATCCAAAGGCGGTGTCCCTGCTGAAATTTATTTGGTGGAACCTGTAGGCGAGAGTACGATCGTCGACGTGAAAATTGGCATGCAGCTAGTAAAGTCAAGAGCCCCAGCTGGCTTCAAAGGCGAAATCGGCGAAAAAGTAACACTCGTCTTTGACGAAGATAGAATCCGCATTTTCGATAGGACTTCCACGAGACTAGTGTCATGAGTAATTCACCAGAACATTCGTAAGTGCGTGAAGATCGCGACGAGAATGGACAAATACGTGTCCCACCAGAGAGAAGCAAAGTCCCAGGAGAATTCCCTAGGCGTTCCGAAAGAGCACGAGCAAAGACGCTCTCGTAAGTGGAGTTCAAACGCAGATTGTATCTATCTCTCGCGTTGCATACGCAGCTCTAGGTGCGCGCTATCGGGTACCTACCATATTTCTGCATTGTTTCACAGAGAGCAATAATATTCGCGACTGGACATTCCTCTCTCGCTTCGTGAGCAGTTCCGTATCCGAATCCGCCTCCTGGTGCAAGAAGCTTGATCGCGTTAATCGTCTCATTCTTCACCTCTTGCACTGTCCCATACGGCAATGTCCGTTGAACGCCTATTCCTGTCATCAAACTGATTTTATCACCGTATAGTCTCCGAACCTCGACAGGATCCATACACTCAGGTTGAACGGGATTCAGTACGTCAACACCGGATTCTACTATGTCTGGTAGCAGCGCGTTTACATTGCCATCAGTGTGAAAGAAAACAATTCCCCCACGTTTCCTTATGGAACTCACGAATTCCAGAAAACGCGGTTTCACATATTTGCGCCACAACGTTGGATTCAGCCACGTTCCATTCTCAGTTCCCCAATCGTCGTCAAGGAGCACACCGTCTGCACCCAGTTCCATGAGGATCCTAGCATGTTCCAGACTGAACCGAAGTTCCCGGTCCAAGAGTTTCGTGATGAACTGAGGATTTGTGTAGAAGTCTCGTATAAGCTGGAACATTCCTCGTAGCTGCCACAGGTGTGCCCAGAATGGCCCCCAAATTAAACCGAGTATCACATAATTGTCTTTGTAATCCTTGATTATCGTTTTGGCTACATCAAATCGATCCAAATTATTGTCTGGAAACTCAAATTCGTCCAGAGGAGTGTCGGCAAGAGGATGACGTGTAAAAAAATATGATCTAGGATTGTTTCCTTGCGAGACTCCAAGCGAACGTTCTATCCCCCACTCTTCGTACCAAACGTATTCTAGGTAAGTCTCACTTGTTACTGGTGAAGTGTAATCGGGATCTGAGTCAGGAGGATACAATTTACTGTAGAAATCCAGGAGTTTTGGTGTAGGTCTCCAGCACCTGTGCGGTCCTCTGCTTACAGAAATGTACCCATACTTGTGGGCATCAATGTTTTCGTATATTCCCAGTCTGCGTCTCACTTCAGCGTTCGTGGAGACCCCGAAGTGCCTTTTGAGCTTGTAATAGAGGCCTCGGTGGAAAATGCACTTAACTGGAATTCTATCAGGTTCTTCATGCGCGAGGGTCTTCAATAATCGCTCTCTTGGAGTCAGTTCCTTCGTTCCCTCTTTCCCTCCATCCATATCTCAATAATGTTCACGCCTTCCAAAGCATCTGTCACTGCTGCATCCACGCCATACTGTTCTGGAGCTGACTTCTGGGTTGCTGCACCCCCAAGAATTATCTTAACCTTCTCACCTAATCCAGCATCGTGAATTACCCGAACAACCTCTCTGCTTAGAGGCTGAGTTGTCGAAAGAAGTGCTGATAATCCAATGATATCTACATCTTTTGCCGCAGCTTCTTGGGCAAATCTCTTCGGTTCAACGTCAACCCCCAAGTCAATTACTTCAAATCCTCTGGCGGTCAGTAGAGTTATGGCGATGCTCTTTCCCAAGTCGTGGACATCACCTAGTATGGTCCCGATCAGCACTCTGCCTGCAGACTTGGTCCCCTCGTCCTTTAAGTATGGCCTAAGGACGACCAGTGCCTCTTTCATTGTTTCTGCCGCCAATATAAGATCGGACAGAAAATACTTGCCTTCTTCGAATCCTATACCTACCTCTGCCAGGCCGATTCGTAGCTCGTCCAGAATGTCGAAGGGCAAGCGTCCACTGCTTAGCGCAGCCTGAACAGAAAACCTGATCGTATCAATCCTCATATTAATTATAGCTTGGTCTAGACTTTCACCACTCGTGAACCGTCACCACTTTCAGCACCTGCGGACCTAGTCTATTCCGGTGCTTCAACATTGGTCTAGTAAGAAAGCAGGCGCTTCGGGTTCTCTACGGTCATCGCGCGGATCTGCTTATCCGTTGCACCTTCATTTACCAACCACGGGATAATGTTCTTCAGAATATGCGCATACCCCCACCCGCCGTATTTTACCAAGAGTATTTTCTCGCATACGTCGTGAGAGACCACCAGTTGTTTCTCAAGTCCAGCGTCAAGTAAGCTCATAAGAGCGTTTACTCTTTCCCTATCGTGTGGAGAACCGCACCCCGGAAAACCTATCCACTCTGAATAGTATTCCTGACCAAAAGAGTCGTAGCTCAAGGTTACTCCATAACGGTCCGCGAGCAGTTTGCTATACTCAAGATCAGAGCACCAAAGGTCCATATGACTCACGTACATTTTGCTGAGGTCCGCGCCTTCTTTCTGAAACAGGTCTAGGCACTCATTAATAGTTCTAACCGGACGCTTTATCGCCCGGCCCGCTTCGTTCTTTCCCACCACTTCTTGTTCATAAATCCCGCCAGGGTGAATTGTAAACCCCGCACCAGTTTTTTGCTGGGCCCGAGCGACTGCCTTCAAAACCTTTCTTTCATCGTCGGTCAATGGGTAGCTACAGCCAATTTCCCCCATAACTCCAGCCTTTACTCCCGTGTTGCCAATGCCTGTTGTCAATTCTCCAATCATGATGGCTGCTAGCTCGTCAACACTCTTAACCCTCACATAAGCTGGGTGTGAACTTTCGACATACCATCCTGTCCCACAAACGATATTCAGACCTGTGGCCATGCTGATCTTCCTTAGCGATACCGGGTCTCTAGCCATTCCAGGGAGAGACACTTCAACGAGGCTATTGCCTCCATAGACCTTGTAATTCTGCAATTCCGCAATAGCGTCGTTAACGTCCAAGAGTTTCAGGTTGTCAATGGAGAGCGTTGTAATACGATGTAGGTCACCGAGAGTTTCTATCACGACAGGCTTGTCGACCATAGCAATTTCGGACGCTGTTTGAGGTGGATGGGCCCAATTCGAAATGTCGGTCAGCACGTGTTCATGGACAAGGGTTGTACCCAGCTCATCAGGCGCGATAGGCCCACGGACTGTCATAACATGGGGCATGTTATGTTTTACAGAGCGTTGCAAATATAATAGACTACATTATAGATTATATATCATAAATTGTCATAATTTAAATGTTCAAAACTGCTGTTTTCATGTTTATGTCTAAAAAGGAATCTGAGGAGTCTAAAAAAACATCAGATGTCAACCCGAAGATTTCTAGGCGCAATCTGCTGCGCAAGGCAGCGATTGGGGCCGGGGTTGTTGTTGTTGGTGGCGTTGCGTATTACTTGAGTTCGAGGGCACCTACTCTGCCCGTCAATTCCACCGTCCCCGAGGCCACCGTCCCGAACGCGACTATAGTTAGCACTACGCAGTCATCTTTTCCGATTGCGGACAGGATGACTCTAGCCTACAATACTTTCACAGCAGGGCTTAATGATCTTTACAACTCGGCCATCGATGATGCCAAGACGGCAAAGATCAACTGGCAGCAATTTAGTGGTACTTCGATTAATTTTCAAAGAGCCAGCTGGGGCCCAGCAATGGATCAATATTGGAATAATTGGAACACGTTGTTCACGCAGCTAACGGGGATAACTGTTAACGGTGGCTCTTACGAAGCTATTGATCAGGAAGAGAAGCAGAGACTTGAACTGGTTGGCAAGCAGGGAATTCATGCTGGATTCTGGCCCATGTATATGGGCGACGTGAGTCGATTTGCTCCCTCAGGGGGAGTTCAATCACTTACTGAATATTTGAATGACCCCACATTGACTGACCTTAACTGGTATGACCCGAATGATTTCCTCGACATAACTCAGGGAATGGTGAACGGCACACTCTACGGCGTCCAGAAAGATTTTGACGGCTATGGAATTATGTATCAAAAGGACTACCTTGATGAAGCTGGCCTGGCGCCACCATATAACCTCACGTGGGATCAACTGGAACAATATGTTAGCGCGCTCCACCACCCGGAAAAAGGAATCTATGGGTTTATGGCGACAGGCGCTGGAGAGCCGTTTAACGATTGGCTGAATATGTTTTTTGCCTATGGCGGCCAATATTTCGACGCGAATTGGAATCCCGTGTTCAATAATGCGGTCGGATTGGCGGCAACTGAGAGATGGGTTAAACTTCTCCAGACGTACGCCCCACCGGGAGAAGCCGCAGCTACTACCTATGACATGAGAGAAGCATGTGCGAAGGGACAGGTAGCGATCGCCATGCTGTCGTTCTACCGCATGGGTATGTATTGGAGTGAAGCACTCGGGACACCGGCCAATCGCGTGGGGCAGATATATACAGGATATATGCCTTCTGGTCCTGCCGGTAAGGCAGCGCTTATTGCTGCTAATTGTGCGGTCATAAACGGGTTTGCTTCGGACACTGAGAAGAAAGCCTGCTGGCTTTATCTGCAGTTCTTAACATCCAAGCTGGGAACAGCCTACTTACTAGGCGGCTCTGGATCGCCAGAGTTTCCGAGGAAGTCTTCGATGCAGATTCCAGCCATAAACGCCTACTATTCTCAAGTTGACAATTATACAACATTCTACCCAAACACCATGAGCGCAATCGGTCCTGGCTGCAGGTATACCTATGACAACGGTTTTCCAGAATTTTCGCAGATAAAAGAACTCTTGGACTCGGCACTTACATCTGCCATATCAGGAGAAAAAACGACCAAGGATGCACTTGATTATGCAGCACAACAAGTTCAATCCATGATGTCTCAAGCAGGCTACTATAATCCAGGGACGCCCAAATATAGTAACTTCATCGTCCCATACACTGGTCCAGCACTCCCCACCCCATGAGCTGGACTTTGACGTATGCGCCCAAGCGAACGCTACTTTCCGCACCTAATGCTAATTCCAGCGCTTCTATTGATCTTGCTGTTCATGGGTATTCCTGCACTCTATATGATCCTTTACAGCTTCTCACGGCTCAACATGAGTACTCTTACGTTCCAGTTCTACGGCATTAACAATTATGCTCAGATGCTTTCCGACTCTGTATTAGGAACCAGCATTGTAGTCACATTGACCTATGCTCTCATCAGTGTCATCGGTTCAATTCTGCTCGCCTTGGGCATTTCGCTTTTGCTATTTCGACCCATTGGAATCAACACTCTCGCAAGGACGATTATCCTCCTGCCTTTTGTGGTTGCCCCGGTCGTTAATGGAGTCATATGGAGAATGATGTTGTTCCCTGGAACAGGCTTAATCTCCCAGATGTTGCAGCCCTTCGGTCTCGGAAATGCCGCGTGGCTAGGCACCGGTGCTGCTTTGTACGTGGTAGCATTCGTAGACGTATGGATGGGGACACCCATAGTCGTGCTGATGCTTCTAGCGGGCTTGAAATCTCTACCGACAGATCCAATCGAGGCGGCTAGGATAGATGGCGCGTCAGATTGGCAAATCATCAGGTACGTTACCATACCTTTGCTTATGCCAATTCTTGCATTTGCTATCATCTGGAGAACTATTTGGTCAATAAAGGCCTTCGATCTGATTTACATAATGACATTGGGGGGGCCTGGATATCTGACGACATCCATGTATATCTGGACATGGGACCAGGGCTTCATTGCTTTCAACGTTGGCTACGCTGCCAGCCTTGCGATTCTCATCCTGGCAGTAAACTTGGTGCTTACGGGCGGAATGATAAAGCTGAGCACAAAAGGAGGAAATTGAGGTGACGTCCCACACTTATAGAAAGCCGATCATGGCTGTCCTTACGACAGCCACAATGTTGTTTTTCGCTTTTCCTTTTGTTTGGACATTGTTAATATCATTCGGTCCAGATATCCTAGGGTCAGCTTCTAGCTTTTCTCTCGACAATTATGTGTACGTACTAGGAATCAATGGAGTAGACACCAACTTTCTGAAAAGTATGCAGGACACCTTAGTCGTGGGCCTGGGAACGATGATTTTAGCCATTTCACTCGCCGTCTTGGCCTCCTATGCAATAACTAGATGCAAGTTCCGCGGAAGTGGACTAATCGCGTTTGGAATGCTGGCTTTTCCGATGGCACCCGCAGTCGGGCTGCTTCTACCAATTTTTGTAGCTTTCGTAGTATTCGGTCTATACGACACATACGGTGGACTAGTTCTTGTGTACACAGCATTTCAACTTCCTCTAATCATATGGATGCTACGAGGGTTCTTCCAAGGTCTGCCGGCTCAGCTGGAGGAGGCTGCTATGGTGGATGGTTGTTCGCGATTCTCCGCTTTTCTGCGGGTTGTCCTCCCGAATATGAGACCTGGACTGACGGCTACCGCTATTCTTTCTTTCCTGCTCGCATGGAATGAATTCCTATTCCCTCTTGCTCTTGCAGGCTCTAACGTAACAGTACTTACAGTGGCGATGGATGAATACTTGGGAAAGGCAACCATTTACTATGGACGACTGGGCGCGGCAGCGGTTGTAGGGGCCATCCCTGGAATCTTGTTTACCGCACTTGCAGGTAGGGAACTTGAAAAAGCATTGACATTCGGCTATGTCAAAGGATAGCATGCAGGAGTTCGACGAAATGGAAAAGAAGCTTGTATTCTCGGTGCACGAATACAGCGAGAGATTGCGTAGGGTTAACGAGAAGATGAAAGATTGCCGCTTAGATTTCCTCATTATCCAGTCCCCCGAGAATATCTATTATCTCACGGGATATCGAAGTGCAGGATATACGAAATACGGGTTGGGCGGCGGTGTCCTTGTTGTTCCTGCTGACGGTGACCCGTGGCTGGTGGGACGAGGCGCGGACGCCGTTTCAGCAAGAGACGCATCGTGGATTAACAACATAACGAGCTACGCTGAAGGCGAGAGCCCTTTCAAAACAATAGCTAAACTCCACCCGGAGGTGAGACGGACAAGTAGGCGGATAGGGATTGAGGAAGATTGCAGATTTTTTACATACGCCACATTCAAACTTTTAAGAAAAATCTTGCCACACGCACATTTCAAGGACTGTTCTGGTCTGGTAGAAACTTTCAGACTAATCAAGAGTGATGCTGAGATAGAATTGATAAGAAAAGCTGCAGCCATTTCCGTAAAAGGCATTAAGGCAGGTGTTCGAGCTGCGTGCCCAGGCGTCACAGATAATGAGGTTGCTGCTGAGGTATATCACGCCTTGTTAAGCAACGGAAGCGAATACCCGGGATACCCCCCGTTTGTGACCTCCGGTTCGGTTGGTCATACCACTTGGGAAGGAAGAACACTAAAGGCAGGAGATATAATGTTGCTAGAATTATCCGCGTGTGTTAAGAGATATCATGCTCCGATGGCGAGAACTGTGGCAATCGGGGAGCCCTCATCGAAGATCCAAAAGATTGCTGAGCTGACTCGCGCAGCGCTAGAGGATACGATCGCGGGGATCCGCCCAGGAGCCACGGTGAACGATATTGAGGCTATTAGTCTGCGCAAAAGAGTTGATACTAGCTGCTACTCTGTAGGTATCGCCTTTCCGCCGACGTGGAATGAGCTTCCGCCTCCAAAAACTTTCCGAGATGTTCTCACCTTGGGAGGTACATCGACAATCAGAAAAGGAATGGTGTTTCACGTCATCCCTAACGTTCAACTTGAAGGCATCGGCGCGGTAGCGTGCAGCGAGACTGTTTTAGTCACCGACCAGGGTCGTGAGGTATTGACGGGCGGCATTGAGGACACGTTCATTGTGACACGTAAGTAATGCGGCATTTAAAACCGACTGATATGGATCGTACAGTAACGCGGCAAGATCTCTCTCAATCAACCCTCTTTGGTTGCACATTGAGACCCCAGGTCTCGCGACAGCCTCCGGGTGCGCGCTCGAGTGAATAAGACCGACGAGTCAAAAGATTCACGCGTTGCGGGTTGAAGAAATTCTCTTCAGATTCTCTAGCCGGTTGATCAGACCTGAGATTGAGTATACGGGACCATTGAATAAAACCGTGAAGCAGCTAGCTCAACGGTAATAATATTAGTCGATTTAAATCGCGTTTCATATTTCTCTCTCGCATACGAAGAAACAGCCGCCAAAATTCACAAACACATGGAAGAGCTTTACGTCTTCCTCAAAAATGCGAAGAAATGATTCAGAGATGGATCAGGGGATTCTGATCCCAATTTACAGATATGCATTCGAGTGGTAAAGCGAAAAGAGCGAATTCGCTAGGTCGCTAATGGGATTCACTAAATGGTGCGGGGGAGGGGATTCGAACCCCTGAAGGCTTGCGCGTCTTCCTCTACGCCACAGGATGCCTTCTCCGGCCCAAAGCGTCGGATCTTAAGTGTGGCACCACTTCTTCGGGTCCTGCCCCTTTGACCTGACTCCCGCCCAAATCGTTGAGTCTCGGGTACCCCCGCATCATTCCCAACACGGCTGGTTCTGTTCTTTAAGTTTCGTGGATATCCTGACAATCCTTTTACTTTAGCAAACCCTGCATCCGAGCTGGGCCCGTAGCTCAGGTTGGATAGAGCGGCAGATGCTACTTGCAGTGCCGAACCCCCTAAGGAAACCCGGAAACAGCTGTAGAATTGGAGTAATGCTCTGATGCAGAGGTCCGGGGTTCAAATCCCCGCGGGCCCGCCACCTAAAATCATGCGTTTGGATGTTTTCTGGACGTTTGGTGTCATTGGGGTGTATTCTCTGCTGATCGTTTTCTGACATCTCCTGGACTGCATTTTTCGGTTTCATCTCTGCGTCTCTGCGGTTCCGGCTGCCTTCGCGGCAGGGTTGGACAGGCAAACGGCCTTGGCCGCGGTGAGTTGGATATTAAATTTCCGCGTGGGGTTGTGAGGTGTAAAATCTTGTACGGTTTCCGTACGCGGATGTTTCTGAATCATTTGACTGACAGTGAATAGCCGTGGGGTTTGGAGAATGGTTCGCAAGTCTTCAGGTTAATAGTGAGACCGGTTAGACATCATCTTATGCCGATAGCGGCCGAGACAGAGAAGAAACTCATCGACATCGATTGGTCGCTAGAATGGTTTGATTTTGCATTAGACGTGATATCTTCGAATTTTGAAACACTAAAACAGGCGTTCCCAACGGCTGACCCGGCAAAGGGAGAGATATTCGCGGACTTTCAGGACATAATCGGATTCAAATCGTCAGAACTCTACTCGACCATGATGAAGATTGAAGAGCTAGTCCTGGGAACAACACAAGCATTCTACAGGAAATATCACGGGCCCTTCAGAGACGAGGAGGCGGGCAGCTCCCTTGCAGAAACGCAAAGAAACATGATCTACTCCTTTGAATCGTTTCTCACGCAGTATAAGTCTCTTGTTGACATATCGATAAGGTTCGCATTCAAGGTCATCTCAGCAGGCAAGACATTTCCAAAAAGAATAGACTCCTTCGAGAGGCTCATCAGGATCATGGACGCAAAGAAGGAACCATTCTATACACTGATCAACGATTCCGGAATGCTTTCTGGTTTTCTTACTGACAAGGGCGAACTACAAGATGTCAAGAATTATCGTGATTACATAATTCATCACGCATACCTTACTCCAGAGAAGATAGCGGAGGGCGTGGCCGGGCACCTTTTCTTCAAATATTCCTTACCCACCCTAATACAGAAAGGTAAAGAAGAATACGACATAGACACCAAAGCCCGGGTCCAGCTCGATATTTTCTGTCGGAGGAAATTGCTCGTCCTCTTTACGATCCTAGCAACTCTCACCGAGAGTCTGTTTACTGATAAGATTAGGGAACCACACATCAAAGCGCTGAGGGGCGAAAACCCGGAACTGGTAAAGCAAGTACTTGTAAAGATAGCCGGAAAAGAAGCGCTTGCCGACAGAGTCATGAACGAGGACGGTTTGCGTGCTTTCCTGCACCAGATGGGCATAGAATTTGGAGAATTAGCGGAGGAAAGCGTGCGCTCGGAAAGACAGTTTGAAGGCCAGATGAGTTACGACGGCCGCGACATGAGTTACTCGATTCAGAAGGTTACCTACAAGCCCGTTGGCAATGTGAGAATATTCAAGACCAGCTATGTGTATGACCGAGACTGGAAGCCCCCGACGGGACATAAAACGTCGTATGGCGTGACTGTTACAGGAGTATCCGTTGAAGACTTCTTCTCCGGCTCTCGAGACGCCGCCCGGATATTGAATCATCTAAGAGGTTGTGGGATAGTCTATATCTCCAACATTCAGGGTGCGGCTCGATATGCGTCGATAAAGGATGACCTCAAGGCACTCGTATTGAACCTTTCAGAGCTTTCTCTAATCAAATGGTCCATGATACAAATCCCGGAAATGAATTACTTCAGGGCTAGAACGCAGGAAGAAACGGAGCTCACCAAGGCCATCCTCGGAAAGGATGCTGAAGATTATCTGAAAAAGGAAGACCAAGATAGAGAGCGCATACAGGAGGAGTATCGGGAGTGGATCAAAGAGCCCGAGCATTACTACCCGGTGCCCCTAGACATAAAAAGGGGTGACACAGTCGTCCAACGTATTTCACACCAAGATTTTGTAGCTGAAAAGAAACGGAAGTTCTCGAACTGGAAATCAGACAAGATTATTCAACTGCTTACCAGACAAGACGGCTCCAAGGACACAATCGAGTCGCGCTTGCTACCTGAAGATATGTTCACGGAAGCAAAGCTAGGCCAGCTGATAGCTGAGTGCGAGAAAATCTGGAAGGAAGAACCAAAGCACTTTCTGGATTTTGAGAGGGAATCCGTGAAAATGCACAAGGAGCGTTATGATGAGGATGTTAAGAATGCAAAGAAGCGCTTCACTGAAATTATCGCGAAGTACGATTATCTAAAACCTGCCTTCACGGCAATAAACAAGGATGTTCTCCAATAGAACTCGTCGCGTATTTTCCTGAAACCGACCGCCGGGAGTATGCCGGCTCCTCGCCAACCGCGTTCTATCATGAGGTAGGTCAATCAATTTCTTTAACGGAACTTGCCAAAACACTTCCAGGCGTTTTTGATAGCAAGGAAACATCTGATCCTAAGCGCCAGGTCACACTCGTGGACCTCGAACACAAGATTTTGATTTTCATAGACTTGCCGCATTGGCAGCTAATGGCGAAGCTGCGCCCGTTTCTGAGCCACGACAGAAAACTGCTTCGTTACAACATCACAGATAAGACCGGAAAAGGAGGCTTACGCGCGAAAACGGTTGTAATCAAAGGATTTGCTTCAACATTCTTCTGCACGACCAGCGACACTCAGGACGAGCAGGAAAATACGCGGATGATGAAGCTGTACCCAGAGACGACCCCAGAGAAGTTCATGGCGAGCTTGCAGCTGCTCGCGAAAAAAATTGCGAACCGGAGGAAATTCAAGGCCTGGATGGAAAGTCACCCGAAGCGCCAATGGCTAATTGAACGAGTCAGACGAATTCGAGAAAGCGGAGTAACCGATGTGGAAATTCCGGATCCTAACAAAGTTCTGGGACGCTACCTCGAGGGCGGACGCAGGAGGCTTACCGCTAGGTCGCAGAGGGATTTCCCACGTTGCTTAGCGATGATCAAGGGCAGCGTCCTGCGGAATGTGTTCACTCGCCAGAAAATCGACTACCACACAATACTGGCGAACGACATTGATATCGAAAGCGCATTCGCGTTGTACGAGAGAATTTCTCTGCCCAACGAGTTGGGACTGTCGGTTGAGTCTTGGAGGGTTTTCAATGAAATTCTTCCAAGACTACCCAATGCCCATGTGGGTGTTCGCGGGATTGATGTTCTGAAGAAGTATTTTGAGGTGTACGGTAGAACACTTTCTCACGACGTGCTGCAAAGAGTGATTCTTCCTGAGCTGCAATCTGCTGGCATAGTTGAGCTAATGCAAGACCCGGCGGATGCGCGTCAATCGCTTATCCGTGTTGAGGGAGACGGGGGAAAGGTTTCAGAGGCCAACGAACCTCCGACGGACGAGGAAGTGACGAAAGTCCGAACGTGGCTCGAGCAGCAACCCGGAAAGCAAGCCGAGTATACTCAATTTGAAAAGGTTGCGAGAGGACCAGTAATCCAGGCAACGGTGGATAGGGGAATTATACGGGTGCTTACAGTGCAGCCGCCCCTTCCAGATATTCCTACGAGAACAATAGTCTACCTTAACGAGGAAACAGGGGCCGCAGTGAAGGAACAGGAGCCGATGAAGGGACCAGAGTGGAGTGGTGATCCATGGGACGTATGAAGTCGAATTCAGCCGAGGAATTCCGGTATCTAATAGTGCACCACATCCGGCCAGGATGGTGCACTGTCTCTTACCGTATTCTTGGAAGCTAATCAATACGGTTGTCGATAGTGCACCCATTCCCGCGAAAGTGGTGGAGCTTGCCGTATTTCTCTAGTTTAATCGAGGCAACTTCATTTAGAACTCGACAAGACTTAAACAAGACCAACAACAATCCGGTCACACCTAACTCAGGAAACAAAAAGGGCTAAGCCCAAACAGAGGAACGGCTAGGGTTAGCAAAAGCGCGCCCTGCCGGTTCTCTGATGAATTTCAAAAATTTGCCGAAGTAACTGTTCTCAAGCTGACTTCAGAAAATTCAGCACAATTTTCGCAAAGGATCAGTTCGCTCACTAGCGAGAAGGGCAAATCGCGTGGCCCCCAGTCCTTGCAAGTGGCGGGTCCGGAGGGATTTGAACTGAAATAGGTTTAAGTCCTTCGTGATCGAAATGGGCAAGCAGTTGATGCTTAATCGACGTCTCATCCATTCTCG
>JBEKGM010000058.1:0-18568 GCA_050012795.1 Bathyarchaeia archaeon | reverse complement strand
AGTACAAACTATGGAGGATCCGATTCGAATTATACTGCAGCGCATCCTCAAGTAGTCTTTGATCGTCCAATTGCTCTCCAGAAATATCGTTCCGTGATCTTCTTCCAGGATACAAGCCATAACAGTACGGCCGCACTAGATATGACAAGTCGGACAGTCTGAGTGGCGATTCTCTCGACTAACGTTGCGGTACCGAGACTTATCTCAAAAGCTACCCTGCCAATAATCACGATACACATTATTAGTGCAGCCCACACGAAGATCTCGATGGCAGCCAACGGGAGAAGGTGTTTCAAATTCTTACCACTGTCATGCAATACGTCAGCACGGCCAAGATTGAAGCGAGCACCGTCAGCAGCATCATTCCACGGACTATATTCTGTTCTGTTGAAGGGCCTGTAGCTAGAATAAGTCGGGCAAGCGTGATTGGCGCATTCTTCTCAGCGGATGCTGCAAGCCTTCCATCGTCAAGTAATTTGGTTGGTCGCTGACGAATCTCCCGTCTCTCATATAGTCTTCCAACAGAGGACAGCCCATAAAACGCGTTCATAATCTGGGGCATAAGCGCAACCACAACAACAACCTCCGTTCGGCCCAAGATTGCTAGCGCTCCTAGGGCAGCTCCCACAGCAAGACTCCCCGTGTCACCGCTAAACACTTTGGCGGGAAAACGATTGTAGTAAAAAAGTGCAAGCATCGCTGCCAACAAACCTGCTGAGAGTGGCGCCACTTTCCAATCTCCCTCTACTATTAGGACACCAGTCAGCATGGCGGAGATTATTGCAACAGTGCTAGGCATTGCACCATTCATTACATCCATCATGTTGACGGCGTTCGATGTTACTGCGATGCCTAATGGAATGAGCAGAGGATATACAATCGTGAGGCGCGCTTCACCAATGAACGGGAGATTCGGATATGGAACATACGTCCCAAGCAAGAGAATTGGCAGGCACGCGACAGCAGTCAGAAGCGGCTTAGTTTTTGGACCAAGAGGATGCCTGTCATCAACAATTCCGATTCCCCCAGCAATTAATATCGCTCCGAGCCAAGCCATGGCTTCTCGAACGGAACTTGGGGCAAGAATCGCATACCCGATCACTCCAACACTCAAACCGAACAGAACAGCTAACCCGCACATCTCAGGAATCTCGGGCCCACCAATCTTGTGAACATCCTTGCCGGTGATTCCGTGACTCTTCATGAATTTCGCAACAAGGGGTGTCGAAATGAATGTGACCGCGAACGTCGCCAAGAAGACAAATGAAACATATGAAATCAAACTGTAATAATACATGCTCCCGACCATTCTTGATGTTTTTTCAAAGCTTGTAGGAATGCACCCGCTTCCTCACATGACTTGAGCCCAATTGCCGATATGCCGAGTTATCTCCTTGTAAGGGTGAACCACCGCACCCCTGCCAATTCTGACCGCATCACAGATCGACACTTTCGGTGAGATGATTGCTCCCCGGTCTATTCTGACGCCTTTTCCTATACTTGAGTTGGATCCTACTATTGCTCCGGTAACAGTAGATTTGTCTCCAATCTTGACGTCATCAAATATAATCGAATTAGTTATCGTCACTCCCTTGCCGACCAGCACATTCTTTCCGAGCACTACGTTTGGTCCTAATTTCGATCCAGAACCAATGGATGCGTGTGTCCCAACGAGTACTGGTGGAGTAAGCTTCGAATCTTTCGTGACTGCACTCCTACCGAATCGTGCATTTGCTCTTCCAATCTTCCCTAATAGGGCGAAGTTTGCTTTTCGATAGTCAGAGAAATTGCCGATGTCGAACCAATAATCTGATAGCGTGAATCCGCCGAGTTTCCCGCGTTGAGCAAGAACAGGAAATATCTCTCGTTCCAAAGAGACTTTCCGTTCAGATGGAATCCGTTTGAGCACGCTGGGTTCGATGAGGTAGATGCCAGCATTGATAAGCCGACTAGGAGTGTCTGTCTTACTTGGTTTTTCGACAAATCGGACTATTCGCGAAGCGGCGTCGAGTTCGACGACACCGAACCTAGAAGGGTCTTGAACTTCACGGAGTGCATCCGTGATTACAGCCTTCGAGGATTTGTGGCTTTGGAGCATTTCGTTGAAGTCAATGTTTGTGATTATGTCACCGTTCATAGCTATGAACGTCCTTGCCAGTCGCGTCATTTTTGACGCTAGTTTGATTGGTCCGCCAGTTCCGAGCGGAGACTTTTCGAGAGAGTACCTGACGCGCATGCCACGATATTCGTCTCCAACCGCCCTTCTCAGATCCTCCGCAAGATAGTTCACGGCAAGGATGACTTCGTCAACTTGAAATCTTTTGAGCAAGTCGAGTGTCCAATAAATCATCGGCTTACCCGCAACCGGGAACAGCAGCTTCGGGATAACATAACTAATCGGTCTGAGCCTAGTTGCATATCCTCCAGCCAGCACGATTGCCTTCAATGGTATCCCGACAGGTGGATAGGGATAGAATTCATATGCGGCTATTTGTGCTTCGGAGGATTGCCTTGAGAGGAACTTATACTCTGCTTCTGGCCTGCAGGAGGCCGATCAAGGTCAAATTCGGAAAGCTGGGTCTGACCAAGCTAGAGAAGGGAAACTATCTCTATACTGGATCCGCGCTAGGAAAGGGTGCGGTTTCGCTCGAACAACGAGTGGCTCGGCATCGACGGCGCAATAAACGTGTGAAATGGCACGTTGATTACCTCACGGTCCACCGCGAAATCAGAGTAGTTAATGTCATCTGCATAGCCGTCAACAAACGGCTGGAATGTCAAATTAACCAGCAGATACTCGCTAACCTCAATGGGAACCCGATCATTCAACGAGCGGGCGCAACCGATTGCAAGTGCAGTGCTCATTTGCTATCAGTAAAGTTGCGTGACCCGAAGGCCGTTATGAGACGGCTTAAGCAGGTTTATGCCACGTATGGAGAGCCGTTATTCCTGTAATTGACAATTCACGCCTCTACAGGGGCACCTTCTTCCCATCGCTTCTGAAAGGCGTCTCTGAAAATTCTGATTAAACCTGCATTCTTAGTGTAATGCGGACGATAGTATATTGGACGAACCACCTCCCGCTCTCGCGTAGCCCAGATCAAGAAAACCAGCTCCTGATCATCGACAAGGGTTCCACGCACAGGATACCACTCTTCAGTGCAGTGACGAACCTGCACGCCAATCCCTTGAAGTTCTCTTGCTCTTCTCAATGTGGATTCGTCGTTTGCCATCATAAGGATCCTTAATTTTACACCACGATCATGAGCTTGGAAGAGCGCCTCCCGGACCTTGTCGTACCATCCGAAAGTCTCAGCGAAAATTACAGCCTCCTTTGCGGCGTTTCCGAGTATTTGCGCAGTGTGTAATTCCATGTCGGCAAGGTCACGAAGAGGTTCGATAATCTCTTCCGACCTTAAGCCCATCCGATTCTCCCAATAGACCGGTTCAAGCATCTTTTCGAGCGCGAGGGCATTCGAGCTTTCCTGGGCTAGCTGGGCTTCAATTGTCTTTCTTCGCCGCTCAAGTAGTGTCTGGGCGACGATTCGAGGCTGAACTGCTTCAACCTTGTTCCTGAAGATTCGAACAAGACCCTTATCGGCTAACGATTTTAGCGAATCCTCAGCTTCAGATGTGGGGATCGCAAATGTGGTAACGACTTTGTCTAACATTTCGCCTTGCGGTCGCCGTAGTAGTTGCAGGTATACTTTGACCTCTCCGTCCGATAAGCCGAGGTCTCTAAGTAACTTCTCTTCTCTGTCTTTGTCGACGAGCAATATTCTCAGATCTCGATGAGTTTGAGGCTGGAGCACATAATCAATCGCCTGACTCAATACATTTGTGAGAGCCAGTAGAAATCAGTTCATGTTTTTCTCTGTGAGTAAGTGATTTGACCTGTAGTTCTCTCCTAATCGCGGCGCCTCTGGTTTTGAACTCTTCCACGTAGACCACCTTCTCTGGTCGGCGTATTCTGGTATATCGAGCTCCATACCCTTTCTTATGTCTTTCAAACCTTAAAGCCACATTGTTCGTGTAGCCAGTGTAGTAGCTTCCATCATCGCAAAGAAGCAGATACACGAAGTAGGCTTCTCTCTCCTTCTCCGTTTTCTTGGACCTTGGTCTTATCACTTCTCTCACTTCGTAAATGAGAACCTCACAATATGCCAGTAGCGCTCTTCATCTAAACTGACTGATTAGTTGAATAGGGTACATGAACTCTTGAGGGAAAAAGCTCTTACTTAGGCACCTTAATTATTATGTTGAGGATTTCATATGGCTCTCTGCTATGTCCTTCTGAACGTCGAACCCGGCTCGGAGGAGAATGTGCTCAATGAGGTTCGCAAGGTTCCAAATGTGAAGAACAGTCACCGAGTCTACGGCGTCTACGACATGATCGCGGAAGTCGAAGCTGATTCGATGGATGCATTGAAGGAAATTGTGACATGGAAGATAAGACGACTCAACGGCGTCCGATCCACTCTCACCGCCATCGTCATAGAATGAACCCTTCTCTCTCCATTGCAGCTACGCCACGTTCGCGAAACCTCTCTGAGTAGTGCTGCTTAGTTCCTGCTGCAAAGTCGACATGCAAGCGCTCGAGTCATGAATCAGTTTCCGTAGATAGCGCGAATAGGCGCGATGGTCGATTAGCTTGATTTTGTGTGGCTTGTAATCCTGTAAAGAATAGGTAGTCGCCCTTCGACTTAGTTGACGAATTTCTGCGCCTGCCAGAGGCAAAATCATGCTAATCCTCAGTGTCCCTAGATGGTCAAGGTAAGGGAGCATTGCTGCGATTTACTAAACGAACCATTGTGTACCGCGGGGGCAAAGGGTATGTCGATCGCCATGTCCAAGATAGAGTTCACGTCGTACTTGGGGGCTCTGGAGAAGCATCTTCCTCTCCTGATCACTATTCTCCTTTTCGCGTCGGGAGATTATGCCTCCCTAATCCGGCACTTGCGGTTCTTCTTTTAGTGGCTTGCCCAGAACCAAGATTAACTAAGACAATCGTTTCTGACGTGTCCAAATCATTCAGTCTATTCACTTAATTCATTTTGTTCATTTACAATCTGAAAAGGCCAATTTAGCCTCGTTTTTCGAGCATGTTGAGCGTAAGTGAATGAACTGAACGATCTGAATGAATCAAACGCTCTTTCTTGGAAACAGGCCATTTTGAACTCAATCTAGTCTGAAAGGCGCTTTTTGAGCCGTTCACCTGTCGCGTGAAGCGTTCACAATACCTACCCCTTATGATCGGTGAATAAAAGTGAATAGAATAACTGATGATGAAAGGAAACGGATTCTTGAGCTATTCTACCAACGTAGCTCAAGGAAGAAAATTGCAGATGCGGTACACCATTCTTCCGCGACCGTTCAGCGCGTAATCAAAGCGCATGAGCGGGAGGTCCGGGAGAATGGTCTAATTTCCGAGTTGAGTGAGGAGGGGCTCACGGAGCCTCTTGAACTCGCTCGTCTCTACGGGCAACTACAGAGAGCCAATTTGTCAGTCGACGATTGTCGTGAGGCAGTACCAATAGTCCAGAAGTGCCGGGAACTCGAACTCGAAGAAGGGAGACTGAACGAGCTGATCGACGCAGCGGTAGGGCTCGGGGAACCAGAGTTCCCGCGACAACAATTCGTCGGATCCATGCTGCGGATACTTAGACTAGAACGAGAGACAGGGCAAACTATCGAACAGCTTGAATCCACTCAGACACAATTAGACAGTGAGGTACGGAAACTACAGTCAGACGAAACAACTCTCAATAACAACATCAGACAGCTCGCTGCCCAGAAAACTCAGGTAGAAGCGGATATTCAGAGTGGTCGTGAAAGGCTTTCAGCCTTACAAAGTCGACTTGATAGGGTACCTGTAACGGAGGCACAACTCGAAACCTACCAATCAGATAGGAATTTCCTGGTAACCATCGGCCTTAACATGAATGACCCAGCTAGAGCTGAGATTGCTCTCATTCAAATCGCACGATTGAACTACAATGTAGCTGCCATAATCGAAGAACTTGTTCGAATCAGAGACCTAAACACAACCTTTCAGACTTTGACCAAGAATGTGTCCGACCTAGAAACGTCGCTCGCTACACTCACACAGCAAACGAACAACTTAACCGAAGATATCCAGGAACTGGAGAACAGACGAGAGCAAGTTAACGAAAAATTACGGAAAGAGAAAGAGGACGCAGACAAGAAGATCATGGAATCGAAAAACCGCGTCATGGAGCAACTAATCGATGAGAACGTGACCGAGCGCCAACTTAGTGAATTTGTCGCAGCTAGAGACGCATTAGGAAAGGGAGGAGTTCCACTATGAGTACCCGTATCCCTCCCGACTATCCATTGATTAAACGGATAATGGAGG
Organism: Bathyarchaeia archaeon; assembly: GCA_050012795.1. Lineage (GTDB taxonomy): Archaea > Thermoproteota > Bathyarchaeia > 40CM-2-53-6 > 40CM-2-53-6 > FEN-987. The sequence continues at coordinate 12,192 of JBEKGM010000058.1, read as the reverse complement.
AGTGCGCCAAGTACGGGGGACCAACGGAGCTCGCTCGACAACTCAGCTTGAACACGAATCTCGAAGAACGAAATAAGGAGCTGCAGGAGCTAAACAACTCCTTAACCAGAACCAGAGACAGCATCCAAGAACGAATCAAAGACTTCGAGAAACAAGAGGCGGAGACCAACAGGAGAAGAGACGATCTGCTTGAGGAAGCTAACAATTTGGACGGGGAAGTCAGATCGAAAAGAAACGAACTCGAGAACGTCACGTCCACGTTAGCACAGAGACTCAACGCGAAGAACGAATGGGAAGCAATCCGACAAAGAATGGAGGAAGAACTCGCTAAGCTAAGCCAAGCTATCGACTCCAGTAAAACGAGACTAGCCCCGGTGCTCTGGGTTCGCTCAATCCTAGAAAAGAATCGTCCCGTACTATTCCAAATTGAGAAAGAGTACGTCTTCAATCTCCTGGATAAGAAACAACCTGAACAAGCTTACAGTGATGACACAGGTCATCGAATCATCGACTTTCTGATAGATGAGCTCACTAGTCGTGGAACGTTGGTCCCAAGGCGTCTGTACGATGCTATCGTAGCGCAAGCACGACAATGCGCAGACAAAACCAGGCAAATACGTGAAGCACTACATGCGTTTGTTTATGCCCCTGAAAAGATGAACGAGGAACAGCGAAGAGCGCTATTGATAGGTTTGGCCGCGGCAGAGTTGGATTCCAAAGACAAGTTCGACGAACTTCAAAAGCAGGCTGCAGAGATCGGAGTGCAGTGCCCAATCCATCGCATGACAATGGGTTGGAATCCAGCAAGTCTCAAATGGATATGTCCTACGCTTAACTGCAAATTCGTTATATAGGCGGGGAAGACGCCATCGTTCCCCGTTCTCTTTTTTCCCATTTTACGTGTCCACATAAGAAAACGACGACGGATGATAGTTCAGATTACGATGCGTAGATCTCCGTGTTACATTGATGCCTGAATCATGTCGAGTCTCGCTCGAGGTTTATCCGAAGACGTTGATTGGGTAACTACAAGCGGATTCAATTCAAATCGACAGCGGAACTTGAGGATGAAATTGTTCTCGACATCATAACCGAACTCACAAGCATGATACGTCAATACCAAGCGGTGCAAAAAAAATAAGCGGATTCCAATCCGAATCATGAGAACAGGGTCTATCCAGTGTACTCGAAGAGTTATATTCGCTAAGTTTTGTTCTTCATAGTTCGTCGGCGAAAAGTTTTCGTGGTGTTAGCAGTGTGCGGGTTCGGGTCGTAGTGGTTTAATTTTAAAGTTTGAAATTCGTTCGGGGAGTTTCAGCGGTTCGTATTCGTTCAGGTACACGTACTCATGCATATTTAGGGCTGCGGCGGCACACCACCAGACCTACCATAGTTGTATTTCGTCTGGGTTAATGTTCACGAGTCTCCGGCTCAAGCTAATATCGCTCTGTTTTCTGAATTCGTTTCTTGGAGTTATGATGACGAACTTTAGAGGGCTCTTGCAGAGCTTCAGAACGTCGCTGTGTATGTTTAACGTGTACTGCATTGCGATACGGGTATGTTTGTTCTGTTACTCAGGGTTCTAGACTTACGTAACACTAGGGCCATACAAAACATAAACAAACCATCAATGGGTTGAGTGCCTTGGTGCAATCAATTAAGTCTAATCTAAACACCTCCAGACGGCGTTTCCTGAAATATGCAGGCGCGGGTGCAGTTGCGGTCGCGGCGGGAATAGGCGTCTTCGAATTATCCGGCAGTTCCCCTCCACCGGCTTCTTCCTCAACAGTCCCAGCAACTACATCTTCTATAATATCCGTAACATCGGCACCGCCCGCGGAGTACGCGATGACGACTCCCATTCCGTCAGGTATCGTGTGTCCAAACACGGTTAACACCCGTTTCGGTACATTGGTCTTCTTCGACGGTTTTCCCGATAATGCGAGCGTTCAGAAGATCTACGACAACCTGGACTTTCAGCGAGCCGTGCAGGCTTACTTGCTTGCGCTTCCCGCCCTCAACCAAGCGGGCATGCGGAGCGGCACTCTCGCATTGGGGCCGGCGAACACTACGGTGCCGTACCTCGAAAAGCCGATGGACTCTACGGGAATCTTCCTCACTGCGGCCGTTGAAGTCTACACCGGCATGTGGCTTGATCTTTCAAATGGTCCGATTGTATTTGAGGCTCCTCCAGCCGTGGCAGGCTCGATCAATGATATGTGGTATCGCTGGGTGGCCGACATAGGACTGACCGGAGCGGACAAGGGCAATGGCGGGAAATATCTGATTCTCCCGCCCGGATACAATGGCCCGATTCCAAGCGGCTACTCTATCGTGCAACCGCAAACCTTCAACAATTGGCTGTTCTGGCGCAGCGTCCCAACCAAACAATACCCGCAACCCAGCACAGACTTGGTAAAGCAGTACACTCGCATTTATCCACTATCAGAGGCCGCCAACCCGCCGCCGACGAAATTCATCAACATGTCCGGAAAGCCCTGGTGCACAGTCGCTCCCGCCGACTATACATCCTGGGAGACGCTTAACCAGATTCTGCAACAGGAACCGACCAACTCTCTGGACAGCCTCCGACTGGGATACTTTGCCTCCATCGGCATCCAGAAGGGACAGCCCTTCGCCCCAGACGATCGCATGAAGGCGATTCTGACGGAGGCGGCCGCGGTCGGCGACGCAACCGCCCGCGCCATAACTTACAAAATCCGAGGAGGACAAGAGGACTACTACTATCCTAACAGTGCATGGCGAATCCCGCTCCCCGGCGGCTACCAATTCCAAGAACAGCCCGGCGTGCTCAATCTCGACGACTACATCTCATATTTCTTCCTAGCCACCGGCGTCACACCCGCCATGGTCGGCGCTGGGTCAGCGCAAACGTGGGCCTGCCTGGACTCGAACGGGAATCCATTCGACGGTGGCAAGAACTATAAACTGCATCTGCCACCAAACATCCCAATCAAGCAGGACTGGTCGGTGGTTGTGTACGATAACCAGACCCGCTCCATGCTCCAGACCGACCAAGAATATCCATCAGTCGGCAGCACGACTCCCGGACTCCAAGTCAACTCAGACGGTTCGGTGGACGTCTACTTCGGCCCAACAGCCCCCGCCGGCGAAGAAAACAACTGGGTTCAGACAATCCCGGGCAAAGGCTGGAACATACTCCTACGACTCCACATGCCCACCCAACCCTGGTTCGACAAAACGTGGCGACCCGGAGAAATAGAACCCCAACCATAACTTACAACGCTAATCCTACTGCTCTAAGGAACACGGTGGCGAAATCGACACGTCAATAGCCTTGTCTGCGCACCCACAATCCGAAGTTAATGATCTCACTGAGGGCTTGGGCTTCGCTTCCTTGGATGAAAACCCCATGGGCGGCGGCGGGGTATGCTGGTGCGCACACACACAATTTCAGAGCATGATAGAGAACTCAGCGATTGATTACTGATCGACATCTCATGTTTGGGCTATGTCCATTCCGCTAGTAGAACCAATCATCGCGTTCTCGTTGTCGGTCAGGTATAACTTCATGTGGAATCTTGTCACCGTTGCCGTTGAAAACTGCGATGTCATTGTAGGACTGGAAAGGGTGGGCTGTGATTACCATTACTCTACCATAGAAATGGTTCAGGTCCTGGGTTGACGGCTTGAGGGCGCCGGAGGGATGCGAATGCGAAACGCCCATCACACTGAGATCCATTGGGAGCATTACGTTGGAGAAGCCAGAGAATCCTCGCCCATGCGAGGCCAAAGGCGGAATCAAGATTTCGCTGATCAATATCTGGTCTTTCTCGGCTTTTCCGCGTAAAAGAAGAATCGTCTCTCTAGGGTACATGTCGAGAGCCGAAGTGAGAATGCTATCAGCTACTGACTTTTCGAATCGAACAAGATTAATCATTGCGCAGAACCAAGCTTCCGAAGGGCCGGGATTAGTTGGGTTGGTTAAGAGGATTTCACGTTTACGTCACGTTGGGCATAATCCTCGACCCCAATTCAAATCGTGTTGTGTTGTATCACAGAGCCCTCATTCTATGAGGTGGAAGATAAACCATGAGATGTAATTCTAGAATTCGTGTTTTGCAGTAACGGTGCGAGATACCGGACTTTTCTTCTGTGTGTGGAAGTATATGCGGACGCTCGAGCCGAATCGCGATTAAAGTGAAAGAAAACAATGGTGGTGGTGCGCACCACTATACCCACACCTATGAAAAGTCGGTAGCCTAGGATTCTCTTCTGCGATCGGTTCTTCTGCGTGGCGTTCAAGCGCTGTTAGCTAATGTGTTGAGTCGTTTATGTTTTTGTTCCGTCAGCTCAGGGTTCTCTCCGTGGTAGGGTTCGTTTCTGATGAGCATCACGTACATTATTGCCAGCATCTTGCGGGCGACGGCGACGATGGCTTTCTGCGATCCGTGCTTCCGTTCGATCCGTTCATAGAACTCTCGCATTCGAGGATCGTGTTGTCTAGCGGATTGGGCACATTGACCGAGAATCCAACGAGCACGCTTCGAACCTTTCCTACTGATGTGCCCTGTCCAATTGGATTCGCCGGATTGGTGGGTTTGAGGCGCGAGGCCTACCCAGCTGACGAGCTTCTCGTCTGAACTGAAGCGGTGTACGTCCCCGATCTCGGATAGGAGGACCATGGCTGCGTAATAGTCAACGCCTGGCATGGTCATGAGAAGCTTCGCTTTCTCCTCAGATGTGGCGTCTTTGGCGATTTGGATGTCTGCGTTTCGGACTTCTGAGTTGAGTGTTTCCATTACTTGTAGGTTTGATTGTAGGATTTGATGGTCTGGGTTGCTGAGCTTCACGTCGATGCCTTCATCCTCAAGTTGATCGTAGATTCGAATCCAGAAGTTTGCGGACGGTTCCACAACCGCTTTGACGTGTGGGTCAATTTTGCTAGTGTGACTAGGCTGGTTGCTCCTTGTTGGGTGTTGTCGAATCTTAGTTCATGCATTATCTGGCCTTGTTCGCTCATGAGGGTTGCTTGGCAGTATTTCTTGTGGACGTCTATTCCAACGTAGACTGCCATCTCTGTTTCTTCACCCCCATTCTTTTCTTGGTTGGCTTGAACGCGGCAATCACCTATTCGCGCTCTTGGCGCATTCAAGGGGCCGCTCCAGAGGTCTGCCCATTCACACACTCGACCGGTTTGGTCAGTTGGTCTTCGGGCTTACCAACCGCGGAGAACCTTCTACGCCCAAGGCACTAGAGACTTTTCATCCATTCACACACGAAAACGCCGGTTCAATCATTTTTGTGCTGGTTCACTCACTACAGTAAGAGATGTAATCTTTAGAAGAGGTTAAGACTTTGATAACTGGACAAGATTTACAAGGTGACGTCTTGCCGTTCTTGCCACTTCGCAGGTAGACTGGCCCCAAACTTCGCCATTGACAGTCTTTCATTCTCCAGGCTCACTTGTCCGATGACATTTGCCTGTTCCGGGTCGAAACCCCATCTTTTGCCGTTTCCGAATTGTTCGCCGATCTTCTGTTTACAGTGAGGACATATGAAAACAGCCGTCGGACAACGCTTACTAAACTCGTACGCTCCGCTCGCGCGGTTCCACCTAATTGATTCAGGGTATCTTTCAACCTCAACCGTTCCGAGCGCGTCTTGACACTTTGGGCAGGAGGGAGCGGGAGGCCCTAGCAGTTTCAAGGTTCTAGAGAAGATATTCGAATCAAAATCTACAGCGTTCATCATTTCCTCTCCTATCAGTAATACCTTTAGAGCACAATGCCACGCAGATCGTATTACCTTACCGCTCTCTTAAGACATGTGGACAGTTTGTCATCACATTTTCTGACGTTTATGCTGCTTTAGCGCGACTAAGAAGTAAATACCGCCTAACTCTAAGGACGATTTATGTCTGATTTGCTAGCTGACCGTACAAACTTACTTCTTCTTCAAGAGATTTGCTCCGGCAACGGCCTCGAAGTCAACCTGACATACCTGGCCAAGCGCTTGGGGAAGCATAGGAACACGATTAGAGAGAGATCGAACGGCTTGTTCCTTCACAAAGTGGTTGACCGGCCAGTCGTTCCATTCTTGGCACTCTTCAAGGAGCGTCCCCTGTTGGTGGCCGTTTATGCTGACTTGCCCGACGATACAAAAGTCAGCAGATGGATAAAAGAAGATGAGCATATTTTCGGTGCCTATCGGATTAGAGAAGGCGATTACAATATGATGCTATTTGAATTTCACAAGGACGTATCCAGCTATCATGATTGGCGTGACACACTCGTCAGCCGTGGCATGATTCCGGATAGGAGCGTTAGAACTCCGTCTAGCGCACTGTATCTGCCGAATAGGCACATCAAGTATTACCCAAGCGCGGCGATAGGACTAATCGAAGAAGAAGCTGCAAAGAGAGGAAAGATCGAGATTAACGGTTATGTGCTCGACAAGCTTGCTGTCAACGTTCTGAGGCATCTACTCGATGGGAAAGGGGTGAGAGTCAACGAGAATTTCCTCGCGAAAAAGATGGGGATTCATCGGTCCACTATTAGAAGAAGGATTATCAAGATGCAGGAAGAGGGACTCATCTATCGTCCTTTGTGCCGCTTTCCTCTCTTCTTCACACCATCAAACTACCTTCTAGTCTTCTCAATGCTCGAGGTCAGAGAACCTCATGAATTCCTGAACCACATTTCTAAAGATCCACATGTAAGCCTCGCTCAAAACATTAGTGAGGGTAGATACAATGTGCTGCTCTTCGAAACTCAAACGGACATAGAAGGGTATCTCCGCTGGGAAGGCGGCTGTGAAGCGAAATATCCCAACTGCTTTGTTTCAATAAAGAATACCTACCTATCGCCAAGAATGACCGTCTCGATCGACCAGCAGAAAGTGTCGCTTGGCATAATACGAGAGAGGTTAAGGCAAATAGAGAAAGAGCGGTTGGCTAAGGTGAGTTCATAATTGCGGTAGGACTCGTTTCGTTGTGTGTGTACTCAAAATTCGATACGTAGGATCCTTGATGGAGAAAGGATTCCCACCATTAACTTGACTGTAGACGCGTACCTCTTGGTTGAGACAGAGACATTGCTTCCCTGTGGCGGCTACGATCTCGAGAAGGTTCAGGGCGATATTACCCTGCGTTTCTCATCTGGAAGTGAACCCTTTAATCCGCTGGGCGGTGGCCCCTCAGAGGAGACGAATCCGGGTGAGGTTGTATACTCTGACTCGAAATCGGTTTTGACGCGGAAATGGAACTTCAGGGACGCTGACTCAACTAAGATTACGTCTTCGACAAGAAACGTCGTCCTGTTCTCTGAGGCAGCTATGACCCAAATCCCCACTGAGGCAGTCAGCTCCTTCACTGAAAAGCTGAAATTATATTTAGAGAAGTTCTGTGGAGGAGACATCAGGACCCTCATTGCTTCGGTAGAGCAGGGCTCTTTGTCATGGGAAATTGCATAATCGTGTTTCGATTCGTGAAAAACAGGGGAGCCAGTAAGAGCGAGACGCGCCTCAGTTACCGAGAAGGGAAGAAAGATGAAAGAAAAGATATTCGCATTAACGATAGTGGTTGGAATGGTGATAACCATTGTGATAGCGGATCTAATAGTTGACGCACTAACCCCCATGAAGTCTCTTGCTTTCACCTATCGACTAATAGTCAATATTTGTACGGTCATAATATTTGCGTTAATCTATTGGTGGGAGAGATGAAAGGATTAACGAGCAAAGAACACCTATTCTTACGAGTAATTTCCGTAGTTACTCTCATAAACGCTGTTACATTCTACGCTGTTTCACGCGACATGCAAACCTTCGTGGCTAATTTCTTTGAAACGGTCACTTTGATAACCGCCCTCACCCTTTTCGTTCTTACAGTTAATTTGGAGTTCTGGTGGAGATACCTGCGAAGAACGGACAATCAGCGATTTTGGGTTTGGGATTTCCAAGCCTTGCGCGGCGGACATCGAGAGGATTCCTCGGGAAACACAGAACTCTAACTAGACTGAATTAGAGTCCATCTGTTTTTTCCTCTAACCAAACAGAAACTAGCTGGGACTACTCGAAAAGCCATTAGACAAGAACTACTCGAAAACTGAGGGTTCGTGTCAAGATTAGCCGTCTATAGTCGTAATTTTCGTGTGTGTGTGCGCAGTACTAATGGTGCGCACCACTATACCCACACCTATGAAAAGTCTGATCCTACGTATGATTCTCTGGTGGCTCTTCTGCGTGGCGTTCAGGCCGCGCTATTTATCATGTCCAGGAGCTTATGCTTTTCCCCGGGATCTTTTCCTCCATTCCTGTTGGTTGGCCTGAACGCGGCAATAACCTATTCGCGCGCAGAGGCGCATTCAAGGAGCCGCTCCGAAGACTGCCCATTCACACACCCGACCGATTTCGGTCATGTGGTTCTCGGGCTTACCAACCATGAGAAATACGCACGCGCTGGAACTTAGGACTTTTCATCCTTTCACACACAAAAATAATGCCTGTTCAAATTTGGTCAGTTCTTTGTCCGCAACTCAGGTCGGAGGAGGGTAGGTCTTTTCCAGCTCGGTCCTGTCTTCGTCCGACATCCTCCAGCCAACAGATCCGATATCCTCCGTAACGTGTATGCTGGTTGAGGCTCTAGGTATCGGAAACACGTTATCCTGGGAGAGCAACCAGTTGAGTGCCACCTGGGTAGCAGTCTTTTCGTACTTCTGCCCGATGCTCGACAACACCCTGCTCGAAGTCAGTTTCCCATGGCCGAGCGGGAAGTAGGCTAGAAGCGCCATGTTCTCCTTTTTGCAGTAGGGCAGTATCTCCTTCTCCATCCGCCTGTCGGCAAGATGGTAGGGCATCTGGATCGACGCGAGTCGGTACTTCTTCAGGGCACCGTTAGCCTCAACCGTCTGCTTCACCGAGAAGTTGGAGACGCCTATGTATCGGATGAGGCCTCGGTCCACCATCTCCTCCATAGCAGACATGGTTTCTTTGATAGGCACGAAAGGGCTTGGCTGGTGGACCTGGTAGAGATCTACGTAACCCAGCTTCAGCCTCTTGAGACTCCTCTCCAGTGATCTCACGAGGGCGTCGTGTCTTAGGTGGGTGAACGTCACCTTGGTGGCGATGAACAGATCCTCCCTCGGGAGTCCTTCGATGGCTTTGGCGACGAGGGGTTCGGAGTTGTAGACTTCAGCAGTGTCTATCAAGCTGATGCCGCCTTCAAGTCCAGCCCTGAGCGCCGCCACCTTTGCCTCCGCTCCTCCCACTACTCCGAGCCGAGACATGATAATCCACGGGAAGTCGTAGTAGGTCCCCATCCCCAGCGAAGTGACCTGCCTTGCCGTCCCGCCGAACGATTTGCTGTCCACGCGCCTCTCCCACAGCGAGGGCTTCGAAATCTCACATAAACGTCTTGCTGATGCGCTAATCTGTTCTGAGTTGACGGACGTTGCTAACCATTGTTGTTGTGGTATAGCTGGTGCGCACACACATTTCATAATATAAGACAACTAGAGTGAATGGACGCGTGCATTCAGATGACTGCGGAGAACTCGAAGGAGCGTCGTCCTCGACCACGTATTGAAGGGCTTTCCGATCTGGTATTCGGGCTCTCACTTTCCTTAGCGTCTATTTCACTGATCGTAAGTCCACCAAACAGCCCTTCGGAGGTAAACAATCACATCCTAGCCTTTGTCTTTGCTTTCATACTCCTGATTACCGCGTGGATTAATTACACTAGTTCCATGTCCGTACTTCCTTTAGAGACTAGAACGGTTACTGTTCTAAACGTCATCATGTTGATGTCTGTTGCACTTGTACCCTTCCTCCTAAACGTCATTGAGCTCCCTAATCTATCGCTTACTCCAGTCGAGAATCTGGTGATTCGCGATTATGCTTCCATGTTGTTCGCCGTGAACCTGGCCGCTCTGATGGCAGTACTTGGATTATTCTCCCATATTCTAGCAAAGGAGGAAGCGAAGTTGATCGCGCCCGACTTGGTAGCGAGGTACAGAACGAGCAGAAACCTCACCTTGATGCTGGCTGGATTCATGCTTCTCACCGCGGCACCTATCTTCGGAACCTACATGATTCTGGGTTACCCAATAAGACTCTACGTATGGTATGCGCCAATCATAGTCTATTGGATAAGGAGGCTAGCCCGTCCAGTCTGACAACAAACAGTGCATAGCGGGCACTAGAAATTGAATCGTCAATTTTGTGTGTGTAGACCCCGCCCCCGCCGCCACACACACAGAACGACCTATGCGACCAATGCTATGGTTGTGCTAGGATTTCATAGTGAACTACGTTCGGTTCAAGTTCGAGCAGGAACTTCTCGTCCTCCGGGTAATACACGGCCCTTTCGAAGTTCGGTCCAGCGAATCTTTTGATTGCGTCATATGATTCCCACAGTGACATTAGAAGGAATACTGCGCGGTCATTCTCGACGCGTTGGAAGCGTCCGAATTCGAACCACGTTTTTTCTGCTTATTCTATGATTTTGACTTCTGCCGCTGGTGCGCGGAAGTTCACTTTGCGATGCATTCCATCACAGAATGGTTTCTTCTCTGATTGACCACATCTACACAGAGCGGTTGAAACAGTTTCGTCCACCATGATCAAGTCAGGTCCGTTTTCAGTTGCTTTCACTATCACTTTTGGCATATACAACCTACCTTGAGCAGGAATTGCATCAACTATCTCAAATGATTTGTGTGTGGTATTAGTGGTGCGCACACACACAAAACCACTCCTCCAATGAGGGTTCAGATTAAAGCCTAGCGGACTAATCAGTGGTTTCTCTCCGCTGATTGTAGGTTGTGGCGAACCGAATTGTTACGCAATCTAGGTCCACCAGGCGTATCTCAATTGAGCTTTAAGTAGGCATTCTTGATTTGCTCCAAGAGTAGGTCTCGAGCTGCTTCGTCCAGTTTTCTGATCCTTAACCATAAGCTCTATCGCTTCAGTTGAAGCCAAGGCCTTGAGGAACTCAGAATCTGTCATAATGTTTCCACAACACGATTTCCACTTCATAAACTGCCCTATGTATTGGTGAATCCTTCCGTGTTTGTAGGATTGTCATGCCCTTCTAAGAAGAGCGGAAGGGAAGGTTGTTAGGAATTTTCTCGTGCGTGCGGGGTGGGGGGGACTTGGACCGCGCAAGAGAACTCAGCAAGTACAACGAGTAGACTCATCCTACCAAGAGATCTCATCACCAGCGTTTCCGATGGGTCGATTAGACAATCCTTGCGCTCTACAACTTCTCTGCCGCGCCGTTTTTTGAAGCAGTCGAGCAGAAGGTGTCCGTATGCGTCGTGGTGATCCTTCAGACCATTATCCAAGAGTTTTTGCCGACTTGCCAACCTATTAAATCGTACGTCGACTGGCCATAGCTAATATCTGTTAGTTGCCTGACTTGAAGTCCCAGCTAATCGTCCTGATTGGCTTCATTCGGACTATGATTCGGTTAGCCTCCAGACTGCTTAGAAATCCGTCAACCTTGTCCGGCGCCGTGTACCTTGAAGCGATTCTACGTACTACAACGTGGTCCATGTCATCTAGAATGCTAGCGGTGCCACGAAAGAGAACTACTTTGTGAGCGTTCTCGTTTCGGATGGAGACGGCGATTCTGTTGTCGCGTTTGATGTTCCTAGCCTTCGCGCGGTCAGTGGTGGTCGAGAAGTAGAGGTGGGTACCGTCGAAATCATACCAGACAGGCGTGATCTGTGGGGAGCCATCCTTCTTCAACGTCACAATATCAGCGATCAAGGGTTGAGAGAGGAACCCCCGCAGTTCTACATCACTCATAGCAGCCTGACTCATTCATTTCACTCCCTAAAATCCAAGGAAAGAATCGACTGAAAGCACCCCTGCTCCCAGCACAATGAGAACAATGGCTAGCATGAGGTACGTTATATCAATCTCGTAGGCTGCGGGGTTCTGACCGCTCAGATAAGAGCCTTTCATCTTGGTTGCCTTCAGAACGGAGTTTGCAATCATCTCTATTGCTATGAACAGAGCGATGATTGGAACCAGAAAACCAATGATTAACCCTAATCCTCCAAAGAACTCTAGCAAAGCGACCAGATAGACGGCGATCACGGGAACCCCAAAGCCTTTCATCGCATCAACAGTCTGCTTTCTACCCTTACCGATTTTCGGATATCCATGGCCCACCATGTTGATACCGACCCAGATTCTTAGCAG
>JBEKGM010000057.1:0-19384 GCA_050012795.1 Bathyarchaeia archaeon | reverse complement strand
GATTACAAGACTCTTCAACCTCATGTTCGACACCACTACTTCGGATGTTTGCTCGGGAATGTACCTGCTAAGGACGGACTCCGCGAGGGATCTCGAATTACACACGGGCGGATTCGCCGCGGAGGTTGAAATTATCGCTCAGATGTCTATGCGCGGGGAGGTCACAGAGGTCCCGATAAACTACCGTACAAGAATGGGAAGACAGAAGCTGTCGACGTGGAAGCACGGTTCCCAAATCATGTATACCATCCTGAACCTGGCGAGAATTTACAATCCGGTCTTCCTCATCTCTTTGCTTGGGGCGCTAGCCCTGCTACCGGGAATTGCCATATTGGTCTGGGTGTTGAACAACTGGCTAGTGCAGGGAGTCTTTTACAGCGGTTGGGCATTGCTCGGAACAGTCTTGATCATCGGCGCAGGTCAAGCCTTCATAGTTGGGACCCTCTCACTTCTAATTAAGAGAAGTGAAGTTAGGATTATGAAGAAGCTGAAGCAGAGACCCTTCGGCTAGCGTTTTGTAACTACTAAACTAGTTCGCGTACAACTGTGGGCTCTTAGCCGAAGACGCCGTCAATGTAGGCTTTGGTTCGCGGGTCGGTTGGCTTGTTGAAGGTTTGTTCAGCGGACCCTTTCTCGACGAGGTTGCCGAAGTAGACGAAGAGCACGTAATCAGCCAACCTCTTCGCCTGCCTGAGCGTGTGCGTGACCAAGATTATTGTGTAATCCTTCTTTAATGCCAATAGTTGTTCCTCAATGTGTCTTGAGGAGATTGGGTCGAGGGCGGAGGTGGGTTCATCACAGAGTAGGACTCTGGGTTCGACGGCAAGTGCTCTGCTGAGGCATAGTCGTTGTTGTTGTCCCACGGAGAGTTTTGAAGCTGGTTCGTGGAGTCTCGTTTTAAGTTCATCCCATAGGCCGGATGCGCGCATGCACCGTTCAACTGTGGAATCTAACTCTTTCTTGTCCTGCACGCCGTGCACTTTCGGCCCGTATGCTATGTTCTCGTAGATTGACATTGGGAGCGGGGTTGGAGTTTGTGCTATGAACCCCATCTTCTTTCGCAGGTCGTTCACGTCAACGTTCTTCTCGAGAACGTTCAAGCCGTCGAATAAGACGTGGCCTGAGAATGTTGCGCCGTCGGACGTGTCTATGAGCCTGTTGAGCGTTTTCAGGAGCGTCGTCTTTCCGCAGCCTGATGGTCCGATGATGGCCGTTATCTGATTCTTCGGGATGTCAACTGTGATGTCGCTCAAGACTTCGCGGCCGTCGTAGGTCACGCTGAGGTTCTCGATTCGAATTTCTGTTTCCGGAATGAGCGGCACCACCTATTTTATCGTAAACCGTCCGAACCGTTTCGTCAATAGCCTTGAACCCACGCTTATTGATAGGATCAACGCCAGGAGGATGAAGCCGGATGCATATGCGCGTTGCTGAACTTCAGGGAAGGGGGATCCTAGCTGGAAGAACACTGCTAAGGGAAGGGACGCAACTGGTTCAAATAGCGAGATTGGGAGGCTGTCGGTGTAGCCGGCTGTGAAGAGCACGGACGCTGCGTCGCCCATGGCGCGGCCGAAGGCGAGGAGAATAGCCATCATGAGGCCTGGGAGTGCTTGTCTAATCACCGTATGAACTGCGGTTTCCAGCTTCGTTGCTCCTAGCGAATATGAGGCTTCCTTCAGCTTCTGAGGCACGGTACGCAGGACCTCGTCCATGGCTCGAATCATTATAGGAAGCTCAAGTAAGGTCAACGCGATTATTCCCCCAAGGAGCGACGTGCCTAAGCCTAAGTAGACCATCAGGATGAATCCGAAAACGCCGTAAATTATTGAGGGGACACTCCACAATAGGTCAAGGGAACTCCTAGTGAAGGCTGCAAATCGGGAACGGGACGCGTACTCATTCAGGTAGAGTGCGGCGGGGATACTGATCGTGATTGCTATGGCAGTTGCTCCTCCTGCGAGATCTAATGATCCGACTATCGCGTTGAGGATGCCGCCTTCCTTTCCCAAGTAGTACCCTCCGTTGGAGGTTTGGGTGATCATCTGCACGTTTAGCGCTGGGGCGCCCTTGACGAATACCACTATGACGATTGAGAGAAGGCCGCCCACTATGATAATGGTCGAGAGCTGCATCAGCAGTTTGAATACGCGTTCCTCAAGTTTTCTGTCCAAGAGCATACCTCCTCCTAATTCCCCTAAGAAGAACTGCTGCGACTATGCTAAACGCGAAGACAATCAGGATCAGTAGCAGAGCAGCGAACATCAGCGCGGATTCATATGAAGGGGTTGTGAGCATTTCACCGTAATCGTTAGCGATCAAGGCGGGTATAGGGTACGCGGGGTCGAAGAGTGATCTGGGGATAGTGGGTACGTTCCCGACGACCATGAGCACTGCCATAGTTTCACCGAAGGCGCGGCCGAATCCAAGTATGATTGCGGCAATTATACCACTAAATGCGCTGCGCATTACTACGTGTTTCACAGTTTGCCACTTAGTGGCTCCGACCGCTAACGATGCTTCCTTAATCGCATTGGGGACTGCACGAATCACTTCGTCCGTGATGGATACGATGATTGGGCAGACCATTATTGCTAGAACTAATCCGCCTGCCAGGACGGAATAACCGGTGGTGGAGATGCCTGCTAACGGAGCCAGGTAGTTTCGGATAATAGGTACGATCAGTAGCACACCCCAGAGGCCGCAAACAACTGATGGGGTTCCAGCGAGAACATCTACTAGCGGTTTGATGATGCTCCGAGTTTTTTTAGAAGCGTATTCGGCTAGGTAGATTGCCATTAGCAATGATGGGGGCACCGCCAATACCATCGCTAACCCCGTTACCCAAACGGTGCCCACGATGAACGGGGCGAAGCCGAATTCGCCTTGAACTGGGTTCCATGAGCCGGAGAAGAGCAGGTCACGCAGGGGAATTGTACGGAGAATAAGTGCGGACCTCTCAATGAGGCCCAGCACCATGAACGGGGCGATGAGGGCGGTGAGCAGAGTCACCGCGAACATTGCTTTTCGGGCAACAAGCTCGTTGGTTCTTCGTCCTGCCATCGAGGCTCGTCCGCGTTAAGTTGTCGTCGCTTGTTGTTCCAGTTTCGTCAGTTGAGCGCTGAGTACGTCGCCGGTAAGAGGGACGTAGCCCGCCGTTGGAACGTAGGATTGGCCGTCTGTGAGTATCCACTTTACGAAGTCCAGTGTCACGCCGGTGAACTGGTTCTTCGTCACTAGATAGTAGTTCACGGCTGGGGGCGATGGGTAGTTTCCACTTTGGATTGCTTGAACCAGCGCTGTTTTGTTTCCGTAGAAATTCTCGGACGGACTTATCATACCGTTCTTAGCGAAGTCGATTGGGACGACTCTGATTCCTTGTACCTGCATGCCTGTGCTGTTATCATAGGCGTATGCGAGGTTGTTGTATCCTATGCCTAACGGGTCGTTCTGTAAGGCTTGGACTAAGCCTGGGTCTCCGTAAACTCCGGTTCCTTTGATGTCACCCTGACCCTTCTTGCCCAGGAACTTTGCCCAGGTGTCAGATGAACCCGCAGCATCCGATCTGGTGTAGACGTGTATTGGCAAAGTAATGTTAGCGTTGCCAACTGCTTGGCCCCATGTGGTTACGTTTCCTGCGATGAATATATCGTAGAACATTTGCTTTGTAATCCCTTGAGTCAATATGGTGTTGAGGACTGGGTTACCGTCGCTTATGGTGGCGACTACCGCTCCCTCCGTAACTGCGACGTAAAAGGCTCCTTGCTGCGTCTCCTGGGAGGTAATGTCTCTGGAGATCATTCCAATGTCAACTAGACCAGACAGAGCGTCTGACATTCCCTTCCCCGCACCACCCGCTGAGACCTCAATGTTGACCTTGGGGTGGAGCTTCATGTATTGCTGAGCCCAGATCACCATCAAAGGATAGAGCGCGAAGGCACCTGAAACCTTGATGGTACCGGTCAGTTCCTGTGAGACATTGTACTCATTGTAAGCGATCAATGAGGCAACCACGACGATCACAATCACAACGCCCATGAGTTTCTTGTTCATTAGATTCACAAACCATTCCAAACGCTAGAGTCCACGTTACTAAGCAATGTGGATTCAGTGACTAGAAGCTGATATGTCATTGTTACATCAATGATATAGAAGAAATCCGTCAATTATAAATGCATCGATTAACATGCATTGCAGTAGATGAAGATATGGCCAGAAAATCACCTAAACAAAGAACCGCTAACGTGAAACACGACTACGTTACTTTGAGCGTTCCCAGGGAGCTGTATGAACATGTTGAGAAGGCCATTCAGGGGACGGGTTTCCGGAGTGTTACCGAATATGCGATTTTCCTTATGCGCGAAGCTCTTTTAATGAAGCCCGGTAAGGACGTGCGCGAGAGATTACGAGCATTAGGATATGTTGAGTAGGAGAACAATGGAAAATGGAACGAGTTAGATCGATTGAGATTCCTGAATCCCTTTACAACAAGATAGAAGCCAAGATCAAAGGCAGCAATTTCGCATCCGTGCCTGAGTATGTTTCGTTCATTCTGCGGGAGAGATTAACCACCGAGCAAGAGAGTTCGAAATCCGGTTACTCGAAGGAAGATGAGGAGAAGATTAAGGCTAGGCTCAAGGATCTCGGCTACTTGTGAAGTGTAATTCATGATTACTCCTCATGGCGGCGCTCTCGTCGATAGAACTGTGCCGTTCGACAAGAAGGATGAGACGATTCACGAAGCAGCCAAGATGAAGCAGATAGAGATAGACCCCGACCTAGCCAGAGATGTTGAGAATATCGCGTTCGGCGCCTTCAGCCCACTTGAAGGATTTCTCTGCCACGACGACTACATGTCTGTTCTAGAGACGAAGCGCTTACGAAACGACTTAGTCTGGACAATCCCGATTCTACTAGACGTATCAAAGGCTGAATTGAACGGCGTCAAGGAAGGGGACACGGTTGCCCTAGTCGACTCAACCCGTCTACCGTTCGCTGTACTTGAGGTTCAAGAGATCTACCCGTTCAAGAAGAAGGAACTGGCTGAACAGGTCTACGGTACAACCGATTCAGCTCATCCCGGCGTCGCTAAGACCATGGCCATGAAAGATCACCTAATTGGCGGAAAGATCAGGCTGATCGACCAATTATTCGACGAATTTCAGCGATTCCGATTGGAGCCCGTCGAGACAAGAGTACTTTTCAAAGAGAAGGGCTGGCGTACGATTGTCGGCTTCCAAACCCGTAACATTCCACACATTGGTCATGAGTACGTTCAGAAAACCGCACTGACCTTTGTTGATGGATTGTTCATAAACCCCGTCATAGGGAAGAAGAAACGCGGAGACTTCAAAGACGAAGTAATACTGGACGCCTACACAACGCTCCTGAACAATTACTATTTGAAGGAACGGGCGGTCATGGTGATTCTCCGTACGGAGATGAGGTACGCTGGACCTCGCGAAGCAATCTTCCACGCGATCGTCAGGAAGAATTTCGGCTGCACTCATTTCATTGTTGGAAGAGACCATGCTGGCGTAGGCAAATATTACCCGCCTTACGCTGCGCAGGACATCTTCAGCGAATTCCCAGACCTCGGAATAGTGCCCCTCTTCTTCAAATCATTCTTCTATTGCAACAAATGCGAGAGTGTAGTTAACGAGAAGATTTGCCCACACGACGCGTCGAATCGGATAGATTTCAGCGGAACAAAACTACGCGGAGCACTATCAGCTGGGGAAGCTGCTCCGAAGGAAATGATACGACCAGAAGTTGCTGAAACGCTCGCAAAATGGAAGGACCCGTTCGTTGAGTGAATGAGGTAATGACTAGCAAGAAACGAATGCTCGTTATCGGATTAGACTGCGCCACTCCACAACTCGTGTTTGAAAAGTACAAGGATGAACTCCCGAACATTCGAAAGCTGATGGAGAAAGGAGCCTACGGCAAACTCGAAAGCTGCCACCCACCAATCACCATCCCCGCCTGGATGGTCATGTGCACGAGCACCAGCCCCGGCCGATTAGGAATCTACGGGTTCAGACACAGGAAAGGATTCTCCTACACCGAAGGATACATTGCAAACGCACTCTCCGTCAAACGAGAGAAGATCTGGGACATTCTGGGGAAGGATGGAAGAAAGGTGTGTCTGGTAAGTATTCCGCCAGCGTATCCACCTACACCGGTGAATGGGGAACTCATTGGATGTTTCATAACGCCAGACGCTAACCGCGAGTACACATACCCGTCCAGTCTGAAACCGGAAATTGAGAAACTCGTCGGGCCCTACCCGTTTGATGTGGAATTCAGAATTGAAGACAGGGATGCACTCCTGAAGAATCTAATCGAGATGACCGAGAAACACTTCCAGGTTATAGAGCATTTACTGACAACCAGAAAATGGGACTTCTTCATGTTCAACGAAATCGGAGTAGACAGGCTGCATCATGGATTCTGGAAATTCTTTGACGAGAAACATCCCAAGTACGTTCCCGGAAACAAGTACGAAAAGGTCGGATTAGAATACTATAAGCAGATCGATAGTGCAATAGGACGATTACTATCGAAGATCCCGCCAGACATTACGGTATTGGTGGTTTCTGATCATGGAGCAAAAGGGATGCGGGGAGCCTTCTGCTTCAACGAATGGCTCGTACAAGAAGGTTACCTGGTCCTCAAAGAGAAACCGCAGAAGATAATCGACTTCGACGAAGCAGCAGTCGACTGGAGTCGAACAAGAGCATGGGCCTGGGGAGGCTACTACGCAAGAGTATTCTTCAACGTGAAAGGAAGAGAAGTGCAGGGAGTAATTGAACAGAAGGATCTGGATAGAGAGATGCGCGAACTCACGGAGAAGATTATGGAGATTCGTGACCCGAACGGGCGCAAGATGGATACACGGGTCTACCGGCCGGAACAACTCTACCCTGTTAGCGTCGGCGATAAACCGGACTTGATGGTTTACTTTGACGATCTCTACTGGCGATCAGCAGGCACCATGGGACACAACGCACTCTACCTCGCTGAGAACGATACGGGACCAGACGATGCTGTTCACGCACAGCATGGCATATTCATTCTCTATGACCCTGAGATTGGAAGCGTGGGGCGCATACCTGACGTGAACATTTTGGACGTAGCACCAACGCTACTGAAGATAATGGGATATAACGTACCCGCGACAATGGAAGGAAAACCGCTAACGCTGGTGAAGAAATGAGAGAAGGATTCGTAGTCTGGCTTACCGGCTTACCCGGCTCCGGTAAAACAACAATCGCACAAGGGCTCGCACCCAAACTACGCGCAATGGACTGGCCCGTAGAAATCCTGGACGGTGATGAGATAAGAACAAACCTCAGCAAAGGACTAGGGTTCAGTCGAGAAGACCGAGAGACACACCTGAAACGCGTGATCTACGTCGCAAAACTTCTCTCTAGGAACCGAGTCGCTGTTGTCGGGGCGCTTATCTCACCTTACAGGAACATTCGCGATTTTGCGCGAAAGGAGACAACGAACTTCTTGGAAGTTTTCGTCAAATGCTCCCTTGAAACCTGCGCAAAGCGCGATCCTAAAGGCCTCTACAAGAAGGCTTCAGCCGGGCAAATTAAGGACCTCACGGGACCACAGGACCTTTACGAAGATCCACTGAGCCCGGATCTAGTTGTAGATACGGAGAAGCTGAACCTCGCAGAAAGCGTCGAGATCATACTCAACAAACTCAAAGCAATGCATCTGATCGAGAACAGTTAACTGGCTGATTTGCTAACAGGCACGTCAATTCTGCCACCAATGCTTATCATGGGTCCCCAAAGCTCTAGCTGACAAGGAGCATCGGTGCCCGCAGAGCCAAAACCTCTACCGAACGTTAAGGCATGGGCAAGCAGCGGCATTGAAGCGAGAAGCCCACAGCCTTTAGGCGTGGGAGGATGTCACCGCACTCCCGAACTTCCGTACGGATCAGAGCATACGACTGAAGTCATCGTATACCCTGCTTCTGTGTCCAATGTGCAAGACGATTACTCTCTTGTCTTTTCTATCTATCTCGTAGATCGCTCTGTAGTCGCCGACCCTGATTCGCAAGAACCCAGAGGGAGAGAGGCGTTCACCTTTCGCTTCAGGAGAATCCTCCAATTCTCTTAACGCGTCTTTGATTCTCGTTCGCAAAGGTTCCCTCAATCCTGAGAGGAACTTGGCCGCTTTAGGGTGAAGGAGGACCGGATAGGTCAAGAAATCTCTTCGAGGGGAATCAGTGAGTTAGGTTTCTTCTTGGCTTCTTCACTGCGGTTGAGGAGCTTCCCGTAGAATTCTCTAGTCCTCTCCCTCTCTTCGTATAGCGAAAGAACAGTCTTAATGGCCTCGCTTCGGTTAGCAAACCGACCCTCTGCTATCCACCTATCTATTTCTTGAACCACTTTCTTCGGTACTCTGACCTGAACCTGAACCGTTGCCATTGTGCGTAAACAACCTCGTTTACGAGCCTATAAGCCTTGCTAACTCCGGATTATAGGTGCTGATGGTCGGGAGGTTATGGTTTAGGCATTTTTTCTAATTTTCGTAATCTCCATTGCCATCGTCGCGTTTGTGAAGTCTTTGTGAGGCGAATTAAATTCCTGGAGGGGAGACGTCGTCACCACAAGAGGGATTGTTCCTCATTTCCGCACGTTTCGCATAGTACTTGTCTAAGATCGTGCTGTTTAACGTGGAGTCGATGGACGATACGTCAGAGTCAGGCCTGATCAATCGTTTCGGTGGTTCGCCGTGGCGGGAGATGGCGAGTTGCTCTAGCCCGTCGTAGATGATCTTGACTAGTTTGACTTCTGCGTCTATTAGCCTTGAGTAAGTGTATTCCGTTGCCTTTGGCGAGTTTAGGAGTGCGCTGATCTTGTTGTAGTTGATTTTGCTTTGGATGATTAGGTCGATGGTTATATCATCGACGGCCGGCTCGTACGTGCATAGAGTCTTAACGAGAACCTCGACGATCCCTTTTTTCATTCGCGCATATTCCTCGGTCTCGTTGGTTGGCTGGGTCCGGTGTTTGGGTTTGATCGCATGTTTACGTTTGATTGCCTGTCACCTCCCAATTGGGGCCGGGTTTCGTTTGTTTCCATGGAGCCGCCTTGAGGTGTTTGAATAGTAAATGGCGTAGGAGGGATTGTTGCGTTACTGCGTGGGTTTCTGCTAATTGTTTTATTCGTTGCTTGAATTCTGTGGGAACCCATGCATCGATTCTAAACGTTCTTCCGGTTTGGATATTCTTAGGATCTAAATCGGGGAGACCGTGTTGTATGGCTTCCATAACAAGGAAGCTTTTATTCACTCCACTTTCAGTTACGGCAGAGTATAATCTGTCGAGTTCCATCCTGGTGAGGAGTATTTGAGCTCGCGACCTATTCTTGCGGTTTCCCATTACTCTTCACCTTTGAGAAGATTCGCCGCATCCGATTCATTTAAGCCTAGTCTTAGTGAACAACTCAACTGCCTGACCAGCGCGCTTCCGAGTGGTCAAGTTCAAAAAATCCGCACACCTGCTTCTATTGATCTAAGGCGTGTCCCCACAAAACTAAGCCCCCCACCCCCAACCGGTGAGGTAGAGAATCTTCGATATAGTTCGCTAATTGTCACATGGACACTTTGACTTACCAAGCAGTTTCGGGCATTGCATATGTTCGTTGGGCGAGAATCCGTGCTTGTAGTCTAGTATCCAAGCTCCTTTAGGGCATTTGAACGCGTAAATGCTGGTTGGAGTTTTGAAGTTCGTGTCATCTGTGAACGCTTTCACATTGCCCAATAAGCGGCCAAGCAGGCGCACTTTCACTGATGGATGAGTGAGAAATCGAGGGTACGCCTGAACCGTGACTGTCAACGGTTCCAATTCCTGGTCAAAACCTCGTAATCCGAGTGTACATACAAGCCTTTCCATCAAAAACCTGACAAGAACTCTAGCAGGATGAACAGTTTTCGACATTTTTGTCTTCTGAAAGTCCACAGGAGAAGAATTGTCTCACAATCGTCAATTGTCTCATAATCATCTCATAAAATTCCAGTTTCTCTGTATTTCAAGGATTGCAGGCTGCGAGGAGTTTCGGGTTCAATCTCTGGTGTATTAATAGCCGGGTCAAGGCTACTGTCTGCTCAAGGAAACGGATTGCTTGCAATTGCAACGATCGAAACATTCGCCCGGTAGCCAGGTTCATACTCGGATTAGGCCCCCTCATAGTTCCATTTCACCTGCTGGTTCACGATCAGCTTAGGAACTAGACTCGTCCTTGGAGGATAGCAAAGACTCACACGGACAGCTTTCGATGCGAGCTGTAACTGTGGACTCAACTTTCACAAGAAGTTCGACATATGGATAATTTACGAGCTTCGAATGACCCGAAGAAAATTCATGAGAGGAGTCTGGGTGAGCATTCGGTGCAGGATTGTGAGTCCGTCTCGCCTTCTCAGCTTCTTTTCTCCCACTCGAATACGGTACCCGATTGGTATTTCCCTGATTGAGTAGCCGCATTTGACTATGTGATGGTTCAGTTCAACTTCAATGTCGAAGCCTACCGCTTTCGGAGTCCAATCTTTGAGCAAATCACACTTGACTACTCTTAGTCCGGAGAGTGGGTCATGCATCAGTACGCTATTAGCGACCGCTTGAACTAACGCTAGAATCCGGTTACCAACGTAGAAGCTTCGTTTGAAGAGTTCTCTTGACTCGTTTTTTCCGAATCGGTTTCCGCTCACCATTCCGATTGATGGGTCGGATTCCATGAGGCTGATCATTTCGGGGATGTGCTCGGCTGGGTAGGTGAAGTCGGCGTCCATTAGAACAACGTACTTTGCGTTTTCGGGCACGTGGCTGAGGGCTTGTCTGAAAGCGTCCCCTTTCCCAACCCTCTCTTGCTCCAGAACAACTGCGCCTAATCGGTGGGCGATGCGTCCTGTGTCGTCGTTGCTGTGGCCGTCCACGACTAGGTATGTGGATTTTCCTCCGAACTCCTGCAACTCTAGTTTCAACTCTAGGAGGGTTCGGAAGATGCCCGCAGCCTCATTCAAGGCCGGGATGATTACCGCTAACCCAGGAATCCCATACTCGAGACCAGTTCTCGAAACCTCATAATTGGCCTTAGTTTGGGATTGTTTGAGCTGTGTTTCGGTGAGCATTTTTCAGCCTCAAACCTATTTACAGTACAACCTAATAAATATCTTCTATAACAACATCGAAACACGTCTAGTGAAAATAATCCAGCACTAGACGCCCACAAAACGCTGCTTGGAATCGAATAGGGCCTTACTAGCGTAATTCCATGCTCGCAACCTCCGACTTTGAGTACTGTTACACGATTCCCCTCACAAATGAGAGGGGGATTAGTGGCGTTTACAATTAGGCGCCTGTTGTTTTCTCTTCTGTCTTGGCCGCTGGATGCGACTCCGTATTGGTGGTTTTAGCGGGTTTGAAATGTAGAACTCCGAGTGATACGGCTGCGATTGCTAGAATTACTGCTACGATTTCAACAAGTGTGGTTGTACCTTGGGCTGAGGACAATTGGTTGTTCAGGTTGCTTATGGTGCTGTCTTTCTGGGCAGTGGAGTTCTGTGAGGCTTGAAGCTGCTGTTGTAACTGTTGATTCTGGGCTTGAAGCTGCTGATATTGTGATTGGAGAGTGGCGTATTCGGGTGTCGTGGCCGGGACGTATGAGAGGGGCGCGACCGCGTTGTCAGAGCTTGACTGATAGCTGGATGATGGGTAGCTATTAGAATAGTACGGGTACAATCCGTATCCATACCAATTACCATTAGAGTTTCCGTACCCATACCAACTGCCAGAATTTCCGTAGGAGTACATGCCATACCCATTCCAATATGGGGAGTTTGCGTACGGGTACGAGTAGGGAGTCATGGTTACACTCTCAGTGACCAGCGCAACCAGTGATGTTCTAGGTGCGTCTGAAGGCACGGTGATTTGGATCTGCTTGTTGATCTGATTACTGCTCGTCATCATCGTGTTCTGGGCTACGGTTGTGCTGAGTAGTTGTCGTAAGTTATTCTGGTCCGCCAAGTATACCTGCACGGTGAGACTGGTTAACTGGAAGCTGTCCTTTGCTTGAGCCGTTAGGTTGATGGTCGCTGATTGGCCGGGAAGCACCTGCGAAGGGTAGGTCAGCTGAACGTTAAGGTGAGTGAGGCTAACGGTACTTGTGACCTGATTGCTTTGAGCGAAGACAGATTGACTGGCGAAGATGGATGCGAGGATTACTAGGAGAACTATCGGAACGATTATTTTCAATCTCATTTTCCGTCACAAATACGAGTATATGCAAGTCCATATAAGCGTGCTCTCGATGACGACAAAGACGATGCCCTGCGACAACTGAGAATGTAGTGTGCTAGGTTTGTGAGGCGTCGGGGCGGATTTCAAGGTAATTTACTACAACAACGAATAACAGGCCGCAATCAACACGCAAAACCCCAACACCACCCTAAACTTGAAGCACTTATAGGCCATGACCATTCTCAATCCGTGGGCGATCGCAGCTTGGCTTTGAAACTGAAAGACGTGAAGACGGAGATCATAGAAGAGGATAATGGAACCTACGCCGTAGTGTGTTCAGCTCTAGGCGTGTACTCGGCCGGAAGGACTCTGAGGGAGACCAAGCGAAATTTCCAACAGGCGCTAGATCTTCATTTATCCGTTCTCAGGGAGAAGGCTACAAGGGAACTTACGGTCGCAGCACGCTGATTCTTAGGACAAACTTATGCCACGTCTACGGCCGATAGAAGGAAAAGAACTCATCAAGATAGCTGGAAGCTTACTCAAGTTCGTCCAACTTTGACTCCGGTAACTAGTGGACGATAATTCGACGCTGGAACTCTGGCATCCTCGTCCTCAAGGTATAATTCGATGGCTTCCCTGAGATTGTCGATCGAAGCCTCCGCGGTCTTACCTTGGCTTGTGATGCCAAGCTCGGGGCAGGTGGCAACGTACCATTTACCTTCCTTATTGACTACGGAAGAGAATTCGCGTGTTCGCTTTGCCATCGTACTCGCCCTTTTCTCATTCTGACAAAATAGGAGCTCTACTTGGTTAATACTTTCCCCAGCACGGAAAGCGCGGTTTTCAAAAAACTGGCAACAGGTTGGTGGGCCGTTTCCCTATGTTGCATGCGCCATTCGCATCCTAGGAATTCTGCAAGAATAGCCGCGCCGAAAGCGGCTGCAATGAAAGCCAGTGTAACTACGATCAAGAGAAAACTCCTTTTTATCGAGAACGGGTTATGCGCATTATAACTTGACATTCTAGAGACGCAACAGGATGAACGACGGCTTAGTACTTCCGCGCAATTTCCCCATTTTCTCTTATGGAATGATTCTGAATGGCCGAACATTCAATAAGGATTGTTTACTCGATGAATCGTGTTCCTTCGAGGCTTTTCAGGTGGGAGTCGCTGGTTACGAGCTGGGCTGAGTACGTCTTGGCGGTGGAGTAGACTATGGCGTCAGCCATGGCGAGGTCATGAGTGAGGCTGATGTCGGCGGCTCGTACTGCTGATTTTAAGATACGCCTGGGAAGCCGCGAAATCTGTTTTGAAACGGTTCCAAAACACGTTTTGAAACGTTTTGTTTTGAAGCAGGAGCCTCAAGGGCATCATAGAAAGCAGGACAATTGTAGCCGGCAGATTTTTTTTTGCAAAGTCGATACCTCTTCTGGAAACATGGAAACTGACTCGGAGCGCTAATGCGTTCCACAATTGAGCTTGTATGTCGGTTTGATGCGAACTAGACTTCCGAAAAGTATCGTTTCATCAATGTGATTATTTCCTGATTCTGTCTTGGGTTAAGCGAGACTTGCGGTCCATAATTGGTGGGTTTTGGAATAATGAATCCTTGGCGGATTAGTTCTCTTGAAAGCTTTTCTATGCGCTTTAGACCGTGTTTGCCGAGGTCTTCTTGCTTCCATCCCTTCTTCAGGTTATCAAAAGCCGTGTGGCTTCCACCCCAGTTGCCTCTCTTGTAAAGCTTGAATAGTATAGTTGCTTTAATCTGTTCGTCGGAAAGCATAAGTTCACTTTTGATACTTTGAAAGTTCACATTTAAATACTTTCGAATTCAACTATTTGATTATGTACAGATCGAACGAGACGCTGTTGCTGAAGTATCTTGGTGCAAGTCCAATACTGCGAATAGTGGACTTCTTCCTTGACAATCCATTATCGGACTATTCGAAGAACGAGATTGTGGAGAACCTAGAAATGGGCCGGGTTACGTTCTTCAAGTATTGGAAGGAGCTTGAAAAGTCTGGTGCGCTGACGGTTAGCAGGAAGATTGGGAGAGCCACACTGTACAAGCTGGATAGAGAGAATGAAGTTGTCAAACAACTGATCCGACTAGACATGGCCCTTGCAAGAGGGGCGATGGAGAAGGCAAACAAAGAGTATCAGAAACCGCTAATCGCAAAGTCTCGTTAAATATGCAGAATCCAATATATCCAAACGCACTTGCCTTCTTCGATACTCAGAGGTAATTCAGGCGACCCTTCTCAATCTATCTCAAGAGCTTGAGGAACTCCTTCCTAGTTAAGCCAGCTTCAGCAATTATCTCGAGCAGTAGTCCTCTTTTTATCTGATCGTATCTTGGGATCGGGATGGCGTGCTCGTCTTTGACTAGTATGATGTGGCTTCCTTTCTGACGTGCCACAGCAAATCCGACTTTCCTAGGGCCTTAACGACTTCACGCCATGAGAGCAGAGGGAGCTTCGACAATGACCTCCACTCTTTCTCCTTTCGTCTGCTCCCTCAACCTCTCCGCTTTGACCTCAAGGTAGCCTTCAATTGCCTCTCTGAGGTTTGCGAGAGCCTCCTCTTGATCGAGAACAAGCGATGCACATTATTGGCATTCCCGCGAATTCATGGAATTCTCCGCTACTGATTTAGACACAATATCCACGTGAGGGATGAATCGATCCCACGACTAAAGATCGCGAGCACTCATTCCGCTATTTTCTCTTATGGAATGATTCTGAAGGGTCGAACATTCAATATGGATTGTTTACTCGATGAATCGTGTTCCTTTGAGGTTTTTCAGGTGGGAGTCGCTGGTTACGAGTTGGGCTGAGTACGTCTTGGCGGTGGAGTAGACTATGGCGTCAGCCATGGCGAGGTCATGAGTGAGGCTGATGTCGGCGGCTCGTACTGCTGATTCCTCATCCAGCGGGATGACTTGGGTTCTCATGATTTGTGCGTATGCTTCCAACGCCACTTCTTCGCCTTTCTCCTTCTTGAGTCTCTTATAGACTTCGTACACGACGATGCTTGGTGTCACCGTGTTCTTCTCGTTCGCGTTCAGAACGTACGGAGCGTACTTATCTGCTAGTGGACCGTCGGTGAAGTACTCAATCCACCCGTACGAGTCGATTAAGTTCAATCACGGTCAGTCTCTTCACGAATGGCCTCAACCTTCGCACCCTTGGCCACGCCACGCAGATCCTTCACGGGTTTCAGCGGAATCAAATGCACTACCCCGTCCTTCTCGACGACGACAACCTTCTGGCCTGGCTGAAGCTTCATTCTGGATCGGACAGCCTCAGGGATCACAACTTGGAATTTGGATGAGACCGTAACTGTAGTCATCTGACATCGTTAAACCGTAAGCTTATCGATAGTTAAAGCTTCTTACGCAACCCAGAATGACGACCTCCCAGTGCTCCTACCCTCTAGCTACAGCGACTATGCGACTTGAATAATCCAAAGAAACCACAGAAGCGAATGCACTGTGGAGGGGCAATTACACGACTCCCCTCACAATTGGAATTACTGGAGTCGCCGCGATCGCTGTAGCACTAGTAAGAAGACGCAGGCATCCTACGTGAAACTAACAATGAAGGATGGATAGTGAGCGGGGCTCAAGACCACTTGCAAGAGCTTGGTTGTGAGTCAAACGCCTTCTTGAAGTGTGGCCGAAATGTGCCTGCGAGCGCGCTTATGGATGAGTAAGACTATCTTACATATTATGCACCCGGAAACGGTACCTGAGCTAACCCGAATAAGCTCAAAGGGCCAAGTAGTTATCCCAGCAAAGGTGAGATCGAAACTCGGCCTGAAGGCAGGAAACATTTTTGCAATCTTAACGAGCCCGAAGTCAAATGTTGTAGTGCTCAAGAAAGTTGACGATAAGAAACTGCAGGCAGATCTGATGCTTTTCCGGGAAGTGGAGAAAGCCTGGGAAGAGATACGGGAAGGAAAAATGCGGAAAGCAAGCAGAAGACGCTTCCTTGAAGAGCTGCAAACTTGTTGATACTCCACGACTGAAGTTGGCCATGTGGTCGCGATCGGCTCGACGAAACCCTTTAAAGCCGAACGTTCACTAGAATGAACATATGTTCAAAATAATGAATCTAATGACGCCAACCTCTTTGCGCTTGCTACAGCTGTTTTTGAGAGATCCGATGGGACGATACCACGGCAGAGAGGTCGCAAGGCGTACTGGGGTGAGCGCTGGAGGCGCGAATCAGATGTTGCGTTCCTTTGCGAATCTGAGCTTGCTCCTGAATGAAAAACAGGGAAGGATGTTGTTCTACAAGGCGAACATGGATAATCCTGTTGTCAGACAACTCAAGATTCTCTTCACATTGTTTCAACTGGATGACTTGATAAAGAAGGCTAAACCATCTTCACCACGCATCATCCTGTTCGGAAGCTCCGCAGAAGGCACCGACGTCAAGGAGAGCGATATTGACCTCCTTTTATTAACTAATGAGAAATCTCAACTGACAGACGTAGTTCACAAACTCAACGCCAAATCTCAGAGGAGAATCGCTCCGATCATACTCGACCCTCAAGGATTCTCAAAACTGAGACGAGAAGATACCGCTCTATTTGACAGAATATCAAGAGGAATGGTACTATGGCAGAAAGACTGAACCTACAGTTTAGAAGGCTATTGGAAGAGCGAAACTTCAAAGAATCGAGCCAAAGAACGACATAGTTCTGAAAGAGATAGCGTCAGCAGAATACGACCTGAGACCGCGAGAAAAGCCACCGGGCATGCTTCGTCGCCCTGAAAGAGTTCTTCCTTGATGCCCTTGGCGAAGGACGAATCAATGACTTTGCGGAAGCAATGGACCTACGGGAATCGGCGGACTACGGCTCTGCATATACAGATGAGGATGCGAAAAATCTGATCGGGAAAACTGAAGACTTCCTAAAAAGTGTTAAACGAATCTTGAAGATCTGAATATTTGCTTTCTTAGGTACCTCGGCAGGCAACTCCGTCTTTTGCCGGCAGTTGCGCGTCGACACACGAGTTGAGCAAACGCCAGCATCATCGAATGTCGCGCATACGAAAACTTGAGGGCGGAAGGCAACCCTTCAAGCACTAGCAAATCTCAAACGTTGCTCGTGTAAATCGGGCGTTGACTCCTAGAATGGGTTTGACGATAGCAGCCCCCAACCAAAATTCGGACAAATCCATCACATCTTGTTGAGGATCAGAAGAATTCCAATCATGATGCCGAAGGTAAAGTATGTTTGAGAAAACAAACTTTCACCGTCGACACACTTCCTCCCGCAAGTCGAAACGAACAGACCTCACGAGTCTTGCCAGTTTCATTCTGGAGTGAAGTGTCCCAGGTAACCGAGGAGCATACTGCTGATCAGGATGAGAAATACAATCACGGTTACAGCTACGTACTTTAGGTTACGGTTTGCGGCGAAAGTGAGAATCGAAATGAACACCCGGGTTATGGGCGTAGCGATGAGGATTATCGTGGCAAGCGTGAGACGTTCTGGTAGTGGGTTATTGTGGCTTGCACGGGGTTTTGGATGAGGAAGAGGATTATGCCAATGACGTATAATGCGCTGCTCAGGATCATGCGGTCTACGAGGACGTGGTACATGGCTCGATTCAAGTCCACCATTACAGTTCACCCTAGGTTGGGGAGGTGAATGTTGAAGCCTAACGCTAACCCCTGAACTAGCATAGTGTGGATGAGAAGCAATGAAGTCTAAAGCTTCTTGTGCTTTCTTTTGTTTGATCACCAAGTATTGCAATATGTCCATCAGTACCTCTCTTACAATCATCTTGCTATTTTGTTGTGCATGATAGAAAGTTACAAGTTCCTTTTGAGTCTCATAGTGGGTTACGTGCATTCTACCTCTTATTAGATCACAGACACGTTTGGTGTACTCTTCAGATCGAGTACCGAGTGTTATTCGAACAATTCCTTTCTTAGTTGTCGTGATTGAACCTTCAGCATCAATAGCTGAAGCTATCCAAGATTTGTCAGTTTCAAGCATATGTACGAACATCCATATAATTATGCATCCAGATACATAGGTCCTAATCAAGAATCAAACATGCATAATCACAAATGGTTAATGTTTTGCTAGCGAGAAGGCGGGTGAAGATTATTCCGCCTCTCCAGCAAAGATCCGGAAAGCAACCAGAAGACGCTTCCTTGAAGAGTTGCAAACTTGTTGATACTCCACGACTGAAGTTCATGGGATTCTCCTGTCATTCGAGGCGTCTTCACAACTCACACACGGTTATGGTTCTGGGCGGTATCTTCATGGCTTAACATGCCATGAGCCCGTTTCCCTATGTTGCATGCGCCATTCGCATCCTAGGAATAACAGGCCACACAATCAACACTCAAAACGACGCCAACGCCACCCTTAAACTTGAAGCACTTATAGGACTCATGGCCATTCTTGCTCCATGGGCGATCGCAGCTTGGCTTTGAAACTTAAAGACGTGAAGACGGAGATCATAGAAGAGGATAATGGCACCTACGCCGTAGTGTGTTCAGCTCTAGGCGTGTACTCGGTCGGAAGGACTCTGAAGGAGGCCAAGCGAAACTTCCAACAGGCGCTAGATCTTCATTTATCCGTTCTCAGGGAGAAAGCTACAAGGGAACTTACGGTCGCGGCACGCTGATTCTTAGGACAAACTTATGCCGCGTCTACGGCCGGTAGAAGGAAAAGAACTCATCAAGATTCTCTGCAACAAGTTCGGCTTTGTTAAGGTTCGGCAGAAGGGCAGTCATGTAACTCTGCAGCGCAATGGAACTTTCGTTACTGTGCCGATGAAGGAAATACGGATTGGCCTTTTGACTAGAATACTAAGAGACTGTAACATATCAAGAGACTATTTCCTCGCTTCTCTGTGAAAGTCAGAGCGCTCTGAATGTGGCGTCGTGCATGACGTTCGCCCATTATACCATTTGATGCATAATACTGCTACGTCTCCGCCGTTCCATCCGTTAATTCTTTCCAGTCACGAGCCTAATGATCTTCCGTACTTCAGCGCATTGATTAGCGTACATCGTGGCCGTCTCACAATCGCCTTCCATCTGCGCGGATACGCACTTGCCAAACAGTTCCTTCTCTCTAGTCTGCAACTTAAT
>JBEKGM010000056.1:0-19734 GCA_050012795.1 Bathyarchaeia archaeon | reverse complement strand
CGAAAGAGTGAATTAGAATCTCTACCACAAAAGTACCACCGATTACGCGGATCAGCCCGTCCACCCGTGTACTTTAGCAGACTGCTTAAGCGGCTGACCAAGTCTCTCTGGAACGACGCAAAATAATTATACCTAATTCCACATGATTTTTCGCCAAAACCAGCAGTGCCGCCGCCGTTGATCAGGATGATCAACCACCAAACAAGGTAGTCCAGAGCACGATAACTCTCGTCTAGCCGTTTCGCAAGGTATAATTAGCGGCTGAATCCATCGCTACTAAAATCCCAAGAATTCGAGTGTTGACTCTTTGAAGCGCACAACAGCAGCGTTCATGGTTTTTTTGGGGCTGACCGCCATCATGATCGGCCTCTATCTCAACGAAATCCAAGCACTGGCTACAGTTCTTCGGTCCTATGTGATCCAATATCTTTGAGGCGTGATTTTGGCATCGGAAGAAGATCAGAGACGATTCAAGAATAAGTGGACGCTGCCTCGTTTCATGGTGCAGCTTCTATCCCTAGTGGCTGTAAACGGGTTGGCGTTCACGTTAATCTATCCACATATCAAACTCAGTCCAATTCCATTCGGACTGCCGATTCTGGCTAGCATTAATTCACCCTATACAGCAATCTACAGTTCACTAGACCTAATTCAACTAGAGCTCTCCCAACCTGAATTTCCGTGGCTGGTCCTCGGCACTATCTTTCTGATTGGCGCAGTAGTAGGCCGAGCATTCTGCGGGTGGGTTTGCCCAATTGGTTTCATCCAAGACATAATCACAACATTGAAGAATCGATTAGACGTAGTCTCTCCGAGGACACACAAGACAGCCAAGAAACTGAAGTACTATGTCCTCTTCTTGACCATGTTGATCAGCGGCACACTTGGGTTATCCCTCTATTTGGGCATAGGGTCAGACTACAAGACTGCTCTCGACGTCTTTGCGACCGGCCCATTCACCGCGTTATCTCCTGATGGCACGCTCTTCGGTACAATACCTGCACTTCTCAGATTGCTGAGTCAAAACTTGAGTTCCATAATCGTACATCCACCAACAATTCAGGAGGTGTGGGCTCAAATGAACAAGGTTCCACCGCTTCTCGCGCTTAGACTCCTCATATTGATCGGCTTCTTCGGTGCTGCATGGAAAGTGCCACGGTTCTGGTGTCGTTACATCTGCCCAACAGGCGCCTTAATGGCGATCTTCCAGTGCCATAGCTTTGTCGGCATAAAACGTGACCCGGTTAAGTGCACCAAGTGTCCTCACTGTGAGGTTAAATGTCCAATGCAAATTAACATACTCGATCTACCATGGGAGAAATTCAACGATCCAGAATGCATAATGTGCATGGAATGCATTGATGCTTGCCCACACGGCTCGCTCACGCCCAAATTCCCATAGGTACATTCTGATCATACAAAGCTAAGACGTAGCATAGAGGAATTGAGTTCGGCGTAGACAACTCGCATGTACGATCTTCGTCGGAGCTAGTCCAGTGTGTGCGATTAGCGTGCTTCAGTTACCTCGAGCAATATGATATGAAAAGAATCACAAAGTTCTTCCTCTCCGAAAAACGTGTCCAAGAATGTATGATTAGTTTAATGGACGGAACAATTAGATATAGAGATGCGCGAACCAAGCTATTATGGCCTTACCTGAAGTATCGATTGGCCAAGTTGGAGCTGCCTCTCTACAATGGATGAGGGAAAGGAAAATCATTGAGCGACCAATTCGATCGGACACTCTACTATAGCCGTCAGACAATCATGGCTGAAATTGGCTCCATAGGACAGAAGAGACTGCGTGACTCGAATGTGACTGTTGTCGGGTTAGGTGGCTTGGGCAGTGTCTCTTCCCTCTACCTGACTCTCGCGGGAGTGGGAAAGCTTACACTGATTGACCAGGATACCGTCGAGTTGACAAATCTACACAGACAAGCTTTGTACTCAGTAAACGATCTTAGACATCCCAAAGTCGAAGTGGCGGCTGACCGCTTGATTGACTTGAACCCGGAAGTCGAAATCAAGGCAGTTGCTGAGAACGTAAACGGTGAAAACGTTGATTCAATTCTGAACAACTCAGACTGTGTCGTTGATGGACTCGACAACATGCAAACCAGATATCTGCTGAACCGTCACTGCGTTGGGCGTCAGATCCCCTTCATATTCGGAGGAGCTATCGGGATGGAAGGCAACGTAGCAGTTTTCAAAACACCAGAGACTCCATGTCTTGAATGCGTTTTGCCTGGGATTGATGATAGTGAGCTTCCTACGTGTGATACGCGCGGAGTTCTAGGGGCCACTACAGGAATCATCGGGTCATTGCAAGCAATGGAAACGATAAAACTGCTGACGAAAATAAATCAGAAACCAGAAAGTAAACTTATGATATTTGATTTCGCAGAATCGGAATTCAGAACGGTCGAGTTGTACATTCGTCCAGATTGTCCTGTATGCCAATTAAGGCATGCACCTGAGACCATAGAGAGAAAGGTTGCATGGCTTTGCGGTTCCAATACAGTAAACGTGAACCCCACGAAACCCACGTCTGTGGACTTGAACGCTGCTAGACGGGTACTCCAAAACGGGCACAAAATCCTACTAGCAACACCCATGGTGCTTGTGTTCGACTACAAAGGACATGAGATAAGCATTTTCAAACGCGGGAGAATGTTGATCAAGAATGTTTCGATGGAAGCAGAGGCGTTACGCATTTACAATGAAATCGACGAAGTGATTCGGAACTGATCGAGATGCAGACCACCCAAGCAACCGCTAACCCACAACAAAAGCTAACAGGGCGCGCGGTTTTCCTCATATCGGGCGGTATTGATTCGCCCGTGGCCGCCTCCATGCTCATTCGAAAAGGGGTTGAACCAGTATTTGCCTACTTCGACAGTTATCCGTTGTGCGATCAAGCCGCAGAAGGAATCGCATTTGAAACGGTTAGGCGCGTTTGCACCTTCCATGATGTCACTGGAGTCAAATTTTACTCGGTTCAACATTCTGCTGACTTGGAACAGATCGTAACTAAGTGTCCTGAAAAGTACGCCTGTATACTCTCGCGTAGATTGATGTTCAGAATCGCAGAAAGAATTGGACTTTATGAAAATTGCGACGCCATAATCACTGGGGATGCAATAGGCCAGAAGGCCAGCCAGACCTTGCAAAACATTGCAGCTACTGACTGCGTAATGGAGAGACTCGCAGTATTGCGACCTCTCGTAGGAATGAATAAGTTGGATATTGAGAGGTATGCTAAGAACATTAAGACCTATGAAATTTCAACTAAACCCGGAGTCGCGACATGTGGTGTTCCAACAAGAAATCCGAGCACTTGCGCAAGGAGAATAAGACTCGAAGAAGTCGAAGCCAGTCTCGATTTGCCATCGATGGTGAATAACGCATTTAGGAACGCACGCGTTCTCCAACTCTAGCTCTCAAAGCCTGCTGACCAGAGACAACACCCGGATGGCCGCTGCCTCCGCAGCTGCTTCCGAGCCAGAATTCCTCACTATCATACGCCCGTCCCTCCGCAATGTAACCTCCTCACCACTTACACCTCTCATAACCATGAAGTGCGGCGTCCAAATCGTGACCACGAAATCATCCAATCCCATCTTAAGCTTAGACAGATCCAACCTCAGCTTCACCCTCGGGATGGCCTCAATTGATAGGTGATCTGAGCACAATTTGAAAAAGAGCTGAGCATCGGAGTTCACGGGCATCCCACCCAATTAGACTAGCGCGTCGACGCTAAGATATCCGGCTGATTTAAATTGGATATCTAATGGAGTGGTCCCGCCGGGGAAAACGCCGGGGTTGATTCTATGGGAATCACCGAAGGCCGAACGGTTCAGGCGGCGGGCTGCAGAAGCTATGCCGCAACCCGCAGTATAGTCAAACGCTGATGTGGGTTCAATTCCCATCCCCGGCTCCATGATTGCAATTCAATGCCGTTCCATTTTTCATGTATGCAACGACCGAGATCAAATCACCCTCTCAGGAGCGGTCCGATTTGAGACAACGAATAGACGTGCATGAATCCAAGGATCGCTACGATAGGGCCGAACAGCATGTCAAAGTAGACAAGCAGCTCTCAAACGCCAACCGCGAAAACATTCTACGCTTTGTCTCCGATCTACAAGCGGAGGGCATAGGTCAATTACGCGTAATCAAATACCTATGTATCTTACCCAAACTCAGCAAATTACTCAAGAAGGACTTTCAGAAAGCAACCATCAATGACATTAAGCGACTTGTAAACGAAATCAACCAGCTACCCCTTTCAGACTGGACCAAGTCGGACTGCCGCGTAACGCTCAAACGATTCTACCGTTGGCTAAGAAAACTGCCTCCAGGAGAGAATGCCCCAGAAACAGCCTGGATCAGGATAGGTAACGGAAACAAACGCGTTCTCCCTGAAGAATTGCTAACTGAAGATGAGATACAGAAACTACTTGACCAATGCGCAAATTCTAGGGATCGCGCCTTTGTTCTTTGCACCTACGAGACAGGGGGAAGAATCGGAGAACTCCTGAGCATGCGAATAAAACACGTCCAGTTTGACTCTTTAGGAGCCCATCTTATGTTCAGTGGAAAGACGGGGGACCGGCGGGTTAGAGTGATTCCAAGCGCCCCTGCACTTAGCCAATGGCTACTTGACCATCCAGGAAGGGAGAACCCAGACTCTCCATTATGGATAGCCATAGGAGACAGGAACAGCGGGGATCCACTACTGTACTTCGCAGCCAGAGCTCTTCTAAGACGCCTTGCGAAACGCGCAGGGATAAAGAAGAAAGTTAATCCTCACGCCTTCCGACATTCGCGAGCAAGTTTCTTGGCCAATGGGCGACTGAACGAACGTCAAATGGAACAGTACTTAGGTTGGACTACTGGCTCGAAAATGCCCAAGATCTACGTCCACCTATCTGGGCGTGATACAGACACGGCAATTCTCAGGTTGAACGGATTAGAGGAAGAGCCTCAAAAGAAGAGACCTCAACTCACTACCGTGGTCTGCCCTAGGTGTCAACTCAAGAACGAATCAACCCTCAAGTTCTGCGGGAAGTGTGGTCTGCCTTTACGGTTAGAAGTAGCTATGGAGGTCGAGGACCAAAGAAAGCAAGCAGACGATTATATGAATAGACTACTGGAAGACCCAGAAGTAAGACAACTCATTCAAGCAAAACTACGCAATTGGGCCCTGCAAGAAGCAATGAAACAGGTCAAAGCCGTCCAGCCTTAATTTCAAATCAATTTCTCAATAAACTCTAGGAGGACTTTGACGACATCCAACTCCTTAGAAAGAGCCTCCACACAATACGGACCAAGTTTTCGTTTCTCTTCATAGGTACACGGTGTCTCGCTAGGATCATCTGGAAGCAGAAACAGATTGATCTCGGTCGTCTTGTCACTCTGAGAATGAATGAATTGTGATTGCAGGGGGATTCTCGAGTGATGGGTGATAAAGATTCGGTATTGCCGAAGTTCATGAATCCATCCTGTGTAGCTATCTCTCTGTAACTCCGTGAAAGTGGATCTTGCATATGGACTGTCTTGGCTAGCTAGAAAATCCAAAACAGTTGTGAAATACACATTGCGTCTTTCGATCCCAGTTTCGACCAGTTTGTCGATTATTCCGGCGACAATATCTAACGCAGAATATCCAAAGTAAAAGAAAACATCTTCATAGAAGATTAAATCCTCTGTAACAGTGTCCGTCATTCCCCGCAGTCTGGCATCCAGGGACCCGCCGTATTTGTCGTAGACATTCAACACTTGTTCCAGACCCTTGGCCGCCCAGCGAAGCTTGTAGAGAACAGATTCTATTCTGGAGGCAAACTCCCTTAGGTCGACAACAATTCCGTTCCTCGTCGTGAAGTTCTGCTCAAAGGGGTTACTTGATAGTTCGTTAACCTTGGATGCTATGTTGTTGTATGGTATGAGCATTTCATCATATTTTGTATGAATTATATCTGGAACTTTGAGCTTGGGTTTTGAATTGACCATCATGGAACCTTCAGCGTCTTGCAGACAGTATGACTTGATCAATCGAGCGCTATAAGAGATTCAAACGAGAACATCTATCAGACTTCTGCCCTGGCTTCTCTCAGCATTTCATTCAGTAACCTAACCCACCGCGGCAAAGCGGATTCTGGTATTATCGGAATCAATGTCTCTTTCTTCATTCAAATCACCATGAACGAAGGGAGATGGGAGGAGGGGTTTCTCGAGCTGAGAGGAAGTCCGCAAAGGATCTTCCAGATGAAAATGTTCGGAAGCATGACTCTATTACTCCTTCCATCCAAAGTAAAAATCGAATCAAATCTTCACTGCTCCGCCATGCGTATATTGCCAAATCTGCTGGCCCTGATCCCGAAAGAACCGGATCATCTGTTCAGTGCCAGCATATCGCTCAAGTACCCGAATCTTCGAGAGCGTGCATTGCGGGCAGTCAACCCCGGTCTTGAGGAAGAACTTGCTAAGCAGCATGTAGGTCGAGCAGATTTCGCAGGTCACCTTGAACAGTGACCATTCTACGCTGCGAATTGGGAGGAGGATAATTGTTTGTCCGCAGTTTTCGCATCGGACGTGTTGACGTTCGAGTTTCGGGTCGGATCCACGATACAGCCTAGGTCACCTGTCCGATTACTTGCAGAGCCGTGTTCGATTTCTCACTTGGATTGGGAATTGTGACGAGTCGTTCAATGGTCCGCAGATAGATTGGATCAACTGTGCTGCATGTCACTTTGAACTTGGCTTTCTCGCGAGCTACCTGCTTACCACATTTCACACAGAGGAAATAGTCAGGGTCCTTGTCAACTGCATACGCACGTTCTTGTCTGCATCGTGGGCAAACAAGCCTCTTCTCAGGGAGCTCAACAATCAGCCTCGCTTTCTCTCCGTACAACGAGACAAGTAAGGCGTCTACAAGTTTCTTGGCGTTGAACCTGTATCCGCGTAGCTGTATTCTGGCTTGGCGTAGGAATTTGCCCAGTTCATTCAAGTCTGCGAATTGTGAGTCTTTATCGCTTGTTGGGTCGAATCCGTGAATCTGTTGCATTCGCTTAGTCAGGTGCTGTAGAACGCTGTTCAATCTCGAGTCTCGATCCTTGCCGCTGGCGTACTTTCTCAACTTCATAGTTTCGCCGTGAATTTCATATGAGGACAGTGTTTTCTTGGATGCTTGCTTCACCGCGTACTGTAGGGTCTTCTCGGGCGTTGGCGTTCCTAATCCGAAGCCGAAGCTACTGGCTAAGGTGGGTTGATAACCTGTGACCTGTGTCTCCATGTCCACTTTAACTGATCTGACCCTTTCAACGACTAGACCGCAATTAGTGCAGCTGAGTTCCCCTCGTTCAGCATCGAAATAGAGTTCTCCGACTCTGCATTCCTTGCAGGTCCATCTCAGGGTGTTCGATTTAGGAGCTCGTTCTGTTCGATTCGCAGCTTCTTCTTTCTCCCATGCGCTTAACGTGGATATGGACCGAACGCGGATGTGGTTGAACCGGTTAATCATTCGTTGACGTTGCCGAAGACTGAAACCCCAATCTCGAAGTATACGGTTGTGACGGAGAACGACTGGTTTAATCTCAGTTAGATCACGTCGACCCATCTACCGAATCCTCCTGAGAATCCAATTTGCTTTTTGAAAATCGATCTGAGTTTCAGGAGTCCCCCAGCTTGTGCTGTTTGTCATTCGCACTAGTGAGCGGTCCTCCGAAGGAATTCTAAACGCGAATAGAACAGTAATCCCTCTTGGACTAGGTTGGTGATGACTTGTTTTGCGCGGTCAACTGTTGTTAGGTGTTGATCGTTTGTAATGTTGCGAACTAAGAATTGTTCCTCGATCTCTCCGGTCTCTG
The DNA here is from genome assembly GCA_050012795.1 of Bathyarchaeia archaeon. GTDB lineage: Archaea > Thermoproteota > Bathyarchaeia > 40CM-2-53-6 > 40CM-2-53-6 > FEN-987. The sequence continues at coordinate 11,866 of JBEKGM010000056.1, read as the reverse complement.
ATTCCTTCTCTAGTTTGGTGAAGGTTGCGAGAACGGACTGAATGAGTTCTTGCGTTATCGTAGATGTCTCTGGGAATGCGTCACTTGCGTCGGAAGTGTCACTTGTGGTTTTGGGTTGTGCCACTTGTGCCTCTTTAGACACTTGTGACGCTGTTGTAGAGTAACCATCTGACTCGGCTTGCTTTATGTTATATCTCTCAGCTAAATCAAGCACATCAGCCTTAATGATTCGAGTTTGACGAGTACGACCCAGGCGGCGTTTATCCCTGAATTGCAGCCGTCTTAGCGCTCGACCGACCCAGTCGGTGCTTAACCACTTCTGCTCCTCTTCAAAGTGGTCTACCATTTTCTTGTGAATGTCACTTGAAGAGATGTAATCGTCATGCCAGTCCTCCTCAGTTACCATTGTCGTTAGCGTTTCTAGGAGTATCATGTCACCAGTTTCGGTGAGATTTTCTCCGATCTTTTCGTTTACGTTCCTGATTGCTGCGCTAATCATTGTTCTTGTGAGTTGTAATTCACCAGACGGATCTTTGAGGTCAAAGAACCTTGCCATTGCGAGTAACGGTTTCCAAATCTCAAGCTGCCGTCCACCAATCTTCTCCAAATCCTCTTCGTTGGCGTCATGTGCAACTTCCTTTAACCAGTGAACGAGACCATGAGATTTTGCGAGTAGTGTCAGTTCGTCATAGCATAATTTGACTTCATGCCAATAGTTCAGGTAGAGCCGGTAGAGTTTACAGCGAAGTTCAGGCCAACGAGGGTCTAAGAGGTCGATGTCACTATCTTTACGTGGTCCAGGTTTCGCGGTAACCATGAAGTTGACAACACAACGATCCTCGAGAACATCATCTATGCCCCCAATGTTTGCTATCCGTTTAGGTCCGTAGACTTCGTACGCTTCCGGTACCATCTTCTCTTTAGAGGTCTTTTCAATTCGGTAAGCAGGACTGCCTTTCTTGTATCCGTTCAGGAGAATGTTTCTAAAATCGAGCGCACGTTCACTGACTTGCCTATAACGGTTCATACCAAGATTTTCGGTTTCGTCAATACCAAGGGTGCATCGCTGATTTTGGATTAGTCGGTAGATTGTGGGTGTACTCATGTTTCCGCTTTGGATTCCATTGTGGGAGATTTGCATCGAGAGTTGAATGTTCTTTGTTTTGCCGCTGCCTTTTGTGCCTCCAAGGTAGAAGTATGGATAGGAATTGAAAAGATGAGCGAAGTAGGTTCCTATGTCCCAAACTGCATTGAGCACGTAACCCGCTGGATCTGTGAACTCTAGAAACTCGACGTACGCGCTATCAACGTCCTTGTAAACACCAATGGAGTCAATAGGTGCATCATCCATCTCGCCAAGAAAGCATTGTATGTCGGACAGTGGCCACCGTTCAAATTCACTTAGTATTTGAATTGACTTGTACTTCAATCGCCATCCTCGCGATTGCAACTTCTCATTTTCAGCTGGGATGATTTCGTGATTGGAGGTTATCAGAAACAGGATGTCTTTCTCAGCGGTTTTGCCCGCTTTAAGACTTCGGACTTCTCCAGGGATCCACACACCGACGTATGCGATGTTACCCATAACCCCTATCGCGGGGTGAATGCCTTTCGCTGCTCCACTGAATAACGGTCTGATTTGCAAATCGTCAATCAGATTTTGGTTTGCATCTGAGTCTGACATTACATGTCCTCCAGTTTACTTGCGAATGCTTGTCCTAGCTTCCGTTCTGTTGCTGCGAGTTCGCGTTCACTTGGCGCGATGATGATTACGCTTGGTTTTGGATGTTCGATCGCGAAGAGGACATGGCAGGTATGCAAATGAGCATGCCAGTCCAAGTAGACTTTCGATTGTTCGTACCACTGTACGAATGTGAGTTTAGGGTTCAGCCTATATGGTGGTGGATGCCAACAAGGAATTTGATTAGGATAATACCAACAACTAACACACCGGAACCCATTCTTGCGAGTCGGTGGAGGTGTCTTGTCCGCCATGAAGACGCCGTCAATGTGTCCAAGATGATCTAATAACTCGAGGGATTGACTACGTCTACTTCCGAAAATCAGGAGATCATTCGCATTTTTCTTTTGCATATAGAGACACTCCCAGAATCCCGCCAGTACCAATCGGGGACGGGCCTACTCCCAATGGGCCCGTCCTAAACCCCCATGTCATCCTAACGCACTCTATCAAGTCGGATTACCTGTTCAAGACAATCTGCGGATACGTTCTGGTCTATTGCGCCGCGACGCTCGAGATCGTTAAGAATTAGAAACCTAACATACTCGCTAATCGTCAAACCTTGCGCTCTCGCGAGCTGACGGATAAGAAAGAGAATCTCAGAGGAAACTTTCGTGAAAATCGGTGCGTTCTTGATTTCCGTAGGCTTGCTCTGCGTATAACTACGCCTCTCGGCTAATGTTAGGCATAAACTTAATATAAGGAAATCTCCGTAAATTAACCTCCACAAGAGAATATTACGAATTCACAGAGGCTTTCCGAACATTGTCCAGAAAGGTAAGTCGTGAAATCGAAGAACTAGTAGGCCGTCTCAGTATTCAGTTCAGTCTGTTTGGTGCGGACACAAGAAGCATGGGAACTAATGCGCTTATCATTCAACTGATTTCGGTTGAAGGACCAAAATACCTTGGTCAAATAGCCAAAGAACTTCCTAGCAGAACTCAGCAATGGAAGGTTCGTGTCACTCCAGCGAGCAGCGCAGCCGGAATTGAAGATCGGTTAAGAGACCTAGTTGCAAGAGATTATCTACGTTCTAAGATTAGAGAGGAGGCTCACCCCGGCTTAGAAAGCTCTACTTATGATCTTACCTTTCGTGGAGATATAGTCGCTTTGGCGCTTCCTTACGTACGACGGAACCTGAAGCAGTTTATGTCGTTCGAAAGAGACGGAGACAATGAAGTGCTAGCTCTCGGAGTGATAAGTGCCTTTATCGACAAAGGAATCGCGTCTGAATATTGGCAGCATTTCATTTTCGAGACCGTTAGACAAGTTCTACTCTCTGATATGCTTAATCAACCGGACGAGGAACAGGTCTACAATACTTGGATCAGATGCTTGTTCTCTCAACACGCTGCACTGTTCACACAGTTGAAGAACGCTAAGAACTTAGAGCATTTGTCGAAGCTGGGTTGGACCATCGATGCTGCAAGAAAATATGAAGACCTTTTGCTGCATGATCCGAAATTTGCAGAGCACTTGAAACAATCGACAGAAGCGGTTGGTCAAGCCCATTTGGCTCTCACAAAACTGTCAGAGGAACTAGAGAATCGCAGGCTCAAGAACATAACGTGAATTCCGAGGATCCAAGCTATTACATACGTCATTAGAGGAATGCATAAGATGCCGTAACAATCGCGTTTACTCGGTATCGACGAGCGTAGTACATTGATAACTCGACGGCATCTCCTCAACCGACCTTCACAGGGTCACAGATAACTACTCAATCAATTCGAATCCTAGTACCCCGTCCTGGATTGATTGTCCACTCTGCTCAAGTAAACTGTCACAGGACGAAAACAACAGTTTCCATTGCATAAGCTGTGAGTCGTTCTGGACGCGCTTCAAGGGACGATTAATTTTCAAGGGAAGCCAGTAATCATACCAAGGTGTCCAATCGTACTTGTGACGCCTGCGACTTCCATGAGCAGCATACTATATCCGATTCAGAATCAAGGGCCGCGTTGAAATGATTTGGTGCGCTCTTGACAGTTTGACTTGTTGGAGACCTTACGGGTACCAAATTGTAGTCAAGACCCACATCCCCTTGTGCTACAGCTAATCCCGGAAACCTACGAAGGAGACGAAGCTCGATGGGCAGCAAACGATTTCTATATTCGCTGAGACTGTTAGAAAGCCAACTGTCTTACACCATTTCCTACCGTTCTACTGGTTTCTTCAGCATGTCCTACGCTATGAGACTATTTCTGTAACAATGAGACTCTCAATGACCACACTGTCTTACGCGATTTCCTAAAGTTCTACTCTTGTCGTAGCCCTGTCCTACGGTATGAAACCATTTTTCTAACAGTGAGATTCTAAATGACTACAAACGTAGGACAAATGTATCGTATTCGAGGTGTCCCACAGAAGCTTCGTGAGCAGTTTGATGCACTACAAGTACGGCTACATACCCGTACCAAGGCAGAAACCTTCCTAGCTGTGTGTAAAATAGCTCAACTCAAGGTAGATGGCAAGCTTGAAGCGGCCCGACCCAGAGGATCTACCTCCAGCGACAAATAACCGGCGTGAAAATCTGGCTTAGGACTTTTTTACATTTGCCCAGCCAGTGCGCAATCACGTGTGATTACGTTCGACCATTTTCTGCACGTTCTAGCCGTGACCGGGTAGAGTTCTGCTTCTTTTCAAGTAGAAACACAAAGCCGAAAAAGTCGATGTAAAATTCCAGCTGCCCGAAACACGAGTAACAAACGTGAAAGTAATAAATTAAGGCCAAAAAAGGGTCGATAAAGCGATATCTTCACTTTGTGCCAAGTTTCAGTTTTGAACCTAAACTTCATGCATACTCTCATACACCACAATCACATTCTCACAGGCTACAACTTTCTTGATACATGTCGTTGTTGAACTAGCCCTAGACAGAAGCAGGATCAGGCTGTTTACTTCCGCAGTTATTGCAGAACTTTGACTTCAATGGTAATTCACTGCCACATTCAATGCAGAAATTCTTCTTGGTAGTCGTCGGCTTCTCTGTCTTTAGTTCAACCTTCTCTGCCTCCGTAACCGTGGGTTGTCCTCTTCGTCTTGTGTACAAGAATGCAGCTCCTATGATAGCAGCAGCTATGACTGCGAGAGTTAGTGCTAGTTGCGGCGTATTGTTATTGTACTGTGGCTGAATCATTAGCTCGCTCGATAAGATCGCAGTTGCTGTGATTTCCATAGTGTGGACGTTCGTTATGATCTGAGTTAACATGCTCCCGATTGGATAGACGTCTGTTTCTGTTACAGTGATTTCTGCGTTTGAGGACTCGCCATGTGACGTGTAGAGGAACGCAAGCACTGGACTCGCCGCATCATATGGGGTCAGTCTTATTTCGACAGAGTAAGAGTTCACGTTATGTTCTTTCACAGTAGCATTGCTTGCCGCTTTAAAATTACAGCCCACATTCTTCTCCCAAGAGAAGTAGTCGCTGATGCTTGGGAACACGAAGAAGTCGATGTTTTTCGTGGAGATGAAGGAGATGGTCACATTCTCGTAAGGAGTTCCGTAAACAATCGGTATCGGAGTGACAGTGCCACAATCCTGTGAGGGCGGTGGCGTGAGGGTCACCGTGTAAGTCTGCGGCGTGTTCCCGGCTTGTCCGATGCCACAACAGATGCCAGTTAACGTTGCGACACTTGAGACGGTTGTAGTGCCATAGTTAGTTATGGTGGCTAATTGGTGAGTCGTAACTGTCTCATATTGAGTGGTTAATTGCTGACTGCTTGCCTCAGGAACTGCTATCGTTAGAGCTGACGAAAGCAGAAGAATGGCAATTAGAAACGGAGCAGTTGGGTGAGTCATGACTGCTTCGTTCCACATTTGTTGCAGAAGGTGGAGTTAGGAGGTAAGTCGGCACCACAGTTGACACAGGTATCGGACGATTTCATGAACTGGCTCATAGTGGCTTGTTTTTCCCCTTGAACATGTCTCGATTTCAATGCAACCCATCCCGTCACCAAAGCCAGAATGCCTATCACTAGAATTGACAATGCACCGAAGGCGGTGTCAGTCAAACCGACGGTCGAATATGCAGGCACGAGGCTGGTTGAACTCTCTGTTATTGAACTCGTCAGCGTTCGGCTATACTGGATAGTGGCAGTGCTTTGTGCTAAGTAAGGCTGCGAAACTGTATGCCTTTCCGTAAAGTAGTAATTCACTGTCTGTCCGCTGGGGAGACAGAAAGTTTCTTCACCAGGCTGCGGCACACAACAGCCTCCTGGCGGACAACTGTTCCCAGGCAAATTACCCCCCCAGACCACCATAACGGCTGATGTCGTATACGTTAACGTATTAGTCACCGTGAAAGGCGAGTATGATACTAACGATTCAGTTGATTCTTGAGTTATCGTTTCAGTTGTGCTTGCAGGAACGGTTTGGTAGGCGAAACCTGCGAATGATAAGACTGCCACTATGAGAAGGAGCCCTGTAAGCACAGGTAGCCTCGATATCAAGGCATTAGACCGCTGTTTACCAACGAGATATTGTCCTGTATTGCGATAAAACTGCTTGTATTACATACGTTTTCATTTTCTTCTGTGAGAGTTTTTCGATTTCAACGCAATCCATACTGTCATGAAAGCTAAGAGTAGAATCACTAGAACTGAGAGACCCGCAAAAGCTGTATCTGTCAAACCAAGATTAGAATATGCAGGCACCATCGATTGCCCAGGCACGACAAGTGAATTGGTCACTGGTTGACTGTAAGCAATAGTGGCAGTATTGTGCGCCACAAAAGTGAGTGGGAATGCTGTGGTCACTGAAGTTTTGTAGAAGGCTACAGCAATTAACATTGCACAAGCAGCTCCCCCATACTGCGCCACATAACTTGGAATGCACCAAATTGTTCCGTTTTGGTACTGGGTCAGGGCCCATGTCGCACTTGCTAGAAGTGGATATTGAACGCTTACTGTCGTGACTTCTGCTGTCCAAACCACATCGTAGGGTGAATATGAGAATCCTGTCTCAGTCGATTGACGGACAATCGTAGTTGTTGTGCTTATCGGAACTGTTTGGTAGGCGAGACCCACTAATGCTATTATCGCAACAACCAGAATGAGAACACTAACCATCAGTTTCGGTTTCAAGCTACCGAACCGTAGATTGAGTGTAGCGTATTACCCTATAACACTATCATGTGAGACCTAATTTCAGTGAACCCCATGCCCATGCCTCCTAGAATCGGGAGCGATTGAGTCATGCCCCCAAGAATCGTGTACAGCCAAGTTGTAGTTGAGACCACGTAGGTTTCAGCCTGTTTGACGTATGACATGAACAGGGCATAGTTGATGGTGATAATTCCCTTGTACGAGAGGTAGGCTAATGGAATTGACGCGAGGGCTACGAACACACTGAAAACAATCAGCAGCAGTTTACCAATCTTCTTGAGACCATATCCCATCATGAACCCTGCTAAACCGCCCCTCCAAACTCTACTCCTGGAATGAGAAAGCTACCATAGCAGTAACGTAAGAATTTATAAGCCTTGCTACAGCACTAGTAGCAGGGAGTATATGCATGCGAACTAGGATTCTTACAATGAAGGAACGACAGGCAATTGAGAAATATATGAAGGCTGACGGTGAGAAGGCTACATTAATTCGAGTTATTGCAACTCGCGTACGACAGAACCTCAAACACCTGAAAGAAGAGCTGGCGCTGCTTGAAAGGTTTAATGCCCGATACACTGCAAAAAACGGTAGAGGTTAGGAACTGAACTTGTATTTCAATTCCCATCCCCGGCTCCAAGAATTTCTGCGATTTAGGTCATGAAACCAAGATTGGAGTTCTCAGAGGAAAACTAATTGGTACTTCCAACGCTCTTTATTGATAAATCTTCTCAATTTGGTGCTGGGGAGGAGATTCAAGTCCTGAAAGGCTAAATCGCTTCCAACTTCGCCCGTGCTTCTTCAGAACATGGACATATCGGTAAGTTTACTTTTGCTTTGTCCCGAAGCGGCTTTCTAGTATTGTGAAAGCTAGTATTGTGAGGCTAATAGGCGAGTCGAAAATTGGCTCCATGAATTTGTCTAACGCTGATAAGAAACGCAGATCTTACCCAACTTCATCTGGTTCTTCTGGTAGTTTTCCATCCCCTCAATTGCCCCTTGATTCTTGTCCTTACGTACGAATCAGGGTTCGCTACTTCGCGGCCGTATTTGCTCTCAACCAGAGTTAGCCGCTCAACGCCGTCCCTTGTCCAGACACCAACGAAATCCATGCCTTCGTGGTTCGCGCGACCAGTTCTACGCCAATTTCGATGCAAGAGGCCAAAATTGGAGAAGCACTGTTCAGCAACCATTTCGGTTAGGATTTCACCAATGAGCCCTTCGCGCTCGGTCTTCTTGAGACCACTGAGCAGCTCTTCCTCTAATGACCACTTTTTCTCCATACCTAGTCTTCTGTCCTTATAGTATGCAGATATCTCAGAGAATAGCGGTGAAGAACACGCCGAACAGAGCGACGAAAGCGGCCAATACAGTAGCTCTCGCGGATGAGTCAGTTAGCTGGCGACCATTGTACTCCCAATCGTAATCATGCCAAATCCCGAGACGAAAGACCCTGCTTTGGAGCTGTGCATGGATCGGTTAACCCGTGATGTAGGCCCTGAGTTCGATAATTCTCTTCGACTTGATTGTTCTTCACAGTACGGTTAACCACCGTTCCCCTTGTTGAGCAGACTTCCGAAAAGAGAGACTCTTTCATGGGGCCGGTGGGACCTGAACCTACCTAGTTGAATTTCTCGGTTTCGGAAAATCACAGGTCAGATCCTCTCGCTCACAGCCCGAATGGTGAGGCCGCCGGGACTCGATTTCCTAGGATGCAATTTCTGGGACTCGGGAAATCTGTTCACATCCACGTAGAGTCAGAGATCATTAAGGGCAAACACCATGACTACGACACTCTCCCAGGCCAAGAGGCAGTTGAATAACTCCGCCTATACTTTGAGGCCAGACGCAAGGGAAACATTCACCGAGAGATTCCTCCAGAAATTATTGGTCACGATTCACCTCTAGTTAGAGATGAAATGTATGAGACCCCACATTCAATCGGCGAGAAACAGCTCCACCAGCTCATCCACTCGCTGTACTTCAAAGCTGGCTTGTTGCGAAGAAATCACAACGGAAGGTACGATCTGAGAGTTCAATCAGCAAATTCTTCAAGACGCAGCTGATGGTCAAGAGGCTTTCCATCACACGAGTCATGCCAAATCTAGTCAATAATTAGAATCGGAAGTTTGCCTTGCTCGGTCTCATGTCGAATCGTTTTCTCATGAGGCTTTTCAGGGTACGTTTGTCAACTTGCCAGTCTAGGTCAATGTCGAGTTCCTTAAAAAATTCACTAACCGTAGCCTTCTTTGAAAGTACAGTGAAAAGCCACCTTGACAAGTTTCCAGTCTTTGTGAAGGGCTTTCTCATGAGATAGAATGGATAGTCTTGGGCGTCGGGAATTATGCCTACCAGGGGAAGAAAGGGCGTAACGAACCTACATCCATTTTTCAATTTGGCTTCGTACTCCGTAAGATCTCCTTCAGACTCTGACGTCCCATTGTAAATCACAGTCGCGTCAGAACAATCTGAATCGTGAAAAGTTTCATGTCTTATTTTTATGCGCCTCGACAAACCCAATTTTCTTACGTACTTGCGGGCTTTCTTTGCACGTCCTCTATGCAATTCTATTCCAACTGCGCGCTTAGCGCCAAATTCTGTTACCGCGATGACACAGACATGACCAAGTCCGCAACCAAAATCATAGAACACAGTATTCCGCGAGATGTTGGCAAGCACACACATCTTGCGAATGAGTCTGTCACTCAGACAGCGTTCAGGTCCTAAGTATGCCGGTATCATCCTTTCACTATTGTCTTATCATGTGTCCGGATCTTAAGGCAGACTGAATGAATGAAAATCTGCATGTGCACCACATTGGGTAGAGTATCCCTTTGACGTAAGACCAAATGAATGGGCTGGAGAGGTGACACTAACAATTGACCTACGCTTGAGCAGTCGAATTTGAATCGACATTTTCGTGTATGTGCTCACAGACCCAACAACACCGTTTCTCTCATTCGTAACTCCAGTTCCAGCAGCAACCTAGTGGCGATCCCTGACCTCCGACTCGACCACAGGACTCATTAAACGATATTAGTGCTACCCTCATTGAGTACGATTGTGCATCCTCGACATTTCTAACATGTACTTGTCCTCGTCAACCCAAGCATTGTAAGCTAATGCAGACATGTCGGACCCTCCCTTCAATTCTGGCCTAACTTGGATAAAGAGCTAGGATTGTGGCGGCAGTTACTACGACCCGCTTCCACAGTTAGTTCCACTGCGAATGGTTTGCTGTCGCCGCTGAACCAGGTGTAACCGTGCTTTTTTGCCCACATCTTGTCTAGAAGCACTTCGTTCAGCTTCGTATGAGACACCAAGAGTCTTCCCCGCCCTACTGGAAACGCAAGGCTTCACCGACACGATCACGCGAAAGAAAAGGTTCGGCAAGAAAGAAGTCACGGAAGCAGTCCGCATCTGCGACTTAGAATACAAAATGGTCTGGAAGCCCGTCTTCGAAGAGGATCCTAACGCAAAGAGCCTGACTGACGAAACCGTTCTACCTAGGTTTTCGGTGGCGATTTTGCTTACGGACAGATTGCTAATTCCAGTGCAAAGCCAGAGGACTCGTAAACGTTGCTTATGAGCGCGGACCGATTTACACGCATCTGTAAATGCTGCTATTCGAGATTGACACTCGAAAGTCGCAAAGATACGTTTTTGACTGTGTTCTTTTTACATGTTTGCGCTATTAGTCGTTATCATAATCGGGTTATCCGTCTAATTTTGAACCCGAAAGTGGCAATGCATGAGGGAAGCTGTTACTAGCTACGTGATAACGAAGAAGAAGATGCCAGACGGTAGAGTGTATGAGTCACCTCGCATATACTTACCCACGAAGCTTGCGACAGATTCGAATTTTCCATTTGGGAAAGGAGCAATGCTACATGTCAAGCTCGAAGGAAGGAAACTCATCGTTGAGCCAGCAGCAACTCCGGTTCTTCGCCGATTTGGGAAACTGCGCAAAATCAAGCTTCGCAGGAAGAAGAGGCGGAAGTAAGGACACGGTTAATGGCTTGCAAAGCTTCACTCGATAACTGAGTCGGGTGCTCGTGCGATTAATTGTAGGCGGAAGATTTGCTGCAACATAGGAAACCGCTGCACGAACCAGGAGGGAATATCAATGAGGTTCTGTGAGAAGTGCGGAGCATATATGCGGGGAACGACGGACGGTTTTGTTTGCACCAAGTGTGGCCATCAGGTGAAGACTGAGATAGTCGATGTTGTGAAGATACAACCAAATTTGAGTTCTGCCGTTGACGTTCTTGATCCGTCGAAGCTAGAATACATGAAAGTTGTTCAAGCATGCCCACGCTGCGGCAATAAGGAAGCATTTCATAGTCTCGGGCTTGTATCCGGAGAACACGCGGGCGTCAGGCAGGAGCGGTCCATGCAAAGGTATACCTGTACGAAATGCGGACACTCATGGAGCGCCGAATGATAAGTCTACGATCGCAAAAGGCTAGTTGGCTGTAACTCGTTTTTCCAGCACGGATTCCCCGTCTCAGCTGATGTATTTGGAATGCGATCGGTCAAAGTTTACGGGATCTGGATCTTTTCGAGACACGCGTGAAAGATCAAGGGAGAAAGTGGGCAAACTAATCGTGTTGACGGCGTGAGCGCTTTCGTCACTTTCTTGTAGATAATGTTACGGAAGTGGGACAGATTGGCTAGCTGTCATGCTAATGTATTGGTCGCTTTCCGCGAACTCCGTAATTTTCGTAACTTGACCGATAGTACACGACCCACTGATTTGGAATCCGTACGCTTGTCCGGGCGGGATGGTACCGTCAGGTGATGTGTAAGCCGACTCCTCGCGAAGGGAAAACGCCACTACGAAGTAATCGTATAATCCTATTTGTTGACAAGACCCTAATGTCAGAAGAGAATGGCGAACAAGATATGAAAATGCCGGAGGGCCCCAGCATACCTTCCGTATGTAACCATAACATCATGTGCCTTGTGCATTGCCCTGCTATCCTAAGCTTTAACTTGGAGAGTTCTCTTCAGCTCTCG
>JBEKGM010000055.1:0-34831 GCA_050012795.1 Bathyarchaeia archaeon | reverse complement strand
TCATCATGCGACTCATGTTCTTCTCTAATTCGGTGCACATCAACTTTAACGCGGCTAGCTCCGCGATCAGGGTCGTGTCAGTGCTGGACGATGGTGACGTTTGATGAGTTCCTGTCGTACGATGGATAGGTTCTGGTTTGATAGTTTCTTCAATTCGTTTATCATCATACAGAAGCAAACCGATTCCGGAGGATCGGAGGATCTGACTATCCAAAGTGGCTCCCAATAGCCTGGGCGCCGCGATGTAAGGCTGAGTCCCTTCAGCGCGAAGTGATGACAAATGCAAGAGCGTATCAATAATCCGATTTCTCTGAATAATGTCGCTGATAGTTAGAACACTTACGAGTGTATGCTCATTACCCATCATGAAGCTGAGTGTTCCAGAATTCGACGAGTTTTCGTCACCATGCGCACCCATAGCGATGAAGTAGTGACGGAGCCGCTCTTCAATAGGTAGACTAAGAACCGATTCTCATCCATCCTTCTAGGCGTTGCCAATCCCATTCGTAGTCTTCCGGAACAGCGAACCCGTAGATGATGCACCCATGCCAGACCGAAAACTGAGGTGAAGTCGTCATCTTCACGGAAACATTCTTGATCCCTTTCTTGCGCAGGAGAGATTTGATCTTAGTTGGAGCGTCCACTGCAACGCCTTCCATGGACTCTGAGACTTTCCAGCTGAAGTTGCCGCCAGAGAGGAGAATCTCGCGATACAGCATGGGTTGCAACTCGACGGGGCATTTCTCCACCGAGGTAATTATTGCGTCACCGAAATCAAGCATTCCGCGGAAGGTGGTCTCTCCCATCTTAACGTCCCGAGGCCTCGACATTCCTCGGCTGAAGTAACTCTCAAAGATTTCATGGTTTGGGTTGAAGACGTATTCGCCGATTAAGAATCTGGTCCAGGAATCTTGCTCAAGATCAATCTCAACTCTCGTGCCCGGGACTTTGTGTTTTGCGCGGAACTTACGGGGTGCGCGCTTAGCTTCGGTGATTGCTGAGTCCAAATCGTCCGGGATGAGACCGATGCCCTCTTTCACCCTCCGGATCAAGGATTCCTCCCCCGCTAGGTCGCCATATCCAGAGTCCTTCAAGATTTCAGCCGTAATCGCGTTTGCATCTCCGCCGCCACGGTTCAGCGCCACTTGAGCAGAGCCGATAGGGTATTTCGAGATAGGACAGATCTGGCTGTTTCCGTGCCCAGACTCTATGACCACACAAGTCGTAACTCCATGACCAATCGCGACAGCAAAGGGCTGCGGGATGACTGTCACCGCTCGAACGTTTCCAGAGTGCGTATGTTTGAAGAGCTCGAGCAGGCGCTCATACATGTATCGTGGTGACACCGCTGACAACGAGGCGACAATGTTGTACCCATGAAACCCGTTATTCGCTGTGGCAGGGAACGCGTCCAGTCCGAATTGGCATAATGCGCCAACCACTTTCCACGCGCTTTCGTCGCCTTTGTCAATCAATCCATTCCTCATTGGATAGACGAGGCGTGATGTCAGATCCTCATTTGATTGCAGGTAGAGTGGCACTTCATCCCCAACGATTACGTCAGCGGCTGATTCGAAGGCACGGTACACGAGTGACTTCCTGTCTGGAAAATACCCTCTGTTGTTGACAATGTGCGGATTCTCTCCACAAGTAATTGGGCCAAACTTGAAATCGCTAGTTCCAAAGTCCATTCCGAATGTGTAATGATTCCTGTAATTATTGGTCATCATGATCAGGCTCCCCTCTCTTCGACTACCAAGCGTTTGCCGTCGATTCGGACAATTACTTCTTGATCTGGGTCAAACGGGAACGACGAGTCTTTAACAACGTCCGCCGGGATATACAAGACTCCAGTTTTGCTTCGGTTGTCTCGAGTTTGCAGAATGATCTTCGCAAATCCTTCAAGCATCTGATAATTCACCATGTAATTGACGGGACAGACTGTCAGATCGATTCGTTGACATATATTCGAGCGGATGCCGTAAGTAGTTGCTGAGGTGGGTGAAAGTAACGACTGTAGCACACTTACGAGGGTCACAAGTGTGCTATGCCAGACTTCACGATAGAGCGATCGTTCTTCCTGAAACCCGCTTTCACTAATGCGCCATCGCTCCCACTCAATGCCTGTACTAGGAACACGCCCGCCGTGGCGCTAAGATTAACAATCATCAGCATAGTTGTCAGGCCCGACTGTTGAACCCTACAAGAACTGTACCTAAGTCAGGGTTGTTGAAATCCCAACCCATCTTCTGCGCTAGTCGAATGTGCGTGAAGGAACCGATTGTTACCGAGACCACGCTGCTGATTGAATCAAGTTCATCTAGCTCGGGAAAAGGCAATGCCCTGTATGCAAGTGTCAAAGATCTTCCTCGCGCTTTCGCCAGAGCATCACGATAGAGTACCATGCTTTTGCCCAACAGAATCGCATTCGAATCGGTTCTGAGCCTCTCCAATTGGTCCGACTGCCACACCTCCTCACCCACAATATTCCCATCGTCACGTATCACTACAATGGGACCGGGAGGATGTCGTAGACTCCTCGAGTGCGCTATCAGGACCACGTGTATTCTTGAGAGTACGTCTGTGATTCCTTCATTGGTGATGCGCATTCCCAGGAGTTGATTCTGCACGGTTGCGCTGCGTTCTAACTGCATCGCAAGATCTCGCTCTTCACTGTTGAGAAGCTTACAGTGTACAACGCCAGGAGTTTGTTTCAGTCTCAGTATCGCGGTTTCGGAAACCGAATCCAAGCATACCGACCTCATCAAATCTGGATAGAGATTAAAGTGATCTGTAACTCTACGAAGGGTAGCGAGGTTCTAACCGCGACCATAAGTTGACTTGACGTAGGGAACTATTTCTTTAGCAGCCATCTTGATGAATCTCTCTTCATCAGGGCTTGTGCTTTGTAGGTATATGTGATTGAAGCCTAGTTTCACTGCCCTTTCAATGGGTTTCAATATGTCTTCAGGTTTAGTTGATACGAAATATGTTTTCGCGAGGGCTTCGTCCGAAACCATTGTCCCCATATCCTCAATTTCACGCGGGTCGTAGATCGGGAACTTGAACATGAAGGGGAAGAGTGTTCCTCGCCAGAAGTGCAATCGTTTGAGCGCCTTATCGTAATCCTCATCATAGGAGACACCCAGTTCTACTGTTTTCTCAATCTTTTCCGGGTCACGTCCTTTTTCCTTAGCTCCGTCAGTAAGTGCCGTGAGGAGTTCGTTCTTGAGCTTGTCTGGATCAACCATTGTTGTCAAAAATCCATCAGCGTACTTCCCTGCTATCCTTGCCACCTTGGGTCCGAAGCCGGCAACGTATAGTGGGACTTCCGTTTCCGGCTTGTCGTAGAGGTTGGCTTTGTGCAGGTTGTAGTATTTGCCTTTGAAGTTTACGAAATTCTTGGACCAGAGTAACTTCATTACCTTTATCGCCTCCTCTAGCCGTTCGATCCTTTCCTTTATCGTGGGCCACTCGTAGCCGACTGGGATCTCGTTCATTGCTTCTCCTGTTCCAACTCCGAGGAAAATTCGTTCTGGGAACATGGCGCGCATGCTGCCGAATGCTTGCGCTGTTATGGCAGGGTGGTATCGGAATAGTGGGCAGGTTACCGCGGTACCGAATTTGATTTTGGTTGTGCGGGCGGCTGCAGCAGCTATCAGAACCCAAGTGTGACTCTCGTGT
Source organism: Bathyarchaeia archaeon (assembly GCA_050012795.1). Classification (GTDB taxonomy): domain Archaea; phylum Thermoproteota; class Bathyarchaeia; order 40CM-2-53-6; family 40CM-2-53-6; genus FEN-987. Next base: position 31,147 of record JBEKGM010000055.1, on the reverse strand, counting down.
GCCTGCGAGTGTGACCACGGATGAAAGTGATCGCTCAACCAAAGCGTGTCGAACCCGGCTTTCTCGGCGAGAACAGCGTGATCCAGCAGAATTTTAGGGTGATAAAGATCGGGTTGTGATGCATAGCCAAAAGTAAACTTCAATGCAAATTCATCTCCATATTCATGGAACGACATGTCGTGCTTCATAATGCTATTTGACGATAAACGGAGATGAGAGTGTTCGAGATTGAGTCATTTCGAAGTCGCAGTCACGCTACTGGGGCTGTCACCCTTTTCTGAGTCATCCAAATTCCGCCAAGGATTAACGCAATCCCAGAAAGGAAGGGGATGGTCATTTGTTCGCCCAGTAATACGATCGATAGGGCAGTTGCGAAGAGTGGACTCAGATAGATGAATGAACTTGCTTTTGTCGCTTGTATCCGAGAACAATCGCAACAGCCGCCAACGTCGAGCTTAGGAAGCTAAGCTCAGGTGCACTGAGCTCTATAAGAATCAATTTGCCTATAGGGTGGCCGGACCCCCAAACAAATGTGGCCAGAACCAAAAGTACGAATTCTCGGTCCTTCAATTCTCAGTATGTTCACTCATAGATTGGGAATATTACACTCCATAGTCATTACTAATACCTAGTTGTAATTACTATGATGTTATAGCTAATGTATACCGCCTCTCTCTGAGGGAGTTCTATGAGTAAAGTTTTCGCAAGAGAAGCAACTGGTCTCGTTAGAAGCTTGGGCTGGTGGGACAGCTTTGGTGTCGGATTCGGAGGCGTTGTTCTTGGCGTAGCTATGACCTCCTTTTACTACGCGATTCCCTCCACACTGCCTAAGGCTAACTTGGTCGGCAGTTTACTCTTCTTATTGGTCGTACTCGTGCCGTATCTAATCGTTTACACCCAGCTGGCGTTTGCTATGCCACGTTCTGGCGGAGATTACATTTATGTTAGCAGGCTTCTTCATCCTGCAATAGGATTCATGCAAAGTTGGCTTGCAACTTTTATCGTCACACTTAACCTGCCCATATTCTCTGACTTAGTTACGAGTTTGTATCTGCCCAGCTTTCTGACGGATCTTGGCTATGCGAATATTGCCGCCGTCTTTTCGAATTTGACTCTACGATTTATCCTGGACAGCATAATCATCATTCTCTCAACGCTCATGATGGTAATCCCACTCAGAAGATACACGAAGGTTCAGACTGTACTGATAGCTCTCTCTTTAATCTCACCTTTCGTTATGCTGGGCGCGCTGTTCATCGGACATGATGCTTTCGTTTCTATGTGGAACGCGGTTTCGTCGACGAGTTATCAGGCAATCATAGGGCAGGCTCAGCAGGCAGGTTACACCACACCACAGTTCGACTTAACGCAGACAATTATGGCCGCGCCAATCCTGGGCTTCTACCTCCTCACCATCTGGCCCGTCCAGGTGGCTGGTGAACTGAAAGACCTCAAGAAGAGTATCTTCTCAGGCCTGCTCGGAGCCGTCATGTTCAGCTGGATTATGTTCACGGCTGGTGTCCTTCTATACTTCGGCACAGTCGGACTGAACTTTTCAAACTCCCTCATCGCTCTGGGAAGCAACAGCCCAGTTAACCCACCACTCCTCAATAGTATCATAGGTTTCGTTTTCCATAACCCAGCCATTTCTGCGGCCATGGACCTGGGACTGATAGCAGCATCATTCGTGGTGATTCCACAGTCCATCTTAGTTGTCACTAGGTGGGTGTTCGCATGGTCCTTCGACCGTGTAGCTCCAGGCAAGTTTGCTGAAGTACATCCAACCTACTCGACACCTTATGTTTCAGCGATAGCTGTCTTCGTTGCTGGTGAGGTTTTACTTGTCGTGACTCTTTACACTGGAGTTGTCAGCATAATCCTCAACGCAGCCTTAGGCTCGGCAATCTCGTTTGTTCCAGCGCTCCTCGCAGGCATGATTCTTCCTTGGCGCAGCAAGCAGATCTTCGAAGCTGCCCCCTCGTTTACTCGAGCCAAAGTCGGCGGCGTACCTTGGATAACGATCTGCGGAGCCGTATCAGGTTTCGGGATCGTGGTATATACAATAGTGCTCCTGCTCAACCCGCAACTCGGCTTCCCGGTGACGCCAGCGTCTGGAGCCTTTATGGTCGGGTATATGGTGCTAGGCATCGCTCTCTACTACGTGGCTAAGGTATACCGAAAACGTCAAGGGCTTGACATATCTGCCGCCTTCAAACAGATACCTCCAGAGTAAGCAAACAATTCGGTTTCAGACATAATCTAAACGGGACCAAGATCCCGTTTCCTTCCAACTTAGTCTTCACCGAAGGTCCTGGCACCATGCCCTATGCGTGTGATACTCAAGAGTGTCGGAGGCGTCCATCTTTTCGAACGCGCTATCGCTTCTTTGGTTTAACCCCATAATACGGAAGTATCTTCTTTCTGAACATCTCGACAGTTCTGATCGGGTTGTACCCCCAGTCTCCGAAGAGAAAGTGGTTCATTCCAACCTTCCGGTAGTTCTCAATGAGTTCGATGAATTGGTCGGGTGAAGAGAATAGACAGGTCTTCTGAAGAATGTATTCATCGGTTAGACTGGCAGCGGAAGCTTCAATCTTTCGAGGATCACGCTCGTTGAAGTTTTCAGGCACGAGTGAACCTGCGCTCACTCTATACTTAGTGATTAACTTCTTAATGTCTCCGTATCCGCCATCAATGTAGACGCATGTTTGCACCTTGGTCGAATCCTTTCCAGAACTTTTTGCGGCTTTCAGAAATTGGGGAAAGACGTTGTCCCTCAAATGTTCTGGAGAGCCTGAAGTCATCAGGTGATCCGCATATAGTCCTCCTAGTCGCGCTGATTTCGATCCAAATGCTGACCAATATATCGGGATGCCTGTTACCGGCTTATCGTAACAATAAACCCCTTTCACTTTGAAGTATTTGCCGGTGAAGTCAAAGTAATCTGAAGCGGACCAGTATCTTTTCATGAGTTGGACTGCTTCAGCAAGAGTTTCTGCTCTTTCCTTCCAGTTAGGCCAGCGGTTGACAAACGGCGCCTCGTTTATCGCTTCGCCTGTCCCGACGCCTAAGACCACTCGACCAGGGAATAGTCTCTCCATTGTGGAGAAACCTTGAGCTACGATAAGTGGATGGTATTTGAACATCGGAACGGTGATATCGCTTCCTACGGGGATTTTCTGCGTCTTGGCCGCAGCGGCAGTGAGCCACACCCATGCATGAGGAGCATGAGCATGAGTGTGAAACCAGGGAAGGAAGTGATCACCGAACCAAGCTACGTCAAAGCCGGCATCCTCAACCTTCTGGGCAACTTTGATCGTATATGCAGGATCAAACCAAGCTCCAGCGGGACCTACGTCATAGCTTATTTTGAATTTCAATCACTTCACACAGCCAGTAGTTATCGAATGTCCGATCTCTCTTTTTCTGGATTACGCGACCTTTTTCACCGCTGCTCAATGTTCACACATCTTATATGAAATATTAGTCAGCTTTGGGCCTGGTCAATTTGGCGAAGATTATCTCTCAAGAACTTTATGAAAGGGCTGTCAAGGTTATCCCCGGAGGAGTCACGAGGCCCCTTCGATATTTCGCTCCATACCCGTTCTACGCTGAAGAAGCGCAAGGGAGCAAACTCGTGGACTTCGAAGGGAATACGTACTCGGACTTCTGGATGGGACACGGTGCTCTTGTTTTGGGTCATATGCACCCTGCAATAGTCGAGGCAACCAAGAAGCAGCTTGAGCTCGGGTTGGAGTTTGCAATGAGTGGGAGATGAAACTCGCAGAACAAGTTGCCAGCTGGTTCCTAGCGTCGATATGGTGGCCTTCAATAATAGCGGTAACGAAGCGAATTTGCACGCCCTGAAGCTCGCGAGAGCCTATACCAAGAGAGACAAGATCGGCAAGTTCGAAGGCATGTTCCACGGCGTACTGGAACCCCTCTTCGTCGGTACGAGCTGGCCGGTTAAAGAACCTGAGTCTGCGGGGCATGATCCTCTCTCAGGCAAAAATACGATCTTCCTCGAAAACAACGAACCGGATGCAACCTACAGGACAATCAAGAAGAGGAAACTGACGTGCGTGATTACTGAACTTGTAGTTGGAGGAGCAACCGTTCCTGCAGATAAGAAGTTTATCAAAGGCCTGCGGGAAGTTTGTGACGAAACGGATACGAAGCTGATCATCGACGAGGTCATCAGGCTTGCTCCTGGAGGAGGCCAAGAAGCGTTCGGGGTAACTCCTGATTTGACGACTTTCGGAAAAGCGATTGGAGGAGGTGAATTTCCTGTCGGTGCCGTGGGTGGAAAACGAGAGATAATAGAGTTAATCATCGCACACATCCGAAGAGATCGCAGCTCGTTATGCGTGGTGGCACCTACGTGGGGAATCCCTTGGTGATGCGTGCAGGTTACGAAGCTACTCTCCTGTATGAAAAGGGTGAGTTTTATTCGCACATCAACGAGCTTGGACGAAGACTAAGGGAAGGGTTACAGAGGGCTGTAGATGCATCAAAAGCTAATGCCCACGTAACGGGTTATGGTTCCATGTCCAAGCTGCATCTTCTCAAAAAACCAGTTAGGAAGCCGAATCTGAAGTCACTGGTTACCAACGCTGATCACGAAAGGGACATGAGCTACTTCAGGCACTTGGTGCAGCGTTAGATGTTCAAGCACATGAACCATTGCAGCGGGATGATGCGCTTCTAGAGCTTGAAAATGTTGTAGTGACGCCGCACATAGCCTCCATTACTGGAGATGCGCGATAGCATTGTGATCGCGTCGTTCAAGAAGAAGTAATCAGGTTTGCTAAAGGGCAACGGATGCGTTTCGTGGCGAATCTAGAAGTTCTGCGGAATCAGTTGACGTCAAACAACCAATCATAGACGGAACCACCTAACCCAAAGAGCTCCGAGAGAGTGGGAGGAACCGTCTATTCAGGCGGTATTTGCTTGTAGACGAGCGACATGTCTATTCCATGTTTCATCCGGTACCACTTTATGATGTAGTAGTAGACCAAACCTCCGAAGAAGATTCTGAAGGTCCATATGATCGGGTTTGGATCGACGCCGCTTCCTTGGAGTGAAGGGATCACTTGTCCGAAGATCAATAATCCTACGATCGAAACGAACGCGATGGCACCAACAACAAAGGAGCTGTGAAAGATAACCGTGTGTGGTCGTATAAATTCGATGGACAAAGGGATTGGGTGACGGTTCCGAGCATTCTCCCCGACAGCGCGTGAACCACTTTGTCGATTGCATCCTGAACGAGCATGAATCACATGCGAATTTAGAAGACGCAATTAGAACCCATGAGGTGGCAATTGCTGCACGGGAATGCTACCGAACTGGAAGACCGGTTCGACTGCCATTGATTAATTGAGCTCAAATCTTCTGATCGGTAGGGAATCGCAGATACTCGCGTCGTAATATCACAGATACGCCAACCTGAGGCTACATGGGTTTCTTTGATTCATGTCGCAAAACGCTTCCAGGAAGGCGACCCGTGTGTTTGCCTCTCTCAACGACTATTTGGCCGTTCACAATCACGTATTCAATTCCTTCTGGATAGAGTGATGGCTCCTCATACGTGCTCTTATCAAGAACGCGTTCATACTCAAAAATCACCACGTCTGCGCGCATTCCTTCACGTATTAGCCCTCTATCAATAATCCCCGCGCGTTGTGCTGGCATTAATGTCATTTTATGGATAGCTTGCTCCAAGCTCAACAGACGATCGCTCCGCACATATTTCGCTATTACTCTCGGACAGGTCCCGTACGCACGAGGGTGGAACTTGAAAGACGCCAATTCGCCATAGGGCGCTAGCGCAATTCCATCAGAACCAACCATATGGTAGGGTTGGCTGAAAACAGCGTAATTGTCCTTTTCAGACATCCACTCGCAGATTACTCCAAGATTGTACATTGCCTCGCCCTCATCAGCGAGTAGTTCGAGGACCGATTCTATTGGGCTGATCTTCTTCAATGCGGCTATCTCCCACAGTGTTTTGCCCTTGTATCGAATGTTCTTTGATCCAGTCACATCGAATATCTTAATGTGGTCAAGTGTCTCCAGTCTAGTGAGCCAGAACGTACCTGTCTCGGAGTGCTCAACTTCTGCCACCAGTTTCTTTCGCTCAGCAGGATTTCTGATTAACTGAACGAGCTCAGATGAATCATGATTGAAGATTGACGGTGGAAGGAAAGCCATGAGTGGGTTTGCGCCGGCGAGATAGGGATAAAGGTCGCATGTAACATCGAGACCTTCAGCTCTCGCTTCAGTAACCATTTCGAGTGCGCGCTGAGTTTCTATGAAGTTTCCGAAGAAGCCGCATAAGTGACCCATGTGGACTGGTATACTGGCTGCTCTCCCTATCTCAATTGCCTCCTTCACACCCGCGAGGAAATCACCATCTGTCCCTCTGAGGTGTGACGAGTATATCCCACCGTACTTGCTCGCAACTTTCGCAAGCTCAATCACTTCCGTAGTATCTGCGTTAGAGCCTGGCGGGTAGGCTAGACCTGTGGATAACCCAATTGCGCCTGATCTCATACAATCGTGCAGTAGCTCCTTCATTTCCTCCAACTCATTTCGCGAAGCCCTTCTCTCAGCATATCCCATGACTGCTATTCTTATCGCGTTATGCGCCGCAAGGGATGCGATATTCTGAGCAATTCCAGCTTTCTCGAACTCTGCCAAGTAGTCGGCGAAACTATGCCACGTGACAGGCAGGCGAGCGTCGTAACCAATAATATCCTTAAGCAGGAATTCTTTGGTATCGTCGTTAACCGGTGCACAGGACCTCCCACATGCACCAATGATGGCCGTAGTAACTCCCTGTCTAATTGAACTCTCCGCTTTTCGATTCTGAAGGAGCGGAAAATCAGAATGAGTATGAATATCAACGAACCCCGGGGTCACAACGGACCCATTCGCGTCCAATGTAACATCGCCATCTTCGTGTACTGGTCCCACTCCAGTAATTTTGCCCTGATCAATGGCGATGTCTGCGCGGAATTTGGATTTCGAACCCGTACCATCGACGATGATTCCACCTTGAATTACAATATCCAAACTAACTCCTACACTCCAAATTCAATGTTCGACGCTATCCACGTAGTATTACATTAACTATGGCCACTGACGGATCGTTTATCCTTAGTGTGGTGTAAATTCTTGCAATCGCAGAATGCTTCTGTGAACAGTTTTTCTAACATGGGTTGTATAATAAAGGTTCAAAATACCGTCGTACAAGCTGAATAAGCGAAGTTCAATGACTCGACACAACGTCCATCAAGTCACGATAATTCAGACGGGGCTAGATCATCCTGAATGCGTTAACTTCGGATCAGATGGACGTCTGTACGCGGGAGGGTTTGCGGGCCAAGTGTACGTTATGGTTCCGCCAAAGTTCGAATTGACGCAGTTGGCGAATGTCGGTGGATATCTGGGGGGAGTAGCGGTTGATGCTAACCATAACGTGTACGTCTGCAACGCCACAAAGAGTTGCATACAGCGAGTCGATCAGAAGGGAGGTGTAACCGTCTATTGCGACAGTGCGCCGGACGGGCCTCTCTTGGTTCCCAACTATGGCTCCTTTGACGCGTCAGGAAATTACTACTTCTCGGACTCGGGTGAGTACTGGAAACCGACTGGTCGATTGATTCGGGTCTCCAAAGATCGGAGAGTCGATTCGCTCATTGGCGGCAACTGGCATTTTACAAACGGTTTAGCTATTTCGCCAAGGGATGGTTCGATCTTCATGATTGAATCCACTGCAGCCGATATTCTCCGTATCCCGCTTGAACGAGATGGTACCGCAGGTAAGCCCGAAATCTACGCGCAACTTCAAGGTACGGTACCAGACGGGCTTGCATTCGCAGCGAGTGGGAACCTCTACTGCTCATGTTACTATCCGAACCGAATTTACGTGATTTACCCGGATCAGAATCTCGAACTCCTCATTGAAGATTCAACAGGGGAAATCATGAATCAACCAACGAACGTAGCTTTTGAGCCAGGGGGAACACGCATCTTCTACGCCAACTTGGGAGGAGCGCACGTCGGCGCTTTTGATGTTGGCGAAAAAGGTATGCCGCTCTTCTACCCTAAGCTCTAAAGATCATCCATGCTTTCCTCACCTAGTTCTTTGGGGGTTCCTATCAATCATTGAAAATCACGAAGATTGAATCCTTCGTTCTTCTGGCCCCAGATTACGACAGTGAAATCGCTAGTTCAGCTCAGGAGGATATAGTTGTCAAGGTCCACACCGATGCAGGAATCGTTGGGATTGGAGAGACAGACACGAATTCGTGGGCAGCGAAGGCATACATCCATTCGCCTGGCACGCACAACATGTCACTCAGTCTCGAACCTCTATTGTTGGGAGAGGATCCAATCGAGACCGAAGCCCTATGGGACAAAATGTACGTCTCAACTGCCATGACGGGGAGAAGGGGACTAGGCATATGTGCAATTGGCGCGTTGGACATCGCTCTTTGGGATATTAAAGGCAAAGCACTCAAAAAACCGGTTTGGGAGCTCCTGGGTGGCAAAGTTCAATCCCAAATTCACCCATACGCAAGTCTACTCCCTAACGGAAGAACCCTCAAAGAGCTTACAGACAGCCTCATAGAGAAGGTATTACAAGCTAAGAATCTCGGTTTCACAGCGGCCAAGCTTGAGATTCTGATAAAGGGCCCATACTCACAGGCAGGTCTGCAGGAGGAAGATTCAGAAATCGTAAAGATTGTCGAGAGATGCAGAGACGCAGTTGGCAGTGAGATGACTTTGATGCTTGATGTGGGTTATTGTTGGGGTGATTGGAAGATCGCTTTGAAGACCCTGAAGGATCTTGAACCATTTGACCTATATTTCGTTGAAACGCCGTTACGATCGGACGACTTGGACGGGTACGCGTCCCTCGCAGACAACACATCAACTAGCATAGCAGCAGGAGAATGGTTACAAACCCGATACGAATTCCAAGATTTGATTGATCGAGGACATATCGATATAGCGCAGCCTGACATCGGCCGAGTTGGAGGTATTACTGAAGCAAAGCGAGTGGCTGAGTACGCAGCGATACGAAATAGGCGCATCATACCCCATTGCTGGAAGACTGGGATCGGGATTGCCGCATCAGTCCACCTCGCGGCGGCATCTCCAAACGCGTCATTCATCGAGTTCCTTCCAAGTGAACTGTCGGAATCTCCAATTAGGCGAGAACTGGTGAGAGACGAGTTTAGATTAGAGCACGGGCGAATTCCGTTGCCGTCGAAACCTGGACTGGGCATCGAGCTCAATGAGGATGCGGTGGAAGAATACAAGGTAGCATAAAGGAATGCGCTAGCAGAGGGCAGATGGATGCGAATAATCATCTACGGTGCCGGCGCAATTGGCTCTGCCCTTGGCGGACACTTGTTCAGAAATGGCTAATCAGTAGTGCTCGTAGGCAACGCCGACCACATGAACCCCATCAAATCAGACGGGCTAAAACTAGTAACCGCTGAGGAAACTTTTCGTCTTGTCATACCTGTGGCAGAGAACGCTCGTGAACTCACACCGTTCAATAGTGAAGACGTTATTATGCTCTGCACAAAATCACAGCACACCGTGAAATGTTTAGGGCAACTCAAGAATTCTGGCGCATCCAACGAGCCGCCGACGAATTAACCAGACTGGTTCAGCAAGGGAGTAAGATGAGTGCCGCATAGCATACAATCCTATGCAACAGAACGCGTGCCGCCTCTCATCTAAGCTACGGAAGTTGAGGATTAAGAAAAAGGAGTTGAGGATTAAAAAAGGGAGGGAGGACGCTCAGTCGATTTGGCATTCTATCCTGTAGGTGGGTTCGGGCCGAATGTTACGGTGTTGAAGGCTGGTTCCACTTGTTGTCCGTCCCACACTGGGTCGAGGAGGAAGCTGTTTATGACTCCTGTCTTCCAGACGATGGACCCTCCCCAAGGCAACCATAGACCGAACGTGCCTAGCCACGCGTATGGAGCGTCTTGGTAGATTTGAGCTTGGGCGTCCTTTACTAATGACTGTAGATACGCCGGGTTAGAGCTGTTCGTGAAGAAAGCGTTCACAGCCTTCTGCACGACTGGATTGTAGTACGCTGCATAGTTACCCCAAACTGATTGGTTACTGACGAAGGTGACCCAGTAGTCTGTTGGAGTAACCGTAGCAGGACCCCAACCAAACCCAGAGTTCACGAACTCAAGCTGACCAAGCTGTGCGGCGTTCGCAACGTTAGTCGAGTAGCCTCCAAGTTCCGTATTATACAGACTTGGCTGTATGACCACAACGTTGACGGTGATGCCAATGTCTGCTAGATCAGATTGCATGACTTGAGCCGCGTTGATGCAAAGCGGGCATCCAGCCTCCACTCTCAGCAGGAACGTTGGCATGTTTGCGATGTTTGCCTCAGCTAGGAGTTGCTTCGCCAGTGTGAGGTTGTATTGGTATGGTTGGAAGTTGCCCAAGTTGTAATAGTCCTTCCACCATGGGTATTCGGGACCAACGTAAGGAGAGAGTTCCCCTAAGTATGCTTTCTGGGCAATGTCAGTATAGTTAAGCGCATGCACTATCGCCTGTCTTACTAGGGTAATGTTTGTAGGATATTCGTGAGTGTTCAGGCCTAGTAATGCGACTTCTCCGCTCCAGGGCGGGGGCTTGAAGTAGCTATATGTTTGCGGGTTCTGGGTTATCAGATTCCAGTCTGGTGTCTCTATATCTGCGATTTGGGCAGCTCCGGTTGAAAGGTCCGTGTACCTAGCAACATCATCCGTCTTGTAGTTAATGATCACGTTCTTGACGTGTCCCGGGTCAAAGAGTGGCTGCTGAGCGATCTCGTCTGCGGACATGTTTGCTCCCCAATACGTGGGATTCTGGGCGAATTTCACGTACGAGTTCTCTGACATCCCTGTGACGACGTATGGGCCTGTGCCTGGAATTGGGTGCTGGTTGAAGTATGAATTGTAGTTTGTTGGTGTCCCGAAGCCTCCGTTTTCTAGGAGCCACTGAGTGTCAAAGATTAGACCGCAGAACACTACGAGCGTACCAGGGAACCACGCGAATGGTGCGATTAACCGGAAGACGATTGTATTTGGGTCAGTGACGTACATCGGCCAAGCGCTGTTCATCATTATGCTTAGTAGGTCCTGCGTCGGGTTGACGAGTCCGCTCTTCGTCATTAATGCAATTGTTGCGGGACCAAATTTTACTGCTGACATATCCATAAGGGCGTAAGACTCGAGCCACGCCGAACTGTTACCTGAGAGGTAGTAGAATCCATACATCTCACCCCACACTTCGTAGGCGTTTAGCGGGTCTCCGTTAGAGAACTTCACATTCTGCTTTAAACTAAACGTGTAGGTCAGCCCATCTGGAGATACAGTCCAAGTGGCGAGGCCCGGAAGGAATTGGACGTCACCGGTCTTAAATTCGGCGGTCATGTTCATCGTCACTAGAGGCTGGTAGACCGTGAAAGTCAACGGATTTGGCCACGGCAACTCTCCCTCAGCCCAAAGTTGATTGAGGTCGTCTAACGGCCACATCGCGGCATCGATAGAGAGCGTATTCACGGTTGGGGATGTAGTAGATACTTGAGGTGCCGTAGTGGATACCTGGCTTGGTGAAGGTTGCATTGACGTGTAAGCTGCGCCTGAGATTATTGCTGCAACTACTACGACTACAATAACTAGTACCGCTTGTACTCGGGTTATAGCTTTCTTTCCAAAAGTTGACATAGATAGCACGGCTCCTAACACTTTATTTACGATTTGCGTATATACCGCACGATTGCCGTATATACAACACGAACTTCTGATCCGCAACTGCTAAATTCGACGGCAATTCTCGTCGATCTTGGTGCGCCTATGCGGTTTTCTCGACAAAATCGCAGGCTACGAGGCGTCCTGAGGATATTTCCCGGAGCTTAGGCCGCTGCTGTGAGCAGATAGTCTCTGCGTACGGGCAGCGTGGATGAAATTTGCACCCGCTAGGAGGATTAATCGCGCTCGGCACTTCGCCTCGAATATCCACTTGGAGCAGGTTTCTCTTCCAAGGATTAGCGATTGGCGCTGAGGAGATCAGGGCGATTGTGTAAGGGTGCCGCGGCTTGGCCATGATTTCCTCTGTCGAGCCGTACTCTACGATATCTCCTGAATACATAACTGCCATGAAATCTGAGAGGTACTCGGCTACTGCGATGTTGTGTGTTATCAGCATGTAGGATAGTGAATATTCCTTCTGAAGCTCCAAGAGTAACCCTAGAATTTGGGCTTGAACAGACGCGTCAAGTGCACTAGTTGGTTCGTCTAGTATAACGAGTTTTGGTTGCGGACCGATCGCTCGCGCTATCGCGACCCTTTGCTTCTGTCCACCGCTCAGATGTGCGGGAAGCCGGTCTGCGATGTCTGGAGGAAGGCCTACGACCGTCAGGCTTCTCTGGATCGCGTTGTCGACAACATCTTTGCTCCAACCCATCAGCCCGTAGAGTGGCTCACCGATCGAATCGCCAACTTGCATATTGGGATCAAGGGATGATTCAGGATCCTGAAAGACCATCTGCACATCTTTGTACACTTCTTTTGGATTAGTCCCTCCATTTACAATGCTCTTTCCATTGAAAATGATATCTCCGCTCGTCGGCTTTGTGAGGAGCGCTATTGTTCGCGCTAGGGTTGTCTTCCCGCACCCCGACTCGCCCACTACAGCAAGGGTTGTTCCTTTCCAAATTGTCATCGATACTCCGTCGACGGCCCGCACGAAATTCTTGCGCTTTGAAAATGGATTAATGCCGCGTTGAATCGGGAAGTATTTTCTCAGATCAACTGTTTGTAATATGGCTTCCATTTGGCTCACCGTGCAAGTAACATGCAACCTCGTGGTTTTCTTCTACTTCACCGAGACGTGGTTTCTTTTCAGAGCAGGCTTTCATCGCGAAAGGACACCGTGTTACATATTTGCATCCAATGATCGGGCTTCTAAGGTCAGGCACTGAGCCCGGGATAGGTTTGAGAACGACTTTGTGTTTCGATCCGGTTGGAAGACAGGAGAGAAGCCCTTGTGTGTATGGGTGTAGTGGTTTGGAGAATAGGTCATAAACATTAGCGGTTTCCACAATGTCCCCAGCATACATGACGGCGATCCTGTCAGCCACTTGGCAGGCAACTGCTAGGTCGTGAGTTATGAGGAGAACGCTTGTCTTGACCTTGTCCATGAGCTCCTTCATGAGTTTGAGAACCTGCGCTTGTGTTGTAACGTCTAACGCGGTGGTCGGTTCATCTGCGATCAGCAACGCGGGTTCCTGCGAAAGAGCCATTGCGATCATGACTCTTTGCCTCATGCCGCCAGAGAGCTCGAATGGGTATCGATCAACCACTTGGTCCGGGTCAGGGACCCTTACAAGCTTCAGGGAAGCGATTGCGCTGTCTCTCAACTCTGCACCGATTCTTCTTCTAGCTCGGGGGAGCTTGGATACTCCAGGGGAGGCAACCTTGTGTGTCTCCTGCATGAAATCCGTGTCGACCGAGACGTGGCCATCTTCCCGTAGCCTCTTGACCGTGATTGCTTCTGCGATTTGATCTCCGACCTTGTACACTGGATTGAGGCTGCTAAGCGGCTCTTGGAAGATCATCGCAATCTGGGTTCCTCGGTACTCTCTCATATGTGTTGGTCCAAGCTGTACGAGGTCTGTTCCCTTGAATTCGATTGCTCCATTCAAAACTCGTGCTGGAGGAGTAGGGAGGAGACCGATCGTCGCGAGCGCCAGCGTGGATTTTCCGCACCCAGACTCTCCTACCACCGCCAGCAACTCGTTTTCTTTGATGTCGAGACTGACACTGTCGATCGCAGTTACTCTTCCTGCTCTCGATTCGTAGCAGACGGCCAAGTCTTGTACGGTCAACAATGTTGCCAATTCATCTGGCCTCTAGGGCGTCGCGAATGCCGTCTCCTAAGAGACTGAAACCTATTACTCCTAGTGCAATTACGAACCCTGGAATGATTGGAAGCCAAGGTGCTGTGAGCAGGTAATCTTGGTAGGAGCTAACCATTTCGCCCCAATCAGGCATAGGGGGCCGTACTGAGAGGCCTAAATAGCTTAACCCCGAATAAACTAGTATCACGGTGCCTATGTCAAGGGTTGCATACACGATCATTGTTACAAGAATACTCCTGAAAACGTGCTTGAATAGAATCTTCACCGTTCCTAATCCCGATAACCTGGCAGCCTCAATGTAGTTCTGATGTGCGACTCGAAGGGCTTCTCCTCGTGCCAGCCTTGCGTAAGGTGGCCACCATATTATCATCAAGGCGATCATCATGTGGGTGACGCCTGGTCCTAGGGATACGCCTATCGCCATTGCGAGTACGAGGGCGGGTAGCGCAAATACCACGTCAGTGAACCTCATTAAGAGCTCATCCAAGAGACCTCCCTGGAAGGCTGCCACTGAACCAATTATTGCTCCAGCCGCTAGTGCAACCACGACGACTGCAAGACTGACGGTCACGTCGTTAGGTGTCGCTACTATGATCCGGCTGAACACGTCACGGCCATGAACATCTGTGCCCATCAGATGTGCAAGTGAAGGGGGAGCCAGAGCCGGGCCCACATCCTGTCGTATAGGATCATAGGGTGTTATCTGGACCCCAAGTACGCTTGACACTGTGACGATTGCAGCCATGAGTAGAAAGCAGAAAGCGATCGTGCCTCCGATCAGTGCCTCCTTACTCCTTCTAAACAATCGGAGTAAGCCGAGGGCTCTCTTGGTGGAAGTTGATGTCAGTGTCGATTCAACCTAATCTTACTTGGGGATCAACGACAGCATATAAAATGTCAGCAATTAGATTCGTAATTACAATTACCACGGCGAATACTATTGTGACCGCGAGTACTCCGGGATAGTCTTCTGCGGCCAGAGCGAGTACAAGATACTGTCCCATCCCAGGGTAAGCGAATATGTTCTCGACAAATATTGTTCCTGTTATGAGCCAGGTCACCATTAGCGAAGAAATGGTAATCACAGAGATCATCGCATTTCTGAGGGCGTGTTTGAAGAATACTGTATTCTCATCTAGCCCCTTAGCTCTCGCTGTTCGAATATAATTAGAGTGCATTACGTCAAGTAGAGAACTCCTCAGAACACGTGTGAGGACTCCGAAAGTAACCAGTGCGAGTGCAAGGCTTGGAAGAATAATGTGTCTCAGGGAGCTTAGGAGAAAAAGTTGATTGCCTTCGATTGCGGCGTCTAGCATTGGAAGGCCCGTTATTGCCGTTGGGGGTGTAAGTGAAACGTCGAACGCGCCTCCGCTGGGTAGCAACTGGAACCAAAATGAGAATACAATCAGCAAGATGAGTGCGATAAAGAAAGGAGGTGACGAGTAGCCTCCTAGGTAGAAAGCTCGTATGCACGTGTCCGCTGTTCTGTGTTGGTATTTGGCCGACAGAACACCCAATAACACTCCCAGAACCAAAGATATCAAGAAGGCGAAGATAGTGATCTGCAACGTGAGTGGAAGAGTTTCCGAAATCACTTGAGCCACCGGTTCAAAGCCGCGCGATGGCGAGAAACCTAGATTGCCCTGAAGAAGATTAAGAATATAATAGTAGTATTGGACCGGAATCGGATCGTTGAGATGGTATTTTTCTGCGTACAGGACGGCAAGTTCTGGATGCATAGCGGCACCTTTCCCGAGCCATGCAACTACGATGTTGCCTCCCATGCTGCGTGAGAGGACGAAGGTTACGGTCACTACAGCCATAAGCACTGCTATCCCAAAGAGAATCCTACGCAAGATGTAACGAAACGGATTCATGCCAATCCGTGCTGATCAGTGCTGATCAGTGAGGAGAGATATTAAGCTACATGCTGAAAATACGCAGTTGGGGGCCATTTCCGTGGCCTCATCAGACTTTAGATGCGATACAGTTTAGACGACAAGCGACGAGTCTGCCTGGATGATCATATAAAACTTGTCCCCTCCTGTCGAATTTCATGTCACGATCGGATCTAACTTTTCTGCGATTAGGTTGGATTTCCTACGCAGCTACTGAGGATAGAACCTGCAAAATACGCGGCAATTGAAATGATAAAAGAAGGGCAGGTACTTAACGCGATTTTTGAAAGTTAGTTTCCATCGCTCTGAATCCCATTTACTCATAGCATAGTGGGATTACGTCAAGATTATCGTGGAATTTTTCTCATAGATTGTCTCGAACAGCCGTTTTTGACCGCAGTATGGTACGCGAGAAGCTCGACTAATAACGCACTGGGGAATACTGCTAGGTTTTCGTCGACTTCACCATAACCGATTGAGTCCACGTCTCTAACTTGATTTGGAGTAATCATTAGGACCTTTGCGTGGAGAGCCTTCAAATGAAGTGCAAGTCGATGCTGTAACTTTGATGTTCGTCCTCCTCCGAGAACGACTACACTAATCTTCTTAGAGATCGCTTCAACCGGCCCGTGAGCAAATTCCCCTGACGACATGCCTTCAGCTGGAATTTTTGCGACTTCCTTCAAGAGGAGAGCGCCTTGGAGCGCTGCTGGCAAATTCGGCCCTCTTGCGAGTATCATAGCTGCCCGACAGTTGATCAGCTTATTCGATCGGTATCTCGCGTCATCACTCAGCGCCTCTAAGCTCACGTCCATGGTCCGCGTCATTTGTTCTATCCTATCTAAGAGTATGTCCTTCTTTCTCTTGCTGATCGCCAGGGTGCGTGCGGCGAGCGCGACGCTGAGGCAATACAAAATTGCCAGAGTTGACGCGAACGTTTTGGTCGAGCTCGCTTTTTCCTTGCCTGCATGAGTCAACACAACTCGGTCGCTGAGTTTTGCAAGAGTGCTCTTTGGTTCGTTTGTCACCCCAACGACAAAGCTATTTTTCTTCTTCAGGATTCGGACCGCTTTAACCGTTTCAATACTCTCACCGGATTGGGATAACGCTACACTAATCTCATTTGCTGCGATTGTTGAAGGATAGTGAATGAATTCAGAGGCTAAATGGTTCGTTGCTGCGTTATGTGTCAGCTCTGCAAGCAGGTAACTTGCATATAGCGATGCAAAGTACGATGAACCCATGCCGAAAAAATGGATTCGTCTTCTGTTCAGGAAATATGCGATTTGGTCAACCTCATGTCTCTCTGCATCAATTGTGTTACGTATAGCATTTGGCTGCTCGCGTAACTCTCGAAGAAGAATATGCTCCTTGGTAGGCATTAGTCAATTCTCCTTTGAAACGACTGTATCAGGAGTTGCTACATTGCGTGTTTATAGATATGCTAGTCTGAAGAACTATTCGGGCTTCATGCAGCAGGCAAATTTACATTATGAAGATCTTCGACAAACAGTACTTGCGAAGTTAGGCAATGCACAGGCTGACTTGAACATTGTCACGATGCCAGACTTCTTCCTCGACCATTCATTGGCCTGCGACTTCAATGCGCGGATCCTAACGCGGAAGATGTTGCGGGTTGCATCGAGAGGCGGTGGAGAGATATCTGATGTTCCCCAGAGCCTGGAAGTCGGAGGAAATGCCGCCATCTGTACTCTTGCGCTCGCAAGACTAGGGGTCAACGTTCACCCGATGATGAAGACAAATGCTCTTGGAATGCTATTGATGCGATACTTCTACGAAACCCGGAGGGTTGATCTAAACAGAATCAAACTAACAGGATCACTCTCGCCAAGCACGATTCTAGAACTTCGGGGTCGAAAAAGTTCCACCAACCTCATGCTAGGGGACTCCTCAAGCATTAGGCCATTTGGTTTCGAAGATCTGGATTCAGAAGATCTCGCCACAATTGATAGGTCTGATTACGTTTGCGTGTTCAATTGGTTGTACAACAAGAAAGGCACAGATTTAGCCGAGAAGGTGTTCGGACATTGCCGCGCGAATTCGAGAGCGCGCACTTTCTTTGACGCTGCAGACCCAACGCCAAGAATCAAAGACCTGCCAGATCTCAATCGGAGGGTTCTCACAAATGGCTTAATAGACATCTGGGGCGTCAACGAGAATGAAGTTTTGATCTTCGCCAAATTATACAAACGAAAATTGAAGAGACGAGGGAATATTGCCCTAGACGCTGGAAAGGTTATTAGTGCTTGTACGGGAGCGAAAATGTATCTGCATACCGCTGAGTATTCAGCATCGATTACAGACGGTGAGTTTATTCTGGTTCCGACCTTTGCTGTTCAGCCACGACGAGGAACAGGTGCGGGCGATTCTTGGAATGCAGGAATCATGGTAGCCGACGCGCTAAGGCTGACTGAAGAGGAAGGATTGTTCTTCGCGAATGCAGTCGCTGGTAGATATGTGTCAAATCCGCAACGCGTTTACTCAACCATAATGGACATGGTCAAGTTTCTGAAGAACTCGTCTCTTAGGCTGAAACGAATCAGAGCGTACGACGTCTAACAAGCGTTTAGCTATCGCTAAACAATCTAGAGACGAGAGGGGTATCTTCCATATTTCTCTGCGGAAGTAATCATCATGTCCAAGTTCTTATGAGGTGTCTCCCTAGGCAGCTCGCAACCTGTTCCTAAGATGTAAGCTCCAGTTACCCCTGCAGCGGTTATCGCTTTTCGACAACTTTCTTCCACTGCATCGACTGTCTCGGTGAGAAGCAGTGTCGGATTAATATTGCCAATTAGCCCGATGGTGTTTCCATATTTCGCTCTGACCTGTGCCAGATCGACGCTCCAGTCAAGTTCAAGGTATCTTGCTCCTGCCTCGACCATCTTATCGATGATCCGTGTCGTATTTCCACAAATGTGAAGTATAATTGGTATTTCGCCTGCATAGCGCACGACTTTCTGAATATACGGGAAACTGAATCGGGCGAATTCTTGCGGGGAGATGACATTAGTTGATGACATTGGGTCTCCTAGAATGATTGCGTCCGCACCGGCTTTGATCTCGGCTTTCATGAAGTTAATTATTGTTTGGGTTGTAAGCTCCAAGAGTTCAACGAGAACGTCCGGTGAACTACGCATGCTTTTTGCTGCAGCAAGCATTCCGAGTAACTGAGTAGCTGCTTGGAAGGGGCCGTTTATGTTTGCGAGGACTGCAAATTCAGTTCCCACTTTTTCCCTAAGAATTCTAATTGCATTTAACCAGACCGGTAATCGTCCGTCCCTTTCAGGATCGGGCAACGTCAATGAGCGAATATCACTCATGTTTCTCACGGATGGTTCGAGAACACTCGGTGATTCGTCTTCGGGATATCTGATTCGGGCACCCATAGCCTCTATTTCAACGATCGGGTCAGAGTCCACGTAAACCGCATCAATCTTGAACCGTTTTGCGACTGCGATCTGGCACTCCGCGAGTATATTTGAGTTAGTTGCATACTCGATGAATCTGAATCCTCCATATTTGGCAGCAAAAGTGATAATGAATGGGATGACTGGTATCCGGTCAGATTGCTGAAGAGCAAGTGCTCTGAGGACTCGTTCTCGTGAATTCGTCTCAAGAACCTTCTCGCGATGGGTTTGCGCTAAGTCTCCGCCATGTCTGGATCATTGTCATGAAGTTATCCCACTTAGTGTCCTCGAAGAGCTGGTCTATTGCTGCGAGGATGAAGCCTCCTTCTGGAGCGAGTATCCTGAAGGCTTCTTCGACCGCTTTCTCGACGCCTTGCTTGTTCCCTGTGAGAGTTACGGCTGAATTGACGCCGCCCCAGATGCAGATTCGCCCTCGTAATGTCTCCTTAACTTTCTGCAGGTCTGCATTTCCCTGTACTGGATCAACGCCGTAGAGGATATCCACACCTATCTCCTTCAGGATTTCGAGAAACGGCATTAATCCGTAGGTCATTATGTAGCAAAACTTGGCGCCGGCTCTGTGCGCTAAATCTACTTCTTTCTTTATCCTAGGCGCGAGGAACGTGCGGTAGAGTTTTGGTGACCAGAAGCATTCGTACCAACCCCGGTGCATGATCACGTCGCATCCACCAAGCTGTGTGACTAGTCTGATCGATTGTAGACTCCAGTCTGAAATCACGTCGAGCAGATCGTGCATCAAGTCAGGGTTTCTTCGAGCCAAGATAACTGAATTCTCAAAGCCGCACAACCAGTGAAGTGCATCACCTAAGAAGATACTGTCTCCGTCCAACCATTTTGAGGTGAAGGTGGCTCCACATTCGGTGAGAAGTTGGTTCTCCTCTGCAAACCCTCTCGTTCTATTCACCTGCTCTTCGAATGCTCGAAGTTGTTTCTCATCCGGTTGCGAGAAAAGGCATGAAAGAGCTTCAACGTCTTCCTTATTCTCTATGAGGTATTTTTTTGAGCGACCGCGGGGAACCACGTAATCAGTGAAAATCGGAATATTGTCACCGTGAGGCCAGTCATTGGTTTGGCGAACGATTTGTGAAAGTGATCCTTTCGAAGTTTTGTATTCCTGCACCAAGTAGGTCCCGTCGTTTGACGCCTCCTTTCTCCGTAGAATCTTGACGTCTGGAGAGAACGTTCTCGGAATCTCGAATCCTACTGTGTCCTCAAGGCCAAGTCTAGTGGTTTTTCGAACTCGGTCAAATTGGTCGCTCCATGCGTCTTCTCTATCTGCGAGGCATCCACGATGCCAAAACTTCTGATAGAATGGAACGTAATCGACTTCTGAATGGTTAATTGTTGCGAGAAGTCTTTCTTTCGAGGAGAGTTGATGCATTCGTGAAGTCACGTTATGGTTCGGACTCTCGCAACTTGCACAATTCGCCTTTGCGGGAGATTATCATGAAAGGTTTTGAGGGCTCCTAGCAAAGCTTGCGTTTTCTAAAGAGAGTAATTTCATCAATCTTAATTGGGTCACGGAATTAAGATCCTGTCGGAATGATTGTGGTTGAGCAAGGAGCCCCTTGATGCACTCCGAGATGCTGTAGTGGCGTTTGACGCAGCACATATCGGTGGATTGGCTGAGAGCGCGCTCAATAACGGCGTAAGCGCGTTTGATGCAGTCATGAAGGGCATGGCTGAAGGCATGAAGATTGTTGGAATTAAGTACCAGCAGGGTGAATTTTTCCTCGCCGATCTACTATTGGCTGCCGATACCTTCAGGGAAGGGATGAACGTTCTGGGTCCATGCTTGAAATCATCCGAAAAATCTCCAAGTGGACGCGTGGTCATTGGGACTGTTGAAGGGGATTTGCACGACATCGGGAAGAACTTGGTCAAGTACATGCTAGAGGCTGCAGGATTCGGAGTTGATGACTTAGGCGTTGATGTTTCGCCAGAGCAATTCGTACGTAGGATGCAAGATACCTCAGCTGAGATTGTTGCGGTGTCTGCTCTGCTTTCGACAACTTTGCCCCATATGAGCGATGTGGTTGACGCTGTTCGAAAGTCAGGAGCCAAAGCTAAGATAATCGTTGGAGGCGCGCCTATGAGCATGGAGTCCGCAAAATCGGTGGGAGCTGATGGGTACGGTAGAGATGCAGTTGAAGGGGCAACGATTTGCAAACAGTGGGCAACCTGAAAGTCAATACTACGATCGGCGAGTAAGCGGATACTTTCCGTATTCAGCTGCCGTTCTTGTCATCGCCAAGAAGTTCTCAAGCTTGACCCCGTCGTGTATGGAGTTGCTCGAACCAAGGATGAAGCCTCCTCCGGGGCCCGCGACGTCTATGATACGTCTAGTCTCAGCAACTACCTGCTGAACAGATCCTTGACACAAGGTGCTTCCACAATCAACGTTGCCTACTAAGCATAATTGATCACCGTATTCATCTTTGAGGAGCGCGATATCCATTCCAGCGTCGGATTCTATGGCTTGATATCCTTCAAACCCAAGCTCGACGAGATCGGCGAAAATCTTCATTATATTTCCATCTGAATGCAAGTAGACCTTGGTGCCCATCCGCTTCACCACGTCCATCTCCATCTTCAGGAGAGGAAACGTGATGTTCCTGAACTCCCGGGGATTCATTAACGGGCCATTGCTGTCACCCATATCCTCACCAATGATGATCACGTCGACGCCTAACTCAGCCAGCTTTTCAGCCTGAACGCAATTGAACTTGTTCACTAGTTCGAGGAGCTCGATTGTGAAGGGTCGATCTTTGTAAACGGCTCGAAGGAAAGGTGCTAAGCCAGTTGTCATGTATGCTGTTAGAAACGGGCCGTCAACGTAACCGGCAACAGCCATGTTTCTCTCTCTCGCGCATTTCACGGTTTCCTTAGCAAGTGCCGTCCTGCCCGAATCCTCTGGATCGAGATCAGCTATCCTGTTTAGGTCCTCAGCAGATCTTATCGTCCCATCAATGTACCATGATAGTCCTGTTACGCCTGGTCTATTCTCCCAAATACGTCCAAATTCGTCGATCCATCTCTCGGGAGTAATGTATTTGGGAACAAATCCCTCCCGATAGTTCTCTGGAGCCCCCGCCGAGGCAGGGACCATGTCAAGGCCAGCTGCAGCATATGCTTCCACCGTGTCTCGAGCCATCGTCTTCAATTGCTCGGTTGTCATGCAACCAAGCGCAGCGGATACTGTTGATCGATGGAGAATCTTCTCTATGGTTGAGAGGTTTACGCCGAGCTCGAAACATGGAACTCTGTCAGGCTCCTTGTGATCCATTGTGGTTAGGCATCGTTCCAATGATGACATCATGACAGATCACTCTGAAGTTTACTTGCTATAGTCCAACGATCTCTCTGTTGAGTGAACAACTTTGTATTTCTCTCTGAAGGCTACTGAGCTAGAGTTTCCTTTAACCAATTGAACGCATCTTCCTGCATTATTGCGTCGAATTTGTGAACACCTGGATAGAATTTACAAACGTAATTGCTCGGACTTCCCTGTCTGGAATAAACCGTCGCGATCTTCTCATCTGCCTCACGTTGGCCCTCCAACGTGAAGAGCTCATCTTCCATATTGTACTGTACCAAGAGTGGTGATGGGGTATGTAGCGAAATAATGTCCGGCAGATCCAGAAATCGGAATAGTTGAGGTGCATAAATTAGCAGGCCGTGTCCGGGGGGACATCTAAGATGATTACGCAAGATCCCGCGGATACTCGTCATAAATCCAACACAGATTCCGCATCGAATTCGAGCGTCTAATCCCGTTAGGAAGATTGATCTGAGACCGCCTCCTGACAATCCTCCACAGGCAATTCTCTTCGGATCTACCTCTTGGCGTGTTAGCAGGTAGTCGACGCTGCGTCTGTCCTCATACGAGTAAATTCCAGGCCAGCTTGTGCCAGCGTTCAAAATTGTGTCTACGACCATCAGGCATTCGTTTATCTCCCAAAACTCATTGTATCTGCGAATATAATCGTCGGATCCGGCTTCCACGCCGTCAAAGAGTTTGTGGAGTTCCTCGTTAACTGACTCCATGGGAATTCTTCGGCTTCCCCATAGAAAGGCGTCTACAACTAGTACTGCGAATCCCCGTTTAGCGAGTTCAGTGGCCCAGCTCCTTGCGCCATAATACTTCTGCTTGAATTCGGTCAGAATCTTAGGTTCGTTACGTATCGCAACTATCTTCTCTTTCCCATAGTAGAAGAACGAGCCGTGATCGTGTAATCCTATAACCGCAGGCAGTTTCCCGTGATGCTCTTGAGGGTGAAGGAAGAATCCGTGTGTACGTGGTCCATATGGCATATCATACGAGATCTCTTCACAGATTAGGCCATCCTCTTCCTCGCTTGAGTCTCCCCGGGAATTGAGCGGAAGATTTGGTGGATCAAAGGCGAGCAATTCGAACGCCTTTGAGCGCGCTTGTTTCCGCCACTCGTCAACATTCGGCCATGACTTTGATAGGAAAGAGAGCGATGGCTTTGTAGCGGCGATTTGATCCAGCATTTCGTAGTAGATGCCCATGTCCGGTTTCATGGACTGTCCCCGTGAAGCAGATCCTATTGAAGGAGGGAAGCTGACTCTCGATCTAGGTAAAGAGTCACGTTAGGTTTCGTTCTCAAGATCGATGCTGGGCAATTTGGCGTGACGGGTCCTTGCAGGGCGACCTTTACTGCTTCTGCTTTCCTTAACTCTGGAACTGCCACTAGGGCATACTTGACATCTAATAGCGCAGGTATGGTCAACGAGTATGCGCGAGTAGGCACGTCATCGAATGTTGCGAAATGCCCCTCCCCAACCTGCTGCATGCGACAACGACTATCAAGATTCAGCACGTGAATCACTTCCGTACTTTCAAAATCGGCCGGAGGATCGTTGAAAGCCAGATGACCGTTCTCACCAATCCCCATGACACATATATCGGGAGAAAACTCGCGGAGAAGACGTCTATAGCGATCCAATTCTGATTTGATGTCAGAGGAGTCACCGCGGATTGGATAGAAAGCCGCGGGATGAACATAATCTACAACGTTCTCCCGAATGAATCGCGCAAAGCTTGCAGCGTGCTGATCGGACATTCCGAGGTATTCATCCATGTGGAACAAAGTGACCTTGTCCCACGGAACGCCTTTCAACCTTCGAAGCGCGCTTATGAACGTCAATTGGGAATTTCCTGTGGCTAAGATTACTGCAGCCTTTCCCTGACGTTCTACAAGACTTGATAGTAGTGTGGCTGCGTCATCTGCCACCCTCTGGCCAAGCTCCTCTTTTGACTCAAAAATGTGGACTGGAATTCGATCGATCCTAATTGATTTCACAGGCGTGGAACGCAAATTCCATCATCACTCCGGATTTACGAACCGCTTTGCCCCTAGATAGCTATGTAGTGTCAGTTCTCCCAACGAAATTTCGACACGCCTTCATATTTCATGCATCATTATCGTAGTCGTCCATAGGAATGATGCTAATTGAACCTACCTTGGGAGAACAAACTTCGCCTTAGCGTCGTGCATGCGTTAGCTTATCCAACTGCTCAGCCAGGGGACTCATACTATTTGGATTCAGTGAAACGACTGGCGAATGATGATTTCTTCTCCGTCTTAGAGATCGTTTGGTTAAACGACATCAACCTGCGGAAGATCGTTCGGGAAATCGTGGAAAGCGCTCATGTCAAGTTGACGTATGCGGCGCAACCCGCTCTCTTAAGTCAGAGACTTGACCTGAGTTCCCCAAATGACTCGGACAGGAAAATAGCTGTCGATCAAATGAAGTCCTGTATCGATGAGGCAGCCGAACTTGGGGCAGAACGAATGAGTCTACTTAGTGGATTCTATCGTGGTGATCAGGAACGAAATCAGTCTATGCGATTGCTCGTGGATTCGTTGAACGAAGTCTGCTCTTATGGGGAGCAAAAGCGGATCCCGATCACGTTAGAAGCGTTCGATCGGGAAGTGGAGAAGAAATGCCTCATAGGACCCGCTGAGGACGCCGTCGAATTGGCCAGTGCCGTAAGACGCAATCATCCAGACTTCGGTATCATGTACGACATGGCCCATGGGCCACTCCTAAATGAGACCCCTAGACACGGCCTCAACCTGCTAAAACGTTACCTCGTTCACGTACACTTAGGTAACTGTGTGAAGAGTGACTCTACAAATCCCGCTTTTGGGGACAAACACCCCCGATTTGGTATAAATGGCGGAGAACACGACGTCGACGAATTAGTTCGATTCATAAGAATTCTGTTCGACATCGGATATATCCGTCGGAAACCTATGCGAGGTCGCCTGCCCATTGTCGGGTTTGAAGTAAAGCCGATGCCAGGGGAGGACCCCGATACGGTTATTGCCGGCACAAAGCGCGTATGGAGAGAAGCATGGGCGCGACTGGATCTACGATAACATCTATGACGAATTCAGCCCCATATTGAACAGTAATAAGATGTTGTGAGCTCGAGTTAGAGGGTCACGAATGAAAACCTTCGACTTAGTAGTGATGGGAGAGGTAGCGATAGACGTGATCCTTGCCGGCGTCGATAGAGTGCCAAAATCTTGGTCGACGCTGGGGAGAACGAAGGCTGCGGGGATTTTTACCGCAGGTTCAGCAGGATACGTAGCCCAGTGCTATTCGAAGCTTGGCGCTCGTGTTGCGATCATGGGAAGGATTGGTAAAGACCAAGTTGGCGAAATGGTTCTGGACGGATTCCGGCAAGGCAATGTTTCGACGCGATATCTGATTGTAGACAAGCAAGCTAGAACCGAGGTCTCAACTGTTCTGGTGTACAACAATGGAAACAAGGCGTCGATTGTAAGCAAGATTCCACCTCTTGACTCCAGACTTTTCGACTTAACCTTTCTTGAGAAAACAAGAGCACTCCACATAGGAGGATACTTGCTAATCCCCAGCCTCTGGGGAAACAATATTCGAAGGTTGCTGAGAAAGGCAGATCGCGAGAACGTCGTTATCTCCTTGGATCCACAAATGAGTGCAACTGGTCAATGGAGTAAGGCATTTCGAGGGGTATTCGAACATCTCCACGTACTTCTGCTCGACGAAATGGAAGCAATCCGCATCTCCAAGAAAAAAAGACTCGGCGATGCCATCGAGCATCTGCACAGAAAAGGTGTGCAGACCGTCGCCGTTAAAGCGGGCAGCAAAGGCTGCGTTGTAAGTAATGGGGGAAAAGTGTATTCAGTAAAAGGCCTTGAACCGAAAGTCGTTTCGACGATCGGTGCGGGAGACGCCTTCGATGCGGCTTTCATTTACGGGGTTTTAAAGAACTGGCCTCTCAGGAAGATTGCACAGTTCTCAAACACTGCCGCCAGTGTAAGCACCACACAATTGGGGTGCGCGACTGCTCTTCCGCGAGCGAAGGATCTAGAGAGGCTTGTTGACGCATACTATAGGTAGCTTCATGCCTGACCGAAGTCGGTAGCGACGAATTTTGTCAAGTTGCGAGGCGAATCAGGATTGAGGCCGCGCCCAACCGCATAATGAAACGCAATCATCTGCATGGGTATGACTGAGAGAAGTGGCATGAAGTTTGTCGAAATGCCTTCCGGCATTCGAATCGAATTCTTATAGGCATCCGTGATCCTCGGAACGTTCGAAATCGGTACCACCATCGCTCCTTTCGATGCCATCTCCTTCAGTAGCATCTCCGATTGTTTCAGCGTCCTATCTTCTGGAACAATTGCTACTACACCGACGTCATTCTGTAATAGGGCAAATGGTCCATGCCTGAACTCGGGGATATGATACACTTCGCACGTAGTGTAAGAGGTTTCCCGCAGTTTGAGCGCGCCTTCAAGGCACGCCCCGTAACTTGCGCCTGATCCCAGATAAATGAACCGGCTCAACTTTTTCATGGATTCGGCAACGGTTCTTGCCTGATCTTCCATTCCTCGGATGACACGGTCCGCGTCACTAGGAAGTTGCACAAATTCCTCATCGAACTCTCTTCGGTTCGCTGACTGAAGTCTGGAGAGTTCAAAACCTAGCAGGATCGAGAGAAGGGTGCTTGCAGTGAACGATTTCGTCATTATGACGCTTTGTTCTTCACCGATCCCAATATCTAGGCAGTAGTCGGACTCTTTCCCCATCGGGCTCAATGGATCAGCAGTTACCGCGATGGTGGGAATCTGCATCTTCTTAGCCCTGCGAGTTGCTTCGAGTGTTTCGGATGTTCTTCCTGATCTTGATAGAGCCATCAGGGTTATTGAATTCGGTACTGGAGGATACCAGATGAATTCTGAGGAAGGAACGGCTCGACTGTCCACGTTGAATAGGTGCTCATGGTAGAATGCGCTAATTATCGCGGCGTAATACGATGAGCCACAGCCAATAACATAGTGTCTACGTGGATTGCGTTTTGAGACTTCATGGGCCACGTCTGCAATCAAGGCTCGATTTCGAAGAATACTACTAAAGACATTTGCTTGCTCGAGCACTTCGCTAATCATGTGGTAGTCATTCACGTACATGAACCAACTGGTCTAGACCGGCAGTGGTTCCTCGCTTATTTCCTCACTGGTCAATTTCCAGACAACCTGCAGCGAATCAAGGCAACTTTAATCACGACGTCCATCGCACTAGTTATGAACACTGGACCACCAGGATCCGTGCATTTGGTTAGAGTGATGATACGCGCAGTTTTCTGATCATTTCTTCCGATAGCGGTAGTGTAGCCTTTTCCATTACATCTACCATTGCCATTAAACTCTCCTCAGGAACCCGATTCTCTGTCGAGACAATGAGAGCCGCTCTTTCACCAGGAATCAGTGACTCCAAGTAATCTATGAGGTATTTCTTCACGATTCGGGGAGTATGCGCGGGGAGAGTCGAAATTGTTGAGGGGAAGTTTACCCAAATAGACTTGTTCTTCCAGAGAGTTATGGCGGATTTGAGAGGAAGGTCTCCCATCGGTGGTGGTGTGAATGCCTCCACAATATCGACCTTGGAGTTGGCGATTTCCTTGGCAAGGGTCCTTAGTCTACCATCCATGTGGACGCTTAGGAACTTGCCCTTTTCATGTAACATTTCTGCAAACTTGGAATATGAGGGGGAATAATACTTTTGAAACATGAGAGGGCTAACGAGAATACTATCGACGTTGCCTCCGTACCTTATAACTTCCGAGGGAGAGTTAGCGGCAATCGGGAAAAGGTCCTCTTCATATTTCCTCTCAAGTGTTTGGACGATCTCGTCGATTGCCCTCAGATTCTTTGAAAGGTCGAGATAGAATCGCTTCCACTCGACCCAGTCTAGCAGCAGCCTCTCCAGCGGTTCATATGGCAAGTCTGTAACAACGATACCGTCCTCGCCTAAGTGCTTCAGCTGATCTTCAATTGCGTAATAGTACGGCTCATAATGGATGTCCTCGACGATGAACTTTAGTGCCCTATAATCATCGGGACTTTTCACTAGGAATTCGCTGGTTGCGGGAATAACTCCTCTCCAGTCACGGAAAGCATAACCAGCCATGCCGTAGCCGATGCCGATTGAAACTACTTCAGATAAACTTCCAACTGGCGTCTTATACGTCCTGATGAGACTGTTTGATTGATGTCTAGTCGTAACCTCCACATTCGGTGTAAACTCAACATGACAAGGTCGATACACGATAACGCCCAACCCCCTGTTACGCGCTACCCTCTCCGTTTCACCACGGAGGAGATGGTGATCTGTATGAAAGAATGGCAGCTTGTCAGGCATGCTCCCGTTGAGTAGAGTTAAGATCCTTTCCCTTGGTCGCATTGATCCAGAATCTCCTGCAATCTAATTCCGATGCATAGCTGGTTCAGTTCTTCACATCCTCGAGTATTTGTTGTTTGATTGATTTTTCATCTGTACTCATACTGAGCCGAAGTCAATGAGGTTTCGTCAACCTGTCACAGGAGGAAATTCTCCTTGTTTGTCAATATTTTCACGAAATTTAGGCTTGGAGCCAGGCTTGGTCTAGTCACTGAACTTCATGAACGTGCTGACTGGTGATGTGGTCCTGGCTTTGACTGAATCAGATGGTCAGCCTAGCTTTGTCCCGCAGCTTTGGCAGAAGCTTGCGCCGGCCGGCACGACTGTGTCGCACTTTGGACACTTCTTGACAGGGACGTTGGTCGGTTGAGCTGGAGCGGCGCTAATGTTCTGGCCGCAATTGGGGCAGAATTTCGAAGTTGATGGAATATGTGCTTGGCAGTTCGGGCAGGCAACTAGGGCGACTGACATGCCGGTTCCGCTCGACATTGTCTGGAACAGGGGCGGAACCAGAACCATGCCTGCGCCGAACGCCGCCCCTCCTCCCGTCGACTTTCCAAGCGATGCTGCAGCATCCTTTACCGTTTCCATACGAATAACCTCCTCTGGCGCTACACCACCTGATTTCAACCAGAATAGGCGGTCCCGGAATTCTGGTGTGGTGTCGATCCCCTCAAACTTGAGGTCAATCATCTGCACGCCAACGCGTTTAAAGTAGTCAACGAGGTTCGCCTTCACTTCATTTGAGGTCTCGTCTAGCTTCGTGAAGACTGTCCGCAGGTCGTACTTGGAGAGTACGTCGATCATCTTCTCGTTGATGAATCCGCGCAGGAAGTTGTTCACGTCAGGAGTTGAGTAGGCGTTCTGACCGCCGACAACCTCATTTACGAACAGTGAGGCGTCTTCGACCTTGAACCAGAAAGACCCGAAGGTCATCAACGGCGCAAGCTCGGTTGTCTGAGCCTTATTCCCGAACTTTCCCGCAAACTGCTTCGTTGAAACGAAAATAACGTTAGCTTTGAAAGGCGTACGCTGGAAGCCCAATATTCGTGAGAGCAGCGTGGTCAATAGGGGAAGATTGAGTGTGGTCAGAGTGTGGCGTCCTGGACCGAACGAATCGTAGCTCTTTCCGTCCCGGAAGAACACGGCTGTCTCGTACTCGTGAACCACGAGTTGGGCGCCCCAAGTTATATCCTCGATCGGATAGCGCCAGACGATGTCATCTGTCCCTGCGTTAACCCATTCGATTATCTGCGGCATCTATTCTACACCTTAACTCCTTCAATCACCGACTTTCGTTGATCAAACGCCAGCTCTAGGCCTCCAATTGCACCATCAAGTTGTAGTTGGGAATTTCGAACGTCATCAAACTTATTCTGCATCAGATTGTTCCGAAAGGAGGTAACCATCTCAGAGAACTTCCTAGCCGAATCCACAAGCTGAGTATCATAGGCGAGCATGCGATCCAAATCAGGCTCCTCGATTCTAACGGAATCAAAGAATCCTGCATACCCATACGAAGCGCGGTTGATCTTCTCCGCCACGCGATCCAGTTTGGCCACGAGTCGATTCATTGGTTCAACCAGCTCACTCAGCTTATTGTCAGTTAGCGTTTGGAGAGACGACATTAGATCGTCGCGAGATCGTTCAAGCGAATCGTAAACGTAACTCCTCACTATCCGGTCCGCTTCTCGTCTCTGTTCCCTGAGCTTGTATCCCCGGAAGCCCGGTAGGTCAAGCATCAAACGTTCCAAGGATCGTTCGCTACCTTGGACACGTTCTAGAGGTGGCTTTGCTGCCAAAGTCATCTGACTCTTTCACCTGACTTTGCGAGAATTCGCATTTAAGGATTTGAGGGCATCCATGCTACGGCCCGGTTAGAATAGTTTGAATTCCTCCTTTGGAACGTCGCCTTTGATTACGTCGCCTGACGCTCCATCCATGAGGACTTGATACCGGGAGTTCTTGTATAGGTACGTAATGAACCAGACGGGAGAGTGCAGGTAGTAGGTTCCCTTCACGTCCATGCTTGTCTTAAGGTCGATGACTCGGTCCATTTTCTCCTTAGCCAAGTACTCATGTAAGTT
>JBEKGM010000054.1:0-20087 GCA_050012795.1 Bathyarchaeia archaeon | reverse complement strand
CCTGAACAGAAAATACCTTTGATGGCTTTCTTGTGTCGAGTAATGTCCGACCAAGGTGGTGCCTTTGAGAGTAACTTATGGGTAGATTTCCATAGCGCGAACAATATTCTCTCGAAGATGGACCCCTCTTTCGTAAAAGCAGATCTAGCAAAGATAGCTCAGCGCCTTCACCAGCGCCCTGAGGATAGACTAAAGGAGTCTCTCAATAAAATCAATTTGACTGCATGTAAGGAAGTCAAGCCGGGTGAGATTCTTATCTTCGGTCATACGCATGTTCCTTTCGTGAACAAGGAAGAGAACGTGGCTAACTGCGGTTCATGGGTCAAGGATGCTAATCCGTACGACACTTACGTCGAACTTTCAGATGGGAAACCTCGGCTTTACATTTTCAGCCCGCAGAAGAAGGAGATAACGGAAAGAACAGACTGGTAGGTCCCTCCATCCTGCGACGGCGACACTTCGACTGCTCGAATCAGGAATCCGCGGTTTCATAATGGTTTAGCTATCTGAAAGTCTTGTCCGAGCATAAGTGCGCCGATCTTGAGTTTATCGAAGTCTTTTCTCGGTATGGAGCCGCTTGTTCTGCCTCGGTAGATGACTGTCATTCTGTCGCTCAGTGCAATCAGCTCGTCTAAGTCGCCTGAGAGGAGTATGATTCCGTTGCCTGCATTTCTATGCTCAACAAGGGTTCTTCTCACATAGGTCGTGGCAGCCATGTCTAGTCCCGATGTCGGATTCTCCGCTATGATGTACTGAGCGGGTCTGAGGAGTTCCCGTCCTACGATGAATTTTTGCAGGTTGCCTCCTGAAAGCGATTCGGCTCTAGACGATTCTGAGGAACAGACGACTCCGAATTCGGAGATTATTCGCTTAGCGAATTCTCTCGCGGCAGAGAAATCGATAATGTGATTTCGGTCGAACGGGGCCACCCAGTGATCGCGCAGGACGGCGTTGTAGGTTAATGGTAGGTCTATTGCGACGGCGCGTCTCTTCCTGTCGGCGGGCATATACCTTACGCCCAAACGTATTCTTTCCATGACAGTCTTGTCCGTTATCCTGTTATTCTCTAGTATGATTTCGCCGGATTGCGTTTTTCGTAAGCCGACAACAGCCTCAACCAGCTCCTTTTGACCGTTACCTCACCTCTGTGCCTCTCCCTGTTCTTCCAAATGGTTGCTTGCTCGATTGTCGCCAAGGTTTCGATGAATCTTGGTTTAGTAATAGGTAAGCTTCCAGTGCCGTCAGTTTCTCCTTCAGTCAAGGCGTTGATCTTCCTAAGCTTAAGCGGGTCGATATGGAGTTTTTCAGCAGCGATGTCTAGTTGGGCCTCCATAGCAAAATTCGATTGGGCCACGCCGAATCCTCGCATGGCTCCTGCCGGCGGATTATTTGTGTAGACGAGAAGCGCTTCAACGAGTGTGTTAGGAATTCTGTAAGGACCGTTAATTGACCCTGCAGCGCCCTCTATCACTGTTGGGCCATATGAGAGATAGGCGCCGGTGTCTGCAATCAAGCGCGCCTCATTTCCCATAATACTTCCATCCTTTCGAAAAGCAGTTTTCAACTCAATATCCATCGGATGCCTGGTTGTCCCAGAGATTCCTGATTCCTCACGTGTCCAAGTCATCTTTACGGGCCGCTTGGTTCTCATCGCGAGCAGAGTGAGGTGAATTTGAATCGTGATCTCTTCCTTTCCACCGAATCCTCCTCCCAAATCTATCGCGTTCACGTTCAGGTCGTTTTCTGTGAGAGAAAGCGCCCGCCTAATCTGCAACTTATCTTGGAAAGGTACCTGCGTAGCTGCGTAAACCTTAACCCCTTTCCGGGTTGGAATGGCGAAGCCTGCTTCGGTTTCGATGTACATGTGTTTCTGGCGCGGAGTGTGATAGGTTTCGGAAACGATCAAGTCAGCAGTTTCAAAGGCTACGTGCACATTGCCCTTTGCGTACCTTACGTGGTGTGCGATGTTGCCTTTCTCATGTATCCTTGGAGCGTCATACATCAACGCCTCTTCGGATGTTGTAACAACGGGAAGTGGCTCATATTCGACATTGATTGCCGCCAACGCTAGCTCAGCCTCCTCCTCCGAATCAGCCGCAACCACAGCCACCGCGTCACCTGAATACCTCACCTTATCATGGCATAGTGCCGGTTGATCTGGAATTATGGCGCCGAAAACATTTGGGCCGTGAATATCTAGGTAGGTCATCACAGCCCTAACGCCAGGCAGATTAACCGCTCGCGAAGTGTCTATTCGCTTTATGATTGCGTGTGGGACCGGACTGCGGCAAACCTTGCCGATCAAAGGATCCTTTAGGCGCACGTCAGCAGCGTATCGGAACTCGCCTGAGGCTTTCGAGATCCCGTCAAGCCTAGGCACACTACGGCCAATAAGCCCCATACACGAGCCGCGTCATGTGAATTGATAAGGTTCCCGGCAGAGAAACCGATGAGATTTGAAGTGTACGTCCACTGTCAACTTGTAAGAATGGACTACGATTGATTTCGGTGCATGCAAACGGTGAGACTTGCGTGTGTAATTCGCAAAGCGTGCTGAATTATCGCTTATTCAATGGCCGAGGGTCCCTCAACATAACAGCCACGAGCAACGTTAATGCCGCAGGTATCATAGCATTCAACGCCACAGCCCTTCCCACCCCCATGGCGAAGAGCGAGGCGGTGATTATGGGTGAAATGACGGTGGCTACTGACTGGGATGTCGTCGTGAGACCGAGGGCCGTTCCAGTTCTGCCCCTGCAAATATCGACCATGAGCGCCTGCATGATAGGAAAGATTGAGCTGCTGAAGAAACCCATGATGATTGCGACCGAGAGTGCGAGAAACGGGTTCGATATTGCGAAAAAAAGAGAATATGACAACAGTACTGCAAGGGCAATAAACGTAAGCATCCTGTTTCTCCTCCAAACGTCGGACGTCCCACCCAAGATGAGCTTACCCGCCCCTCCAGAGATGGAAACTACCGCCGAGAAAAGAGCGGAGGATAGTATTCCGAAGTGTAAGACTTTGAAGAAGTAGTAGGGTAAGAAGATCACTTGCCAGACAGACGCCCAAGTCGCTAGAAGTGCGAATGCCATCATGAGGATCACGCTCCTCTGTTTGAGAAGATCCAATGCATCTCTGCCTAGTCTGATCGTGGCTGCGTCCCCGCCCGAGGTTCTGAATTCGTCCTTCACCCACGCTGCGCCAGCGATGACTAGGAGGCCTATTGATGGTGCCGCGAAGAAGGCTATGCGCCAGTCGCCTGAGAGTGAGTAAGCTAGGCCTCCCAAGGAAAGTCCAGCAACGCTTCCCACATCGAAGCCTACATAGAATATTCCTAACGCCAATCCCTTACGCTCCTTGAAGTATGACGCCACTGCAGCCATCGCGACGGGCCAGAAGATTCCTTCACCGAACCCGCTGATGAGGCGAAAGGCGAATGCTTGAAGGAAATTCGAAGCTAACCCTATCAGCCAAGTGAATAGCGTGAATACGACTATCCCGATGATTAACACAGTTTTCCTTCCGTACCTGTCCGAGAGGTGACCTGAGACGAAGACAAAGCATAGTACGCCAATGTACTGAGCTGAGCCTATCAGACCAATTTCATAATTCGTCAGACTGAGAGCTGGCGCCATCAGCGCCAATACGGAAGCGAGGACGGTTCGGTCAGCCGCGTAAACGGCATAACCAAGTGTCATTACCAATAGGAATAGAGTTGACGAGAACCGTTTTCCATGCACGCCCAAGTTTTCGGACACCTCAGCCCTTTTGTGTTCGCATCCAGACTACGAGTATAAAACCTCACTCAGCGAACGTTCGCTATACTCTCAGGCGTGGCCAGAGCAAAATGCTTGATGAGAATAGCCCTAGGGTTGAGTACTCGCAGATCTCCAGACGAAGAGCACACGCTAATAATCCCCTCGACTCTGCCACTTCCAGTAGTCAAATTGGTCTACGCAGACTGGATGATTCTCCTCCTCAAGCTGCTTCTTGTCCCAATGTTCATAGGTCTAGTTAGTCTCTCAAGCAGCAAGTGGAGGCCAATCGTTGGTGGCTGGCTCATTGGCCTTCCATTAACTTCCGGTCCGGTAGCTTTCTTCCTAGCCTTGGAACAGGGAAACGCCTTCGCATCAGCAGCCTCAAAAGCAATCATGATGGGGATCATCTCAGTCTTCACCTTCGCACTGGCGTATACCTGGTCAGCTACGCGCCATCAGTGGCGGCTAAGCTTGCTGGCCGGCCTATGCGCCTACTTTGACTGCACGCTCCTGCTCAACTCAATAGAATGGTCTTTGCTGATCAGTTTCATCTTAGTCCTAGGGGTACTCATGTTAACCCTGCTGATGATGCCGCACGTTAGGTTAGGTAAAGCCACTTACAGAACTGGTTGGGGGGGGAGATTCCCGCGCGCATGGTTTCGGCTACGATTCTAGTGTTCGTGATTACGGGTGTTGCTCAGTGGCTTCGTCCACAGTTGACCGGGCTCCTCATACCCTTTCCAGTTTACGCCACGATTCTGGCGGTCTTCACTCACCGATCTGAAGGCGGCGCGGCCGCAATCAAACTCCTACGGGGCGTCGTTGCCGGATCTTTTACATTCACAACCTTCTTCCTGATCATCTCAGGAACAATCATTAAGTGGGCTTAGCCTTCGCTTCAGCAATCCTCATCAGCGCACTTACCCACACAGTCTCATTCCAATTCCTTAGATGAAAAGGATAACCGTGTTAGGAATCAGTATGCGATCGTTAAGCTTCAATTCACCTCAGTGACTTTCTTTGACGCGTCCGAGAGCCAAAAACTAAATCGCTGTGGCGTGCAGTTTAGCTGATGATGGACCTTGGTCTTGCAGAATCCTGATGTCGCGAAGAACCTGTTGCCGTTGATAAGGAAGGAGTTTCCCCGAGTCGAGTCAGACGCAAACGGGAGACCAAGAATCTTCTTCGAGAATGCGGCAGGATCCCTCGTTCTGGCGCGCGCTGCGGAAGCAGAGGCCAAGGCACGAATAGATTGCTCGGCGAACGTGGATGGTCCTGCAGATGAGTCAAAAATGAATGAAGAAGTCATACTGGGAGGGAGACGGGCGGTTTGTGATCTGCTTCAGGCACAGCATGAGGACTGCATAGTCTCCGGTGAATCTGCAACTAGTTTGCTCTTTCAGCTCAGCTACGCGATCGGGAAGGAGCTGTCTGGAGACGGGAATATCGTCACAACCGAGTACGAGCATTATGCGAACATAAGCCCATGGTTAGAACTTGAACGAAGAGGTCTCGTTGAGGAAGTGAGATTCGCCAAATTCAACCCTAGAGACGCTATGCTAGATCTCTCCCACTTTGAAAGTCTGGTCGATGATAAGACGAAGATCATTTCAGTCGCTGGGGTGTCGAATGTTCTCGGATCGAAATCCCCATTGGCCGAAGTGATCAGGGTCGCGAAAAATACTTCTGCTTACACTGTTCTTGATGCCGTACACAGCGTCGCCCATATTCCGATCGATGTTCAGAGGACCCCGTTTGACTTCGTCGTCTTCTCCGCGTACAAACTGTTCAGCAGGCGAGGAAGCTTCATGTACGGCAGAAAAGATCTCCTAGCGTCACTCAAACCATACAAGGTTCTTCCCTCTCCTGACAAGCCTCCCTCGAATTGGGAGATGGGAACCCGCGACCAGTCGCTATTCGCGTCAATCAGCGCCGTCACTGATTACCTAACCTGGTTGGGAAGCAACGTGCAGAAGGACGTCGAAGATAAAATTCGCGACTACTCAGGGAGAAGGCGGCTGCTTAAAGCTGCACTCAGCTGGATCGAGCAGTATGAACAAACACTTTCACTCGCCATGCTTGGAACCAATGATCAAGAAGGCCTCCGCTCAATCGACAAGATCGAAGTCTACGGCATAACCGACGCAACCAAAGTGAACCTCCGTGTCCCCACTTTCACCTTCAACATTGAAGGTGCAGACCCTTCCAAAGTGGCTGAATATCTTTGGAATAAGCATGCGATTGCCGTGTTGGCAGAGGACGGAGGCGGGTTCTACTCAAGAACTCTTAAGACGTACGGAAAATCGATCGCGGTCCGCGCAAGCCCTGTTCACTTTAATACGGTAGAAGAGGCAGGAGCATTCATTCGCTCTCTCAAGGATACTGTAAAGCACTTTTGTGGATGATGATCCTCTAACATGATACTTCAAACAACTTCAAACAGTATCGGGCCATTCTGAGCGTCAGGCATTCATTATCCAGCTCCGATTCGCTCGCGTTCGAGTTCTCTTATGATATCTGTTTTCGAGACTACGCCGACTATTCGGGTGGGTTTGTCTCTATCAACGATCATGACTCGTCCTATGCCTGCTTTTTGCATTAGGTCCATGATCTTTTGTAAGTCATCATCGGGATAGGCGGTTTTGAAGTTTCTATCACATACGTCTATAACCCTCGTCTCGAACCATTTCTCTCGCGGAATACCTTTCACTTCGGCGCCTGACATTATTCCGACCAGTCCGTTCTTGTCGACGACGGGGAACCTCTTGTGCTGATAAACGAACAGGTACTCCTCGACAAAGTCGAGCACGGATACGTCGGCGGGTACGGCTATTGTTTTTCGTGTCATTACGTCACTTGCTTTCAGCTGCGCTATTTGCGAAATGTCAATCTCGTTTCTGAGCTTCTGATGGTCGGATACCGATGCTTCTCCAGTAATTGAGTAGCTTATGGCTGCAGCGATCAAACTTGGGATCAGGTAACCTGGGCTCGCGGTGGTTTCCGCGACGAAGGTTACTGACGCCAGCGGTGTCTTGTATCCGGCGGCCAGGAAAGATGCCATGCCCACTGCCACGTAGAGGTCGAGTCTACTGGGCGCGACGATTTGGGCGAAAGCAGCTCCAATCGTTGCGCCCATCACTATCTGTGGAATGAAGATGCCCCCGTCACCCGTGCTTCCCATTGTGAACGACGTTGCAGCCAGTTTCAATCCGAATAAGATCAGAAGCGTTGTGGCCAGCGTATTCTGAGTAAGCGCCAGTCTTATCAAGTCATATGAGAGGCCTAACGGAAACGGTTCGTTGTACATCCAGACGCTTAGAACTCCGATCGCGGAAACAATAACGCCCCCGATGATCGCACGCAAGTAAAATCGGGGCACAGATTTCATCAGAATCTTGGTCACGTTCTTGTAGACTCCTATGAAGGCGAGAGCAGCCAACCCACAGATTACCGCGAGAATTGCTGTTGTAACCAAGTCACCAGCGTTAAGTTTCGTTACGTCTACAATTCCGGGTAGAAACCGGAATAATGGTTCGGAGCCGTCGACCGCGATCAGAACCAGATAGGATGTTACTGAAGCCACCATGGCTGGAACAAGAGCGTCGTGGGCTAGGTCATCTTTGAACGGGACTTCAAGAGCGAAGACGATTCCGGTCAAGGGGGCTTTGAACACGGCGCCTATTCCCGCGGCGGCACCCGCCAGCATCAAAATCCTTCTATCGTCAACGTTGAGTCCCTTTCCCTTGAGCTTCGTCCACAACCATGATCCGATCGCTCCGCCCGCGTATACGGACGGTCCTTCTTGACCCGCGCTGCCCCCGAACCCGATGGTGACTGCGGCTGCGCACATCTTCTTGAAAAAGGATCGATAATCCAACTCACTATCTTCGTTGTATGCCTTCACAACTTCCTCAGTTCCAGATCCCAACGGTGTTGATGACCACTTCAACAATAATCCGCTAATCAGCAACCCCATTATCACGATGGGAAAAATCACGTACACGTGAATCGAGAAGAAGTTCGAGAAGTATGTCCATAGCTTGAGGTTTGTCACATTGTCAAAGACAGCCACGGCGCCGCCCGTCAGGAGTCCTAAGATGCTGGAAAGGAGTATCCATTTTTCGAGATACTTGAAGAAAGGTTCAGTTGTCCTCAGTTGCCGCTTTCGGAAGTATCTGTGAAACAGGCCTGGGCCCGCCATTGACATGCCTAGCCGTGTCCAATTCTTTCACTACAATATAATGTCGTGCTGCACGTTCGCCAATGTGCGGAACAGTAATTACTGCGATGACGTTCGCGGTGACTTTACTTTCTGATTGTTCAGGTGGGCATTCTGAAGCGTGACATCAAACGTGAAACGAGTCATCACCTGGCCTGAGCTTTCGAAAGATGATAAATAGAGGCAGCCTCTAGATCCTAATGCATAGAGAACGATTATGATAATTTGCTCACGCATTGCACTGATTTCTCGTTCAATAGTTCTTAGGGGGAAACGAAGTCGCCTCTTCCTTTAGTTGAGCGATCTGAAGGCGAGATTGCTCGTGTAATCGTAGAGAGAGTTCAATCGATCAAAGATGTTAGGAGTGTGGGGCGACCGAAGTTGCGTCTAACCGCAAAGAGGGTTCGCGTCGAGCTTCCCGTTTCGCTAGACGAAAACCTCGGATTCGAACGCACGCATGAAGTTGGTCTGAAAATAGAGAGGAAAGTGAGGAAGATTCTTCCTTACGCACGGGTCATCCTGCGCACCAAGCCGTTCAAGAGCAACTTGGAAAACACTTGGGATCTTATCAGCAAGATAACCGAGCGAATACCCGGGACCCGAGGGGTAACCAACATTCATCTCCAAAGAGTGGGTGGGCATTTAACCGCAGACGTCAGCGTCGAGGTTAGCGCAAACATGACGTTGAAACAGGCCTACGCAGTTTCTCGGGAAGTCGAGGAACGGATCAAAGCTTCAGATCCTAATATCTCAGAAGTAAGCGTTCACGTAGAAACTGCATCGGACAGGCTGGGCCGCGAATGGACTGGGACCAGTACTGAGCTTAAACTGTATATCGCCCATGTGGCACGGAGATCTCCAGAAATCAAGAGACTTTACGGAGTTAGAGTTCGCAGAATAGGCAATAGCCTCTACGTCGTCCTCCGGGGCCGATTTGCGGATAACCTCAAGATGCGGGAAATCAGCGAATCTTCTAATGAGCTTGAGAGATCGCTCAGAAGCCTGTACCCAAAAATTTCGCACATAATCATCAAGAAAGTGCCCGTGTAAACCGGCTCAATTTCCTCGTGGAACAATTATTCACCCGTCTGGTTGATCTTGCTTGTGACGTTCAACATGGCGTGTGTGAGACTCGGTCGGCTTCGCAGCTTGGGCTTTCTTGAGACATATTCCTAGCCATATGACGCCGATAATCGCAATTATGACGGCTAGGATTGTTAGACCGTTTATGACGCCACCATACGGGTTCACGTTCCCAAATGGGCGTGCGCCAGTAAAGTTTCCAAACTGATTGGTTGCAGTGAAGTTTCCTGAATTAAAATTGGGACGGAATCGCCTTTGTGCAAACAGCATTGAGCGAATCGTAGTGTAAGCGGTAGTGATTGTTGCGAGGAGTACGCCCAGCAAAGTAACTAAGTATGCATATGTCAATTGCTTTCGATTATTCAACCAACTACACCTTGTAGTCACCGAGAAGCCTGTACTGACAATATAAACGGGCGCCACTCTTGGTGCACACCACGGATGAATTAAGGGATAAGAAGAGCGTGACTGGTCTGCAAACAAAGCCGGCATTAAGGTATTCAGCCGTCTTGTTGGGATGCTGAACCGTTCTTGAATTTTGAGAGCCATGAATCGAAATCAGTTGCAACGATTCGCTGGCCTGTCAGTCCCTCTGCCTCGTCTGAAGCGAGGAAAGTTATCGGTCTCGCCATAACCTTTGGGTCAAGCAATCTCACCTTAGTTGCATCCGACGTACTGTTCGGGATCATGCCTGTCTTAGTTGCGCCCCCTGGTAGAAGTATGTTAACGGTGACTTTGTAGGGTTTGAGGTCTTCAGCCATTACGTAACTCATTGCTTCGGAAGCTGCTCTTGAAGGGCCGTAGGGTACAAATCCGCGGCGAGTCATCGTTTCCCTGTTTATAGAGACGTTAACGATTCTGCCGGCTTGTCTGACGCCGGTCCTTTTCGTTTCTTCAAGAAAGAGTCTTGCAAATGCTGAGGAAACTAGAAAGTAGCCGAGGACATTTGTGTCAAAGACATCTTTGAATTTCGAAGGTGGCACGTCAAGAAAGGGCAGGGGTTGAGTGAGGAAATTCGGGTTCACAGTGATCATGCCGATCCCTGCGTTGTTTACAAGCATGTCCAGGTTCCCCCAGTTTTCCCTTACCCATGAGACCGCGGACCTGACGGAATCTTCGTTTCTCACGTCCAAGACGAGAATGTGGGCTGCATATCGTTGCCGTTTGAGCTCTCCATAGATTTCCTTGAGTTTCTTTTCTGATCTAGAGGCTAACGCAACCTCTGCCCCAGCTGCGAGCAGGGCTTTGGACATGGCGAGTCCCAGCCCGCTGCTAGCACCTGTGACTAGAATTCGTTTCCCGTCAAGTTTCCATTCAGTCATAGCCGAGATCCCCTTGGGCTTTACGCTCTGCAGACACGTGCGAGAAACCTGCGGATTAACCCCAGACGGTTAGTATCTCCTCGTTACTCAGAACGGGCATCAGTTTTCCCATGTTCGCCAATGATCTGAGGTGGGCTTCCTTGTCGCTGGAAGAGACAGCTTCTTTCGCTACTACGGGTAGGAAGCCTAGGTTCAGTGCATGCCTGGCGGAGCTCTCGACACCCATCTCCGTCGCGATGCCTGTGAAGACGAGGGAAGACAGAGCTGCGTTCCTGGCCATGTACTCGAAGTTGGTTCCCACGAATATGCTGGCTGTGTTCTTGTTCAACACCACATCGCCCTCTCTTGGATAAATCTCCTTGACTATGTCGCCTGGCTCGAACCTCTTTCCTCTCCACATTATCAAGCGGATCTTTGACTCGAACTTTTCCGGGAGGGGGGTTATCTTCGTGTAGAAGATGCTGATTTCCCTC
The DNA here is from genome assembly GCA_050012795.1 of Bathyarchaeia archaeon. Taxonomy (GTDB): domain Archaea; phylum Thermoproteota; class Bathyarchaeia; order 40CM-2-53-6; family 40CM-2-53-6; genus FEN-987. Next base: position 9,229 of record JBEKGM010000054.1, on the reverse strand, counting down.
ATCCTTGCTGCATCCACAAGTTCGATGGTTTTTCTCAAGAAATCTTCTCTGTTGAATATCGAGGCGACCAACGCCTCCTGCACATCCCACACTATGAGAGCGGTTCGCGTAGGTGACAGGTAATCCTTTACTTGAGACAGCATAAACAGCACCTCTAGCTTCGCGTGTTGATGGTTAAAGATTTCGCTTCATCGGTTATTTAGGTGGCTTGGCTGGTAATGGGTGTCCGCCTTTGATGAACCTTCTTGCAGGAACTGCATCACCGATTCTCCGATGCCGAATTGATTCTCTTCCTTATGCCGAAATCATCCATTAGCCGTAAATAGTTAGTGTTTCAAACTATTCGATTGGCAAAGGAAAATGGAAGCAAGCACGCTACGGTCTTCAGCTGGTGAGTGCGCACACGAAGTACTGGACGGTGTCCCCATGGTGTTCCGAGTCATCCGAGCCGAATTGCGAAAGCACGGTGCCAAGGAAATGTCGGTGCCGCAGTATCGAACGTTGGCCTTTGTATACAGAAACGAGGGCGCATCGCTATCCGAAGTAGGCGACCACATTGGATTAACCCTCCCAACCATGTCATTGCTCGTCGATGGATTGGTTGATCGTGGTTTGGTCAGCCGTCGAACAGCCCCTGAGGATCGACGACGTATGACGCTGACGCTTACGGAGGCTGGGCGCGCCAGACTTGAATCTGCGCGTGCCGCGAGCATGGCTAACTTGGAAGAGAGGCTCCGCCAGCTTTCCGCATCTGACCGCGCCACTATTACACTAGCCATGCGAATGCTCAGCGAACTCTTTACCGGAGGAAAAGACTCTGCAAAGAATTAAGTCGGTAACACAACAAGAGAGCAAAGGTCGCTTCATAATTCAAACACAGTCGCTCACTAAACGTTTCGGCGATTTTACTGCTGTTGCGGAGTTAACAATTTCGATTGAGCCTGGGGAAATATTCGGACTGGTTGGACCAAATGGAGCAGGTAAGACTACCGTAATCAAAATGCTCACAACTCTACTGCCTCCAACCGCTGGAAATGCTTCTGTCGACGGCCACAGTATTACCCACGAAGCAGTGAAAGTGAGGCGAGTCATCGGATATGTTCCACAGCTTCTCTCGGCCGACGGCGCCCTAACAGGCTACGAGAATCTATTGATCTTCTCCAAACTCTACGATGTACCCCGCCAAGAACGCAAACAACGAATTAGCGATGTTCTCAACTTCATGGGACTGTCAAATTTCGCAGATAAACTTGTGCGGACATATTCCGGTGGTATGATTAGGCGGCTGGAAATCGCACAAGCCATGCTACATAGACCCAAGGTCCTGTTCTTAGATGAACCTACCATAGGCTTAGATCCCGTGGCTCGCAAAGCAGTATGGCAACACATTCAACAACTACGAGCAGATTATGGGACGACCATCTTTCTGACCACGCATTACATGGACGAAGCTGACCAACTGTGTGGTCGCGTTGCAATAATGCACCTTGGCAAAGTCGCGGCGATCGGTAGCCCGTCCGAACTGAAGTCGTCTGTAGGAGATGGTGCCACACTGGATGATGCATTTGCATACTACTCCGGCGCTGAGGTTGACACTGTAGGAAGTTATCGTGAGACATCGAGAGTAAGGCGAATAGCAAGGAGGGTGGGTTAATGCAAAGGCTCGGAATCATCAACTATTTTGGCGTCATAACTAATTTCATAGGGAAAACCCTGACGATCGCTGAACTGGAAGCTCGCAAGCTTCATCACGACTTCACCGAACTGCTAACCCGTGCAGTGCAACCCGCCCTCTGGCTGCTAATTTTCGGCGAGGTATTAGCTCAGATCAGGGCTATCCCAACCGGCAACCTGCCCTACATTGATTTCATGACTCCAGGAATCTTAGCACAAAGCGTCCTCTTCATCGCCATCTTCTACGGCATAGCGATCATTTGGGAACGTGATCTCGGTATCGTTCATAAATTCTTGGCCACTCCGACTCCTCGATCAGCGTTAGTTCTCGGCAAAGCGCTTTCAGCAGGAGAACGAGGCCTAGCTCAAGCAGTTATCGTCTACGCCCTCGCTCTTGGCCTCGGTGTACGCTTGAGTTGGAATGTTATTTCACTCCTATTGGTTGTCGTGGTCATAATTCTGGGGAGTGCCTTATTCTCCACGTTCTCTTTGATCATAGCATGCTTAGTGAAAACACGCGAGCGATTCATGGGAATAGGTCAAATTCTTACCATGCCACTCTTCTTTGCAAGCAATGCAATTTACCCAATCGCGATAATGCCAAGTTGGTTGCAAGTTATCTCGCAGATTAATCCGTTAACTTATATGGTTGATGCGCTCCGAGCTTTGATGCTCACCAACGGACCCACCGTGTACGGAGTGCCCTTCGACCTACTATTCCTGCTGGTTGCGACCACGATAAACGTTGCCATCGGTGCCAAACTGTACCCAAGGGTCGTTATCTAACCCGGCAGGCTTCATCCTTCGAGGAACCAGCTTAAGAGCAAACATGAGGCCCAGGGAGAAGTTCAATGGTCGAGTACAAGTGGGTTGTTCTTTCGAACACTACGCTCGGCACTTTCATGGCTTCAATAGACATCACGATAGTAGAGATTGCGCTTCCAGCCATCTTCAGAGGTATCGCGATTAACCCCTTCACGTCCTTCCAATACTTACTCTGGGTACTCTTCGGCTACAGCATAGTAACTGCAACTCTGCTCGTCACTTTTGGTCGAATATCCGACATCTTCGGCAGAGTGAAACTCTACAACCTAGGCTTCCTAGTGTACACTTTCGGCTCCGTGCTACTCTACCTGACCCCAAACACGGGAGACTTGGGAGCCATTGAACTGATCTTCTTCAGAATCGTCCAAGGAATAGGAGGTGCCTTCCTATTCTCGAACAGCGCAGCCATCATTACCGATGCTTTTCCGTCAAAGGAGAGAGGCAAGGCATTGGGACTCAACCAGATATCTTTCCTCTCAGGCTCGTTTGTCGGCTTGGTGCTGGGCGGGGTACTGGCCGTCTATGACTGGCGATACGTGTTCCTAATCAGCGTGCCATTCGGCGTCTTCGGAACTGTGTGGTCCTACTGGAAGCTGAGAGAGTTGGCAACCATACGAGAGGGGCAGAAAATCGATGTGTGGGGGAACATAACGTTTGGCGTCGGCTTGACGGTTTTCCTGATAGCGATAACCTATGGGCTACTACCCTACGGTACCTCGACGATGGGATGGGGCAACCCATGGGTAATAGGCGGCCTGATCGGTTCAGCTGCACTGCTAGTTGCGTTTCCGTTCATCGAGATGCGAGTTCCAGACCCAATGTTCCAGTTGCACCTTTTCAAGAATAGGGCTTTTGCCGCGGGTAATTTCGCCGCCTTTCTAGCGTCTATTTCGAGGGGCGGGGTGTCGCTGCTCCTGATTATACTGCTGCAGGCGATTTGGCTGCCACTGCACGGCATCAATTATGTGGATACTCCATTTTGGGCGGGGATCTACATGCTTCCGTTTACCGCAGGGTTCTTGGTGATGGGTCCACTCAGCGGTTACCTCTCCGACAGGTATGGTGCGAGAGGCTTCTCGACTGCGGGTATGCTCATAACGGCAGTCGGCTACTATCTGCTTTCGACGTTCGCATACAACTTTGCTTACCTCTCGTTCGCTGCAGTGATTTTCTTGATGGGAATCGGTATGGGTATGTTTGCTTCTCCGAATACGGCATCTGTAATGAACTCAGTGCCAGCCGAGCATAGAGGCTCCGCTTCAGGGATGCGTAGTACAATGCAGAATACGGGTTCGGTGATAGGTCTCAGCTTGCTGTTTACAGTGGTTCTAACGGCGCTGTCGAGGGCTCTGCCAGTATCACTTGCGTCAGCAGCATCTCAGGCTGGCGCCCCGCAATTATCCTCCGTGTTAACCCAGATTCCTCCGACAGCCGCAATATTCGCGGCTTTTCTAGGCTACAACCCAATGGGGACGGTACTGAGCCGCCTTCCTTCTAGACTTACGAACTCATTAAGTCCACAGGCCGTCGCGCTGCTCACCGGAAAAGTGTGGTTCCCGACAGCGATCGCTAACGCGTTCATGTCATCTCTGGGATTCGCTCTATACTTCAACGTGGCCTTGGCTGTTGTGGCTGCGGCCGCATCTGTGCTCCGAGGAAAGAGGTATGTCTACGGGACGGAAGATGAGAAGCTGGAAATGGTTACCTCCTTAGCGAGAACTCCTAAACGGGCAGACCCACTGTCCAACTCAGTTGCGGTCGCCCAAAGTAACAATAGACAAAGAGAAAACCGAGGCAAAGCTCAGAATAGTTCAGACTGAGATGTAGCATGCATATCTTATCCTTTTACTGTTCCGAGTGATTCTATGTGCTTCGTCAGATAGAAATTTCTTCGATCAATAGTGGACTAGTCCCAACGGTCCTGAAAGAGTGATTGGAGTTGCATTATTCTCGCATTAGGATTCAGAGGCTCATCTAGCACTACTATCCTGTTTCTATCATACTTGCCTTCCGCCATTTTCCGTAATCAGAATTAATGCCGGCGTAAGCCTAAGCGAAAACGCACCAAGACAGCCTTCCACCTCATGATCTCGCCATCTAGTTTGTGTGCATTTTCTTTATCAGATGCACCAGCTGTTTGTGTTCGGATTAGAATCATGGCGAGTATTGAGATGAAGAAATCGAGTAAGAAGATTCGTTGTCAACATGAATACCCTGATAATGAGTGGAAGTGTGGAAAGTGCGGGTACGAGATTGTGCCTGAACTTATCGGTAAGATTGCTGAAACGGGTTCGGGAAGAATATTATCTACAACTGTGTAACTAGGTTGGACGTCGCCTAGTGTATGGCGTCTTTCGGTGTCATCGTATTTGCCTTGACTTTATATTTAGAGGGCTTTCTAGTTACTAATCTATGTGTGTTCTCACGGCGTCTTTTTAGCCGTCTAATCATTACTTTGGTCTAGAGCGAATGCCACAGTAGGATCATTGGGAGACACCATAATGATCGAAGATGCAAAATCCTTCTGGAGTATTCCGACCACTGACCTGCTCAAGCAACTCCGCACAACGCCTGAGGGGCTAACGGATGAGGAGGGCCAACGACGGCTCTCCCAGTACGGGTACAACCTCTTGAAGCCTAAGAAGAAGACTGATGCGCTCACACTTTTTATTAATCAATTTAGAAGTCCCCTCGTAATCATCTTGATGTTCGCGGCTGTGCTATCGTTCTTTCTGCAAGACCCCGCCAGCGCTGCAATTATTCTCGGGATTGTATTAGTAAGCGGGTTACTTGGATTCTGGCAAGAACGTGGCGCTACAAATGCGGTGGAGAAGCTCCTCTCAATAGTACAAATCAAGACGACTGCGTTACGTGACGGGAAGCCAAGTGAGATTCCATTAGAGCAAACCGTACCAGGTGACGTCATCATCCTTAGCGCGGGAAAGATGGTGCCTGGGGATTCTGTGATTATAGAATGCAAGGACCTTTTTGTTGACCAGGCCGCGTTAACGGGCGAGACTTACCCTGCGGAAAAGACGACGGGCGTCCTCGCGCCTCAAGCATCAGTGAGCGAACGTTCGAATACGCTCTTCATGGGAACTCATGTCGTCAGCGGGACAGCTAGGGTAGTCATAGTTCAGACGGGAAAGAATACCGAATTCGGCAAGATCGCTGACAGTCTAACACTCCGACCACCTGAAACAGGATTCGAATACGGCGTTAGGCATTTCGGTTATCTCCTTATGGAACTCACTTCGATAATGGTAATCGCAATCTTCGCTGTCAACGCCTATTTCGGTCGACCAATTTTGGCGTCATTTCTCTTTTCGGTGGCACTTGCAGTGGGTCTTACTCCGCAATTGTTGCCCGCGATTGTTACAGTAAACCTCGCGCATGGGGCGAAGGAGATGGCGACACAAAAGGTAATCGTGAAAAGGCTTGTCTCAATCGAAAACTTCGGCAGCATGAATCTGCTCTGTTCCGATAAGACCGGAACGTTGACTGAGGGGCAAGTTCAACTCCACTCCACAATCGATATTGAAGGCAATACCAACGAGAAAGTGCTTCTCTATGCGTGCCTGAACGCCTACTATGAGACCGGATTTGCCAACCCGATCGACGAAGCGATAAGGAGCAAGAACACGTTTGACTTCTCCGCCTACAAGAAACTTGACGAGGTACCATATGATTTCGTCCGTAAGAGACTAAGCATTTTGGTCTCAAAGGACGACGTACACACCATGATTATGAAAGGCGCCGTACCCAACGTGCTTGCCACATGCTCCAACGCGGAGGCTCCCAACGGCATCGTTCAGATTGCGGATGTCAAAGAGAAAATCCAGCAACTTTTTGAAAAGCTTGGAACCGAAGGTTTCCGCTTATTGGGTGTAGCATACAAGAATGTTAACCCTGAAGTCATAAGCAAAGACGACGAGGTTCAGATGACTTTCTTGGGCTTTCTGCTTCTCTATGACCCACCCAAGCCCAATATCAAGAACGTTTTGCAAGATCTAGAATCCCTAGGAATTTCACTAAAGATCATCACGGGAGACAACCGGTTTGTCGCAACAGCCGTGAGTCAACTAGTCGGAGTATCTGGCACCCGCGTTTTAACAGGTCAAGATATTCACAATATGAGTGATGAAGCGCTACGCCAACAGGTGAGTAACATTGATGTGTTCGCCGAAGTCGATCCTAACCACAAAGAGCGAATCATACTTGCTTTCAAGAAAGCGGGGTACGTTGTAGGTTTCATGGGTGATGGAATCAATGATGCAACAGCCCTCCATGCTGCAGATGTCGGAATATCTGTTGAAAGCGCCGTCGACGTCGCCAAGGAAGCCGCCGACATCGTGCTGCTTGAGAAGGACTTGGGGGTCCTTGACGGGGGCGTGAAAGAGGGTCGGAAAACCTTTGCGAACACTCTGAAGTATGTATTCATGGCCGTGAGTGCGAACTTCGGGAACATGTTCAGTATGGCCGGAGCATCACTCTTCCTATCCTTTCTTCCCTTGCTACCCACTCAGGTTCTTCTGACAAATCTGATGACGGATTTCCCCGAAATCGCAATCCCGACAGACAGTGTTGACCACGAGATGGTTGTGAAACCTCGACGGTGGAATGTCGGCTTCATTAGGAATTTCATGTTGACTTTCGGCCTTCTTAGCTCAGTGTTCGATTACGTCACATTCGGAGTACTTCTGCTCGTATTGCACGCAACGGTCGATCAGTTCAGAACCGGTTGGTTTATGGAATCCGTTATCTCCGCTTCACTGATCGTGCTGGTAATTCGCACCCAAGGCCCCCTATTCAAAAGTAGACCAAGCAAGTACCTGTTATTCGCTACGGTGGCTGTAGTAATCGCCACGATACTCTTACCTTTCGTTGGATTTGCGAAACTATTTGGATTTGTCCCCATCTCGCCTTCCTTCATTCTTTTCACAGCGATAATTGTTGGACTCTACATCCTGAGTGCAGAGCTGACTAAGAGATTCTTCTATAAACGGGTGAAATTCTGAACATTGATTACCCTCAGAGTCGCTATGGTAGAGTAAGGGCTCACGTGACATGAATCTACATAAGGAACTACTGCTCTCACCCGGGAAAAAAGTCAAGTTGAGTCGCTACAATCCTGACGATACTCTAGGATTCAAAAACAACAAGAAATCTCAGTTACTGCTCGAGAAGTTGCTCAAGCGAATGGAGGATCTTCAGTACCTACTATATGCTTCTAAGAAGTATGCGCTACTCATCGTCCTCCAGGCGATGGACTGCGGCGGAAAAGACGGCACCATTCGCCATGTAATGTCAGGGGTCAATCCTCAAGGCTGCCACGTAACATCCTTCAAGGCTCCGTCTGCTGAGGAGGCTGCTCACGATTTCCTCTGGCGGATTTACAAGGCGGTCCCGGATCGAGGGGAGATCGGCATTTTCAACCGCTCTCATTACGAAGATGTCTTGGTCGTCCGGGTCCATAAGCTGGTCCCAGAAGCTGTCTGGTCCAAGAGATATGATCAAATTAACCAGTTCGAAAAAATCCTATCAGAAAACAACGTGAAAATTCTGAAATTTTACCTACACATCAGCAAGAAAGAACAGAAGAAACGGATCCAGGAAAGGTTGAACGATTCTAGCAAGAACTGGAAACTTTCACCTGTGGATTTCGAGGAAAGAAAGTACTGGAACGATTATATGGATGCATTCGAGGATGCACTGAGATATTGCAGCACCCCATGGGCCCCTTGGTACATTATTCCAGCAAACAAGACCTGGTTCCGAAACCTTGCAGTTTCACATATCATAGTCAAAGCCATGGAAGACATGAACATGAAGCTCCCGAAACCAGCATTTGATGTTTCTCAGTTCACCCTCAAATAAGCAGCGGGTGCGCGGAAAATCGGAGGATTTCTGAAAGCTAGTGCGCCATCTTTGTGAGGTCGATCGGAGCTTATAGAGTGAACGTCACAGTCCGACCCACACCTATGAAAAGTCTGTTGACTATGCGTGCGTCTCCGCGTTGGTCTTCTGCGTGGCGTTCAAACTAGCGTTTTGATTCTGCTTCGAGTTTGTGTCCGCATTTGGAGCAGAACTTGGCTTCTTGCAGGTTCTTGGTCTCGCATTGTGGGCATGTGACTGATGGGACTTTTACTAAGGAATCTTTTGGCTTGACGAAGATCACGTCGCCTACTTTTTCTATTCCGGGAAACGGTAGGATGAATTCGTTATCGGCAGATTCGATGACTAGGGCGAGTTTGCCGTCTTCTGACCACGCTATGTCTTTGGTCATGCCAATCTTCTTCGCGTCTCCATCTATGACCTCCTTTCCGATAACTTCCTCTCTTCTTCGCCATTGCACCATGATGGGAGCACGCTCGACATGGCGATGGGGTTGCTTGAGTATTTAGGATTGTGCAGCTTAATGGCTGCATCTGCGTTTTGAGGATGATCGTCACCCCAAATCTGGAGGAAAATTCGATATCAGGGAACGGAACCCAGAGCCGAACACGATGAGCATGATCTGAGCTGGAAAGGCTTAGATGTATGTACATACATCTATACATGCAAGAAGGTGAATGAAAGAAATGTCATATTCGAGTGGAGGTTACCCATACTATGGCTACGGTCAGAGTCAATATCCGTACTACACTTACGGTCAGAGTCAATACAATTATCCGTACTATGGCTACGGTCAGAGTCAATATCCGTACTACACTTACGGTCAGAGTCAATA
>JBEKGM010000053.1:0-33495 GCA_050012795.1 Bathyarchaeia archaeon | reverse complement strand
CCTGAACAGAAAATACCTTTGATGGCTTTCTTGTGTCGAGTAATGTCCGACCAAGGTGGTGCCTTTGAGAGTAACTTATGGGTAGATTTCCATAGCGCGAACAATATTCTCTCGAAGATGGAACCCTCTTTCGTAAAAGCAGATCTAGCAAAGATAGCTCAGCGCCTTCACCAGCGCCCTGAGGATAGACTAAAGGACTCTCTCGATAAAGTCAATCTGACCGCTTGTAATAATGTCAAGCCTGGGGAGGTTCTCATATTTGGTCATACCCACGTGCCATTCATCAACAAAACGGAAAATGTGGTGAACACCGGTTCTTGGGTTAAAGATGCCGCAATCCACAACACCTATGTGGAGCTTACCGGTGGAAAGCCCAGACTCTTCGTATTCAGTGGACAAGAAATAACTGAACGCATAGACTCTTCACAACTTCGGCCTCACTCTTCCCTCACTTCGCGCATAAGAAAAATGATACATCTAGCAGACGTAAAATGAGATTCTGTTGTGCGCTCATCCTTGTCACGGCGTCGGAAATTGAACTGTCGTTTTAGTGTGTGTGTGCGCACCACTAGCCCCACCGCCCAATACAAAACTATTGGGCTAGTCGGATATGCACCTATCAATTAGATTTACTATGCTCATACACGCCTAATGGACTATGGAACTATCTACGATTGTGATGAGAGAAGCTGTGAGCTTCGGATCGACCGGCTGGCTTCAGAGTCTAGAAGTTAGCATCAGAAGCGAAAATACGTCATAAGAACTACAAGTGTCCTCGTGTCAAACACTTTGACCAGTTATGTCCACTACAGAACAGTTGTTGAGCCGAAGGAGTATCCGGAAATATAGGGTGGAACAGATTTCACAAGAAAACTTGCAAAAAATACTTGAGGCTGGAAGATATGCCCCTTCTGCAAGTAATGGTCAACCATGGCATTTCATCGTTCTCACTGATCAAGAGATCAAGGAGAAGTTATCCCACAGACAATGGAGCGGATTCATCAGAAACTCCGCATTCACGATCGTCGGCTGCGCATATGAAGGAAATACGTACGCGCGTAAATGGTCGACCATCGACACTGCGATAGCATTGCAGAATATGGTCATCGCAGCGTGGGGGCTGGGAATTGGTTCATGTTGGGTTGGCGACTTCGATGAGGCAGAAGTCACACGAATATTGAACGTGCCGAAAGACTGGAAGATTATCGCGCTCATCAGCTTCGGCTATCCAGATGAGACACCCGCCGCTGCTCCAAGGAAACCGTCAAGTGAAATCGTAAGCTACAACGGGTTCTGAGACGCGCTTGTCATTGTTGCGCTGTCGAGCCATGTTACTGTACTCCTGAATGAAAAAGTCCGTTAGCAGAATTATCGCAGTCATTAAGAGTAATGTGCCTACCAACCACGGAATCAGGATTAAGTATTCAAATTCATGTATCCAGATGAAACATTCTGGTCGCTGAAGGAAGTATGCCTTTCTGTGATAAATGCGGTAAATATTCTGAGCTCACTCCGTGCCCATTTTGCCAATCAACTCCATCCACACAACCTATCCAATTGAGCGCGAAGAAGTGTGGGGTCTGCGGTGTCATGAATCCTCGGAACGCGCAATGGTGCGTAAATTGCACCAGGTCACTTTGTTGAGTGTTAAGATTAATTTTAGAGTATCCCTCGGTGGCAACGTCGCTTTATGAGCTACCTGATTATTCATCTCATGCCTGCCCCCAGCGTGGTAGATTTTCACCCTGGAAGAATCCGGATGGGAAGGAGTCTAATCTAGCCCTAGCTTCTTTAGGCCACGCTTCCTCGCCAACGGTTCGGAGAAGCTCGTAATACAGAGTCTTGAAAGTGCACGGGACCACGCCTGCCTGGTACATTCGGTCCAGTGCGGGTCTAGGATGAGGCTCAGAAGAGAAAACCGAATCCTCCAACAGAAAAACTTCAAAACCCATATCATGCAGCCCAAGCGCGGATTGCAAAATGCATACGTCGGTCTCACTACCCGCCAGAGCGAACTGTTTAACAGGTAACTTCCGGATCGCTTGATTCACCAAGGCGTCAGAGCAGGCGTTGAATGTCTTCTTCACAAACTTCTGCCCATGAGCTGGGAACGCTTTCTCAAGGCGTTCGGGGAACCATCCTTTCGTCTCAACAGGATGCTCGAACGTTGCAATCAATGGAAGTTTGAACAAATCAGTTAGCATTAGAAGATATTCAAGTCGGATAACCACGGGGTCTTTTGGCCCAAACATTGAATCTAGGAATGCGGTTTGCGCATCAACAAGCAACACCCCAATCTTCTCTGGATCAACAACAGCTGAGTGCAAGATCAAACACCCAATCCAACTCGGACTGAAGATATACATAAGCGTGAAACGAACGATTCTCTAGTGCGTAGAAAGACATGACTGGTCTAGTGATGATTTCGCGCTCTTCAATACGTCGTGATTCGACTGCAGCTCAGCGCGCGCCCAAACCAAAGTCAAATATCCTATTCGAAAATAGTCTCATGTGTGATTATGATGAGTCTCGATGAGCAGATACTAGAAGAGTTGAAGAAGATTCGTGAAGCCGTTGAGCCTAAGCCGGCGCCTCCTCCTCCGAAAGGGCTGTGGGCTGAGTTCCTGGATTTCATTGGTAAGGGCGGTGTTCTGGGTTTGGCTGTGGGTTTCATCATGGGCACGTACATTGGCACGGTTGTCTCGGCTCTCGTTCAGGACATTATCATGCCTGTACCAGGAGCCTTGATACCGGGCGGTGACTGGAAAAAAGTCATCTTCACCCTACCCGTAGGAAACGGGATGAACTTCGCCGTAGGCGACTTCGTCGGAGTGATCATAAACTTCCTGATAGTGGCATGCGTAGTCTTTCTCATAGCGAAATACTCCAAGAAAATCGGACTCAAGTAATCCTGAAAGCACGTGCTTCTAATCTCCCGCGAACGCAGTGCAGTCTCAAGAGAATGTCATCAAAAATTAGCGGAACATGCAGTAACCTTCTGAACGTTGAGAGAGGTGCACCGGAGCCAACAGCCCTTAAAGAATAGTGCGTAGATTTGAACTGTCCGCGCTCTCGCTGCTATAACTCGCACATCCTTGACGTGGGCTGTTGAGTTTTAAGTGGTTATTTCAAGTTCCTTTAGCTTCTGCTGAGGGACTACTCCGTCCTCCCAGCCTCGGGCTTCGTAATATTCCCTCTTCATCTTGTCAAGTTCACACACATGTCCTGCTGCAGGCCCTGTTCCTGGTAGTTTGAGGAACTTCTCGGGAAGGGTATCATCTTTGCCTGTGAAGCCGCATAGGTTGTTGTAGTAGCGTTCAAGGTTGTAGATGCGTTCGCCGGTTTTCATCAGTCCGTCAGCGTCGGTGTCGATTCCTGTCATCGCCACGAACTGAGCGGTGTACTCGTTTGCTCCTTCCGCGAAGGCGCTGAACTTGCACAGGTCGAGTGAGTCTGAGATTGCGTGGAGATCTTGGAAGATTTTGAGAAGCTTCCCTTTTCCTTCCCAACCCAACGGATCGGTCTTTGCGGGTACTCCTAAACATTCGCTGGCGGGGGTGTATCCTCTGAGGTGGCATGCTCCACGGTTGCTGGTCGCGTAGCCTATTCCCATGCCCTGTAAGCCTCTGGGGTCGTAGGCGGGTATGCATTGGCCTTTCACCTGGTTTGCGAGGCCTTCGTTACCGAATGTTTTGGCCGCTCTCCAGCCGCCTTCTGCGAGTTTATCTCCGATGCCTTCCCGCTTCCCAATCTTATGGACGAGGTCAATCATAGTTTCCGTATTGCCCCATTCGAGTTTCTCGCGGATTAGTCCTCTCTGGCTTGCTTCCATAGCGATGGAAATGCAGTTGCCAAGTTCGATTGCGTCCACTCCGTAGTCGTTCGCCAAATTGATCATGTAAGCTACGGCTTCTTTGCTACTGCAGCCGCAGTTCGCGCCAAGAGACCACATTGACTCGTACTCAGTGCTCTCCATGTGCACCTGGTACTTGCCCCCCTTAACCTCAACTTCTTTCTTACATGCGACTGGGCAGGCATGGCATGTTGGGTCACCTACGAGAATCTGCTCTTTGACGGTTTCTCCGCTTATCATGTCCGCATGCTCGAACTGGGTGAGCTGCGCGTTTCTCGTGGGCAGAGCTCCTATCTCGTTTACGATGTTCATGAGCACATTTGTTCCGAAAACAGATAGCCCACCTTTCCGCGGCTCCGTAACAGCTGCTTTAACGATTGAGTTGGCCGCGAGAACGACAGCCTTTTTGAATTCTTCGGGGCGAGCTGGCTTCGGCTTATTCCTTATGTTTCCCCTGATTACAAGGGCCTTCAAGTTCTTCCAACCCATGACAGCCCCTGTGCCGCCTCTTCCTGACGCGCGATCGTTCTCGTTCAATATGGCGGCGAATCTAACAAGCTTCTCGCCGGCCTGTCCGATAGTCACGACGCTCAAATCCTTCGTACCGTGCTCTTGCATTAACGCCTTCACGGTATCGTGAACGTTCTTCCCCCAAACCTTCGAGGCATCTTTCAACGCGACTGTACCGTCTTCAATGTAGGCGTAAACGGGCGTCTTTGATCGTCCCTTGAAGATGAGTCCGTCGAAACCAGCCCATCGGAGTCTTGCACCGGACCATCCGCCGTGGTGAGCATCCGTGACGGTTCCAGTCAAGGGAGATTTTGTGACCACAGCCATCCGGCCGCTCATTTCGAAGTCACTCCCGACTAGAGGGCCAGTCATAAAGCAGAGTATGTTGCCTTCAGAGAACGGCTCGACCTTTGGTCCGTTGTCGAAAACGTACTTTACACCTAGTCCTCGTCCGCCTAGGTACTTTCTCAAGTCATCTTCCTTAGGCTCGTCGTACTCAATCTTGCCCTGCGTCAAATCCACTCTTGCTAGTTTGTTTGCGTATCCACCAAAAGCCATGGTGAACATTTCACCCTTAGCTGGAGTTAAAATCTTCGTAATTATGATAATTGTCTGACTATTCACGCAGGCGTCCCGTTAAATCACACTAATGGGACGTTAATTGAGCGCATGCGCCAGACCTCATCCTCCGCCAACCGGCGGCAGGAGCGCGACTCGGTCGCCATCTTTCAACTCCGTTTCCTCAGGCACCCATTTCCCGTTAACTAAGGGTTGAAGTATCTGTGTGATCTCGGCGAGGCTAGGGTGAATCGCCATTACTCTAGTGAATAATTGCTGGAGGGAGGCGGGTTGAGTCAACTCCAACTTCTCCTCCGCGGTTCCGGTGCATTCTCGAGCTCTGGCGAAGTATGCGATTGTTATTGTAACCGTACCCATCGTGTACCCTCCGACTAATTCAGATGGTGATAACTTCTGGGAGATTTAAGTGGGTCTACAACGACTGCGGTTTTAGCTGGCTAAGAAGACTAGTGATCCCGCGCCTGATTTTGAAGGGCTGAAAACCGACGGCACTACGTTCGTCATGTGATCTTAGGGGGAAGAACGTAGTCATCCTCTGTATTTACGACGATGGCAAGAGTGACGTTAGCTATGTTGTCTTGTGTTCGTCGATGATGACTGATTACTGTTTTGCTTTTCGTCTGTAATCATAGTACATGACAAAACAGGTGAGAATGCCCACAAATGCTACGAAGGCTGCTAGAATCAGCTTATCCTCAGACGCCAAGTACAATGCGCCGAAGCCAAAGATTAGGATAGTCACGATGCCGGTCAATGAGCGAGGTCTCTGCGAATGGCCTACTATAGTCTACTTTTGGCTTTGTTCCGGGGGTTGGTTGGGTGAACTGTTAAATATACTGTAAAGTGTCGAATTTCCTTTTTCCCGTAATGTCGTTATGTCTGGTGTAACGTCATAAACTGGCAAATAGCTTCAGGAGATCTTAGCGACTAAGGTTTCTATGGGTACAGATAAGGTGACTGCTCATTTGGCGAATGAGCGAACCTATCTTGCGTGGGTGAGAACGGGGCTAGTTGTAATTACGCTTGGATTTGCGGTCGCAAGATTCGGATTGGCGCTCACAACCGTCCTTGAAGTGTTACCTGGAATCCGATACTCGGCAATCGTAGGGATCGCCCTAGTCTTGCTGGGAGGCGCGATTGAACTGTTCGCGTTTCAAAGGTATCGGAACAATCAGAAGACAATATCTTCTGACACATACGAGCCAACATCATCAGCCGAAGCCATTCTTAGCGTAACCATTTTCCTGCTGGCAATCTTGATACTTGCCAGACTACTGATAAGTTAAACAAGCGACTCAGAAAGGACTTGCAGTGGAGGAGTAGGATGGTTGCTGGTTCACGGTTTAGCTTATCGTTGCGATATATGTTAGAACTACTACCCGGGGTATCGTCGAGCTTTGATAAGGTTGCGTCGACGCTGCTGTCGTGTTATTCAGTGGAGCGACGCTGCCTGTCAACGAGATGATCATTGTTCCACTGTAGAGCGTAGCAAGTCCTTCCAAGCTCCACCTTAATGTACTCCCGTTTGAATTAGTCGCGTTGCCGATCATTATTGCCCGATTGAGTTTGCCGATTCCACCGTTTCCGTTGGTTACTTGCAGCGTTGTTCCGTTGTAAGCTATGGATTCGCTCTGAACGGTCCATAGAACGCCCCCATCTTGAGTGACGTTAGTGATTTGGACGTTGATCGCTACGGATGAGTTTGCAGTTGGAGTATTCGGCAGGTACGTTAGATTCCACTCTTGATTCATGGCGTTTCGTGAGGTCTGATTGTGGTTTGCGTTCTGGCCGTTACTTCGCCATATGCGATTTCCATAATTCATCGAGGCCGTGCAAAGTGGCGAACTTATTATTGATCGAAGGAATTTGCTTCCGAGGAAGCCCAGGACATGACAAAGAACGGATGCATCACCAGTGGTGCACACCAGAAGTGGCGCCCGTTTAAGTATCCTGACCAAGATTGTAACTACTAAGAGTAGTTGCGAGCGAGGTGAAATTAATTGAGTTTACTTGACACGGTTCCGCAGACTGCCCCTAGTTATCCGCGAAGCATGGGGTTTGGTGGGTCCTTCATATTTGGAGCCATCAGCGCGGTCTCAGTTCTCTTAATTACCGTAGGAGTTTTCTACGTCCTTATAAAACTGGGAAGCCTCCTAGACGCGTTGAAGGAGAAAACAGAAGCTGGTTCCACAAAGAAATGAGGCCCTGCTGAACCTACCCCACTCTCCAACTTTTTCCGAGCAAGCCAAAAAGGAATACAGAAAGAGGACTATTGATACATGAAGAATCGTCGAGCGCTGCAGAAGGATGTGCTTCATTGAGTAAAATCATCCGCTTCGAGAAGGCAGTAGCGGACAGTATTCTGACCGCCGCGATGAGTGCATACCCTCGCGAGACTATCCTTATGCTGCAGGGAAAGAAGGTCGGAGATGAGATCAGACTCAACAACGTGTTGATCCCCCCACTGGCCACATATGGACGCGGCTTCAGTGTCCTGCTCGGTTCGATGCTGCCCTGGGATTTCACAATAATGGGAGTGGCGCACTCGCACCCGTCGGGGTCCCTCAAACCCTCCATGCATGACCTGAATCACTTCTACGGCCGCATCATGGTGATTGCGGCTCACCCGTTCCAATCCTACGATGACCTTGGCGTTTTCGATTCACGCGGCAATAAGATTCAACACGAGATTATCCCAGATGTGTGATCAGTCCGTTGCCCCTTTCAGCTTATCGATGTTACGTTGATGTAGTTTCCTGGGCAGGCTGAGCCCGTTGAACTACGGTTGGGGCCCTGGTAGAGGTGTCCCGTCACGGTTACCCAGCTCCCTATCGGCGGAATGGATGATGGTAGATTTTGTAGCGTGTAGTATTGTGTTGCAGTGGTGCTTATGTTTGTCGGATTGTTTACCCAGTTGCCGACTAAAAATCCGAGTACCGTGCATCCGTTGGGGTTTTGGAGTAAGTTCCCGGAGCATTGGATCAAGTTACCGGGACCTGGCAGACAGGTCGTATAGTAGCTGCCGTTAAAGTACCATTGAGCTGATACCTGCGTGATACCGAGAGACGTCAACACGACAAGTACAGCAACGGCTGCCCACAAGTAATTTCTCATGCCAATCATCCTACTCCAGCCGTGCATGGAGCAATAAGGATTCTGCAACTCCGCGACGAATGAGTCTGAAAATGGCCATAGTCGCGCTGATTTTTCGTGAGTGGCTGCGAAGAAGGAAGGAGATTCATCATCAATCTCCCCCCCAAATGAACTTCAATACGAGGCAAGCATCAGCCTTCGGAGACTAATGCCTGTGGACGAGACCATGTGAGGTTAGGTCTAGAGATGAATTCAGTTAGAAGTAGCTTCAGTTCCATGAATCATTTAGAGTGCCGTGATTTCTGTGAGATTACGCTATTACTTTGCTCGGCGTGAGTTGGTGTTGCGGGAATGTAGTGTGAGCAATGATGGCGAATCTAAATCCTCCAAAATGGCACGCCTGAGCTTCATTCTACTTAATCTCATAAAGAAAGATGAGGGTCCGTCTGAGGTGGAGGAAATGCTCAAAGCGAAGTACCCGTTGCAGGGTTTGGATGAGGAGTACTCCTGTCGGGAGTATACGTACTGATGTAAACGAGCTCGCGTAAACAGAGTGAGCATCTTACTGTCCATCCCGCGCATTTGAGGGATGCTCAATCGCTGGAACAAGAGGCGGCGCAAGCCGTGCCAAGATAATAGGAGCACTGCGACAAAGTCCGCAAAGCGCAAATCAGTTGATGATATTTTGCAGCGTGCTGCTCCTATACGCTCTCACATCAAACCCAATCATTCAATGGGCGTCGGATTTCGTCCGTTCGGTCTCGGTCCCTTCGCTGTTCTCCCCGATGTCTTCACATTTGCTGCACTAGTAATTCTGTTCTATCTGACTATGAAGTATTGAGAATCAGCAATTAGTATTACACAATGCGTGACGATCGACCGTTCACCATAGAAGGTGGCCCATGGTCAGTAGGTTTCTCACAACCTCGCCGACGACAAACGATAAGCCGGCTCCTACGAGCCCTAGAGCTACGTAACGCAATCCAAACTTAATTGGTGATCCATGACTGAACTTGCCCACGAATCCTCCTAATGCGAAGAGTAACAACGACGCGAAGATGAGCGAGGTGATTATCGCGGTTGTTAGTTCAAGCACAATGAACGGAGCCACTATTACAATCGTTGATCCAACAGAGTGCGTGAATGCGAGAACCGTACTCCTGCGAGTCTCCGTCATACTGTTCAGGCGTTGATTTTCCTGAATGTGCTCAGCCCGTTCAGCCAATTCAGAAGCGTAGAATCCAAACGTGTTTCCGAAGGCATTTGCTAGTCCCGCAACTAGGCCAGCGACTATCACTGCACTAGCATTCTCAGTCGCGCTGGCAATTCCGATGACGACGCCTAGAATTGTGATCAACCCGTCCATGGTGCCAAACGCAACACCCTGAAAGCCTTCAATAATGTCGAATGTTTTCACAGTTAAATCATACTCTGAGGGTTCGTCATTGCGTCCATGTTTGTAGAGCCGTCTTCCGGATTTGAAGGTAAACGTTTCGGTATCACATACCACCTAATCCTACTCATTCATACGTTTGAATATGACCTCAGGGTTATGTAGTGACGCTTCGTAGAGATCTTGGGCTTGCCTTATGATGATTTGCTGATTATCAGTCCGCATACCTTCCATAATCGCTGCGGCGACTTCACGCGCGGTGATTCCGCGGTACGAATTTTCCTGCTCAGCAAAGCTTCGGTCAAGTTCGGTGTCAGTGGCGGGAGGCGCGGCCTCAAACACTCGAATCGTCGTATTTCTGAGCTGGTGTCTCAATGAGATGGTGAAAGAGTGAAGTGCTGCCTTAGTTGCGCAGTAGATTGGCATCATCGCGATGGGGATGAACGCTAAGCCAGATGAAATGTTCACGATGGCTGCTTTCTTTTTCTTCGAGAGGTTAGGCGTGAAAAGAGCACAGAGACGTATCGGTGCGACAAAGTTGATGGCCACTTCATCATCTTTTGCGGGAAGGGGTTCTACAATCTTGCGAGAGGTAAAATCAATTTGCCTCTGGATTCCCGCGTTGTTGATTAGAATGTTAACGTTGCTGAAGTTGGTCGTGACCCAATGAACGAGTTTCTGTCTTTCCTTTTCCTTCGCTAAATCGGATCTCTTGATATGAATTCCTGGAAGCCTTCGTTTGGCTTCCTGCAGTTTTCGTTCCCGTCGTCCACAGATTATTACATCATTATCTTCCTTGAGAAATGCTTCTGCTAAAGCAAATCCGATCCCCGTAGCGCCGCCAGTAATTATGACCGTATTCCCTACGATGTTCAACTGCCTTCAAGGTATCTCCGCTATACTGGAAAATAAGCTATAATTCTAAAATGTAAGGATGAGAGTTGTAAATCATATGAGAATTAGCTTACTGCCCCATTGGGACTAAATGAGGCAATCCGTCGCCTTTTCCGAACGCGAGCACTTGTAGGTTTGATACCCAATCAACATAACTGAAGCCGTTGACTAGATTAGAATAATCCGTTAGAATACCGTCGTTGTACGCCAGTAGCATGCCTTTGTTACTTGAGTATCCGCCTAGAAACCACACTCCGTTAACGGCTGTAATTGCAAGAATACTTGAACCGTAGGGGTTAGAGACGTCTGATGGAACCGTGTGTGAGGGATCAATGAACCCGTTGGAAGTGTAGGCTATGAACCAGGCTTGGCTTGGATATAGCTGCGCTATGACGGTTCCTCCGCCAATCAACCACGACTGACCGTTCCACGCGATCGCGTTCACTGAATTGAAATCGTATGTTGGGAGCGCGCGTTCAAGTTGTTGAGTTAAGTCGACGAAGTTATGGCCGTCATACTTGGCTAGGAATCCAATTCCACCGATCAACCAGTAGTCTCCATTCCAAGCAATGGACTGCACTGACCCCATGCTAGGGATCGCTTTCATGGCTTCTTCTGTGAGATCTATAATCGTACTCCCATTAAAGGTGAAAAGAACGTCAACACCGAGATAGCCCCCGCCTACTAGCCAGTATTGACCGTTCCATGCGTTAGCGTACAGGATTGCGTCTTGCTGCTCCGGAACCAGGCTGGACAGGTCTGTGAAGGTACTTCCGTTGAAGGTGCCTAGACTCATATGATTTATTGCCTCGTCACTATAGGGTGGTAACGGGCCTGAGCCTAAACCTGAGAGTAACCATTCTTTCCCGTTATAACTCGCGGAGAAAATGTCCCCACCGCTCCAGGAGGACGCTTTACCATAATTATCAAGTGAACCTGAAGTTACGACGTGTGCCCCATTGTACAACCAGATATAGGGTCCCGGGGAATCATCATCGCTACCCCATCCAGAAACCAGCAATTGTGACCCATTGAAGCCGCCACCCCACACGGTGCCCCCACTGCTAACCGGATCCAACCGGATGCGGGAATAATTCTGAAGAGAAATCTGGTAGAGCAGGGGGAATTGTCCAGGCTGAAACCATGATCCGTTTTGCCCGCCAACAAACACATAATCTTCCGTATACCCGTTGATCGCGGCGGGAGCAGTTTCATCCAACGGAACACTTGCGGATCCAGCATCGCTTCCTGTTGGCTTTGCAGCGACCGGGATGAGAATACTGGTACTCGCCAAGAAGAATATGGTGAGGATGCCGATTATGCTTCTCACTGTGAGTCAACCTTTAGTCTATTCGGACGAAGGCATTTGTGTGCTTCAACCAGGTTTGTAGTCTAGTACGCTTTGATGTCGCTACTATCGGGGAGGCATTATATAACAAACACGGACGATGGCTTGAGATCTCTAACAAGTCTTGACTTGACGTGGTTCCCCGGACCAGACCTGGAGTGGGTTTAGTGCTTAGACGAAGTTTTCGGTTCACGATCATTAGGAAGAGGGATGGTGGGGGCTAATTGGCCAGTGAACATGTCGAGCCGGTGAAGGCGCTGTTCCTTCTCGACCAAACCGTCTCTGATGCTTATTATGCGGTGAGTCTGCTCTGCAACCTCCTGGTTGTGTGTTACAATGATGAAGGTTGCTCCAGTCGTCCTGTTTACTTGGGTAATTAGATTCAGGATGTCACTGGTTGTTTTGGAGTCTAGGTTTCCTGTTGGTTCATCACCTATGACTATAGCCGGTTCAGTGACAAGAGCCCGAGCCACTGCAACGCGTTGCTGTTCTCCTCCACTCAATTCGCTGGGGCGTTTGTTTGCTTTGCGCCCTAACCCAACTGCCTTTAGCATTTTCAACGCCTTATTGCGTCTGACGTCGGTTCCAATGCTTGTTCTTGCTATGAGAGGCATCTCAACGTTTTCGGCTGCGGTTAGGCGCTGGATCAGGTTGAATGACTGATATACGAATCCGATCTTTCTGTTGCGCAGGATGGAGAGTCGATCATCGTTTAGTTTGCGAAGGTTGATTCCATCTATGAAGACACGGCCTGAAGTGGGACGATCCAGGGCTCCTACTATGTTAAGGATGGTCGATTTTCCGCTTCCGGAAGGCCCTATTATGGATGCCAGTTCTCCTTTCTCTATTCTGAAGCTCACTCCTCGCAGTGCTGGATACTCCATATTTCCGACCTTGTACGTTTTAGTAACGTCTACAGCTTGAACTGCCGGAGTTCTTTGAACTGTTGATGTCATACTGCTCACACGTACTCACCAAAATCCGTACATAGTCAAAGCTTAATGCGAATCATTTTCCAGCTAGAATCGTTATACGCATCATTTTCTCGTCGAACGGTCATGCTTGTTGTTGAAGGATCTGTGCAGCGAAGTATGCTGCGAGACCAATGTAGAGCGCGAGCTCGAGAGCATCTGGGAGTGCGAAGCTGAATGACCTTGCGTTGTTAGCGATCCAGTTCACTAATCTGTCAATGAGAGACGTCCAGCTCATTGAGACTCACTCCCGTTATAGTTAGGTACGCTTTGCTCATGCTTTCCCCAATAGTGCCTTTTTAGCTCTAGTTTAGTGCTGAAGCGATCTTCACAGAAGAGGCACGTATATAATCCGATTATGGGTTGACTATCTTCACCTTTCTTTGGTTGAAACTCTTGGTACGCGTGCGTCACTGGCTTTCACTGAAACTATGCCATGTAGTTAGTTAGCTTATAATCAGGATTCATTTGCGGTGTACACCAAGAGTTTCTTAAGTAGACGCGCAACACTTAGACGAACGTAGAATTCGTGGGGTCGAACGCTTTGAGCGATAATAAGGCAGCGCAGCGGGGTAGAAAATCGCCCGTGGAGATAAGGTTCGAGATCCTCGAATTTCTCTTCTATAATGCGGGCAAGCATTCGAGAACTTCGCTTTGGCGACGCGCAACGCAGCTCTCATACGACGACTTCCAGAAGTATCTGGACTTCCTCAAGGGGAAGGGGTATGTTGAAGAATCGGAGGAGGGCATTCGATTATCGGTTGAGGGAAAGAATGTTTACGTTAAGCTTAGGGATACGTTGCCCTCTATCCTCTGAGCTACATGCACCAGTGGTGAACTAGGTCTATACCTAACGAATCAAGGAGGTTTAGCAGCCATGTCGGATAAGAAGGATGAATATCCATTAGCTACGCTCCACACATTCCTCCAAGAGGCGTCGACGGAGTTCAGACGTTTCCGCTTGCAAGCAAAAATGAACCTTATTGGGTCAATTATACTCCTCATCTTCCTTTCACGTTTCATCGTTTTCGTATTCGGAAATTACGGGCCTCTACCATTTCACCGCGAGCATATCAGCCACATAGTGGATGTTATCTTGCTTCTTGCATCACTGGTCGCTGTCTTGTGGTCTCTCAACGTCTGGATTAAACAGCGAAAGTTCGTTTCCCGTTGGGGAGAGAGATTCGAGAAGTTAGATGAGTTGGAAAGGAAATTTCTCTCTGACGAAAAGCCGTAAGATGCGAACGATTCATCCGTGGTGTGCACCAAGAGTGCCTCCCGTTTAAATATCTTGATTAGGGCTGTAGCTGACTACGAGGTGTAGTTTAATTGAACAATATTGGGCAAATGAAGAATGCGTATCTCGTTAGCGTAGTAGGAGTAGGCCTGATAGCTATCATGACGGCGTATAATGCTGTTCGTGCAGTTATGATTAGGCAGATGTTTCAGGCGTCAACTGGGGCAGCAGGATTTGCCGGCCGCCGCCAATTTGGGATGAACCCATTCGGCTTAACAAACCAAGTGACGATTGTCGCTCTCGTAGTCGCCATAGTGGGTTTAGTCTGGTTAGGCCTCGCTATCAAGAAGTCCCATCAGAACTCCGCAAAGTAGTATCGCATCCCGGACTACCTCCTCGGTACAATTCAAATCAATCAACACGCTTTCTTTCAGCCCTCGCTGGAATGACCAGAGTATGGCCATTATCCGGATCTTTCCTGATCCTGCCGGACGCAGTGACTGCGCAATTATCTAGTTCCACTATGCTCTCCATGTTCGCTAAGACAGAAGGTTTGCTTATCTCTAAAATGTAAACGAGGCTAGGTTAGATCTACGTCTACGCTCGATCGGTTCATGAGCAGACAGCAAATCGTTGCTACGTGCCATCGAATGTGAAAGTGGTTCCGAGCTTGATCTGGTGGATGGCCGCGAATCCTGCATTGATTTCTAGAACGTACATTGCCGGGGATTCGGGTGTAAGCTCAGCGCAGTTCGTGGAAGTGCATGGTTGAAGATTCGGTTCTACCCATACAACTTGGCGGTTTGAATTGAACCAGATGATGTCGAGCGGGAATTTCATGTCTATCATCCAGAAGCTCCAGTAATCTTCATGGTCGAATACGAAGAGCATTCCAGTATCATTATCTAAGGACGGTCGACCTGACAGCCCTCGGGTTTGAGTTGTCGCATTACGCGCGATTTCCACCGAAAGAATGACGCCCGCGATTGTGATGTGCGTCTTCTTAGAATCCTCCGGTGTTTTCACAGTAAGAATGCGGCCGATTACAGGGGATGAAAAGACTCCTCTAACCACTGTGACCTGATATGACCTCGCTGTCTCACCGGTAACTGTTATCGTCAGATTGTGTTGCCTGTCAGAGAATGTCTGATGTACCTTCCAGACAGCGTCTTCTAGATCCACAACACTCGGATCGCCGTTCACAACTCGAACTCTGCCTATTGTAGCTGATTCATTTACGTAAGTGATTAGAACTCCTTCGGCAGGCAAAGCAGAATCGAAGCCCATCTGCTTTCTAACTTCAACTAGATAGTATGTCGTAGAGTTCGTCAAATTACCGATCGGTACCTTAATGACGTGTATATTGTTGGAAGGAATTTCCGCAGGGTCAACTGTGAACGTGAAGCTGCCGCCGGAATCGACGGTCGCGAGCATTGGTCCATTGATGAATCCTAGCTGTATTTTCGACCAAGCTGCCATGTGTGCAGGTAATGATCCTGGCGGGTCACCATTCCACGACCCTTTATCCATGAGCTCCCATGGTCCGAGAATCGGTTTACCGTTGTTAGGGCCGTTTGCGGTGTTGTATAAGTCAGGTACTCCTAGGTTGTGGGCGAACTCGACGCACCAAACACCGTTTGGAACATTAGGAGGGTCTTCGAGTTCGGGTACGATGTTAAACTTCGTGAGAGTTATCGAGTTGGTTTCAACGGATGCCCCCAGGTATGTTACTGACCAGATGTCATCCGGCTTTAGACTAGTTTCTTGGCCTTTCCCGGAATGTATGAAGACGAAATAGTTGAATTTGGTAAAGTCCACATCCTTCTCTGCCAGCGGCACTGCATCTTCAGCGATATGCCATGATTGGTTTACTCCACTGCAGTCGGCGTCGTTGATGCCTCGGCAGTCTCTCCCATAGTGCGCCTTTGGATATGCAAGCCTGTACCAACCGTGCACTTCCCCTTCTACGGTCAATTTTCCATAGGATATTTCATGGTAGTACGCTGATAATGTTCCAAAATAGTTCTTGCTTAGCTGAGCAATGCTCAGAGTGTAGTTGACGTCTGAGAATGTCACGGCAATAACCAGAACCTTAACGACGCCCGAAACGGGCACGATCGCGGGGGCGGGCCCGACGATGGGAAGTGGCATCGAAGGTGCAACCGCTAAAGGAGGCGAATGAGTCTCCATAGCAAGGTAAGATTGAGAGCTAACGCTCGATGCCAATTGAGATGCAGATAGAAACAAAAGAAGTCCCACTAGCAGACTACTTTTATTGAGCGACGGGCGCATAGCTCTCCTCGCTGTCTCGAATCGGTAAGTTTCCTAAGGCGTTTGGATGCTTCGAAGAGTAGGCTTCTAAGCACATTATGACGAGGATTTACAATTATGATGCAACGGTTCTATTATCCGACTACTGAGGAACAGCGATCTTGATGCATCGACCGTGGGAGCAACAGATAAATGGAACTACGGATCGTAGTCGCCGAAACTTGGGCGCTTTAATTTGAAACGATCTTCACGGCGGCGGCGAAAGCAGGCTGACAAGACGATTGTTCTTCTTGTACTGATAATCATAATCCTTGGCTCGGTTGCGTTATACTACAGTCCTCTACTCGATGGAATGCGACCCAAGACCCTTGGACCGACTGAAATATACTCGGAGGCGAACCAGAGCGTAGTGACTATTCTTGGAGCGAATAGTAACTCAACTATTCTAGGGTCCGGGTTTGCGATCATTTATAATCAGTCATACTACATTCTGACAAACTTCCACATGGTAAATGGTTACACGAATTTAACCGCAACTTTCTCTGACGGTGACGCGTACCCTGCGAGCGTCGCGGGCTCAGATGGGTACAGTGATCTGGCAGTGGTGTCGGTAAACTCACAATCGTTCGAGTTCCACCCACTGCAACTAGGCTCTTCCTCGGGCCTTCAAGTGGGTGAAACCGTAGTGGCGATTGGGAACCCTTACGGACTGTCTAACACTATTACCGTGGGGATTGTAAGTCAGACCGGAAGGTCAATCCAGACAGGTATGTCAGGTAACTTCGCAATTGCAGACGCAATCCAATTCAGCGCTCCCATTAATCCTGGGAACTCAGGAGGACCTCTGATTAATTCTCAGGGTCTGGTCGTTGGAATAACCACAGCTACCGTGACTAATGCTCAGGGTCTTGGCTTCGCTATCCCAGCCGATACAATAAAGCGCGAACTGCCTTCTCTCATAAAGAATGGCGCGTACAACAAGCATCCTTACTTAGGCGTCCAGGTGGTGGACATGAATTACGGCCTATCTCAAATAATGCAGACAAACGTCACCTCAGGATTGTTAGTGGAGAGTGTTCTTCCGAACGGACCAGCAAGCGACGCGGGTCTGAGAGGTGGCAACGTGCAAATCACAATTGGACAGCAAGACTACACCGTAGGCGGCGACATTATCGTCTCGATCAACGGCCACAAAGTTGTGAATTACGATTCATTCTCCGCATACCTGGAAGAGAACGCAGTGTCAGGACAAACAGTTCAAGTCGGGTTAATTAGATTCGGCCAGTTCATGGTGATCCCCGTGGAGCTAGGCACGCGACCACCGTTACAGGCATAGCGACCGCGCTATAGTAGGGCTTGGAATAGCCTGAATTGATGGAACTCATACACAAAAGCAACGTTGAAGAGTACCGTTCCAACTCTCAATAGTTGAATCGATATGGTTGTTGATATTAGAGTTAAGCAGGTCCCAAGTTACACCGTAGCCTCCATAATTCACTATGGTCCTCACGGTCCCAACATGTTCCGAACCGAGTTCAGTCAGCTTGTAAACTGGGCGAAGAAGAACAAGGTGGGAACAGGAAAATGGATAATGCGGTGGCTGGATGAGCCCGGAAATAAACCTGCCAGCAAAATCCGATCGGAAGCATGTCTAGAGATCAAAGGAAAAGCGAAGGCAGAAGGTAAGATAATGATCAAGAAGTTCCCCAAGCACGCTGTCGTTAGCGTCGTATTTGACCCAGGAAAAGTCTCTGCGCACCTGGTCTACTGCGGAATCTACGGCTGGTTGAGATACGGCGAGTTTGAAGCAACAGATAGCCCTCCAAGGGAGGTCTACTCAGGAAACCCATGGACAAATCCTCGTGCATGGGCAAACGCGGAAGTTCAGGTCCCAGTCAAGCGAAGATGATCTAGTAGGTTCAGCTGAACTCATCAACGAGCCTGATCGAGTAGTAATCCTTAGGAACAAACTGGCCGATGAGGGTTGGCAAGGAGTTTCACCAGAAGACATAATGGAAGTACTTGAACGTGAGGCCGCGCTACGTCGGCACGGCTCAATCACGCCAAATGACATTCTCACCGTGTTCAAGGATGTGAAGCGCTCGAAAGAGATCCCTCTCTTGGAGACGTTGCGG
The DNA here is from genome assembly GCA_050012795.1 of Bathyarchaeia archaeon. Lineage (GTDB taxonomy): Archaea > Thermoproteota > Bathyarchaeia > 40CM-2-53-6 > 40CM-2-53-6 > FEN-987. The sequence goes on along the minus strand of JBEKGM010000053.1, from coordinate 15,211 downwards.
CGATCAGTGCCGAACCCGCTTTCAAAGTGGACTAAGCCAGGCTACAGGGTGAACTTGGAAGATTTCGTTGAAGCTGCACACGTAATGAAGTTCTACGCGGAGCTCGAGAAGTCCCGTGAGATCACGGACACAGTTTACATCGTCACGCCGAAGGTCACGCGAGATGAAATTGGTGGCTTGCATGACGTCAAAGACAAAGTGCTTAACCATATCTCGATGGCGTTTGATCGTAAGATGTCTGCTCTGGGGTATGCATCGAACTGCAGATTCTTACTATTCGGCCCTCCGGGGACCGGTAAGACGTTGCTTGCACTCGCAGCCGCTGCGGAGAACAAAGTCACCTTCATCAAGGTTAGAGGAGGAGAGCTAATGAGCGGAGCGTCCTACATCGGCGAACCTGAGAAGAGGATCAAAGATCTATTCGCCCTTGCCCGACAGCGTGCTCCATGTATCCTATTCCTGGACGAAGCCGACGCAGTTTTCTGGGGTGCCGACCCGACCGGAAACAAGATACTTGCTCAAGTCAAAGCAGAGTTATCAGAAATTAGATCCGACGAGGGAATAGTGATAATCGCCGCTTCGAACAAAGAGAACCTGATTGATCAAGCCACGAGAGATAGGTTCGAACCAAACGTGTTCTATGTTCATCCACCGTTGAACGATCAGGAATGGAACGAGGTTGTCGAGGTGCATCTACACAAGTTCGCCAGGTTCTTACACTCAGAGATTGGTGCACCGCAGGTTACGCGACTTTTCAGAATGCAGAGGATTCTGAGTCCCAGAGCCGCTGCAGAAACAATCACAGAAGCACATCGGTTGTGGGCGTCGGAATTGAGTGCCGTCTATGAACTTCGCGCAACGGACGACACAGATCGGAAAGCTCAAATCGAGAAACGTCATGACGCGGATTTGCGCCGCCTACGTGACTTGATCCAAATCTATCGAGACGAGTCCTCACCTATCTCGATCGAGAATATTACTGAAGCAAGCTATCCAATTCGACTCTACCACTTTGAGAAGGCCATAGAAGCTTTAGAATCTACGCAAGAAAGGCAGCAGCGCGAATTGGAAGAATCATTGCTCCCATCGTCGCCGACACCAGGCATATCTTACGCTACGGAGAATGGAACAGGAGGAATAATTGCTGTGGAATGTTCCGTGCGCCCAATCATAAACGGAGAGAAACATGTGTCGGTCACAGGCAACTCAACCTCTGCAATAATCGGGCAAATGCTTGTTCCCGATGATTCCGTTTTGCAGAGTGCTCAGAACGCTTCAGAAGCGGTGACATCATGGTTATGGAGCGAGCACCGGATAGACCTGAGCAAACTGCACATGCACTTTCAGGTTCGAAGTATCCTCGAAGGTAACCCTGGACAGGGCGTGTCAGGCCCAAGTGCAGGAGTAGCAATCGCGGCCAGTCTCCTCTCCGAACTATCAAGATTATCAATGCCCCCGTCGGTGGTGGCGACGGGAACGATAGGTATGAAGCTAGATGTTGGTCCCGTTGGAGGACTAGGCGGACACGGTTCACAGACTGGAAAGATAGTTGGTATCCTCAAGTCACGTCGCGTCAAGATAACTGATCTGATTCTTCCCACGGCGAATTACAAGCTTGCCAGAGATGAGATGCAAATTCTCGCGGACGAGGGTGTCCGAGTGCATCCAGTTACCTGTTTTCGCGATTGCAGCGAATCACTCTTCGGCGTGAAAGAGGACATCCTGATCCAGAAGATAACCGAGCGGCTTGATTCACTCACCAAGCGTGAATCGGTTAACTGACGCTCGAACACCTATTTCAAATATCAAACAGGTATTCGACTACGATTGCTATAACGCTCAAAGCTATTGACACCATGAACGTTGCTTTCATGTCTATGATGAACTGCTTTAGTGAATGGAACATTGGCGCTCTATGGAAAGCATAAGACATAACCTATTTTGACTCAACGAACAAAATAATCCATGTTTCCTTGTTCTAGTTCGAACATGTTCAGTTTTAATCATCTTCCGAGGATTGACGTTAAGTAGATCTCACGCGTTCCATTCTATCTGACGAGTTGAGTGGCTTGGAGTCTGGAGATTTCAGAATCGGTCTCATGCAATTAGCCGTAACCGAGTCCAAGAAGCAGAATCTTGAGCGCGTAGTCTCAGCTATTGAAAGATCAGAAGCATGCGACTTGCTTGTGTTTCCAGAATACTGCATGGGTTACCCAAGCCGCGGTCTGTCTCGCCAATACCTGGAAGACCTTGCAGAACCATTGAATGGGGAGTTCGTAAACAAGGTTGCCGAGTTGAGTGAGAAAAATCAAATAGGCATAGTACTACCCATCTTCGAGCGATCGAACGGCGACATATTCAACACTGCCGCAATTATCGACCAAGGCAGAATTAGAGGCGGTTATCGTAAGATTCACCTTTTGTAATCTGCTACGACATTAGGTTCCCTGAACTCGTAAAGGACGAGGTAATGTCAGGGGCGCGCGTAGTGATTGTTCCGTCGGCTTGGTTCCGCGGACCATTGAAAGAGGAACAGTGGCAGACGCTTCTGACCGCACGTGCCCACGAGAACACAAGTTACGTTATAGGAGTGGGTAATGCACATGAAGCCTTCGTAGGAAGGAGCATTGCAGTAGATCCTCAAGGAGTCAAGATCATGGATCTAGGAGCTGGAGATAGGATGGGGTTCTGTCGGATCGATAATGCTCGAGTAACTGAAGCCAGGGAGAAGTTACCGGTCCTCCGACAATCAAAACCCCCCAGCCTTCACTGCCAAATTCTCTAGGTCTAGGAGTCATGCGCATAAGCAACGATTGGAAGGGTCCTTCCGTCGAGGGGTTAAATTCCATAGAGGATTCTCAAACTAACCTTAACTGGTCTTGAGGGTTCACTAACCTTAACTGGTATTGATGTCTAAAGACAATCGATAGCCGTGAAGACAGACGCTCTAGTGCTCCTCAAGTCTGGTTTATGGGTAGAATATATCAGTTTGGCATGGATGACTATTGAGTGTGTTGTCTCGATTTATTCCGGACTAATTGTTCGGAGCTTAGCGCTGCTCGCTTTTGGCGGTGATAGTGTAATTGAGCTTCTATCATCACTCGCCGTAGTTCAACATTTACGAGACACTACCCGTGCTCCGACACCAGGTACTCACGACGATAGGCGAACCGAATGGGTAACCGCAATGCTGTTGATTTCTCTTATTCCAATAATAGGGTTGGGCACAATCTATTCGATCCTGACAGGTATTCGGCCAGAAGCCTCGTTGTTGGGAATTGGTGTGGCCTCGTTTGCAGTTGTCATTATGCCGATTTTGTGGTATCAAAAGAAGCGGATAGGAAAATTGTGTAATTGTTTGCCTCTTGAAATAGACGCCTCTGAATCGGCAACCTGTTTTCTGATGTCGATTGCATTGCTGGGAGGGCTCGTAATCAACTACTCATTTAGACTTCCTTGGATTGACTACGTCGTAACTTTGATAATTCTGATCTTTGTAGCTAGGGAAGCCACCGACTCAATTCGTGAAGTCTCGGCCAAGCGACATTAGGATTTAACTCGCCCACACAGGTCTGGTTAACGTGAGGCAGTAATTATGCTAGTAACCGACGATAGATTTGCCGCATCAGCTTCATAAGCAGTGTCGAAGTTTCAAAATAGCACAGTTGAGTGAGCGTTGTCAGGCGCAAAACCCCATACCAACTCAACGAGGATTTCGACGCGCCTGCTTCTATTCTTAGAACGAGCCTCCGCCAAACCCAACATCATCAAAGGCGTTTACTCGGTAGGTCTATTGTTCTTCATGTTGATTGTGATAATTCCTGCAGTTGCCGGCATAGTTGCCCAATTGTTTTCATTGCCAACTCTAGCATTGGGCGCTGCAGTATTGACTAGAATGGAGAGTGCGGTATCTTGGTCATTCATTATTGGTTTGACAGTCTCGAGTCTTGATCTTCTTGCGGGAGTCCCTCTAGCTTGGCTCATCGTCAGAAGGCGAGGGAACTGGGCAACAGTTCTTGACAGTCTAGCCGACATCCCCTTCGTTGTACCTACGGTCGCACTAGGATTCTCAATACTAGAGTTCTGGAGTAGTCCAGATGGAATTGCACAATTATTCGGATCCAACAGTCTCGTGCCCCCTGGCGTCATACTGATCATGCTCCTTCACTTTGCATTCTCGTTCCCCGTGATCGTGCGCGTTATGGTCGGCGAGTTTCTAAATTATCGTGAGACTTACGAGGTGGCTGCGCGAACCCTTGGCGCTTCAACCTTTACGGCAGTTCGAACCGTGACTCTTCCCATTCTTAGAACCGGTCTACTCGCCGCCTTCCTATTGGCATTGGCTCGCTCGCTTTCGGAGACAGGGGCAACTATCGTAGTGGCTGGAGCATTCGAGAATGGGACCGTATTCATTAGCAATGCTCGCAACGCGGGTCAGACATCCGCCGTTGTTCTTGCGAGCCTAATTCTGATACTCTCATCCCTCGTAGTTTTCGGAGTGATTAAAGTCGTTGCGCCAAGGATTAGAGTTGCACCTCTGAGGGTCTGGCCTGACTTTGAGAGGAAGCTAAGCAAGTCGTCAGTTGTAACTGTCAGAAATATTGCCAGCGTAGCAATTTTCATGGCGTTCGTTCTCTTTCCCTGTCTATTCATCGCGCTACCAGCAATAATGGCAGTTGCAAGCGGAACAGCCACAGAAGCCATCGCAGGAGCTGGACCTTGGAAGGCATTCTGGTCAAGTATGTTGCTTTCCTACGTGATCGCCGTGCTCGCGACCGTTGTGAACATCGTATCGGGACTACCCATGGCCATATTGATCGCTCGGAACAGATTTGGAACTGGGATAACAAAGATCGTCGACGCCCTCGTAGACCTACCGATAATCGTACCCTCTCTCGCTCTGGGCGTTTCCTTGAGTTTCTTCTGGAAGAATATGGGGTCTTTGCCTGAATTCTGGGTTATTGTATTAGCCCACACGACGATAACCTACAGTTACTTCGTTCGCACAATGACCGCCTCGATCCAAGAAGTTCAGCCCGAACTCGAAGATGCCGCGAAGACACTGGGTGCGCAACCCCTTCGAGTATTTCGAAAAATAACATTGCCACTCACGAAGTACGCCCTATTGTCAGGCGCCATCCTAGTCTTCACTAGAAGTGTCGACGAAACCGGAGCAACATCCGCAGTTTCCAAAACTCTAAAGACAGCACCTATTCTGCTCGTGAGCTGGATTAAGGGGACTGTGTCGGTCACTTCGCCGGAACGAGCACTAGGAGTAGGCTTTCTAGTGGCAACATCATTTCTTGCGTTAGTAGTGCTCCGACTCATCGCCATACGTCAGCCTTCCAGGAAGGTTGGTTAGAATATGCCCCAGTTGAGATTTGTCAATGTGACCAAGAGATTTGGCAAGGTTCTGGCCTTGGATAGAATATCGCTTGACGTCAATGACGGTGAATACCTATGCATTCTAGGGCCAACGGGGAGTGGCAAGACAACGCTCCTCAAGCTAATGGCCGGCCTCCTAACCCCTGATGAAGGCACGATACAATCTAACGATAGGCGCGTGAACGAAGTTGGCGTTCAGGATCGAAACGCGGTTTACGTGCCACAACATTATGCGCTCTTCCCTCATCTCACCGTCTTGCAGAACGTAGCCTTTGGCCCATTAGCGAGAGGTAAACCGGCATCGCTCGCGTTGGAAATCGCCTCTGAGACATTGGATTTGGTCAGGCTTTCCTCACGAGCTCAAGCATTGCCTAAGGAACTGAGTGGTGGAATGCAGCAAAGAGTTGCATTAGCCCGAGGGCTGGCTTCAGGCGCGAAATTGCTTCTTCTCGATGAACCATTGAGTGCCATAGACGCGCGACTGAGGTTGGATCTGCGTCACAAAATCCGAGATATCGTGAAACAGTCAGGTCTCACAGCAGTACACGTGACGCACGACCAAGAGGAAGCCATGAGTGTTGGTGATGAAATCATGATCCTCAAGAATGGGAGGATTCAGGATTTCGGACCGCCGCAGAGGGTCTATCGAAAACCTGCTGGTATCTTCGTGGCCCATTTGTTCGGAGGGGCCAGTTTCTTTGAGGGCATAGTCGAACATACAGTGGGGGAGACTGCGTTGATCGGCGTAAGAGGACTTACGATCCAAGCGCCTTCGCGAATGCTCACGTTAACCTCCACAGTTATTCTGGGGTTAAGGAAAGAACGCGTTCGAATATCCGCTGATCAGCCGCGTGGAATGGATAACGTGTTTAGGGGAGAGATTCGCAGTGTCAGATTCCTAGGTAATTCGAGAGAGTATTTGGTTCGCCTCTCCAACGGTGACACGATCGCGTCACGTAATTTTGTCGAAAATGAGGCTGCGTTTAAGGTGGGTGATGAAGTGTCAATCAGCTTCCGCGAGAGTGACGTAATGGTCTTCGAATATCCGGCACAAGGTCTCTTGAAAGAATTGGAGGTAGGATGACATGCCAAAGTTAGACATAATTGGAGTATCGAAGACTTATGGAAGCATTCAGGCCCTGACCGACATATCACTCCACGTTGAGGATAAGGAGTATGTTTGCGTTATTGGTCCAAGCGGTTGCGGGAAGAGCACACTGATCAGGTGTATTTCAGGAATCGAGCAGCCAAGTGGTGGAGAGATCCTCATAGACGGACAATCCGTCAAGAGAACTCTAATGGAAGATAGGCAAATTGGATATGTGTTTCAAGATATTGCGCTCTTCCCACACTTGACAGTTCGAGATAATCTCGCATATGGACTTGCAGTTAGACGAGCGCCATCAAACGAGATGAGAACAGTTACGAACGAAATGCTGGACCTCATCAATATGCGTGACCGTTCGAACTCATTTCCTAGAGAACTTAGTGGTGGAGCGCAACAGAAGGTCGCGGTCGGTAGAGCGATTGCTACTGGCGCGCGTCTTTTCATGCTAGATGAACCGCTGGGAGCCCTGGATGCTATCGTTAGGGCGGAATTACGATACGAGCTTAGGAAACTAGCGTCAGACTTGGGCCTTACCGTAATTCACGTAACGCATGACCAAGAAGAAGCATTGTCAATTGCCGATCGAGTAGTGATAATGAAAAGCGGTCGAATAGTCGAAGTCGGAAAGCCCTCCGAAATCTACCACGTTCCAAACACCCTCTTTACGGCGAATTTCGTGGGCGAAGCTAACCTCTTGGAGGGCGAGATTCTCACGATTGACGCCAATCTATGTACGGTGGACGTAGCGGGTCATGAAGTCAAAGTGTATAGTTTTGGCAAGAGGATTGGCCAGAAAGTAATAGCGTTCATTCGACCCGAATCTGTATTACTTACGCCTCCGACTGAAGATGGTTGGCGAGGAAGAGTTAAACAAGTTACATTCCTGGGAAGCCTCAACCGCTACGTAATCGAAGTTGATGGAATGGAAATCATATCAGAAGTCTCAACAGCGGATTACAGTACCGGTTTTGCGGTTGGCGAACGCGTTAGTTTATTTCTTAACGAAGCAACTATGGTGTTATTTGATTACCCTGAAGAAGGACTCGAGAAAGAGGTCGGCCTCGAGTAGTACATTATGATTGAGGTATTACTGAAATGTCATTAGAAGGTTGGTTACGGGCGCGTCGAACCGTTAAGGCAGTGGGCTTAGTCCTTGAGCATTCGATTATGACAACGATGACCGTTGAACTGCTTGGGAAGTGTATCAAAGATGCAATCGTGGACAATAAGCCTGAGTTGCAAAAGAACTTCAGTCTGCTAGAGCAGAAAGAGCATGAGGCGGACTCTATGCGGAGGCGGATTACTGAGGAGCTCGCCCGTGGAGAGTTGCCATCTGACGAACGTGCCAGCTTGATGCGACTAAGCAGACAAGTAGACTGGATCGCCGACTGGGCTCACGAGGCAGGCCGCATACTTGTAATGTTCGACCTCTCCCAAATGTCAAAACAAGTGCAAGATATATCGATGGAAATGTGTTCAACCACATCAGAGTGCACATTACGAGTTGCAGACATGGTGCAGAAGCTCATGGATGGTGAGCTCGACGCGTCCTTGAAAGCTGCTGACGAAGTCGAACAACTCGAAGAAAGCGTGGACGACATGTACCAGAAAGCTCGGGGTATCTTGAAGGACATAGAGACAGATGGGATACATGTGGGTTCCGTTATACTGCTCAGTCAATTCTTGGAAGCTATCGAGAATACTTCAGACCACTGCGAGGATACATGTGATCAAGCCCGCGTGATGGCTATCGCCTTGTCGAAATCAGCATCGCAGTAATCTGATGCGGCTAACGTTGATTGACGCGTACCTAGTTCCGGCACTTTGGTCTCGATGAGTGAGTGAGCTCTCGATTTTGAATCCTGATTTTGTTGTTCCGTCAGCCATCGGAAGCCTTTGATGTCGCTGTTGTAACAAAGTGAATGCGCGAAACTCTTCTGGAGATCCATTCTGAGGAGCCGTTAGTTAGCGACGGGGATAATCATTACGCGTGGAGTGCAGACTGCTAACCGAGTTATCTTGCTTGAACACCCTTCATGGGTCCCACAAAACTCTTCGCAACTTTCAGAGGTTTCTATGTCCTTGTATCCAAATCCACAATATTCGCAGCGGAAAACTATTCCGCCTTTATGGAAGAGCCTACTAACCATTCTTGTCCCCTCAAGCCAGCGCAAGTTGAACGAGTTTACCGTTGGTGAAGAAGCCTCTCAGTCCGCAGGAGTCGCAAACTGCGCCAAGTTGCGAATCTGAGCCGTCGTCATAGTAGATGTTGAGCGTTCCCAGACCGCATCTTGGACATTAGTTTCCAGTTGTTTTTTCCATTTCAATCATCATGTCAAAGTTTCGCTAGCTTCTATGCTGTATTGCACACAAGCGAGTAGAAGAAACGTGCTCACTGAAATCGTGGGCTCACAATGCGTCTACGTGATTCGTATAGAATCTGACGCCTTCGGATCAAACGTATCCTTTGCCAAGGCGAGCGCTCCCAATACTCCTACTCGTCTTCCTAACTTGGGTGGGACCACGTATTCTGCTATATCGTCCTGGAGTTGCTTGTGATCGAAGTATCCGTTTGACAATTCTTTCATCTTGATTCTGATCGCATCGAAGAGTTCAGCTCGTTTCATGACTCCTCCCCCGAGGACTATCCGTTGAGGTGAGAGTGCGCAGAGTAGGTTAACTAGTCCAGTGGCAATGTACTGTGTTTCAAGAGCCCAGGCCTGATGATCGATGGGTATAGCCTCTCCTGGAGATCCCCATCTTTTGTAGATCGCTGGTCCTGAGGCAAGTCCTTCTAGACAGTCGCCATGAAAGGGGCAGATGCCCGAGAAGGGATCCTGCTTCCAGTCGTGAGGTATTCGCATGTGCCCCATTTCCGGGTGGAGCAATCCGTGCAACGGTTTCCCTTTTATGATGAAGCCTCCTCCGATTCCCGTTCCAATTGTCATGTACAGAACATGGTCCAGCGCTTGGGCGTTTCCCCATTTTACCTCTCCTAGGCCAGCAGCGTTTGTGTCGGTGTCGAACACGATTGGAATCTTCAGGGCGCGGCTGATCGTTCCGACAAAATCCGTGTTCTTCCAGCCGGGTTTAGGGGTGTTGGTGATGTATCCGAAGTATCTTGATGCTTGGTTCAGGTCTATGGGTCCGAAGGATCCGATACCTATTCCCGAGATCGGTTCCGTTGCCTTTGCGAAGAACTCGATAACTTGGGGGAGTGTCTCTTCAGGAGTTGTTGTGCGAATAGTGCTTTCGTTCAAGATGTGGTCTGGGTCAGACCCTATGATGCATAAGAATTTGGTCCCGCCAGCCTCAACTCCACCGTAAATTGCCATATGTGAAATTAGTCACATATCCTTAGAAATCATTTGCATTTTTCTCCTTCGTCAGCACGAATTTAGTCGGAGATTACGTATTCGTATATGTCATGTGATTCAAGCTTATGATCACCTGTGCATTTCTTCGCTTGGTGCGCGAAACGAATACGGTGTTACCGATATATTGTCCATCTTGTGGAAAACTAGGCCTACGTGTTCAGACAGAGGACATTACACCCGCCACTGCACTTGTCTGCGACGAGTGCGGATTGATCAGATCCTTCGATGAGCTATTAAGGTAGACGAAATCGTAACCCTTAGCAAGCTTCAATTGAATTGGCCCTCTCCTACAGTTGAGTTATTCCGTTCCCGTGACTTTCAATCTGGAAGCCACCCTTACAATTACATTCAGGCTTAGTACGATTGCTAGAAGTACGAGGGCGGCTCCCCAAGCTAGCGTGTGAGCGTTATCGTATGGAGATGTCCCGAAATCGAATATGGAAACTGTAAGTGACGCGGCAGGGCCGTTGATACTGGTCATCATGAACTGGCTTCCGAGCGCAGTAAACAGCAAAGGTGCCGTCTCGCCCATTACTCGTGCAACTGCCAAGGCGATTCCTGTTATGACTCCACTCCTAGCTGAACTTAGAAGAATGTAAACTAACGTTTTGGCACGTGAGATTCCAAGTGCCAATCCCCCTTCCCGAATTGATGATGAAACAAGTTTCAGTGACTCGTGAGTCGATATTGCGACTATTGGAATCATCATAAACCCCAACGCTACGCCACCGCTAAACGCTGAAAACCTATGTTGCGTGGCAACTATCAATTCGTAGACGAAGATCCCTGTCACAATGGATGGAACACCCGTTAGAACTTCGGCTATCAGTCGCACGTAATATCCGAACTTGCCAGGATATTCCGCAAGAAAGGCGCCGGCAAGGACTCCCACGGGTACTGCAAACAGACACGCAAACCCAACCATTACGAGACTTCCTTCAATCGCGTTTAGTATTCCTCCTCCGTTCTGTCCTATCGGAGGAGTCACTTGAGTGAAGAGCGCGATGCTTACTGCAGCCGCTCCCCGTATGATGGTTTCATAGAGAATCGCAATTAGCGGGATTAACGCGACGCAGAAACAGGTTGAAGCTAGGGCGATGAAAACCACGTTGCTGATCCTGCGTCTACTGTGAAAGCTAAGCACGCACGTCACCTCGCACTTTGAAGCTCAACTTGTTTACTATCACTCTTCCAACAAGGTTCATGATTAGCGCAATCGCGAACAGTACTAACGCCAACTCAAAAAGAGCGGCAAGGTAAACGTCGTTGCCCGCAACCTCCGTAAACTCGTTCGCGATGACACTCGGAATTGTTTCAGCCGGTAAGAATAATGAAGGAGAGATTCTGGCGACGTTCCCGATTACCATTGTTACGGCCATGGTTTCTCCAATTGCCCGACCCATCGCGAGGACAACGGCTGCGATTATCCCGGTTCGAGCAAACGGGATAACTGATGTCCTCACCATCTCCCATTGTGTTGCGCCTAGGGCAATACTTGCTTCGCGCTGGCTTCGAGGTACGGCAGAGATTACCTCTCGCATTACGGAGGACCCATAGGGGATTATCATTATCGCTAGAATGACACCGGCCGTTAACATTCCGAGTCCAGTATTGGGCCCTTGGAAGATAGGCAGGAATCCCAAATACGTCTGTAATTGTGGGTTCACGTAGAGATTCATGAAAGGCACTAATGCAAGCAAGCCCCACAGACCGTATACTACGCTCGGCACAGCAGCCAACATCTCAATCACAAAGAGTGAGGGAGCCCTAAACTTCACCGGAGCAAGCTCGGTCTGAAACAAAGCGACTCCGAGGCTTATTGGGACTGCTAAGAGCAATGCAAGCCCGGTTGTTACAACGGAACCATAAATCGCCGGCAGGGCTCCGAGTATCGGAGGCCCACCACCAGGCGGGTTAGGGATCCAATCTGACCCCCAGAGAAAACTCGCGCCGAAGGCTTCGATGGAAGCTACGCTGCCATTCCCAATCTCGTAAAGCATGAGGACGGTTATAATCGGAATCAGAACTGCAGCTATACAAAGGAGAAGAAAAAAGAGATCGGGGGTCCGCGCTCGTTTCCGGGCACGGTTTTCATCGAGTTCGCTCATACGTCTACGAGCTTAGTAGTGGCTGCCCTTGGAAGTTCAGAGAATTCAAGAGTTGTTCATCTGCTGAGACGACGTTTTGCGGTAATGGGACGTAGATCAGTGCTTGTGAATATTGCTGTCCGTCGTGAACTGCCCACCAGAAGAACTGGGCAAGCGCTTTGGCCTTATCGATGTTCAGGTCAGGATTAAGAGACATGTCCTTGTAGACTAAGAGGTAGGTGTACGTTGCGATTGGGTAAGATTGGGGACCTGCGGCGTTCACGATATGCAGACGCAGATCGCTTGGGTTCGGAGTTCCGGTTGCGTTTTGTGCTGCGTAGAGAATTGCCTGGAGTGTAGGTAGAATATAGTTACCTGCGGCGTTTAACACTGCTCCGACTCCGAGGTGTTGCTGTTCCGCGTAGATCACATCGACGTAACCAATGGCGCCTGCAGTGTTCTTGACGGTGCCTGCAACTCCAGCGTTACCTTTCGCGCCTACACCGTTTGCGACCTTGTCAACGGGCCATGTTACTGATGTGCTGTATCCTACGTTGACTCCCCATGCGTGATTCACGGCTGAAAGGAAGTTTGTGAAGGCGTAAGTTGTGCCGCTGCCGTCGGATCTGTGCACTGCTGTGATTTGGTTAGGTGGGAGGTTTACTCCTGGGTTGAGTTGTTGGATTGCTGGGTCGTTCCATTTCGTGATGTTGCCATAGTAAATTGAGGCTAAAACGAATCCGTTGAAGTTTAGTGTTGTCGTGTTTGAAACACCAAAAGGAGCCAAATTGTAGGTGACAGCTACTCCTCCAAGTGTTTCCGGAAATAGGACCAGGCCTGGAGCTGCTGCGAGTTGTTTGTCGTTGAGCGGTGCGTCGGATGCTCCGAAATCAACGGTCTTCGCGGTTATCTGTTGTATGCCGCCACCACTGCCTATAGGATTATAGTTTATCGTTACCGAGGGATTGAGCTTGTTGTACTCTACCGTCCATTGTTGAATTAGTGGAGCAGGAAAAGTGTTGGAGTGGTCATTTGGGATTCAGAACTATTCGTTTGTGCTTCAGAGGAAGTCGTCGCCGCGGATTGTGCAATAGCGAATTGGTAGTATGCTCCACCCGCTATTATCGCTATGATCAATACAGCAACAATTACATAACGACTCGTCTTGCCTTTCGCTGGTTGATTCGACATATTCATCATCGTGTCTGCATGTGAAAGGCATTCACTATTTAGTGAGATATCATACAATCTATATGATATCATCTAGCTACACGTGAATGTATGTGAATCGTATAGTCTAGATTCAACTAGGTTGCGGCGCCGTCTGACCGTAGACCTATAATGATGAGTTCGGATCTCGTCGAGATTGTGAAAAATGCGGGCTCTGAAGGAAGGTCGTTAGAGACCTTGAATGACAAGTTGACAGTAGAGGACTTAAGCGCGGGGTTCGGCAGGAAGGCAGTACTCGAAAAGATCAATGCAACTTTCAAGGAGCAGGCCGTGACAGCGCTAATTGGTCCTTCGGGTTGCGGTAAGTCTACTTTCATTCGGTGCCTGAATCGAATGCATGAAGTTGTTCCAGGTGCGTGGGCGCAAGGAAGAATAGTGCTGGACAATGAGAACATTCTGTCAGACGAGATCGATCCTGTGAGCGTACGAAGAAAAATCGGGATGGTCTTCCAGAGGCCGAATCCATTCCCTACAATGTCCGTTCGGGATAACGTCGCTGCAGGTCTCAGATTGAACGGTGTCAAGGATCACAAACTGATTGAGTCGATTGTGAACGAGAATCTGAGACAGGCGTTCTTACTTGAAGAGATCGGTGACCGGATGCATGAATCAGGAGCGAGTCTTTCTGGTGGCCAGCAGCAACGGCTGTGTATTGCGCGGGCTCTGGCAGTGCAGCCTGAGATAATCCTAATGGATGAGCCATGTTCTGCGCTTGACCCTGTAGCGACCGCAAAGATAGAGGAACTTATAATCAAACTGAAAGAGAAGTACACCGTAATTATAGTAACACACAACATGCAACAGGCTGCTCGCGTATCAGATTACACAGGATTCTTGTATCTAGGAAGACTAATTGAGCTCGGAACGACCGAGCAGATCTTCTCAAACCCGCACAACGAACTTACAGAGCGTTACATTAGTGGAAAGTTCGGATGAGCATCGTTGCCTCGACTAATGGATATGGGGCTTGATAGATTATCGAACGCTATCGGCGATATGGGTAACCTGGCTCAAGAGTCTGTAATGAAAGCCATACAGGCTTATGCGAAAGGAGAGCGAATAACGCAGGAAGCGATGAACCGTGCGCACCAACTGTCAGCTGTGGCCAACGAAGTTGAAGAAATTGCAATGGAACTTCTTGTAAGATATCAGCCAGTTGCTACTGACCTCAGATTCATAAAATCCTGCCTCGAAATCGCGTATGGTTTTCAAAGGTTTGGAAGATACGCCCTTGACATAGCACAAGTGCTCGAAATCTTTGGCGACTTATCACAGTGCGAGAAGACTGGTGTCGAAGAAATGTCAGCCAAAGTGGCCCTTATGATTAACCAGAGCATCCAGTCGTTCAAAGCCAGAGACACCAAGTTAGCCCGTACCCTCAGGCATGAGGATGATCTGGTTGACAAAATGTACCTTGACCAGATCAGACGAATCTCAAAAGGGAACGTTCAGGTCAAATGTGCCTTGGCCTCCACGCTTGTCATGCGATACTTGGAACGCATCGCAGATCACACGTGCTACATCGGCGATTCAGTTATCTACATTGTCACAGGGAGCAAGATATAGTCCAACGCAAACTTTAACATGATAACCAGAGAATGTACATAGTGACCATGAAAATGCGAGACAAAGTGGATGTTGAAACTGAGGACGATGATGATACGGTCGTTCGTCGGGTTCAGGTAACTGGGAGGGGTTCCTACATTGTCTCCATACCAAAACACTGGGTCGAAGCGGTTGGTCTGAGAAAAGGCGGCCGAGTCGAATTTAGTAGACAGCAGAATCGTGGTTTGCTCCTGACGCCATTCGACCACTCACACTATGATGACGAGAGAGCAAAATGCGAGCTGAGCCTTCCACAGGACATTGAGCCTGCGGCACTCACGCGAAAGATAATTTCGCTGTACGTAATCGGTTATTCTACAATTAATATCACGTCGAAGACGGGTACGCTTTCAGCTTTGGTTCGAGACTGCATCAGGGACGTAGCTAGGCAGAAACTTGTAGGAACCGAAATGGTTACT
>JBEKGM010000052.1:0-21387 GCA_050012795.1 Bathyarchaeia archaeon | reverse complement strand
AGAATTGACTCCAAACAGCAAGGCTATCCTGCAGTTACTAACGCAAAAGCCGGGAAGTAGCCTCAGAGAGATTGAAGACACTGCAAGAACTAGCAGCACCTCCGTCTCGATGAGTGAATTAACACGACTGGAACGTGCCGGGTATGTCTCTTCAGTTCGAGTTGGTTTTAGTCGAAGATTCTTCGATAGCAATCTCACTGATCAAAGTCCAAACAGAATAGCATCCATGATTCTGAATGAGATAAAGCGGAATCCTAGAACGTGGGAGGGAAAGATCGCTCGGGACCTAGGCCTCAGCCAACAGATCGTGCACTATCATGTCAAACGAATGCGATCCGAGGGATTACTGGATGTAGAGTTGGAGGGCAGACGAAAGCTATATCGACTTGCGAACTCTCGCCTCCCAGTTAAGACCTGACACGATGGGCCTACCTTTGCAGTAACTTTGACTATGTAAATAACGAGGAATGGAATCGTCAGCTAAGAAGCAACGTGACGGCTTAGCTAAACCTCGTCTGTTCTTCTCTCAGGAGTCACTGTACCCTCTCTTACCGATTCTTGTGTCGTAGTTGTGATGGTTGGGATAACTTGGCTTCCATTTGGTATGACGGAGATTGAAGCATCACTCCCCAAAGCCCGCTGAGCTGATTGAACAGCAGCATTCATGGTCTTCGCAGGTTTCAGTCCGAATGTATGCTCTATGTGATGGTCAGGAATCGTGGACACAAGGTATATCCGGTGACTGTTCAGTGCTCTCGAAAGATAGGCAGCCTTCCAACCATAGTAATTGAAGCGATGGCGCAGGCGAGCTTCAAGATGACGGGCCTCTCTCTGTTCCCTCGTCCAAGCATAGAAATCGGTGTCTCCATGACCTAGAGAGCACTCTGCTGCGATAATTAGCGCCCCATTCCGCTTGAGGACTGATAAGCCTGGTGGAAAGGATTCAATTGCTGTTAGTAAAGATTCGTCAAATGGCATCCCACCCGAGCTCATGACAACGATGTCTGCCGCTCTGCTAGCTTGAATTGCAGAGACGCGACGAACCGTTCCACTCAACTTCGCAACTGCCTCGCTAAATTTGTCAAGCGCGATTTCGATAGGAGCTAGTTCTGAATTCAGAACGAAGCCCAAAGCGTAGACATTTCGGAGGCTAGAGGTCACTTCCAGCCGTTCCTTGACCAATTCATGCGGGTCCATAGGTTTGCTTCGGATCAGTTGATCTCGAGCTGACTTTTCAGAAGCTAATCCAGGGAAGATCGTGTCGCATAAGCCTGAGAATCCGGTGAAATGATTCAACCGCATCTCACCGACAACAATGGTTAGCGTGTTCGCGGTCAAGAGGCTGTTTATTGATGGTGCAAAATCCGCAGATTGACTTACCATGGTTGTGGCAGAGGTATGAGGTGAATGATTGACAATTTGGACTTCTGAGGGAATGCTGTCGATTACGGGAGATTTGGGTGAGCGGAGAATTGTCAGTGCACTAAGCGCAACTCCATCTCGAGTTAATCGATCGATCAAAAACTTGATAGCGCTAATGACCGTCTCCTTGCTCCTGCTCTCTCCCACAACGATGCAGATCCGATCTGAACCCTTCGCAGCCGTGATCAGCTCGTCCGAGCCAATGTTATCAAAGTTGATGTTTGGTGGCTGCTCAGGCTGCCGTGGTTGCAGAATGTCCACTAGATTCTCATCTGGAATCCGGACTGGAACCTCCGATACGCCATACGGTAGCCAGATCTCCATAGACTACACCACACCGTGTGAACTTGAACTGCCGCTCACCAATCGCTGGAAAGAATTAAACTAGTCGAGTCACACGTAGTAACCGATCAGATTGGAAAGAAACCGCGGAATCGAAGAACTTGGTAGAATACTCCTAAAGACTGGTTCCCTCAGGTTCGGGACCTTTAAACTATCCAGTGGCGCGCTCAGCCCTTACTATATAGACCTAAGGTTAATTCCGAGTGATCCAGAAGCTTTCAGAAAAGTCATCGGCTACTACTCTAGCGTGCTCGAAGGAGAGATCTTGGAACGCTCACACAGCATCGTGGGGATCCCAACCGCTGGAATAGCTTACGGCGCCGTCCTCGCTTTCAATCACAGAAAACCATTCCTGTACGTAAGAAAAGAGGCCAAGGAACACGGCACTGGAAGAAGGATCGAGGGCCGACTCTTCCCTGGGGTACGAGTGCTAATTCTAGACGACGTCCTGACTTCTGGAAATAACTTGGTCAATGCCATAGATGCTATACGAACTGATGGAGGAGTCGTCGAAGATGCGGTCGTACTGCTGGATAGGCAGCAAGGAGGATCAGTCAATCTGGAGAAGACTGGCGTCAAGCTTCATTCCTTCTCAACGATTTCGCGAATTTGCGAAATCCTGAGAGACAACGGAGCAATTGAAGAGTCACAATACACCCAAATCATGGACCAGATAGAGGGTCCAGCACCATCAGGCGACAGTTAACGATTTTCTCACGCGCGCGCAGACGCTGTCGTCAAATGACTTGACGTATTGAGGAACAATTTCAAACAAAGCCTAGCATTACATGTTTTGCGAACTGACTCGGTCTCGATACGTTCATTTATCCGCCACCCCAATCGCAGATTAGGATTGTCATCGAGATGGTTTCACCCATTGCTAGCATAGTCTCAGCCGGCATCTCGAAGTTCGGTGTCCGCGATGGAATCTACACTAGGGAACTGTTCGCTGAAGCGGAAAAGGAGGCTGTCGACAATTGCCCGAACCTTGACCCCCGGAGCGATGTGCAGGCTCTCTTTGTTGGAATGATGAGCGAGTCATATGAACATCAGGCGCACGTTGCACCATTATTGCTCGATTGGGTCGGTTTGCTACCCAAGCCGGCGTTCCGAACCGAAGGCGCTTGTGCCTCTTCAAGCGTTGCCCTAAGAGCGGCATTATTCTCCATAGCCTCTGGCATGTACGACGTCGTGCTCGTCGGAGGAGTCGAAAAAATGACACACGTCAGCACCACAGGTGTAACGGAAATTCTTGCGATGGCATCCGACTTTCCGTTCGAACAGTGGCACGGCATCTCGTTCCCAGGAATCTTCGGTATGATGGCCGTAGATCACATGCACCGCTACGGCACTACCGAGGAGCAGTTAGCGAAGGTTGCCGTTAAGAACCATGAGCACGGAGTGCTGAACGAGAAGGCCCATTTTCAGAAACGCATAACGGTAAATGATGTCCTCTCATCACAACCTGTCGCGTGGCCTCTCAAACTATACGATTGCTGCCCACGCAGTGACGGCGCTAGTTGCATAGTGCTCACATCACCGAAAGTCGCGAGGAAGTTCACGGACACTCCTGTGAATATTATCGGTTCGGGACATGCGCAAGACACTCTAAGCTTATCTGAGAGGGAAAATTTCAGCACCATGCAGGTCACAAGGCTCGCTTCTCAGCAAGCGTACAGCATGGCCAGTGTCACTCCTCAAGATATTGACGTGGCTGAAGTTCACGACTGCTTCACGATCGCTGAAATAATGGCCTACGAAGATCTAGGCTTTTGCAAACCCGGAGAAGGCGGAAAACTGATCGACCAAGGCCTAACTCACATTGGGGCAAAGATCCCAGTAAACACTAGTGGTGGATTAAAAGCGAAAGGGCATCCGGTAGGTGCAACCGGTGTAGCTCAAGCATGCGAAATCTTCCTACAACTGACAAACCAAGCCGGGAAACGACAAGTAGCTGGCGCGGAAATCGGGCTAACACAAAACGTAGGTGGAGCAGCCTCCACCGGGCTCGTGCACGTGTACCAAAGAGGAGATTGAACGATGTCAAAGACCACATCGAAGCAAGAAAACAGGACAACCTTCGTAACCGATGAAACTGGAACCGTATTGCCTACAATACAGAACTTCTACAACTATTGCGCCGAACGGAAACTCATGGGTACAAAATGCAGTAAATGTGGCACGATAATGTGTCCACCCCGCGCGATCTGTCGCAAATGCCTAAGCGACAAATTCGAATGGGTCGAGTTCAAGGGACGGGGAAAACTCCTAACCTACACCATAATTCACTTCCCACCCACCCAGTTCCAGGCCCTCGCTCCATACGCTGTGGGTATCGTTAAACTCGAAGAGGGACCACAATTATCCACGATGATCAAGAACGTGAAAGTTGAGGACATTCGGATGGGAATGTTGTTGCAAGCCGATTATGAGACTGCGATCCCAAAGGAATGGCCTAGATGGGCTAGGTACTTTTTCAAACCGGAATGATTCGAATGGTGGTATGTCCAGCTCGGTTATTCGGATATTCCGATTAGAATAACGGATTCTCCAAATTATTAATATAGGAATAGTGGGACGGAGGCCCGCTAAATCGAGGGTCGTAGTGCAGTGTACGAAGTGCATCTGACCGGTAACTTCCCGAGACCAGAGCACCTCATCGACGTGTCCAGACAGTCAGATCGCGGCAGGGTGGACAGGAACGAACTCCAGGAGACTCTCACGAGTTCAACCCGTAAAGTGGTAGAGTTACAGATTATGAATGGGTTGGACGTGTTGGTTGACGGCCAATTGAGTTGGCAGGATCTTTTTCGACCGTTCTCGAAACTTCTCAATGGAATTGAAGCTGGCACGCTGACAAGGTGGTTTGACAATAACACATTCTACCGAACGCCAACGGTGAAGGATAAAGTATGGCGAAGCGAAGCGGCCGTTGCGGAATATTACCGTCATGACCTAATGCCCACATCGGAGAGACGCAAGGCGATCATGCCTGGCCCGTACACATTCGCCAAACTCTCTGAGAATAATGCTTATGCCAGTTTCGCGGATCTCGTCGATGACCTGGCTCACTCATTAGCCAGCATATCACGCGAGTTGATCGCGGATGGATACGGAATGCTCCAGTTCAATGAGCCATCACTCTGCACGGCAACCACAGGAGAGTTGGAGATTGCTAAACGAGGATTCGATGTGTTAGCGAATAACGGTGCGAAAATAATGGTTCAGACGTACTTCGGCAGCGTCAGCCGTATCGTTGATAAACTCTTAGACTTCCCGGTAGACTGCCTTGGCGTTGACCTCTATGCTAACGACCTCAGCATAATCAGCAACTATTCTTTCAGCCATGAATTAAGCTGTGGATGCGTCGACGGACGTAACTCCCTAATCGAACCTGCTGAACAAATCGTGGAATTGATGACCAAAGCAAGAGAGACAGTTGAACCTCGCAAACTGTATGTTGGCCCGAACTGTGACCTCGAGTTTCTCCCATACCCGGTGGCTGAGAAGAAGGTTCGCCTATTAGGAGACGTAAGGAGGAAGCTGAATGGTCAATAACCTCTTCCCCACCCAAGAGATTGGCAGCCTACCTAAAGCCCCTTGGCTACTCTCCTATCTACGCGGCAAGAACCTGGACCAATCCGACCTGAATCACTTGGAAAAATGGTCAGACACCTCAAAGTTCGAAGGTGAGCATGAAACCCTAGAAATTCTAACTCAACCTAAGGTGAAGGAAAAGGAACAGCGCTTGCGGGAATTAGCCTCGCTGTTCGGAATACGGTTCTTAGAGTCTTCAGGCCTAGACATTGTATATGACGGAGAAGCGAATCGAATAGAAATGTATGAGCACGCCATCAGAAATGCAGACGGCTTCGAATTCTACGGAAGAGTCCGCTCATTCGATAACCGATACTACAGAAAGGCTGCTTGCGTGCAGAAGGTGGGATTTCGCGTACCCTATCATTTGGACGAATTCAAGTACGTCACGAAACACGCAAAGAAAGAGGTGAAGGTCCCGATTACGGGTCCATATACGCTCGCCGAATGGTCGTTCAATGAATTCTACCAGCAAAAACGGATGGGCAAAGGCACTGATCTCAGGACAATCAAGCAAGAAGCGAAGAGAGAATTCCTACTTGACATTGCGAATGAACTTCTCAGACCAAATATAGAATCTCTCGTTGGAGCAGGTGCTCGTTGGATTCAAATTGACGAACCCGCCTTGGCCACGCGGCCTGAAGACGTTCCACTATTCGTAGAAGCCTTCAACGAATGCACGCGTGGAGTAAATTGCAAACTTAGTGTACACATATGCTACAGTAACTACCAATCCCTCTATCCGCACATCCTGGAACTGAAGAACTGCAGTCAATTTGCTCTTGAATTTGCTAATCGCGACAGCAGCAGGCAGTCTGCGTACGAGCAACTACGATTAATGAAAGATTCAGGTGATACTCGCGAAATCGGTCTAGGTGTCGTGGATGTTCACGTAAATACTATCGAGGAACCGAGGGTTGTGATGGAGAGAATTCTCGCGGCTACAAAGTTCATTGAGCCCACTAAGATCTACGTGAACCCCGACTGCGGCCTCAGGACGCGTCCCTGGGATGTCGCCTACTCGAAGCTACGAAACATGGTTACAGGAGCGGATCTCGCAAGGAAGTCAATAGGCGCTTCCGGTTGACGCGCCTCTCCGATATTCTCGCAGCAAAACGACGAATCTTAACCACAGAATTCCTACCCCCGAACTCCCCGGATTTAAGCGGACTAGTCAGAGTGGCGTTAGAAATTGCAAATGTGGTAGACTGCATCAGCATCCCGGAGATCAAAGCAAATTACAATAACATTCCTAGACACCGAATGAACCCCTTCCACGTGGCACTCAGGATTCGCGATTTAACCGGAGTCGAAACACTATTTCACCTAACCCCTCGTGATTACAACAAGAACGCCGTCGCTGGCACGTTGCTCGCAGCAGCGCATTCAAGACTACACAATCTACTCGTTATCGGCGGTGATAGGTACAGCTACGACGAGACTATTCAGGTGGCCAAGAACGTGTACGATTTCGCTAACACTGTCGAAATGATCAAAGGCATCAGAGGATTCGAAGATGAGTTTGGCCTAGCCTCTTCCGAGAGATTCTTCATAGCGGCAGGGACCGACCCTGCGATTCTGTACTCGCGAAACAAGATCAAACTCGAAAAGGAAATGGGAAGACTAGTGGCCCGCCAAGACGCAGGAGCGGACGCTATCCAAACTCAACCCGTCTTCGATTTGAGCTGCCTCGAATTCTTTGATATGGCACGAGACCATGGAATCAGAGTCCCGTTCATGGTCGGGTTACTGCCCCTCCACAGTGAAGCTGATGCTAATTACATAGAACAGAGGTTTGCAATAACAATCCCTAGCAGTTACAAAAAGTCAATACGAGATCGTTCTGATGGCGAAGAGAAGGCATGTGAACTCGCCATCAAGCTGTTGGACAACGGCGTAACGTGTCTGCATATTTATCCGCGCGAGGACCCGAATTTCGTGCTGCGAGTGGCTGAAAGAGTAATGAACCGTGAAGCTCCCTAACGGATTTGCACGAGACTGTCGTTTTTTCTGGCGGTATCTCCTTCTTGCACTTTGATTGATCTCACGCGGCCAGCCTTATGTGATAGAACCTCGTTCTGCAGCTTCATTGTTTCAAGTATAACTACGGGTGTACCCACAGATACTTCTTCACAAGGATACTAGTGATTCTGCCAACATTGTGGCATGGACTTCTCCACTCTTTATTACTCCAGAGGTTTAGTGTCCATTCAACATTCATTCCAAATGTTGGGTTTTTCACGCTTCTCGGATTACGCGCTTAAATCAGTTGTCGTTGGGAGTTGCAACGTAAGACTGGCGGCCGGGCTCTCCGACACAGGTGCGTGCCAGTCGCTAGATCTTTGCAACCGCTTGTGTAAATCCACATACGCCCCCTCTACTCTAGTTCCCACTATTGCTGTGGCAATTGTGATAAGGATTCATGCGTAGGTTCATTTAGGTAGTTATCTTGAGCGCAGAGAACGAGATCGCCGCCCTTCAGCGACTCGGCTTGACGGATTACGAATCGAGACTCTACCTCACACTCGCAAAGATGGGCCCAATCAAGGCCAGCGAAGTCAGCTTCCATGGTCACGTTCCTAGAACCAAATCATACGGCGCCATCAGAGAGTTGGAGAGGAAAGGGCTTTTGATTACGATTCCAGGCAAACCTGAAGTCTACGCAGCTCGCGCTCCTGGTGATGTGCTTATGCCCCTGGTCATGAGGTTGGAGGGTGAAGTGAAAGAGTCCGCGACTCTAGTCCAGCGACTTTCAATGGCGTACGAATCAAACATGATTGTGAAGAGTCAGTATCCACGTGAAGTAAAGGAAATGTGGATACTTGAAAACAGAGCTAATATTCTGAACAAGTTGAACGAGTTATTTGCTCAGGCCTCAAAATCAATCAATTACGCGACGGGCGCAAACGGGCTAATACGCGCGTACAAAGCGAATGCAGATGCCCTCGCTAAAGCAACGCAGCGTGGCGTCACAGTGCGATTGCTCGCAGCCGTCTCAAACGAGAACGTTTCAGTCGCAAGCGAGATGGCGGCAGTAGCTGAATTGAGAAGCATCGACAAGCCCTTCTCTCCGCAATCCTCGAACTTCGCATCTGTTGACTCGCATGATCTTCTGATTTCAGAAGTGAAACCTGACGATCTTAAGACAGATCGCGGCTCGGATTTCGCTGTTTGGAACCGCAATAAGATTGCAGTTGGAGTGCATGACGAGTTCTTTGATCGACTTTGGCAAGCCGCGAAACCAGTGAAGACGAAGTAGTAAGCTTACCACTAGTCGGTGAGGGACACTAGCCGTGGGTTCCGTGATTGTTCAGGGTGATTGTAAGGCGGCGTTAATCTCCATCTCGGCACGCGTCTCAGGCCGCGGCTTTTTCCTAGCTACCTTCAACGCTTCCTTAAGGCTCGACAGTGTTTGCATATTCTTGGATTGCATTTCTGGATGTTGTTTGACCTAGTCCAAGTAAAGCCTAGTACAGTCAGGACAGATTCTCCAGACGTCGTAACCTGCGTGTGTCGAAATATTGTTCTTATTCAAACGTAGCAAGTCTTGCAGAGCGTACTCCCCCCACGCGTTAAGGTGTACGACCCTACATCCTCAGGTGCAGGTAGGCCTGCGAATTCGGTCCCGTACACTGAAGTAGGATCCGTCCCTACATACTTCACACGCAACCCAGTAATAATCGCAAATGAGTCGGATGTAGTGTCGTTGGAGACCCCTTGAAATCGGTATACGCGCCCAATACTGGGAATGTTGTCAGTAGCTTCCACAGTAATGTTTAGGTTGAATTTCAGATTTTGTGCGGGTCGGTCATTAGCTCTGAACCCAGCGGCGATCAGGTACAGATTATCAGTCAGGGACCGGACGGAGCCGCCGCTCTGAGTTTGATAGCTTATGACACCGCATACTTGTGGTGCACGTCGAAGAGGGAAGCCTCCAAGCGATAATCCACGGTTGGCGGTCACGACGGGATTACTGGGGGTAATTTGAGAGGGAGTAAGCGATCCCGTTGTATATTCCTGCGGAAGCTTGAATTTGATATGAACCTGGCGCGAGGCCAGTTAAGTTGAACAGTCCACAGTAAATGTTTCCGAGATGGCACAGTGTTTGATTTACATATGCTCTGGCAATTTGGCCCGTGTTCAAGTTCGTGGCATAGACCACGCCCTTTCCGCCAATTTGAAGCATGTGACTGTCGTATTACCGTCACAAACGAATCCTGTAATGTAGCCTGCATTGTAACTCATACTCACGGGAACAAATAGTGTAGTGTTCCATGCGTGTACGAAATCGGGATAACCAAGAATGTTAGTTCGATTGGCGACGGAAAGCGTAAAGTTGTAAATGCCCGCAGCAGGTGGGGGCACTCAGCTCATTGAATTGTACGAATTTCGGAGCAGAAAAGCAGGCGAAAACGAACTTGTGAAGATTGGGTGATTGACAATAGTCAACACCAACTAAGGTGGTGTAGTCGAGCGTCTGATCAGTGCCTAGGCTAACATTGAGGGCAGGCTGCTGCAGAGACGGAGCATTCACATAATTCCAGATCTCAACGCACCATGGAGCGTTCGAGTCGTACAAAGAGAATTCCGGTTTGAAACATGGCCCGTCAGTTTGATTATCTCTCCACCTATACGTCCAATGTAAGGATTCGTCTACCACGTTGTAGTAGTAGTAATCATTCTCCACGTTGCTCGTGATGAAGCTGGTATCGTTTTCACTTGACACTGATCCAAGGAATTCTCGTGGAATTTCTATTCGGACCGCTATCCCCGGCTTAGGGATATCAACCTTCAGATTGCCCGATGACCCAAACAAAAGCGGATTAGCATTGGGCACGATCGTCGTTGAACCCCCATAGGGAGAAGTCCCGCCAATCACGATATCGGTTAGTGCGCCAAAGAGCATGATTAGGGCGATGAGAAAGAGGGCTGTGGTTTCTTGGCAAGCACTCCTCCCTCCTTTAATGGCTCTTAAATGGGAGCCAGAATCAGATGTCATTTGCTAACGAGTTCGCATATTAGTTCAATGTAACCACGTGTCCCACTGGACGGGTTTATCATAAGTGTCAACTCTGAAATTCAGTATAATAGGCACAAACGCTCTATTGCGCAAATTCTGTCTGCAACCTAGGTTGATTTGGCGCCAAATTCAAACTTGCCACGGGAATCGAGCTTGCAGAGGGTATCTGCGCTCGTCGGAAGTGGCTGCCTGCTCGCTTCGATGAACGCCGGCTAACTATTCCACAGTGGATTTGTAATCAACCTGTTCAGATCTATTCAGCTAGAAGCTCTTCCGAGACAAGCCTAACGGAAGGCTAGTTAAGTTCGAAATATTCTAAAGCAGACGAGTGAGTTCGTGTCGTGAACCCGACGCAGTTATCGGAGTACGTGTCGATTTTCCTCGCGCTGTTTTTTCTCGCCGTTGCTGCAATCTCTGACATGGAGACTCGTGAAGTATCCGACAAGGTTTGGCTTGGTTTTGGACCTATCGGCCTAGCTTTGACAGTCTATCGAACTTACACTGACCCGTCACTCCTAATCCTCACAGCAGTCTCGATCGGTTTTTCAATCCTAGTCGCCTTCGGCCTGGTATTCTTCGGTCTGTCTGGCGGGGCTGATGCAAAGGCATTGATGTGCCTGGGCCTAACGCTGCCCCTTGCTCCCTCGGTCATTACGCCAGTTCTGGGTTATTCTCACCCGTTCTTTCCAATTGTCATTTTAGTGACGGGCTACATCTGCTCGTTCTCAGTCGCCATCTGGATGCTAGGTAACAACATCACAAAACTCATTCGGCTCAAATCTCAAATGTTCGAGGGATTGGAACATGAACGCGTATGGAAGAAGGCTTTGGCCATGATTACGGGCTTCCCAACTGAACTTGGGAAACTCCAATCAACTTTCTACTTGTATCCGATGGAGAAGGTTGTCGAGGACGAGCGTGGGGCGCGCAGGACTCTTCAGGTCTATTCTGTTGCTGACGTTGATCGGCAGGAGGTTCTTTCCGAGTTCACCGAATCACTCGGAAAAGTAGGCTCGCCGACTAGGGTCTGGGTTACCCCTGGATTACCGATGCTCGTTTTCATATTATTCGCTCTTGTGATAACGTTAACCGTTGGTGACCTGGTCTTCGGCGGCATCTTCCTACTGTTGAAACATTGACGTGCAAGTGAGACTCGGTGAGGAATGCTGTTATGCTTGAAGAACGTAGAGAGCTACGATGCAATTGACCGCAGCTCTGCCCATACCACTGACTGTTCTCGCTGGGCTGGGCGCTGCCGTCCTGATTTATTTTCTCGTCCTGCTTGCAAGGAATGAAGCGGTCTTCTTTTGTCAGCAGATCACACTTTCCATTTCCCGGAAAAAACCAAACTCAAGACAGGACACTTCTGGACTCGCCTCTACATCAGATGAATCTCGCCGGGTCCCAGCGAACTCACCTAACAACAACGCTATCGTTATTGCAACGTCGGCGATATCGTACGGGAGTGAGCGGGTGCGCCTAAGCCAAGCCTTTTCATCACGGCAACCAAATCTCCTTTCTTAACACCTATTATGAGTACTGCGTTGAGCACGAAAAGCCCCAGAGTCCTACCTTCGTATGCTAGAAATGTCGCAACCGAGCCCAGATAGCCCAGCGCCAAGGTGAACGCCAATTGTTCGACTAGGAAAAATGCGAAGCCGATTGTGACGAAGCCCTCAGATGCTCTGTGGGTTAGATTCCAGTTCCGTAAAGTTTCGTACATAAGGTAGATGGTAGCCGCGATTATCACAGTTCTGAGGAAGAGTTCCGCTGCTATCGGAACCGACTCGATCGTTCCAAATGCCTGCGCCGCGAATATTGACCCGAAAAATGCTAAAGTAACAAGAGCCGCTGCTAGGAGCTCAGCTGTAGTTGATTCACCAAGAAACACCCGAAGCACGGCACGGTTTAGCGGTCAGAAAAACCAGAGCAGCGGTCGCCATAACTGATAGAAGGTTGACGCCGGTGAGAACGGGATCGAATTGCATACTACTCGAAACCTCCACGGAAAAAGAACTCCTCCCCTGCAGAAGTTGTAGAAATGAAGATCATTGATCGAGCCTTTGTAGCCACCACAGTGGCTTTCGTCATTGGCTCCCTTGCTCGCGTGCCCCCAAACTTTTCTCGCGTTGTGGCTATTGAACCAAAGTACTCGCCGTAGTGTGTTGCGGTGGGATTGCAACGATTCAGAGGACTGACTCTTTCGAGTAAACTTCGATTCCGTTCTGACCGATGTGGTATGGTCTCGGTGTACGATCGATGGGCATACCGCGCATCTTCTCTACTTGGATGATTCTCTGTGAGCTCTTCCCGCTTGTTGTTGACTGCATGAGGATGATGCCGTGGGCCAGATACTCCTCGACCTGCAATCGTCTAGTTGTTCCGCCAACTTCTCTTAGCTCCGATGATAGAAGGCAGGTAGCGCCAGTCTTGGAGAGAGCTTCCACGAAATCGAGCATGGCTTTTCGCCTCTGCGCCGCGTCTGAATATTGGAAGATCAAGTGAGAGATAGGGTCGACGACGATTCGTTGAACCCCGCCGGAGACAGCGCGATTCCTAATTACCTCCAGAAGGCTCAGTAGCGAGAAGTCAGTCTTACCAATCGAGACTTTCCCAACCTGAACCTCGTTGGGGAGTGATCTTATAGGTGAAGCGTCTATGAAGTAAAATTTGCCTGTTCTCTCAAGGGATTCGACGTCCCACCCGAGGGCGTTCATCTCCTCCACGTATTGTTCCTTAGTCTCCTCGAGGGAAACGAAGAGACCTTTCTCATCAAATTTCTCGATTCCGTTCACAAGA
Organism: Bathyarchaeia archaeon; assembly: GCA_050012795.1. GTDB lineage: Archaea > Thermoproteota > Bathyarchaeia > 40CM-2-53-6 > 40CM-2-53-6 > FEN-987. The sequence goes on along the minus strand of JBEKGM010000052.1, from coordinate 8,207 downwards.
AACTGTGTGCCTAGAATGGTCTTCCCAGCGCCAGGTTCTCCTAGGGTTAGTATGACTCGGCCGCGCGGTAATCCTCCGCTCAGTATCTCATCTAGACCTGCGATTCCGGTAAAGCATCTCTCAAGCTTCTTCAAAGTCATTGTGAAATTACCACATTACTGCGTTGGATTCAGGTGAGTCTTAAGTCAGAGGTTTTCATCACTTCATCTTGAACGATGACGTTTGATGTCGACTGTTTCTGTTCCCGTCTCAATCGTGCTTTTGCCGCCTCAAAATAATCCGCTGCCTCGAATCCGGCGATCTCGTGGTATTCCCATCCCAGTTTTGCGCAGAGTTTTCTGTTCGCTGCTCTGCCTATGACGTTGGCGGCTTTCGGACCAGAGATATCTGCAAGCAGTGCAAAGAACTTTGATGGTTGGCGTGGGATCTCTTCGCGGGGCATGAAGCAGCCGAGGTATTCGAAGACCATTTTCATCGTTCTTGGTCCTAAGAGGTCCGTTAGGGTTTCATCTAATGATTCGAGCAGTAGAACATCGAACGTTCTGATTGCGTTGTCATTATCTGACAGCGAGGTCGCGCTATTCGTCTGTTTTCGCCGTCCAATTGACTTGTCACGCCTTACTTTAGTATAATAAAGTCACGATGCTCGAGTACGTTCCGTCATTTGAACGGCTACACTGACCTGGTCAGGGTGTTTGCTATTTGATAGGTACCTGTGTGTACTTGGATGAACAGATGTTCTAGAACATTGCCCTATGCTCAAGTTCAATCAGGCTTATCTGTTCTCCACGACGAAGCATGCCTTCGCAGCTTGGCTGGGGAATGGAGAAGTTTCATACGTATGCCTCGGTTGGCAAGCGAGGTATCAATCCGTAGGGGTTGATGCTGGTGACGTATGGTATGAGACTTGCAGATAGTATCCTGGCATTGCACGAGCAAATCCTCGAAGTGTACGTACTAGAGGAGAGAGACGGTCAGAACGTGGTTATAGATGAGGCCAGCAAAAGCGGAGCGTCGCTTCTCGCTGACGGCATGAACCAAATGGGCAGGAATGCTCCCTTAAGCCCTTCAATCATCCTTGGAGCCGCTAGTCAGATTCTCCAAGGGAGCAGACCCACGAAACTCGTGGGCATCCTCTACCTAGGAGGGGGCGTCGTCCTATCTCCCATTGACGAGAATAGGGTGCTGATCGCCAGTACGACTCCGTCAAGCCTTTTCGAAGTAATGGAAAGGATCACTGAGTTCCTGCCTAGGATAACTAGAAGCGGATTAAGTGCAACTATGAACATGGTGAGCTCGGCGAGTCAAGCTGAGGAAAGGGTAATCGCATTTCTCACAAACAGATCACATCATCACCCCATCACTAGCATACGCATCGATGAGGTAGCATACGTGAATGCTGAACAACTCTGGAATGTTAACGGTTCTCTTCAGGGGCGAGTCCGCAGGAAACAATTTCATTTAGAGATGGATGGTCGGGATGGCTCTATCGTGCGGTTCTCTTCACCCAGCTCGACGCATTTGGGCATGATCCTCATTGAGGTTGCATGCCTATTAGCAGCAGCAATTCTCCTTGTCTGGATCCTATATTCCAAGCTCTGAGCCGACCACGTCCGGGGAACACCCCGAGAATCGCAATTGTAACTGTCTCAGTGCGCTCTCTATAGAATAGCTGAGCGAACTCTATATATGCGGCGGCACTTATCTATAAGACGACCCTAGATGTACCAACTAGAAGAAAAACCAGTTGGGAATAGAACGCGAATCGAGATTCTTGCTAAGATGCTCCAAGTAGCATCTAATCAAACTCTTAAGACCCATATTATGTACCGTGCAAATCTTAGTCATCGTCAACTTGAGAGGTATTTGGCTTACCTGCAGACTAATGGGATGCTTGAACAGGTATTGGATGCATCCGACGGGATCACGAAATTTCGGGTGACTCAGAAAGGCCTTGATTTTCTCAAGGATTTTCAACGATTGTCGAGTTACATGCCCTGAGACTCACGACAACCAAGCGAACACGTTTCAAAGATTGCGCCGAAATGAAGTAGAAATCCTCCTACCCCCACTACGAGGCAGCAATAATGTTCGGTAATGTTCCACCCAAACCCTTGAATGAAACAGGCGTAAAACAGCCGTAAAACGGGAACCCGGAACATCGTGGAACAAGCCCGAACAACACCGAACAACGCCGAACAAACCCGAACATTCCATAACACTGGCTTGCTCAGCAGTCTGCGCAACAGTCTGCCCTTAGCGAACTTCTCTTCAGCATTCTCAGGCCTTAATTTCTGCCCGAACGTTGGCAATGAGCCCACCATTCTCTATTCTTATTATGCCTCGGGGAGGTTCATTCCATTTTTGCCTAAGAAGAATTGAGAAGTGTTGGTCGCTTAATCATGACTGGGACATGTTAACCAGCAGTCGGCGTCATTTAGATCCTAGACAAGTGTTCTAGAACTAACCTTCATAACTGCCTATATTAGCGATATATATCAGAAACTGGCGGGACACCAGGTGGCTAACATCGAAAAGCGAAAACGGCAATATCGCGACCGAATCGAGATAACTGCCAATATACTAGAAATCGCCAAGGACGGGTCCCGAAAAACAAGGATAATGTACCTAGGCAACCTAAGCTTCGACCTGGTACAGAAATACCTGTCACAGCTCGAGCAACTGAACCTTGTCGAGGTGAAGAACGCACCAGGGGGGGAAAGAATGTATCACATTACGCCTAAGGGTGAGCATTTCTTATCCGACTTTCGTGAATTGCAGAAACATTCAGAGATCGCAGAGAGCAAGAAGCAAGTGCTCGAAGACGCTTTAGGCACAAGAGCGAAAGCGTAGTCATCGAAGTTTTTGAATCACGGCCGCGCGTGTATGAGAGTTCAGCCACGGCCAGGAATTCTTGACTCAACGATCTTCTCCTTAACCAACAGAGGCTGGGTTCTGTGAAAAATCCATCAGCGTGATCAAGCGTCAAAAGGGGCGTAGAAGATTATACGAATTCGGTAGGTTACACAACAGTTCAAGGGAAACTATTCTAACCTAATTTTCGAATCCCAATAACCTGAGGTGCCGTCTGCTTGTTTTATGATAACCCTCCTGACTTTCAACTCTTTGATCAGAATAATGGAATCCGTTCACTGAAAGACTTCGTAGGACAGAAGATCGTGCTCGCTTTCTTCCCAGATGCTTTCACGAGTGTCTGCACGAAGGAAATGTGCGCTTTTCGTGATTCGATGGAGTCAATGATGGCGCTCGGGGCGCAAGTGGTTGCTATAAGTGTGAATGATCCTTTTACGAACAAAGCCTGCTGAGGTAAACCAATTACCGTTCGTCATTCTCAGCGACTACACGAGAGAGACGATAAGGAGCTACGGTGTTTTTCACGAGAACTTTGCAGGTTTGAAAGGTTACACGGCAGCCAAGAGATCTGTCTTCATTCTTGATCAGAACGGTAGGCAAAAGTATAGGTGGATTTCCGAGGATCCGGCTGTAGAACCGAACTATAAAGAAATCTTGGGACCGCTCGGCCAACTATGGGTGAAATAGCTTCTGTGCAGGCACTTTGAGGTTAGTTAAAGCGCATTCATGATAGTTTGTTACCGCATATGCGGCAGAAAGTATCGCCCAGGCCTAATTTTGCACCGCAGTGCATGCAAAATGTTCCCGCGGGTGTCTGCGCCGAGTTTGCTTGCACTTGTGAGTTATATGGTGAGGGCTTGCTAAGCTGAGAATTCCGTTTCATCATCATGAATAGTGTCGCCAGGAATAACGCAAGGGAGACGGCGGCTAGCGCACCCAAACCTGTCTCCATTGTTGTGTCGACGGTTGTGCTGGTTAATGTTGATGTGAACGTGAGGGGTTCTTGTGTAGAGATCGCCGTCAAGGTTGTAACGCTTATTGCAGTTATGATTGAGTAGCTTGTGACGGTTGCTGTCTGATAGGGGTAGCTATTCCCATAGCCGTAGCTTAGACTTTGATTACACCCATATCCTGGGTAATAGCAATTATTGTAGCCGCTCCCTGGATAACAATTACCGTAGCCGTTGTAACATCCATTGTAGCCGCTGTAACCGTTGTAACCGTTGCCGTAACATCCATTGTAACCGTAGTTATAGCAGGAGGTCTGCCCAAATTGCCACGACGTGCGCCCCCAATGGCTTGATTCTGTTGTTGAGGCTGTGACCGTTGATGTGGTCACAATCGTCGAGGTTGCAGTGGATGTTGAACTTGGGCCGGTCGATATTATGGAAGTTGCAACTGACGTTGAGGTTGATGAAGACGCCGGTGGGCTTGTGACTGAGGACGTAAGAGTTTCAGTTGATGAGGCCGCCTCGGTTGTTGTAGCAGTAGTGTCGGTCGATATCATAGAGGATGCTGAAGATGATGCCTCAGTCGTACCTGTCAGGGAACTCGTTGTGGCGAGCACGGTTTGTGACTCGGTTGATATGATTGAAGATGTTGCCTCAGTTGTATCTGCAGAGGACGTTGCCGTACTAGGCACGGATGAGGTCGATGGTGTGAACGTTGTTGTTGGTAAAGTTAGGGTTGAGTTATCCTCTGGATGGAACTTGAGAGAACTCGCTGTCACCATGTTCGACGTCACGCCAACTATTGCGAGGAAGAGAATTAGCGCCAACATAATCTGCGTAAAAATCGATTTCACTCGAGGCTCACCCCTGATTTCGAAATCACATAAACCCTCTCCTTTTCAATTGCCATACAACCACCTAGGTGCCATGCTAACTACGGATCGTAGTTGAATATAACTAAGATGAATGAATTGGATACAACGGCCATGCAGCATCCCATACTCGGTCACATTTCAACCCTCTGATTCATTGTCTCTGCATTTTCCCTTCTGTGATGAGTTTAGCCTTCGTGTCTAAAGCTCACTTTTGTGAGCGAGGTGCCAATCCATGTCCCTTGCGTAATTTACATTCGGGGCTTCAGTCTTCCATATTTTGGAAATCTTGTCTTCGAGCATGTTATAGTACTCGTCCCCTTTCCACAGGAGTTGACGAATCTGCTGAAGATCGATCGTGGGGTTCCAGCGCTCGTAGGCCCTGAGTGTTTGATTAATTATCATGCCTCGTGCATTATAACGATCAGTCATCAACTTCTTTACGCCAGTCTCCGCCAGGTCTTTCAATCCTTCCTCAAGCATGACCTCCGTCACGTACGGGAGCATCGGCGCGATGAAGACCCATGTATCAAAGCCCTCTGAGCTCAACCTCGTAAGAGCGTCAATCCTGTCACTTAATGGAGAAGCGTATGGCTCGAAGATTCGTTGAGCGTCAGGGTCGAAGGTTGTTATTGTGAATCCAATATCGAGTCTATCCTTAATGTGCGTCAGCAAGTCAAGGTCGCGGAGAACGAGGGCGTTCTTGGTCAAGATGGAGATTGAGAACTTTCTATATGATGATAATAGTTCGATTGCACCTCGTGTCAGATTGTATTTTGCTTCCACTTCCTGGTACGGGTCGCATACGCTACTGAGCCAAACACTACCTCCAGGGCGCTTTGGTAGTTCCTTCGCTAACACGTCAAGTAGATTCACTTTTACATCAACAAAACTGCCCCACGGGTCCTGCAGATGGTTTGAGAAGCGGCGCATGAAATTAGCGTAACAATAGATACATCCATGAAGGCAACCTGTGTAAGGGTTGATCGTGTAATCGTAACTCAGTCCACTCCTCGAGAGAGCCGTCTTGCAGAGTTTTTCGACGATCTTAACTGCCTTGGGTTCCACAACTATCGCAAGCTGTTGAATGAGGAGATGCATTTCAAGAGTGCGGGTGTGCTCAGTCTGGAGAAGCCGCGTTGTCAGGTAAGGAATTCCCTAATCCAATCAGATGTTCCCGTCCGGTTGTCTACCAAACCTCTGAAATGAATCCCTCGATCTTTGCGCTGCCCACATCCTCCCGCTCATGGGCCCGAGGTGAGCTCGTTTCAGTGCTTGAATCAACTGTTTCAATCCCTGCGGATCTTTGATGTTCTCGAAAGTCATTACAAGGTTTCCGTCAACTAACAAGGAAACGTCCCCGAAGATCTTCAGGTTTCCTCGCCTGGGGCCACCATAAGGTGTCAGAAATATCCCGCCGCTGAGTGAGTCATTAACTCTGTGCACGTTCATTATGACTACTTCTGGCATGTTATCGATTCCGACTTGAGCTACGATTCTCTTGTTTGGCACATCGTACCTTAGACAACGCTTGTTAGTGACTGCCTCTTCGAAAGTAATCTCCTTGTGGATTAGTCCGTGAGTTGAATCTCTGTGCCATAGAATTCTCTCTGCGTCGGTCAATGGAATGTTTGAGGCTAATTGTGAAGTGTTCTCGACACGCACTTCAGGAACGACGGCGTTAGGATTCACGGTTTGATCTGATCCGGTGCATTTCGCGCATTCGGATTGTCCAGGGGGGATTGGAGATCCGCAATGGGAGCAGAACACTACCGATCACGACGGCGCCGTCGTCCGTGATATTGCCTTTAAGTATTATGGACGATGCGTTTTTCCGTGATTTTTATGCCTTTCACAGGATCTTCTGCAGAGCTTCAATGCTGAAGGTTGTGTTTGCGCAACCATTCTTGATTAAAGGCACATTTTGGCCTGGTAATCCGGTCTTCTTCAGCAGGCCATCACCGAGTTTTATTTCTTCGCCGCAAGCAACTCCTACTAGTGCTTCGTAGCTACCTCTTTCCAGAATTCGATGGATACAAGATCCGCCGGGCACGACGTACACATCATAATGTTTCTCTTCGCCGGCTGCTGTGGCTTGATTTACCAGACAGTCAGGTGAGCAGTGAGAGCAACTGTATGATGGAGTCTTCGGATCGAAGAGCGCTTTACATCTGTTATCCATGAATTTCCTTGAGCAGTGGGGTAGAAAGAGCACTCGTTTCGAAGTCTTTAGGAACCGTTCTCGGTCATCAATGTTCTTCATTTGTATGTCTATAAAATCTTCGAGCAGCATCAACGCTTGAGTGAGATCTAAACCTGTAATTTCCTGAATCTTACAGCGTCGAAGGACACGCAGAGCAACGTCACCAATCCTTCTATGAACTCTTCTTCTATGCGCGGCCGAAACTACCTCTCTGAAGAATGATCTGGATACCTTTGTCAGGTCGAAATCGAATTGGTAGGGCATGATACCATCAACGATCATTACATGTAATAAGTGCCAGTGGCTTCTATCGAAGTTGATTTTAATCTCTCTACATATTCATATTCTATTTATCGCGTAGACGAAGCGATAATAGGTAGACCCAAAGCACCCTCTAGCGATGTTCATTTGTCTTGGTTCCATGATTACGATTCTGCACAATTTTCGAAGGTTCTGAAAATTCTTGCGCCGCCTGCACCGCCGTGCCCAAACTGCGAGGCTCCACTTGATAGATTGGAGGGCGGGAGATACCCGGACTCGTTAAGTTGGGATCGTGAGAAGAATCGGTACGTTTATGTCAATTTAATTCCCGCGCTGACCTACACTTGCCCGAGCTGTCAGAAAGTCATTGGTAGGCAATTCGGAGAGGGTAACAAGTACGGGTTTGATCCGGTCAGTGAACCTCGTCAATGAGCTCTCAAGAGTTACCGCAATTAGATTAGGTAACAAAAGGGCATTTTGAGTCAAACTGGAAGTTGGAATAAATGGTGGTTTTCTCCTGCCTAGCGCAACTGGAAGATGTCACGTATCAGTTGTACGAAGTGTTATTCGATAAGGCTGAGAATGCGCAAGTTAGATTACTTCTAGGCAAGATTATGCTGGAAACTAGAAACCACAGAGAGATTCTGGAACAGATGAGCAGAGATTACGAACACGGCTTAGGATCAGTTAGGGATTGCAAAAGTGAAATGGGCAGTCTCTATGCGAATGCAATGGAGTCAGCGCGATCGATGAAGGAAAACGTTTTGACAGGAATGTCCGTCCTTGAAGCAATGAAGGCTCTCATGCGGTACGAAGACCAAGTGGGAGAGGAATATGTTACTCAGGCTCATGCGCGCGTAGAATCAGTTAGTGGGATCGACCTTGTGGCGAAGAGACTTCTTGAAGATATTGGCGCAGATGAGAGGGTGCACGCTGAGGATCTGAAGCTCAAGCTCGCGATTGAGCTTGAATCCAAACCGCGGTGAGTGCGAATAGGTGAAGTCGATACTTTCCATCGAAAGTATGAATTTGTAAAATCGGTCTTGA
>JBEKGM010000051.1:0-21697 GCA_050012795.1 Bathyarchaeia archaeon | reverse complement strand
CTTTGGTGACTGGCTTGTGTTATCTGAAACGGATTTTTGCGTCGGCGAGTTCTGTTGCCCCTTTGATTCTGGTGGTACTTGAGGCGATGTAAACGCCGGCGGCGTAATGGGAATATTATCGCTCCATTGGCCAGAGATGGCCTTCTCAGGAAGGTTAACGTCCCCAACATGCGTCTCGGTTCCGTTTGGGCTGTCAGCGTTAACGGTGTCCTTTTGGGGAGCGCAACCGCTGGTTTTTTCGATAGAATCTTCATCTTCACGGTTAGTCAACTTCTCCTTGGTGAGTGGATCCGACTGCTTCTCAACGATAGGCTTATCGGGTGGTGGGTTGGGCGGCTGTGTGGATGTGGATGCAGGAGCTTTAGAGCCCTCGTCCTTCGATTCAATTTCAGTGCGTTTCGTTTGCTTCTCCAGGTACTTCTCAACGCGTTCCCTGAGGCTGTCAAGGTAAGTGTTTCGTGGTTGGGTAACCTCAAAATTGTGGTCAGGCAACAATTTGCGAGCCATATTCTCACCGAACTCCGTAGCCTTCATCGCGATTCGCGAGTTAAGTGCCGTCTTAACTGCGTGAGTCATTGCTTCAAGCGGATTAAGTAAAACTGCGCTGAACGATGGCGGTTGCACCCAGGTTGGTGAGTAGTAGTTGTCCGGAAAAGATGCCTGATCGTAATCAGAATACTCCGAATCATCAAGACTGTCAAGTGTTGCGTCGTACGGTGAAGTAGTCTTTTTCAGATTGTCATGCGTCATCGTACTACCATTCATTACTGTATCCGCTATGTTTGCGATTTGGCCCATTGGAGTTGTGGCAGGCTGCAACATACCAGAAATAGTCTGCGGAGCAAATTCAGGACTGAGAGCTCCGGTCCTGCGCGCCATCTTGGCCGGGTCATTACATTCTTTCTTCACTATCGACACGAGTCCAGGCGAAAGGTCCAACTCATCAGCCAAGACTCTAGCTCCATCAGGCGAATCGCAAATTCGCGTAACCTGCCAAGGCCCCAGTATTTTCAACGGTCTTACCATTCTTCTTCTTTCCCCTGAATATTTTTTGACATTGCTCCCACAGAGTATCTTCCGCCAGCCGAGTCTTAAAAAGCTACGGTACGGTGTAGTCTGCGGCATCCGCACTGTACCCATTACATTTATAGGCCTCTGCGCACTACTGACCGACCATGACGTCTCTAGGTTTGACGGAGCAAGAGGTTTTTCCAATCATTTCCAAACCTTCCACGTTTGATGATATAGTGTCCGAGCTGTGGAGACAGAGGAGGACGCGGGGAGTGAAGCCGGGGAGTCTGTCAACGATCTCCCGAGCACTCAAGAGTCTCCTTCAGAAAGGATACGCGTCATATGACGTGATTGACCGCACATGGCGAGTTACCTCACTCGGCCACTGGATTATGAGCGACCGCCTGCTTCCCGCGGAGCCGACGTCAGCCCTAAAACAAGTGATGCAGCCGCTCCTTCATGCAATTGAAGACAACCCTGAGAAGTTGATTGAGCTACTGCCAACAATGTTCGTGAACTCATCCGCAAGCAAACACAAATTCTCCAAGCCGGAAGAAGCGATGCTGAAGCAGACGGAAATCAACCTCATGTCATTCATCAAAGGGTACCCGGCCGCGATTGAAGCAATCTGGAGTAACGGGGTGGAGCTCATGGTGGGCGGGTTCAGTAGCCTCTTGGCGGGGATCCTCCTCCACCGCTCATCATTAGCGCAGGATTACAGAACCCAGACTTCATTAGTAGAAACTATTCCGAAGATAGTTGACCAATACTTCAAGTTCCTCTCAGTAGAGCTAGGTGAATCCCTGACCAACTCCCTAACCGATCTGAACAAACTAGCAACCCTAGATCGGAAAGTCAAGGCGGACAGAAGCCGCCAGATGGCTAAGAAGACTGGCAGGTGAGCTGCTCTAGGCTCTCTAGCTTGGATGTTTGTAAACAGCTCAAAAACGTGTTTTAAAACGTTTTAAAACGTGTTTTAGAACGTTTTAGAACGTGGGAAACCATTTTGCATGGTCAACCGGCTTATTGTAGAGCATTAGGGCGGCAACGATTACGACAACGCCGAAGAGTATTCCTGCGAGTCCGAACATTCCCCCGTAGCCGTATCCGCCCATCATTCCGAATCCGGGACCATATCCCAATCCGGGTCCATATCCGCCCATCATTCCGCCATATCCCCAATAACCGTTCATCATACCGCCGTAGCCGTATGATGTCATCATGGACATCATTCCTCCTCCTAGTAGAATGAAGATTCCACCAATGAGTGAGAGGATGAATGCGATTGTAGGCTTCTCAGCTTGTGACATTCTCAAATTTCACTTCCATATTCGCGCCGCTCAGCTGCATATTCGGATTACTCTTAACGGCGACCACTGTTCGTCTTGCCTTGCCTGAGCCTAATCGTGTTACCACAAGGAATGAAAGCAGCGCAATTGCTACGGCTAGAATTGCAGGTTCTATTGAGAGAGTAGTGAATGTTGTTAGAAGCGCCGTTTGCAGTCTAGCTTGCATATCACCAATCAGACTTGCACCTGGGGCTGGAATCATATTTCCGCTCCATCCCACATAGATATTGACTACACCCATCATCAGGAACATCACACCAGCAATCAGTTTAGACGAATGGCTGGAGTATTCTCGTCCGAAAAGCTTCAGAGTGATGAGCTTACCTTCAAGAGGATTCACGTCTACTGCTTCATACTTCTCCCACAACAGAGCAATCACAAACAACGGAAACACCATTCCCACAACGTACACGAATCCGACTAGAATACCCTCTAACATGTTAGCCGTCAAGGCGGCAAGGATGAGGACTCCCGCTAAGACGGGTGCACAACATGAAGTTGCAGCGCCTGAGAAGATTCCGAGCGTGTAAACGGACGCAGCATTGACCTTACTCAAGTTGACTGGAAAATCAAGTTTCGGAAGCATCCCCCATCCCCACAACGTCCAGAATCCAATCAGAACCATAAGCAACCCACCAGCTACGAAGATTAACTCGTGGCTTGTTCCCAAGGCTCTTCCGACAAATGAAATGCCGAAAGCTAAAGGCAACATGACTGTGGCTATGCCTGTCGAGAATAATGCTGTCATGCCCACGAGGCGACTCTTCTGTTTGAAGCTTTGAGCGAAATAAGCGGGCAGTAGAACGCTGAAACAACATGGCATGGCCAGAGCAATTACTCCAGCAACGAAAGCAGCAATCACATACCCCAATAATAAGAGAGATGTCATGGATGACCTTCCCGAATTGCCGCAATCATCTTTCCAGCGTCGATTTTCCCTTTGGTCAACAGCTTGCCTTCCAAGAAAACCGCTGGTGGGTACAGTACGTTATTTTCGATGGATAGTTTCGAACCTGAAACCGACTTGAACTCCACTTCCTCGACACATAAGTTTGGCATCTCCGCCTGCAAATCGTTCAGTATACGCTTTATTCGCAAGCAGGGCGTACAGCCGTAACTCGTCAGCAGCATAACATTCGGCACAATCATTCACCAAGCGCCGCAGGCAAGACTTTCGTCGAAAAATAGCAATGCTTGACTGATGTCTTCGGAGTTTTGGTGGCGAACGCATCCATCGGAGCATGCTCCTGTTCAAGCAACTACGAGCGAGAGTGGAAACTTAAGGAGGGCGTGCACAGTGAATTGCAGAGTCTTACGCATTTTCGGAAATGCGATTCTGGGCTATGACCCTAGACGGCTGGAACCCCCCCCTAAAAGAACAGCGCAATATTTTTAATCGTACATACTCGAATTCATCGAAGAGAAAACGATTGTGATTCACTTTGGGTGACAGAGCAGAAATAGAGAAAATGAAGAAGGACATCAAGAAACTGAGAGAAGACTTGGATAAACACTTCGAGCGGCATCTGCGAGCTTTGGAAAGGCGAAAACAAGAGTCAAAGAAGTAATTCTTCGGGGAGCCCAACGGTCACGTGTCCGTCTCTGGCCGTTCTCTTACTCGAGCGGGTTTCGATTTCAATACAAATGGGTACGAGACTATTGTGCCTGCACTAGTCAACAATGCACTGACGGTTCATATGCGTTTGCACTACCCCTCCTTTCAATTTCGTAAGTAGACACAGGTCCAGCCTGAGGGATTAGCGGAACGGCCAGACTACTCTCTGGGCAGAAGGTCCCAAATATTCACGACATATTTTCACGTGGAATAGGTCGGATAAACCTGATGAGCAGCTCCCTTAGAATCCACACCCAAGAGAACTATTCCCAGCTTATCAAAGACCTTAGAGTCAATATCCTTTGCAGCCCGTAACGTTGTTACCATGACAGCCTTACTGTACCCGTAGGCCAATGCTTCCGCCAATTGTCCTATCCCACGAGTAATATCATCCCTAGGGGTCTTCAGTTCAATCGCCATCTTCCACCCATCACCAATGACCTCCCCATCTATCACCACATTACCCAACCGTATAGAACGAATCTGAACGTTGAGTCCTTGGCTTCGGAAATGTCTTGTAGCGGCCCAAGTGAGCCATCGGAGGTTGGTCAACGGTTATTTTCTTTTCCGGAATAGCATGTAGGCTTCTGGTGTGTGGCAGATGAACTCGAAGCCTGATTGAACTAGGGCCTCAGCTTCCTTAGTTGTCTTAACGGCCTTACTGATGTACTCGTCGCCTTCGAATTTGACGAGTTGAGTGTAGATGAGCGTGTTCTTGATGGACCGGTGGCCCAGTTCTTGCATGACGTGGAGAATATCTTTGGTTTCCCAGTACCGTTTGGTGGCTCCGAAATGTCGTAGGGTTTTGAAGCTGATTCTTGTCAGGTTCGGGTTTCCCAGTTTATTCGCAATCTTAGCTCGTTGAATGGCGTAGTACCTGTAGAAGTCGTCGTAGCTCTCGTACCGGTTCGCGTTGTCTTTGTGGAAGATGAATCTGCTAACTTTAGGCAGCCTTAGTAGGGCTGCTATTGTTTCAGGTTTCAGCTTCTTCAGTCGTGGTCGGCTGCCTTTCTCGGGAGTAATCGTGACGGTGGCCTTGTTGAAGTCGACGTCAATCCACTTTAATGCCCAAACTTCTCCTGCCCTTGCCCACGTTTCCTTTACGATTTGCATGAAGACGCTTGTCTTCAGGTTAACTCCGGATATGATGGAGTCAATCTCAGCCTCTAATGGTATGAAGGGGAGCTTCTCCACGACCCTGTGTCTTGGCCTGTTGAATGGGATGTTTAGGGACTTGTAGAATCGGGTTACGTCATCGAGTATGTGGCATCTCCTATTATCTCCATATTTGGCTGTGGCATTGTAGTTGAGGAAGCTTTCCGGGTTGAGGAGGTTGCAGTTGCGGGATAGGTGCCGTAGGGTTTTAACGGCGGCTCGAATTGTTGATTCACTGTAACCGTTCTTCTGCATCCAGAACGCGTGCTCAGCGATTCTAACGTTTGATTCATCCGGGACTTTACGGGGGAGGTTGCTCATGGTGCGGGGGAGGGGATTCGAACCCCTGAACCCCTGCGGGACAGGAGCCTGTGGACACACTCGATGAGTGTTCAGTCCTGCGCCTTTGACCTGGCTTGGCTTTAGGGAGAATCACCAATTCCTACCCCCGCTGTTCCAGGTCACGTGACTGTCAACGATCCCGCAGCAAACGAGAAGCTCGACCTATCTGTAAGTTAAACGCATCGGAAGCAGAGAGAATAATCCTGATCATTTCTTTAAGGAATCTGCCTGATTAAGATTAAACTCATTTCGGTAGGCTCTGAATTTGTGGGCGCGAGTTTAGCTTACTTGACTCTGTCTCTTATCCCGTACCCGTTGGGTGAATTGAGCCTGGCTCTGTGTGAGAATAGGATAAACAGGGTGCTTTGCTAAGCTTCAAAAAGGTATGATGCATAGAGCGGGAGCTAGTGGCAGTGTTGAAGTTCACGTACGGGAAGAAACAGAAGGTCGACGCCGTGGATTTAGATAAGCTCTTCACTGATCTCCAGAGCGTCTTGCAGAAGCATCCGCTGGTTCCTGCGGCAAACGTAGACGCTCTTGTTTCTGAATGGATCAACGATCTTCTCTTCCTAGCTGGCAAGATTACTGAAGAAGAGCTGCAGGAGGCCATGCAAACATTCGAAAGCAAGGGTGCAGAACCCGTGGCCGAAGCAGGGGGTGACGATGAGGACGAAGATGATGGCGACGAAGACGCCTAAACAGCCCTGTTAAGCTCTCCTATCGCTCTAGAACTGACCGCGCACAAAGTATTTTAGAGCTCACACCGAACTGGGCCGAAGTAACATCTCAAGTTGGCATGGTAATTGGGTCACAGAAAGGTACATGCTCCCAAACGTGGTTCATTAGCGTTCTTGCCTAGAGGTCGTGCTTCACGTTGGGTTGGTAGAATCAGGCATTGGCCTGAAACTAAGGAAGGCCCTCGGCTTTTGGCATTCGCCGGCTTCAAGGCTGGTATGAGCTACGGGATTGCTGTCGATAATCGGGAGGGTTCACTCACTTTTGGCAAAGAGATTGTCATTCCACTCACGATCCTTGAATCTCCACCAATGTTAGCGTGCGCGCTTCGAGCGCATACCCAAACATACGAGGGCACGCGCACTTTCTGTGAAGCATGGATTGAAAAACCGTCCAAGGACTTCGAGAGGGTCATATCAGTGCCAGAGAAGTTTCAGACCGAGCAAGGATTGAAGAAGATTAAAGATAACCTAGCCAAGATTTCTGATATACGTATCCTCATGGCAACTCAGCCTCGACTTGCAAAGAGAGGAAAGAAGGCACCTGACTTGATTGAGGTCAAAGTGGGCGGCGGAACGATTAAGGACAGGTTCGAGTACGCGAAGAAGCTGCTTGGTTCAGAAGTAAAGGTGGGCGATTTCGTAAAGGAAGGCCAAGCCGTCGACACGATCGGAATTACGAAGGGGAAAGGAATTCAGGGGCCGGTAAAGCGGTGGGGGATTAGGCGGAAGATACACAAAGCAAACAAGACCGTTCGCCAAGTCGGATCCATCGGTGGATGGACGCCACATTACGTCCAGTACTCAGTCCCGCGAGCTGGACAGATGGGATTCCATCAACGAACCGAATACAACAAGATTGTCATCAAAGTAGGAAACAACGGAATGGAGGTAACCCCGAAAGGAGGGTTCATTCGCTACGGGCAAATTAATTCCGAGTATGTTATGCTGAAAGGAAGCGTTCCTGGCACAACTAACCGGCTGATCTTAATGCGGATAGCAAGCCGACCTCCATCTGAAGCTAAGTCAGCAGCACCCAAACTGGACTACCTCAGCGTCCAATCGCACCAAGGCGGCTAAACACACATCGAACTCTACAGTTTTCTCATATACCGCTCTATTTCCCAAGGAGTAACTTGGGTCCGGTACAAGTCCCATTCGTGATGCTTCTCTTTCAGGTAGTTTTCCCACAGTTCCTGCCCGAGCGCAGCCTTCATGAATTCACTGTTCTCGATCTCTAGCAACGCTTCCGAAAGGGATTCAGGAAGTGAAATGATGCCTCTCTGCTTTCGTTCCTCGTAGCTCAACTTGTACACGTTCAGCTCTGTGGGTTCTGGAGGGTTCAGATTTCTCTTGATTCCATCTAGGCCGCTGAGGCATAGAACTGCGAACTGCAGGTACGGGTTTCCTGCCGGGTCGGGGCACCTGATTTCCATTCGTGCCGCATTCGGCTTCTTTCCGAAGTTCGGTACGCGTATGAGGGGGGATCGATTTCTGAAGGCCCAAGCAACGTAGACAGGGGCTTCAAACCCGGGAACTAGACGTTTGTAGGAATTGGGCCAAGATGCGAGAACTCCGCACATCTCCCGGGCATGAACCAATTGTCCTCCAATGAAGTGAAGCGCATGTTCCGAGAGGCAGCCCGTTGCGTCGTTATCGGCGTAGAACAAATTCTTTGAACCTTCCGCGTTCCATAAGCTCTCATGAACGTGCATGCCTGAGCCGTTCACGTTCCCAAAAGGTTTCGGCATGTAAGTTGCTATGTACCCATTCCTTGCCGCTACGGCCTTTGTCACCATTTTCATCGTTGCGGCGCGATCAGCCGTTTCGAGACCTCCACCATACTTGAAGTCGATCTCATTCTGGCCAAGCGCAACTTCGTGATGCGCTACCTCTATCTCTATACCGAACTCTTCTGCAGTATCTGCTATTTCGCGCCTCAGGTCGTCCGTAAGATCACTTGGATGCAAATCAAAGTAACCTCCCATATCGATGGGTGTGGGCGTCGCCGTCGACTCTTGAAGAAGAAAGAACTCAAGTTCAGGTGCACAATTGAATCTGAAACCGGCTTTCTTGCACTGATCCATAGCCTTCTCAAGCACGAAACGCGGATCAGCCTCAAAGCGCCTGTTATCTGGCGTGTAAATGTCACATATGAACCTACACGTAGATTTCTCTGTAGGACGCCAAGGGATGATCACGAAAGTGGACGGGTCAGGATACGCAACTAGATCCGACTCCTCAATTGGCCGGTAACCTGTAATCGATGACCCATCAAACGATTTCCCGTTCTCGAGAATTGATTCGATCTCTTTAGTTCGAACGGAAACACTCTTCAAAATGCCATTAATGTCAATGAATTGAAGTCGAGCGAACTTAATCTGTCTCTCTCGAATCGTACCAGTGACGGTTGCACTAAGTTCTTTCCATTTCGAATCCTTGAAGTTTCTCAATGGTTAACAAGAGATCCGTTAATCCCCATGAAGATTAATAAATAAACTTCGATTGCACCAGAGTCGTCTACCCGGAAGCTAGTTCAAATCTCTGATCGTGAACTCACTCAGACGGGTAGATTCGTCTTCCAGTCTTCCTGTCAACAATAGATATCGCCTGCGTAGGACAGGATTGCGCAGCCATCCGAAGGCGGTCAAAGTCTTTCCCTCCAGTTTCATCAAGCACGTCAAGCTTCGCTCTGCTTCGGAACACGCCTCGGCCGGGTCGCTCGTCCAAGCGAAATATGTCCGGTGAGACTATGACACAGCTTCCGAAACCGAGACATTTGTCCGCGTCCACATCAACCTTCCAACCGCCTTCGTGCTCGTTCGCGGCTACTTGACGTTCTGAAGGCATTTTGACGCCTAAGCCATCGAAGATCCGGGTAAGCGCATTGGCGACGTTGATAATCGCAATATCGCCGGTTTCAGTGTATGAAATCGTGACGTCTTCATCCAGTACTTTGCTCGATGCTCCCTCTCCGTCGCCTATGATCATCTGTAGTCTGTCTGTCCGCTTGTCGTACCTCATTCTCAATCTTCAGTTACCGAAGAGTCGGCGGGTTGCAGGATAGCTAAAAGCTTACTCCCACGGGGCAGTTTGGAAACGGGTTTTGAGGCGCAAGCAGCTTATAATCCACATCAACCCAGCCCTACGACGTGGGATCCGTGTCGTCAAAGCATTATGACGTCCTAGTCGTTGGCGCAGGAGTAATTGGCCTCTCGATTGCCTACCACATAAAGCAGACGCATCCCGATCTTTCAGTTCTGATTGTTGATCGAAAACCTGCACCAGCACAGGGTGATACAGCGAAAAGCATGGCAGCAGTCCGCGACACCTTCACATCGGACGTAAATCGTCTCTTAGCTTCCAGTAGCATCGACTTTTACAGGCACGTTCAAACAAAACTAGGCTTCGACTTGGACCTCGAGTTGATTGGATATCTCTGGTTATTGACTGATCCTCAATTCAAATCGTTCGAATCCGTTGCACCGGGACTGACGGAGCAGGGGGTCCGGTTCAGAGTGCTCGAGCCCAACGAACTCTCAGGTATGGTTCCTGACCTCGTGTTGAATCCTTCATCTGAGCAGAGCAAACTCATGGATTTGGGGAGTATCTACAAGGCGGTTCTTGGTTCAGATTGCGGTACGGTTGCGCCTGATCTGATAGCGAAATTCTTTGAGACCGAATATCGAAAACTCAACGGAGAATTCCAATTTGGAGTCGAGGCCAAGACCCTTCGACTAGTGGCAAAGAATAGTCTCGATCTCCCTGGTGAGCCGTACGTGTGGCAGGATAAGAGCATCGCAGGGATCGAAACGGCAAAGGGACCAATCTTGGCCGATGTAACCGTTATTGCAGCAGGAGCCCGAACGGCCATGCTCTTTGATCCGATTGGCATTGATTGTTATATGAAGCCTAAGAAGCGGCAGGTCTTCCAGCTCAAGGGCACCAGCCTCGATCGATTGTTGAACATCAAGGGATTCAATGAAGAGAACACGATCCCTTTCACAATTCTGCCTAAAGGAGGCGTTTACTTCCGTCCAGTCAGAGGAGAGAGAGCCTTCTGGGTCTCAGTGGCCGATGATGTTGGACGAGCCTTCTCGTTTGAGGAGGAACCGGCCGCAGAAGAGGCTTACTTCACGATGAACATTTATCCGATCCTGAGTGAATATTTCCCATGCTTCACGAACGTAAGGCCATCAAACTCATGGGCAGGCTTCTACGACCTAAATTCTCTTGACGGCACGCCCATTGTCGATAAGATAGATAATTGCATACTCGCAACTGGGATGAGCGGGAGTGGAATCATGAAAGCGGACTCGATCGGAAGATTAGCAGCAGCCATCTATGATGGAAAGAATGAAGCAACCCTATTCGGCGATCGCACAATCTCAACAAGCAGACTAGGCCTTACGAACCGTAATGTGGGCCAAGAACAATTCGTGATCTGATCAACGAGGAACATACTTTAAGTCCTGAAAGCTTTGCGTACAGATACAAGCCTCGGTGGCTCAGCCTGGTAGATGATCTAAAGGCACCGGAAAGCGGCCGCCTCGTAAAGAATCATTGAGAGAGCGGCAGGTCGCGGGTTCAAACCCCGCCCGAGGCTCCACGATACTAACCCGAGACTTTTCTTTCTCTTCGGTCATAGAACTTCAACCACCTTGTAGATACGTTGCTAATCATATTAGTCCAATAGATGAGTGAAAATAACGGATTAAACCCAAATCATATTACAACGAGGGAACGGAAACTATGCCTGCACGCTCCTGATTCCATGTCCGTCTCCTGAGTTCTCCCACCGTCTACCGCATTCCTCGCACGCATATGAGAGAATTGTTACGTAGCCTTGGTCCTCCCACTTTTCAGTTCTAGCCGTACAGGGCATCCATTCACGGCAGTATGGGCAGTCCAAACGAATCACCTAACTATCCTGTGTTAATCCGCAGTGGTTGCAAACGGGTTCATTGTTGGGTTCGTAGAGGTTTATTCTTGGAGCATCAATTATGATTCCTATTCCACATTCCGGACAAATCATACGGATTCACAGTAGAGAGAAGTTACTTATCGGCTCTTAACGAGCCGACGTTCATTCAAGCGGTGGGAGAGTTGAGTGAATCACGGGTGAAATTCTACGTTGGTGTGAGTTGCATAAACCCAAGCTCTATGAGTTCCAACATCAGGTCGGCTGCTTTTGCATCTAGTCTATCCTTTTCGAAACCAATGTAGCCAAAGTCCCTAAAGTCCGAAGCAAAGCTTACCCCTTCTTCCTTGAAGATTACAATCTTGTTTCCGTAAAGCACTGAAGCAGCCCCCAGTTCATAAACGACATTATCGCTGGGCCGGAACTCCTGTTTACCATGAGAATCAGTAGTTTCCTCATCAGCTGTAAATATGAAAATCCCCGAACCACATTCTTTCATGAGCTGGGCAACTTTCTGGCTTATTGGCCGTCCGCTGTTCGGTTCCTCAACCGCAACTTTGTAAGCGACTTTGAATTTCGTGAGAATCTTCTCTAACTGCTCCAAGGGGTTACTGTTCTTACCATGCGCTACAAAAATTTGCTTTGGCAACTTTGCTTGGGTTGGAGCCTCCTCCGTCACTTGAGGCGCCGCTTCTCCAGTTTCCTCGGATTCTCCCAAGGTCTGAATAACTGGCGATACAACTGTGCTCAACTTGTCTAATCGAAGGTACATTTTCCCATTGAGGTCTTGGGCGAGGTTGAGTTCCTGTATATTCTTCGTAAGTATATCATAACACAACTCCGCATCTTGTTTCGAGAGATGGAAGGTTTTCATCAGCGTGCTCTTGAAAACGTCAGGCGGCGGAATCACCTTTCCATTTATGGAGGCAAGGAAATCACGAAATAACTCTGGTCTTTCGAGGGCTTGTCGCATTGAGTCATTGACATTGTCGTCTTTGGTTGGCGCAACTATCGAGCTACCTAAAGCGGATAAGGCTATCGTCTTTGTGATATCGTTCTGCCAGGTACCCTCAGTGAGTCCGTACCGTTGTGATGAACGGAGTAGTTCACGGAATGAATTAGTTGTAGGACTATATCCAACTTTTCCCGCCAAATCGATAATAGCGAAGGGCTGCCCCGCATTATTGTCCCAGATTGTTCTTGGAATTTTTATGGTATCATGCAGCGAGTTTCTGGGGAACATTAGACTAGTTTTCTTTTTCTCTTCACTCAAGTTTTTTGCCAGAAGGGTGGTCCTGTCTGTGGATAGTCGAAAGCGCCTAATTTGATTTATGGATTCGGAACAACTAAGGAGGGTCTCGAAATTCGACGATTCTCTGATGAACCCACGTTACTCTGCGAAGAGAGAAGAGTGAATCAGGATTGCTCTGTTCCGCAACTATCGCAGAACTTTAAGTTTGGAGGCAACTCGTTTCCACATTCATTGCAGAATCTCTTGCCTTCTGCCGTTTTCATTGACGAGGGAGCAACGGCAGTGTCTGCTATCTTGACCGTCTGTCCTTTTCGTCTCGCATACAGGAATGCAGCACCTATCACTACTGCGGCTATGACTGCAAGAGCTAGGACTAGTTGCTGTGTATTGTTAGTTGACTGTGTAGTTTCGGGCTGTGGTGGCTGCGGCATTTGAAGGGCCGGTGTTGATGTCGTGTAAGTTTGCGTTGTCTGACTGGTCGTTGCTGCTGAAACAACTGTGATTGAGAAATCCTGAGTGGTAGTTGCACTTGGAATGACCTTGTGAGTCGTCGGGTCGTACAACTGTAAGGATACCCTCAAGTTGTAAGTCTTCGTTGAGTTAAATTTCAAGTCGAACCTGAATATGTCGGAACCAGATATCGTTGTGGGATACCAACAGAAGGCAAGATTGGATTGACCTGCATGACACGGAGCCAGAGAAGATGTTGCGGAGCCTGTCGTCCAATTACTAGCACCAATTTCGGAGATGCCTACTGAGACAGCAAATGCGGACCCAAGCTCATACTTTACTCCAACAGTGACCATCACGTCTGTTCCGACCGTTGCAGTTGACGGAGCCTGTAGACTCGTTATAGATGTTGATTGCACCCCGCTGTAACCTTGGGGTGATGATTGCACTGCAATCGAGAAATCTTGAAACGTGTTTGCGCCTGAAATAAGCTGGGCATTGGAGTCGAATAGTTCCACTTCAGCCCTCAACCTGTAAGTCTTAACTGAAGAGAATATAAGGTCCAACGTGACCACATCGGAACCAGAGGTTGACGCAGGAAGATACAAACAGAACGCATGATTTGCCGCCTGCCCTGTAAGTGGTTGGCACTTATTCTGTGAGGACTGCGCAGCACCAGACACCCACTGCGAAGCATCAAGGTCGAATATGCCTATGCCTACGGCGTAACCGTTTGACCCAAGGTCGTATGTTGCTGCTACCGTAACTATAACATCCGTTCCAACCGTTGCAGTTGATGGAGCTTGCAGGTTCGTTATGGAGGTTGATTGTGCCCTGACATTCGGGACTGCGATTGTCGAGAAAGTAACTGCTAGAACCAACACCAACATTCTCTTTAGCAAGGTCAATGGGATTCACGCTGCTTCGATTTCAATACAAGCCATGCTGTCACGAAAGTCAGAATACCTATCACAAGAATAGATAATGCCCCAAAGCTTGCATCGTTCATACCGACGCTTGAATACGCAGGCACGATGTTGGTTGAACTGACCGTGATTGAGCTGGTCACCGTTTGACTGTAAAGAACAGTAGCTGTATTGGGACTCTCTAAAGTAGATTGAGCTAGTTCTGTTGTAGTAGGCTCGGGCAACGACAGAGTGATTGGGAAGCAGGGGGCGTATGAGTAACATCCAGGCATCCACGTGACGGTTGCGGTACCCCAGTAACTAGTGGTCGTGTAAGTCACAAAATTAGTCACCATGTACTCCGAATATGACGACCATGTGGTGGTTGACTGCTGCGTTATGGTTTGGGTCGTGCTCATAGGAACTGTTTGGTAGGCTAAACCTGTGAAGGCAACTATTGCAACGACCAGAATAGAAACCGTAACCATCAGTTTCGGTATCAACTTACCGAACCATGGATTGACTATATTGTATTGCGATTTAATACCTGTCTTATTGCAACTCTTTTTTGCTGACCAAAATCAAATTGCGATGTGTCTCGACGATGTGTTAAATCGGTAGTCTGTACTGTTGCTGGTGACTAGTTATGCGTGAAAAGCAGGTTCGTTCAATCATAGTCCTTGTTTTGACCATGTTAGTAGTGGTTGCTTCGTCTAGTCTTGTCTCTGCAAGTCCGTCAGTCGTGCAGGGGCAGAAGTGGATTAATCCTAATGCTAACGTGATTTCATGGACTGTTGCTGGGCAGTATGTTGGTCAGATGGAGACGGTTGATGGCACGATTGTTTCCACTTACGTTTCCGCTAAAGGCAATGTCTTCTTAGACTTTAACATTCCATGGCAAGGATACTTCTACGGCGTCATATTCTCGAACGATGTTGGGAACTTCCGCTGTTCACCATCAGGTTTCTACCTCAACCAAGAAGTCAGAATAACCGGCCTCATTCAATCCTACAAAGGAAGCCCAGAGATAATCGTTAACAGCCCCTCACAAATCGAAGTAGCGTACCAAGGCTTCGCCTGTTCTTGATTTACTCAGTCAACCTTGCATCACATTAGTTTGGAAATGAACTGTGATGGAAGACGTATGAAGGGCAAGTCGTTAGTTCTCATCGCAATCTGCTTGGCCTCAACGCTTTAGAGCGTGTCTTGAGAACGGCGTGAAGTTGAGCACGGGAAGTGACGCTCATGAACAGCGTGACGTGGGCGATCTCTCAAAGATTCATGCAACGTTGAAGCGGCTGAAAGCCACACCTTCTGACCTTTACTCTCCTTCTCTCCAATAGTCCTCTACCCATTCCTCACTCTGTCGGGGCAGTGAAATCCAGAATCGGCAGAGCCCAAAATGCGGAGATACGCGTTAGTAAAGTCAACAATAGTCCGCACCGCAGTCCTCGAAAACATATACGGCGAAACCCATAGAAACTCGGGCTTCTTACCCACTGGTCCGAAAGCCGTGTACACTCCTCAATTACTTTAGTCCAAACCAGCTCAAAATGAGGCGTTCACATGTATGTAATGCGTGTCTGGACCGCACGAGAAAGAGCAATAGTGTTAGATCGAATGCCAAATCAACTATCAAACTGCTAGACAAACATGCAGTAAGACCTAGTGGAGAAAACTACTCGCACGAATGGCGAAATTTGAATACAAAATTGGGGTGGGAAGGTTGGCTGGTTCGTTTGACGGTTTGCTTGACGGTTTACTTGACGGTTTGTTGGTGCACTTGTAGGTTCTGTTGACGTATCTGTGCCTGCTTGCTGGTACTAGCGGAATCGTTGTACGCGCTGTATTAGAGGAGCGCTACAGGATGGGCATGTTTTCGGTTCGTTGCAGCCAGTTAGGCCCAGGCAGATGGTGAATGTACTGTTGCAAAGGATGCATATGTATGATTTCGCGGTTCCCTCGGCTTCCAGGTTAGCGGCCAGTTTCAGCGCTGTCTCTTGGGTCATCATTATCGCGTCACGCGTCAGTTTGGTCGCTTCGTCCTTCTCTTTCTGAACTTCTATCCGTTCTCCCTCAGCATTGCGCCTTAGCTGCTCCATCTTGCCTAGCTTGTCCATCATGAGGTCAGCGTTTTGATCACCCAAGCGTTTCCGTTCTGCGTCCGCTTCCTCCTTCGGGACATATTCCTTTTCAAAAAGTGTTTCGAACAACTCACGAGTTTTCTTCCGGATTGGCGCGAAATCTGGTGGGTACATGTAGGATTCAGGCCGCATAATGTTTCCTAAGATGATTTGTAATTCCAGCATCAATGCAGACACATGTTCAATCGAGAGTTTAGATGGGTCTCGCATGAGTTGTATCAGGTTGTTTGCGAGTTCGATCTGGCTACTGTTTTCGATTTCTAATTGTGTAAGTTGAGCGATGCTGTTCTTGTGTTTCGTCAGTTCACTGATGAGGTTGGCTAGTTCGGTCTTGCCTGCGGCTGTTTGATTGCTCAAGGATTCTAGATTCTTCTTGGCTTCTGCGATGGCGCCGTTTATGTTAGCCAGCTCATTTTCCCTTGCCTTCTTTGCCTCGTCCAGGTCTACGATGGATTTGAGGAAGGTAACTACACTCTGTACTTTCCAACCAAGTTGTCCGATACTCGACAATAATTGTTGCAGGGCATCTAATTGTTCAAAGTCTACGCCGATAGCGACAAGTTGGCGAAGTGTGTTGATATAGCGCTTGAGCTGATCTCTCGTTGTCTTGTTAGATTCTAGTTCTTCTTCCATCTCTTGTTTGAGTTTAGTAATTCTGTCATTCAGTGTGTTCAGTACACTTCTGGATTCGGAGAGTTCCTGATTTGTAGCTTCGACATCGGAGACTGCTCGCTTGTACTCTGCGAGCAACTCGTTGTAGTTCTTGCCGGTCTGTTTCTCCAGTTGCGACAATTCTAAGGCAACTGCGGCGTAGCCTTCATCCACAGCCTTCATGAGAAAATTCGCAAGGCGTCTAACGTCCTCGATCTTAAAGCCCGCAGAGGTCAACATGGCAACGTCACGTTCGTACGTTTCAAGCATCAGTAGCGTGACATTCTTCGCCTCAAGCGTCTTGTCGAGCTTCTTCTGCTCCTCGGTCTTCGACGCCTTCAGTGAATCTATTTCGTCAGCAAGAGTCTTTTTTGATGCCTCGAGTTCTGGGACCGCAACTTTGAGCGTGCTGGCCCTGGTTTCAAGCTGCTCGTAGCTAAGCCCTGTACTCTCCTCCAATGCCGCAATCCGAAGTGCCGCTTGCACAAAATTCTTCTGCGGAAAGTCATGCGGGGCAATTCGTTGCAGTAGACGGAAAAGCTCGAGAAGTTTCCCGGGATCGAGACCTAGCTGTACCAAGGCATTAAAAACGGTTAGACCCGTGACAACTTGAGGAAGACCCAAGTTGTTCGAAGCCATTTGCTTCGCCAAGTACCTCATGCCTTCAAGGTACGCTTGAAAGCCTGCGAATTCCGGATATTTTCCATCTTGGAATTCTTTAACAAAATTGCGTACCGACCCCAACGACACTTTCACTTGCTCGCTAATGACCTCAAGGGTCAGACCTAGAAGCCACAGGCGAAACACTTCCACGCGCGTTTCGAAATTGATTTTAGACATTCAACTCGACCAAGCTGGACTGGAGGCAAAAATGAGATTATAATCAAGTAGCACTATCGTGTTAGCCTATGCGCGCCTTGAAGCAAGATAATTACACGATAGCTCCTTTGACGAAACCCTCAGTTCAGAGAATACTACACGTCACCGACCCCGTCAAGCGAAGAATCAGACTCAAGAACTGGTTAGATAGAAAGAAAACGTTCACGCAAATTCTCTTCAGTCTACTAACACTGGCAATAGCATCCGATCGCCTGGCCTTGGACAAGTACGGAGTTTTCTACGTTTGCAAAATTGCACGTTCACAGCGGACAACTGCAGTAAAAGTGCTTCGCCAACAAAGAAACCTCCATTATCTAAAGGAACAAGCGTCTACGATACTGCCCAAATATCAAAAGGAAATTAGAGAGTCAACGGACTGTCCACCCCTCGTGAAGAGGGAATATAGACCAAACGAACGTGCAACTATTGCAGATGACCTCGCAGTAGTTTACGAAGATGGGAAATGTGAGATTCCGAGAAGATGGGTTTTCAAATACATTGAAGGAAGGGCACTCCAACGTGACGCGTTTCAATTCACGCCACATTTAACCATGCCAATGGTCCATGCGGCTGTTGTTCTTTCACACTTGTCGAGGGATCGAGACGTGCTCCTTGGTTGGGCAAGACCGCTTCGAGAAGAAACAGAATCACGGTTACGCGGGATTCTCCAGTGCTACAGGTTTGACCGCAATTATCCGATGATATCTGAAGATTCTTGCAGATCGTCTATATTCGCTGGCCTTGCTCTGTATGATTTTGAACGTTCGCAAATTCACACGTTCGAAACAGCTCCTGTCGAGCTCTCTCATTTTCTCATTGGGCGTTCTTCAGACAACACACGCGCGTAGTGCTCCACGATTGTAAGGCTCTTATCGGGTTCAAAGCCCATGATGCAATCACTTCATTGGATTTCTAACGTGACCGAGCATAGGGGAGGACCTTGTCGCAATTTGCATAACCCAGGTGATGGTCGGAGGTGACGATAACTCTCATAATATCACGCCCGAGTAATATCATACTCATAGAAGCCGCATAAATGCCCTTCTGTAATTCAGAGATGAAATCCATAACTCTAAGCAGAACGGGTAACTTGCTCAGAGTAGCGTGATCGAGAAATCTCAATCACTGATCTGAATTTCATTTTACACCTAGGACACAAGTAAAGCTGCCAACGTAATGCCTGACCTCGATTGGAATTCGGATGCGTTTCACATATGACCGTTAGGCACCTCTCCGGACCCGCCATGACCCTCGCTTAAAGTACTAGTAAATTGGAGCTGAAATCCCCCGCACCATTTTACTTGTCAGCTGTGCCTAACAATTATCGCCTGCTTTTCCCGATTTTCTTGACCTTATTTTGCTATGCTTGTACTGCTCTTAGCCCCGCGCCATCGCCTGAGTTCTCCCACCTTCTCCCACATTCCTCGCAGGCGTATGAGAGGATTGTCACGTATCCCTGCCCCTCCCACACTTCGGTTCGGGCAGAACAGGGCATCCATTCACGACAATATGGGCAATCCAATTCAACCACCTAAAGAGTCAGGTCCAAGGTTAACCCGCAATGGTTACACACGGGTTCATCGTTCGCATCCTGAAAGCTCAGTCTAGGTGCATCAATAATGATGCCTATCCCACATTCTGGACAGATCATTATAGCTTCACAGTTAAGTGAAATCGAAGTATCCGCTCTTAATTTGCCGACATTATGCCGTGAAGTGGGAGAGTTGAGTGAATTAGGACCACCACACTTGAAATGGTCTTTTGTATCGGTCGAGTCGCTCAACAAATCTTAAATCATAAGTCATGTTGATGTACTGACAGAGATTCACCAATGCATTCAGCGCTGCTCAATTTCGTTACGACTACAACCACTACTACTACGACTCAGACTAACTGAGTCGGACGGCAAGAAACTAACCGATTTCTCAGTTTTCTGCTGTTCCGGCTTGGATTGATGTTATGGAGAATTTAACAAAAATGAATAATCGAGCGGTTTGGCGTAATGCTCCGGGGATCCTTGAGGGAGCCTTCGAGCGGAGTAACTCGAATGTAACCGTGCCAGAAGTTTCAATTGGGGAGAAGAAGACAGCGTACACTCGCGCAAAAAACTCGGAAGAGGACGGCAACATTGAAGAGTGCAATACGAGCTGAACTTCGAAAGAAGCTTGTTAGGAAACGATCTAGTTCTGAAATGTACAGAATGGTGAAGGCCGAGGCTCCCTCCACAAGTGCCAATCTGGGTCCTGGCTTCGATGTTTTCGGTCTGGCTCTGGACCTCTTCTATGATAGAGTGGAGATCGAGCTTGTTGCTGAACGTGGTCGGAGAGTAAGTGTGGAAGGTGTAGGATGCGAGCAAATACCCACAGAAGTCCAAAAGAACACCGCAGGGCTAGTCGCAGACACGGTTATGGACGCGATTGGAAAAGAAGAGGGTCTGATGGTCAAATTAACTAAAGGTGTACCGCTTGGCAAAGGTTTGGGAAGCAGTGCAGCTTCAGCCGCGTGTTGTGTCCGTGCCTTGGATGAAATGTTTGGCTTGTCACTCAATTCCAAGGATCTTGTGGAATTGACGGCTTACGGTGAACTTGCTTCAGCTGGCACCGTGCACTTCGACAACGCCGCGGCGGCTGTCTTAGGAGGCTTCATAGCGATTTCAGAAGAACCTTTGTTCTTCGCCAACCTGAAGCCTCCGATGGATCTGGAGGTTGCAGTAGCTATTCCAAAGTTACAGCTTCCTGCGGAGAAAACGAAAACGATGCGGGCCATTCTTCCGAAAGTCGTGGATCTTGACCGTGTTGCATACAACGTTGCTCATGCATCTCTGCTTGTGGCAGGAATGGCTACTTCAGACATTAGAATGATAGGGAATGCTATGAGTGATTCAATCGTGGAACCTATTCGATCCAAAACCATTCCTGTGTTCGGTGAAGTAAAAGCGGCGGCATTGACCGCTGGGGCCCATGGTTTCACGATTAGCGGAGCAGGACCTGCCGTAATCGCGGTTTGTAACAGAACTGAAGTGAACACGAAAGACGTGGCAAGTGCAATGAAGGAGGCCTTTGAACGGCGAGGCATCGCATGTGACGCATACTCAACCCGACCTTCAGCTGGAGCGACTGTGATTGAAAGACGGTGACAAGAATGGACTATTTCTTTCAGTGCATAAACTGCAAATCCAATTGCGAAACTGAGGAGATGCTCTACGAGTGTCCTCGATGTCTACACCATGAGGTTAGAGCGATGATCGTAACGGTTGAAAGATCCTTCAAGTAGGTGGCTTGGATTGAAGTGTGTGATGAAATTCGGAGGGTCATCAGTCGTTGACGCCCAGGCGATCTCACGTGCGGTTCGAATCGTTGCAGAGTACCAGTTGAAAGGACACAGACTGGTAGTTGTTGTATCGGCGTTCCCCACTGTTACAGACGAGCTCACCAGTATTAGTGAAAAGGCTGTCGAGGGCAACCTCAAGATCATGGATGAGTTCGTAGAACGCCTTACAAGGTATCATGTCAACACTGCAAAAGGATGTATTCGCGATCAGACTATTCTGGGCAAAGTGGTCGATGAGCTTGACGAGAACTCATTAGAAATGCGTGGAATCCTGAGGAGTATCGCACGCCTAAGGGAGCTTACGCCGCGCTCCAAGGATTTTGTTCTCTCTTTCGGCGAAAGGCTGTCAGCTCCGATCCTATGTGGAGCGGCGGTCGAATTGGGCCTGAAGTCAGAGTGGCTTACGGGAGGCGATGCGGGAATAACAACAGACGAGAACTTTGGAGAGGCAAATCCATTGATGGACGTAACGGTTCGAAAAATTAGAGCCAAGTTGGAACCGATGCTCAACGAGGGAAGGATTCCATTCATAGCTGGGTATGTAGCCGCATCGCCCCACGGTGTAACCACAACTCTAGGCAGGGGTGGTTCAGATTACACCGCTACTTTGATCGCCGCGGCCCTTGACGCTGATGAGGTTTTGATTTGGCAAGACGCGAAGGGACTGATGACCGCGGATCCCAGGATTGAGCCAAATGCCAGACTTATCAGCAGACTCTCATATGCTGAAGCGAGTGAGATGGCTCACTTTGGAGCTAAAGCGATTCATCCAAGAGCCATGCAGCCAGTGCTGGAGAAACAGATACCCGTCAGGATAAGAAGCTCCATCGACCTTACGACCGAGGGCACATTGGTAGCAGGCGATCGAGAAGTCAACACCGGTACTGTAGTGAAGGCGGTTACTTTGGTCAGCAGGGTTGCCATGATAAGCGTCACAGGCTCCGGTATGGTGGGACTAC